>CAZQFA010000003.1:16523-103895 GCA_964592245.1 uncultured Pseudohongiella sp. | reverse complement strand
ATCTTGCCTTTGCGCTGCTTGCCGTCACGATCGACGATGACTACCGGCAAATTGGGTTTGGCTTTGCCACGAGTGATACGACCGATACCGATCACACCGACATAGCTGTTGTAATCCAGCGCCGAGATCTGCATCTGGAACGGTGCGTCCACGGTTACCGGCGGGGCAGGCACTTTCGCGACCACAGTCTCAAATAGCGGCTGCATGTCTTCGGCCATACTGTCTATTTCCAGTCCGGCCACGCCCTGAATTGCCGATGCGTAAATGATGGGAAAGTCCAATTGCTCGTCATTGGCACCGAGTTTGTCGAACAGATCAAAAACCTCGTTGATTACCCAGTGCGGACGTGCGCCTTCGCGGTCAACTTTATTGACGACCACAATTGGATTAAGACCACGGGCAAAGGCTTTTTGCGTGACAAAGCGCGTTTGCGGCATAGGGCCATCGACGGCATCAACCAGCAAGAGAACGCTATCCACCATCGACAGCACACGTTCAACTTCACCGCCGAAGTCGGCATGCCCGGGGGTATCAACGATATTGATGTGATAGTTTTTCCAGTTGATGGCGGTGTTTTTGGCGAGAATGGTAATACCACGCTCGCGCTCCTGATCATTGGAATCCATTACCCGTTCGACCTGTTTGCCGCGGGACTCCAGCGTACCGGATTGCTGCAGGAGTTTATCAACCAGTGTGGTCTTGCCATGATCGACGTGCGCGATAATGGCGATATTGCGAATATTTTCTATCACTTCAGGGCTGCCAGTAGACGTTAGAAACCACGCGGCCAGACGCAGGCAGAACTGCCTGAAGATTCCACGTGGACTGCGAAAAAGCGGCGAGTATACACGACCCCGGCCGTCTCCACGAAGCGATATTCTGAGTCGAAGTGACTAGCTGGCGATTTTTTGCGCTGGCCGCAGATCAAGAACCGCCACATTGCGCAAACCTTCATCCTGCAGGTTGGCAGCATGCAGGCGGCTCATCATCCCGCGGTCACAGTAGAGAAGCACTCGCGGCTTGTCGACCAGCCGTTCATAGGAAGAACGCAACTCATAGAAAGGGATATTCAAAAGCGTGTAATCCGCGCCGGGAATCGGCTGAAAGGGGCTGAGTTCAACCTCATGAGGGTGACGAATATCGACGACCGTATCCTGCGGGCCAATAGCCTGCACGATCGCCACTTCGGCGGCCTGTTCGCCGAAGTCTTCCATCACCTCTGTGATCAGCTGATAGCGCGCATTGGCCACGGCAGTTGCCAGCACATCCATGTTGATACGCGCCTCTTCCCGGGCAACGCGCTCGGGTTTGGCGCGGGTCGTCGGGTTGCGGGATATCACCGCACAATATTCAGGGATATTGCGCGAAAACTCCTCGCTGCCAATCTCTCTGGCCAGATCAATGATGGCCTGCTTGTCGGTGGTGACCAATGGCCTGAGCACCAGCTTGTCGGTAGCCGTGTCGATGACTGACAGATTGGTCAGTGTCTGACTCGAGACCTGGGCGACGCTTTCGCCGGTCACCAGCGCCTTGATTTCCAGCTCCTCGGCAATTTTTTCGGCCGCCCGCAACATCATGCGTTTGAGCACGACCCCCATCTGGGCATTATCGACGCGGTCAAGAATCTCGCTGACGACGTCCTCAAACGGCACCGAAACAAACTTCACGCGGTGGGAGCTGTGGTATTTCATCCACAGATACAGCGCCACCTCCTTCACTGCCAGTTCATGGGCCTTACCGCCAAGATTGAAAAAGCAGTAATGGGTCTGCAAGCCACGGCGGATGCACAGGTAACTGGACACGGATGAGTCAAAGCCGCCGGAAATCAGTGACAACACCGAGTCCTGACATCCCAGCGGAAAGCCGCCGAGGCCACGGGCTTGCTGCCGCACCACATAAAAATCCTGATGCCGCACTTCCAGCTGTACTGTCACCTCCGGAGCCGTCAGATTAACGCCGGCAGCAGCGGTGTTCTGGTTCAGACCAGCGCCAACAAAGCGCTCTATATCCACGGAGCTGAAGTCATGCTTGCCCTGGCGTTTGCAACGCACCGCAAAGGTCTTGCCCGCCAGCCGTTGAGCATAACTATCCATGGTCAAATCCAGCATCCCCTGCAGATCGGGTAGTGGGTGCTTGCTAACCTCCAACACCAGGCTGATTCCGGGAGTTGTGCACAGACGCTCAAGAATCTGCGCCAAGACTTCCGGCACCGTCACCGTGGTTTCCACTTCGATGCTGTCCCAGTCGCCGGCGACCTGGACGGCAGCGTCAAACTCCTTGATAACGGCGCGAATATTCTTCCGTAACTGGCGGGTTTGCTGGCGTCGCACAGGGCGCGACTTGATAGAGATTTCCGGAAAGAGTTTGAGCAGATAGAGCATGAGTTTCCAACGTGCGGGACGGCAATGATCGAGGTGAATTTAAGGCGAATTAGCAGGCAGGCGTGTAATGCCTTGGTGCAACTCAGAGACCACAAGCCTTCCATGCGCACTATTATTGTGCTTATATTAAACGAGCGCACTATGTTTGTGCGTTTTCAGCTTGCCCTTGGCTCGAAGGCCAGAGAACATGGGGCTTGTGGCGCTCCAGCGAGTGGCATACATTTTGCTCCTCACCATGCACACAAGGCAAGCCGAACAGCGAAGTTTGTCTAATTCAGTGGTGTTGCTTGCAAACTTGGCAGGAATTTGGACGTCCGGACGTGCTACATTTCGTACCCGGTGAATCCGACTCTTGTGGCCACCACCGGGCAGTTTGCGGCGTGGCAAGCGCAAGACACGAGAAATCCAATAGTCGAAATCGATTAGGAGAAAGATAGAAAATGAAAGCAAAACTGGAATACATCTGGCTGGATGGATATCAGCCAACTCAGAGCTTGCGCAGCAAGACAATGGTACGGGATAACTTCGGCGGCACACTGGAAGAATGTCCAATGTGGTCTTTCGACGGCAGTTCTACCGAACAGGCAACCGGCGATCATTCCGACTGTCTGCTCAAGCCTGTGGCTATCGTTCCTGATCCCGACCGCGCCAATGGCTTCCTGGTAATGACCGAAGTGCTGAATGCCGACGGCAGCCCGCACGAGTCCAATGGCCGTGCCACCATCGACGACGATGATGATGATTTCTGGTTTGGTTTCGAACAGGAATACTTCCTGTGGGATACCAAAACCAACTTGCCACCCGGCTTCCCGAAAGGCGGCTACCCACCCCCGCAAGGCCCTTATTACTGTTCTGTAGGCGCCAAGAACGCCTACGGCCGTGACGTGATCGAAGAGCATCTGGATCTGTGTCTGGAAGCCGGTATCAATGTTGAGGGTATCAACGCTGAAGTAGCTGCAGGCCAGTGGGAATTCCAGGTATTCGCCAAAGGCGCACAACGTGCCGGTGATGAAACCTGGCTGGCGCGCTACCTGTTAGAGCGCACTGCCGAGCGTTATGGCCTGGCGATCAACTGGGAACCGAAACCACTGGGTAAAGACATGGACTGGAACGGCTCCGGTATGCACGCCAACTTCTCTAATGGCGTTATGCGCGAATCTGGCGACGAATCTGTCTTCACCAAGATCTGTGAAGCTTTCGGCAAGAACATCGAGCGTCACATTAGCGTTTACGGTGCCAACAATGACCAGCGTTTGACTGGTAAGCACGAAACTCAGTCTATTGATCAGTTCAGCTACGGCGTCTCCGACCGTGGTGCCTCTATCCGTATTCCGGTAGGCACAGTACAGGACGGCTGGAAAGGTCGTCTGGAAGACCGTCGTACGGCTTCTAACGCAGACCCCTACAAGGTGGCTGCCGCCATCATCAAGAGCACCAAAGAAGGCCTCGCTGGCTAATTTGGTATTCTCGGTTAAGCAAAAATGCCCGGGCCGCAATGCCCGGGTATTTTTTTGCCCCGAACTTCTGCGCCAAGCTGCCCTCAGAAAATGCTCTAGAGAACGCCGTTGCACAGCGGCGACGCCGCCTTAACCCCATCCCGAAGTATTTGCGGGAAACGCCCTGAAACAAACCCTGTGAATTTGCAAAACGCACTTTATTAGTGCATTCTGCCTCACTTCGGATCACCTTGTTTGCAATCAGGCCCGAAAACTCTCCAAAAAGTGGCTTCTCAGCCAGAAAATGCACCTTGTTGACTTGGTTTACTTATTGCATAGCAACAACGTATTTGTCTGATACATGTCGGTGCTTTCCCTGCACTACAGCTAAGACAGAGAAACGGATTAGATATCGAGCGACAGCGTGACCCTGGATAACGTTCATAAAAGGTTATTGGACAACCTGAAAACCGGGGTTCTCTTACTAGATAGCGAACTGCGGCTGCTGTACATAAATATGGCTGCCGAGTCCTTGCTGGACATCAGTGACCGCAAGGCGCATTTGCTGTTCATAGGCGAGCTGTTGGTCAATGCCGAGGAAGACATCAAGGAGATGCAAAACGCCCTGCGCAACAGCAGCAGCTACACCAAACGCAAGGCCGAGCTGCAGTTGATACATGGCAAGTCACTGTTCGTGGATTACACCATTAATCCTTTTGAGGAGAACAGTGAGACGCAGGCTCTGTTTGAGATCACCTCGCTGGAACATTCGCATCGCATCAGTCGCGAAGAGAGCCTGCATCAGGCACGCGAGACTACGCGAGAGCTGGTAAGAGGCCTGGCACACGAGATTAAAAACCCGTTAGGGGGCATTCGTGGTGCGGCGCAGTTACTGGCCAGAGAAATAAACGATGACGAGCTGACTGACTACACCAATGTCATCATCGAGGAGGCGGACCGGCTGCACAACCTGGTCGACCGCATGATGGGCTCACGCAAGCCACTGGATATACGCACCACCAATATCCACGAGGTGCTGGAGCGCGTCAGAAATCTGGTGCAGGTAGAAGCAACAGATTCCGGTATTCAGATTCGCAAGGATTATGACCCGAGTATTCCGGATATCCAGGCGGATCAGGAGCAAATGATACAGGCGATGCTCAACATTGTGCGCAACGCCATGCAGTCTCTGACTCAGGCTGATGCAAAGACCGCCCGACGGCGCAATGGCAGAATTTTATTGCGCACCCGGGTACTGCGAAATATCACTATCGGTACGCAGTTTCATCGCCTGGCGACGAGCATTGAAGTGATCGATAACGGACCCGGCATACCGCCGGAATTGATGGATACGATTTTCTATCCAATGATCAGCGGCCGTCCCGACGGCACAGGACTGGGATTACCAATTACACACGGAATAATTAATCAACATAACGGCATGATCGAATGCGACAGTAAACCAGGGCGAACGCGATTCTCCGTGGTATTACCCTTAGCAATCGAGTAAGGCCTTGGGGTTCAAGTGGTATTTTTGCAGGGCAGTATATGATGAGTTCAAATAGTTCAGTTTGGATACTCGATGACGATCGGTCTATTCGCTGGGTACTGGAGAAGTCCCTCACGAAAACCGGTATGGAAACCACCAGCTTTGAAAGTGGTGATGATCTGCTGACACGTCTGGATCGTGAGTCACCTGACGCCATCATCAGTGACATTCGCATGCCTGGCATCAATGGTCTCGATCTGCTGTCGACTATTCAGGAAAAACACCCGGAACTTCCTGTCATCATCATGACAGCGCACTCCGATCTGGAAAGCGCTGTTGCTTCTTACAGCCGCGGTGCATTTGAGTACCTGCCAAAACCCTTCGATATCGACGAAGCGGTTGCTATGACCCAGCGCGCACTGGAGCATGCCAAGGAAAAGACCGTTGATCGTGCTGATGACAAGTCAGGTGAATCTCAGGAAATTATTGGCGAAGCGCCGGCGATGCAGGAAGTGTTCCGGGCAATTGGCCGCTTGTCGCACTCCAATATTTCCGTACTCATTAACGGCGAATCCGGTACCGGTAAAGAACTGGTGGCCCGGGCGCTGCATCAACACAGCCCGCGCCGTGACAAGCCATTTGTACCGCTGAACGTGGCGGCCATTCCCAAAGAGCTGATCGAGTCTGAGCTGTTTGGCCATGAAAAGGGCGCTTTCACCGGCGCGACACAGCAACGCACCGGCCGCTTCGAGCAAGCCAATGGTGGCACCCTGTTCCTCGATGAGATCGGTGATATGCCAGCGGATACACAAACACGCTTGTTGCGCGTGCTATCCGACGGTGAGTTTTACCGCGTCGGCGGAATTACTTCGATAAAAGTCGATGTGCGCATCATCGCCGCAACACACCAGAATCTGGAAAAGCTGGTAGACGAACATTTGTTCCGGGAAGACCTGTTTCACCGCCTGAACGTCATTCGTATTCATATCCCGCGCCTGTGCGATCGTCGCGAGGATATTCCCAAACTGGCAGACCATTTCCTGAAAACCGCTGCCGAGGAGCTGGACGTCGAACCCAAGGTCCTGCGCCCGGAAACGGCAAAGTATCTGGAAAGCCTGAGTTGGCCTGGTAACGTGCGACAACTGGAAAACTTCTGCCGCTGGATTACCGTGATGGCATCCAGCCGCGAAGTGCATTTGTCCGACTTACCTCCGGAGTTTGCCGAGCAGGAAGTAGAAAGCGCCCGCACCGGCAGCTGGACCCAGGCGCTGCAGGCCTGGGCCGATCAACAGCTGAGTATGGGCAACAGCTCTATTCTAGATGAAGCCACACCGCTGTTCGAGCGCACGCTGATCGATATAGCGCTCAAGCACACTGGCGGCCGCCGTCGCGATGCCTCCAACTTGCTGGGCTGGGGCCGCAACACACTGACCCGCAAAATCAAGGAATTGGGTACGTCTTATGGCAAGGGATCTGACTTGTCAGACGACTAGTCCAGCAACTACCAATTCGGCGAACCTGATCAGGACTCGCTACTGAAAAACAAAAAGCGGCAAGTAGCTCATCACCACTTGCCGCTTTTTCGTGTTCACTGAATGCCCGTAACCGCTTTCCCCCTGCCCCGAGCGATCAGACTATGGCGAGGGCTCGATAAAGATTTCCTGCCAATTGATAATCCGGTCGTGACCACGGAACGTGCCGAACTCCACGCGGGCACGCGGATTGTCGGCCGTACCGTCCGGCGATATGTCTTCATTTTCTGCCGCATCGCGCCAGTCGAACGACAGGAAGTCGAGAGAATAGGGCAAATCGGCATTGTTCAGATCGAATTCAATCAAAGCGCTACCCGCCACTTCCGGCGCCGACGCATAGAACGGCACGTCATCGTTGATACTGTCCACCGGCGCCAGATCGACTCCGGACTGCAGACGCGTCTGACCATTGTAGAAGCTACTGTAGAGGTCGTTGCTGCCCTGCACCGCGCCCAGCTCGATAACACTTTCACCCACGTCCTGATTAGTATCGCCATTCTCTTGCGCCAGGCCGCCAGCAAAGGTGCCGGTAACAAATTCCAGCGTGCGATCGGTGAATACCGTCTCACTGCCGTTGTAGGTCAACACCGTGCAGTTGTCGACGGTATTGGTGACAAAGTTATCGCCGTCGAAGTATTCAATTCTGAAGAATATCGGCAGTGGCTCTGTTTCCGGACCATAGGCATTGTCAATCACCAGACGGCCATAACGGAAATTCTCTGTCGCGATAGCTTCATAATCATTTGTCGTGTCTTCATCAATATCGATGCTGACCGCGACTGCTGCGCCATCGGAATCCACAGCAGCATAACCAACGGTGACATTCTCATAGGGACCTTCACCAACTGCCACTGAATTCTTGCCCACTATCAAGTTGCCACTGACAGCCGCTATACCGCGGCCACTCTCAGCATTTGCAGGCCAGCTAATAGTCACTGGTGTATCACCTATGCCAATAGCGCCAGGTAACTCAAAATCAGCACCAGACTGTATGATGAAGGCAGCAAAAGCGCTGGCATTCAGATCATTGGCTTCACCACCCAACTTGGCAAACCCGTCAGTATAGTTCTCGGTCCTGACGCCGCTGAGATTTCTGGCCGTCAATGTAAAGCTCACTTCAAACTCTTCGCCCAGATAGGTAAAGCGGTCCGTACCCGAGGCCAGATTCGGGTTGGCGATACACTGGCCGTCGACAGGATTCTGCGCCAGCACGCGAGAAGTGAGCATGGGGCCGCTCAGTTCAAATGAGGAAGGATAGAAACGGCCGACATTGTTAATCAGGCCAATAACTGTCTCGTAAGAATCCAGTGCATCGCCATTGAGATAGTTCACCGGATTGTTCATCAGATCCGTTAGTGAAGCATCCAGATCAATAATGCCGACCTCGTCAAACGTCATACTGTGAGTTTGTGCACCGGACACAAACGTAGTGAACTCATTGTTACTGAGCGTACCGGTACTGTTGGCTGGCGCGGTCACAGTAGCAGCAACGACTACCTTATAATCGGTTGACTCATTGCCGAAGTTTTGTGCGGTAGTGTTATCCCAAAGTTCGGCAGTCTCATCCGGAATACCGTTGCTGTCATCGTCATCATCAGCCGCGTCATAAAGCACCGCACGTACTGTCGTATCAAAGCCGTTGCCGGCCACCTCGAAAGCGGTACCGGACGCGTTGGCTGCGTATGAACTGTCGATATTATTCAATCGATCGCCGCTAAAATCGACACTGAAGCCAAAGGGGCGCACGACAAAGGCACCATTACCGCTCACCAGATCATCGGTACTGTCGATGCCAGCCGGGTTATTGGCGAGCGGGATGCTGTAGCGTGCATGTAATTCAATCTGACCGACATCGTTATAGTTCAATACCAGCGGTGCACCAATATGCCCATTGCCATTATCAACCATCTGTACATTCAGTGTTTCGTAACTGGCGGTAGTACCTGCTCCAGCGTTGTCATTGCCAGCCGTGGCGCTTATTGTCGCCAGATTGCTGGTCACCGACAAATCACCACCGGCACAACTGCTTGGATCCAGACATTCGGCGGCGAATTGCATGGAGATAGTCGTACCCGCATCGAATAGTGGTGAACAGGCCTGCGGATCATTGTCGCTGCTGCGTACTGCTTCAATGGTAATCAGGTCGATAGAAGGTGCAGGCACATTGGATGCCTTGCCGGCAATCTGCAACGGGATACCAGTGCCCCAGACCCCGTCGTCGCGTGTTGAAAATAGCAGCCCTGCCTGCGCAACTGCCAGACTGGGGTCTTCGTTAGCGCTCTCACTATAGGCGGAGGTGACATTGATGTTGACGACTTCCGGATCGGAAGTCGGGTCGGTGTAATTTAAATAGAAAGTGGCGGACACTTCACCCGGTGGGAATGTGTAGGTGGCTGCACCGTCTCCAAGCGCACCGTTGTTAAAAGCACCGGTGCCGGAAACGAGTGTCCAGTCACCTTTGTTGTTCGGGCCTACTGACAAGGCAATAGTTTCCGCCGGCGCCACATCCAGCTCACCCAGATTGTGCCCGGTAATCGTCACCAGCGTGCCGACACAGGCAATCCCGGGCACCGTCACGGCAGTCGAAGTTTGCCCCTCTATCGCTATTTCATAGTGATGCAGGGACCCTACACCACAGTTGGTCGTCCCGGTGGCAATCTCGATATCATCGAAGAACATGCGGCTGGTACCAGTATAGCCGCCAGTGATGGCAAACCGGACCTGGGCGTTGTCCGGCCCAAAGTCGTTGAGCGACACACCTAGGTCCGACGTAATATTTAAACTCAAGGATTGCTCCACCGGGTTACTACTGCCAATCCCGCTAAAGGTATGAACAGTGGTCCAGTTATCACCACCGTCACCACTGACATCCACAGTAAGTACATCGCTACCTGAATTGAGGAATTCGTAGGAATAATCAAAATTAAGCAGCACATTCTGGGTAACCTGAAAGGAGCTGAGGTCAAATTCACGAATAATGCTCGGCGTCGGAAAGGCCATTGTCGAAGTCATTTCCAGCACACCGGTATCCGCCTGAATATTACCCGCCGCCGGACCGGCACCGGCGCCGTCAGTTTCGATCCAGTCGCCATCCCAGCTCGTGAAACCATCGTTGTTGCTATAGCTGGCATTGTTCCACTCGTCACGATAAGTCACATTGGTGATGACATCATTGAAGATGAAGTTGGGGTCTTCAGCCGCTAGCTCACGAGTAAATGTGTTAGTCACGTTAACGTTGATGGTGCTGGCAGTCTCTTCATTCAGATACAGTGTCACTTGACCATTGTCTGCGGGTACAAAGGTATAGACCGCGGCACCATCATCAGCGGTACCATTGCTCAGCGTTCCACTACCGAATGCGATACTCCAATCGCCCTCTCCCAGATCTGTGGTGATGCGAATTGAACCGGCATAGTCAGTATCCACCACATGGCTGAGCCCTTTGTGCTTGCTGATGGTAATTTGTCCGGCCTGACAGGTAGTACCAGCCTGCGATTGCGCTATAGAGAAGTGACCAATATAACCATCTTCCACGACATGCAATGCATCGATGGTTCTATCATTGTCACCCGGTGTGAACACACCCAACGGGACGTCTCCGACAAACAGATTTTCCGTGACTGGCGCCGCGCCTGTCAGGTCGATTTCCACAATGTCATCACGGGTAAACGTGGTACCTGATGTAGGCCCACAAGTACCACAAGCACCAACCGTCGCCGTCGATTCATTAATCGACAATATATACACTTCTTTGTTTGCGTCCGCGTCCGAATCATCGACACGAAGATAGAGTGCATCCACCTGCACTTCCCCACCGAAAAGATTCGCATCAGATGTATCAATCAAAATAATGGCCGTGCCATCACTGGGGTTGTATTCGATAATGTCGCCCTGGTACCAGCTGACGGTGGTCGAACCGCCGTAAGTAAGACTGGCAGGCCCGGCAGTAGAGAACAGTATACGACCGTCGTCTTTCACATAGACGGCATCAATGTTGTCATCGGCAGTGATCGGCCCATCCAGAATTGCTGATCCGTCGAACAGCATGGTGGCTGTTTCCAGAATGGGGTCCCACACCACTATATCTTCAGGTTCAAAGTCCAGTGAATTGGAACCAATGCTGCTGGATGACGCAGCAGAGAAAGCGATATGGCCGTTCTTGAACAAGTGCGTAGCATCGGCATCATCGACACCATAGGATCTGGCGCTGTTGTCGAAATACATGATGCCGGCATCAGTGACCGGGTTGTAGATGATCAGGTCGTCATTCTGGAATGCGGCGAGGCCGCCAATCTGCGTGCTGTCTCCAGGCACTGACACGGACAGCAGGAAGCGCTCATTGGAGGAGACCAGTGGCGGTGAGATAGCCGTGACATCAGTATCAGAATTATTGCCGCTAATTGTATCGAAGTTATAAGGCCCGATTGCTACCGCCGCCGTATTGGTCACATTCTGGCCCTGCGTGCCGGTCACATCGACATTCAAGGTGAAGGAAATGCTGGCACCAACCGCCAGAGACGCATCGTATGTACAAGTCAATGGCCCCAATGAGCAATCCCAGTCAGGCTGGACTGGTACCACCGACGTGAAAGTCACGCCAGCGGGCTGGGTATCAGTGACGGTGATAATGCCATCAGTAGCTCCTGACGTTGCATCCGGTCCATTGTTAGTCACAGTAATGGTGTAAGACGCGGAATTGCCTTCCTCCAGGACTCCATTGACGACTTTGGTAATACTCAGATCCGTTTCGACGCCGCGCACCTCGGTTATCACACTGGCGACATTGTTATTCTCACTGGACTTGTCATCCAGATCATTCTTGTCAATGGCTCCGCCTTGCAGATCGTCCAGATTGTCAAATTGTGGGGAACGAGTACAACCAGTCGGATCAGGAATGACACCAGCGGTTAATCCTCCGCAACTGCCGCCATTGGCCTGTAGACGCACAGTGTTCTTGACGTTATTGCTCAACAGCGGGAAGGCACTGGTGTCACCGACAATCACGTTGGCCGTAACGGCTGCCAAACTGTCACCCGGTGCCAGTTCACCGGGAGTGGAACAGCCTTCTGCTACACCACAGTCATTGGCGATATCGATGGTGCAACTGAAAGCAGTCGTCGTTGCCAGACTGCAATTCCATCCAGTGCCCGAGACAGAATCCAGCGTCATGCCGGTCGGCAAGATATCAGCAAGAATAAGTTGACTCGTGGCTTCACCACCAGTGAGACCGCCATTGCCATTGTTCGTTACAGTGAGTGTGTAGCTGCCCGTCCCATTGACATCAAAATCTCCAGCCTGGGATTTGAAGACTTCCAGATCAGCCAGATCGAAATTCGTCACGGTGATGACTTCAGAAATGAGCATCACCAAATCCTGACCCGAACTGTAGCGTGTGGTAATAGCTTCCGCCTCGTTGCCAGGTTGAGCGAAATTCCACAATTCTCCGCTGGAGTCATTACCGGAGATAAAGTGAGTGTCGATATCGAAACCCCAGCTGGCGCCGATCTCTACACCAGTCCTGCCTGCCTCGAGGACATCAGGACCCGCCTGATCAATTTCATAGCCATCACCGTTGATACCCGCCGTGCTGTCAAATTCATAAAAGCCAGTACCGAAGGTATTGGAAAAAATTGGCCGACTTACTGTTGAGTTGAAGTCTCCGGTCGGGGGATTGAAACTATTGGTCAAAATAGTAAAGGTATCCGCACCGGGAGAATCCTGAATCGCCAGCGCTTCATTGCCCGCTTCAATGTCCTCGTCACCTTCGATCGTAATGTGGGTCACTTCGCCGTTAGGCAGATAACCGGCGCCCGGAGTGTCACCCGGATTGTCTGTTGTCGCCATACGGAAATTTCGCGGCACCAGTGTAAAGGAGGAATCCTGGAATGGCTGGAAGCCATGGAACAGATTGGCAACACGAAAACGCTCCGCCGGATTGGAGTAAACCGCCACCAGTGCCCAGCCACCAGCGCAAGCGCCGGTAGTCTGCCAGGGCGCATCCGACTGAACGGTCAGATTGCTCAGGGTATAATCACCATTACCAGTCACTTGCGCAGTGACATTCTTGTAGGCGGCGAAATAGTCAAGATTGTCCCCCTGGCCAACATTTTCTACGTAGAAGACATCGTCCGCCGTCACGGAAATCTGCGAACCTGACGGGC
Source organism: uncultured Pseudohongiella sp. (assembly GCA_964592245.1). Taxonomy (GTDB): domain Bacteria; phylum Pseudomonadota; class Gammaproteobacteria; order Pseudomonadales; family Pseudohongiellaceae; genus UBA9145. The sequence continues at coordinate 90,896 of CAZQFA010000003.1, read as the reverse complement.
CAAAGCTTACTGTGTCGTCAGCCTCAAATTGCTCACCAGAACCAGCCCAGTAGATATAGGCCGCCTCTACCGTCGAGCCAGCAGGCATGGCCAGTGTCGCCGTAGTGCCTGTGCCGACGGGAACAAAGCTACACTGCCCACCGGAACCATTGGAAGCAGTACGCATTGAGCTACCGATAGCCTTATAGGCGATGTTGCCAGAGAAGGTATCGAATAGTACTACCGGCTCAAAGCCGGTTGCCTGCGGTGGGCCCGCCACCAGAGGATTGAATGAAGCCACGATGTGAGCCGCGCTGGTGAATGCATCCTGAGTATCCCTATCAGTCACAGTCAACAAGCCAGCCACGGCCTTGTTGCCAATACTGCCACCCGCTGTGCCGTTCGCCGGATTCTGGTCGTTGGTATTAAAGAAATATTGCGACATCGGCGGTGTGGGTGACACCGCGTTGAACCAGGAGTCCCCTACTTGCGTGAAGTCACTCACCCCCGCGCTCATGATGAAGGCGTTATTACCGGAAGTGGTAATACTGGTCGTCATATCAAGTGGCGCACCGTCAGGCGTGAAAGCATTGCTATTTACCTCTCCCTGACTTGGAATGCCGACATTCGGCGTCGGGAAACTCTGTTCGGTGTTATTCAGCTCTACCAGACACATTGACGGGCTGTTGGCCGGTGCGGCATCAAAGGTGTAGGCACCGGGATATGATCCGGCGGAAGAAGGCAGGTTCGCGTTCAGGATACCCCACATTTCCACGCTGGTATTGAGCCCGACCTGCTCGGCGATCTGCGTCATACCAATGCCATTAAAGGTCGCATTGGTGACATCCTGAGGACTACCGTCTATATGGAAGATCAGCATCACCAGCATTCTGCCCGGATCTGCTGCGCCGATAGACAAACTGCCAGTGCCCGGTCCGGTCCCCGGGAAACAAGCCGAGTTAACGATTGACGGAATACAGCCCGTGACACCGAGATTGGGATCGTATGAACCGTTCTCGACGATCGATCCCGCTTGCAGATTGATATTCACGGTTTCGACGTTGGCATTGGTGAAGGTAAACGTCGCTACGCCATTGTCATCGGTATCAAACGCATAGGTAGCCAGACCGTCTCCAGGCGTCGTATCAGTCAGCGTGCCATTAAGAGCACCGGCATCAGCCCAAGAGCCATGCAGTGTCGACGTACTGAAAGAAACCGTACCGGTATATTCAGTAGCGACAGCAGCGGAGCTGTTGTAAACCGTTATCGTAATCGCTTCCGATGTACAGGCGGTCATGGTTTGATCAACCATGGTGATACGGAACGAACAGTTGGCAATGCTGAGATTCGGATCAAACGAGGCATTGGATGCGGAACTGACGCCATCCGTTATGTTGATATTGACAGTTTCGGCGGTGGCATCGGTAAAGAGTAGTTCGACAAAGCCATCATCAGTACTGGCGAAGGCATAGGTCGCATTGCCGTCTTCGGGCACGGGATCAGTGACTGTGCCGTCGCCGGTACCATTGGCCCATGTACCGTTACCGGTGCTGGTAGAAAGATTGATGGTGCCGACATAGTCAGTCACTTCCGCGCCAGCAGCGTTGTACACGGCGATGGTGATCGTTTCCGGTGTACAGACATCACTGCTACCGCTATGGCTGATGCGGAACTCACAAGCCAGCACCTGCAGGTTCTCGGACGATCCGGCAGCGTCGAATGTAATGTAGGTTGACGAAGCCGTGAAGGACAATGACTCCACATGGACCGTGGAGAACTCAAGCTCAATGGAGTTGCCATCACTGGCATTAAAAGTATAGGTCGCCACACCATCATCATTGGCACCATTGTCCAGCACGCCAAAATACGGGTTTGGTGAGGGCAGCGCGTAATTGCCATTCGAGGTACTGTTGTTTAATACAACTGTGCCGATGGTGCCATTGGGAGTCCCTCCACTACTGTTCAGCACCGTCAGTGTGACTGTTTCGCTCGGGCTGCAGACATTGGTGGTCGCGGACACAGAAATTTGCGCAGTACAAGCGGCAACTGCCAACACCGGGTCGTAGCTGCCAGAGGGGGAAGCGATGCCCGGTGTCGTCGACGTCACATTGAAGTTGATCGAGGCATTGGTTTGCAGGAGTTGATAGTTAAGCACAATGTCGCCGGCGTCGAGCGCACTGAACGTATACTGCACCGAACCGGAACCAAGACTCACCAACGCATTGGTAGCACTATTGACGGACCAGGTTCCGGCAGTAGCACTATTCGTGAGAGTGACAACGCCCGTAAACCCGGTTATCAGCGCGCCGGTGGCGTCGGTTACCTGCAGAGTAATCGGTTGCAGTGAACAGACATCAGAAGCACCATCGTGCACAAGCCTGAATTCACAACTGGATATGACGAGATTGGGATCGTAGCTCGCCGGCAAGTCAGTGTCGGTTACAAAACCGTTGGTGGCATCGTTCACATCAAAGTTGATGGTGCCAGCGGAGCTGTTAGTGTAGTTCAGCACAACCTGTCCATTGTCTGCCGCTACAAAGGTGTACTGGACTGCGCCATTATTGTCGTTGTCCGGATCGGGGGTCAGAGAGCCATTGCCCGTATTGATAGCGAAGTTGCCGCCAGTACCCACATTCTGGGTAATCGTCACGGTTTGGCCGTCGTAGTTGGTAGCCGTGGCACCGGAACCATCAACCAGCGTGATCGTCACAGGAACCGCACCACAGGTGCCACCTGTCCCACCATGCGTAATGCGGAATTCACAATCAGCCAAAGCCGTCATCTGGGGATCGCGGGCTACTGTTTGCGTTTCCCTGAAAGACCGTAGCCCTAAATCCCATTCCAGATCGAAGCTGAGTGCGCCTGCAGTGTCCGTTGTGAATTCCAGAGTGACGGTGCCATTATCACCAGAAACAAAGGTATAAGTCGCCTGGCCATTATCGGTTGCGCCGCCAGTGGTATTGTCGAGTGTGCCCTGGGCAGTATCGCCAGTAGAGCCGACAGCCCAGGCACCATTGCCACCCGCCGCGCCACTGGTCGACAGATCGACTGTGCCGGTGAAATTCGTCAGAAGATTGCCCACACTGTTGACCACAGAGATGGTCACTTCCTCAATGGCGCACAGGCTCATGCTGCCATCATGGCTGAAGAGGAATTCAACCGGTTCGACGCCCACCGTAACAGCTCGCCATGATTCGGAATCAGTGAGCGGAATATTCACTGTGCCACTACCTCCCACAGCGTCTTGACTGACATACACACCAGCCATTGACACCGATCCACTGTTTGTTGAGCTGTAATCTGAGGTGATATTGCGCTGACCAGCAACAATTGTAGACGGGTCAGGTGTCACTGAATTTTGGTCAATGGCGGCGGTACGGATAACCAGTGTGTTTGGCGCTGCTGTTGTGATAGCCGGAGCGATTGCCGTTGTGCTGTCACCGATCTGTACATTATCAATCAAAATGCCGGACGCACCAGTGAGGCGCAGCATGTACGCGTATTTCTCTTCAGCACCGGTAGAGAAGGTATAAGAGCCCAACCCGCTCGCATCACCGACACCGGCAAATTTGTAATACATGGCCAAAGTCGGCCCTGAATTACCGGCATTCCCAACATCGATAACAGTCCATGAAGCAGACACGTCGGTGACCGTTTCATCATCGTCCGAAGCGACAGCAACCAATAACAAGTCACCCGCGGCCGTCGTGGCCGGTGTGGAAATGGTAATGTCGTTGACGCTTGAGTTGAGCTTGGCTTCCGAACAATCCTCGATAACTACGAGCTGATTTCCTACTACGGTGCCATTTATCCCCGGACATACAGGATCAGTAGTGGGACCCGCTGGTGGCTCTATTGCGAGTGTTTGCGCTGCCCACGGTACTGTGCCGGAAACAAAAAATGCCGACCCCGAATCTCCGGCGCCAACCTGACTGACATACGCCGCAGCCGAGGCAACTGCCCCGATCGCTGCAGTCGACTCATCCTGATTGATGTTATTGTGGCCGGGCACAATGGTGACCGGATCAATGGCCTGGGCATCCCCATCCCAGGCCGCTATCCTGAGAATCAGATTATTGTTGGCATTTGTGGAATTGCCAGTGGTATTGACGCTTAAGGCTTCGGGTGCACCCGTAGTGCCAGTATTGGTAGCTGATGCCACGTAACTGCCTGTAGTGCCGCTAAAATGCATGATGTAGCTCATGACATCTTCAAAACCTGTCCAGCTGAACGTGTAATCGCTGGCCTCGCCCCCCTGAACAACCCGTGTATAGATCGCCAGAGTGACCGCCGAATTGCTAACGGTCTCCGATTCCTTGGTCCAGCCGGCGGGAGTCGAGACAGTGACATCTCCGTCCACTGCGACTACTGCTACCAGCAAATCATCATTGGCAATTCCGGAAGGCGTACTTGGCGAGATAGAGGTGACACCAACTCCCTTGGCTTCCTGACAACTTTCAAAAATGACATTGCTACCTGAACCGTCAGTGGGTGCCGTACAAAATGGTGATACAACATTTGGAGCTGGCTCGATGGCTATGGTTAGTGCCGCCCACTGCTCGCCGACGGCTTCAAAATCTGCTGTGCCGGATGCCCCTGCTGCCACCTGATTTATGTATGCAGCGGCGGCTGCAGTCGTGCCGTTGCCGTTGCCTGAAGAATCCTGATTGATGTTCACATGGCTAGCGAGAATAGTGGCCGGATTGTCCGTCGTGTCGTCATCATCCCAGGAGATGAGCCGCAATATAGTGTTGTTGGTATTGGTTGAATTACCCGTGGTGTTAACTGAAGGTGACCTCGCAGGATTGCCAGTACCACTGGCAGGCTGAGTGACGAAATTACCGCTGGCTCCGGTGAACCGCATCATGATGCCTACGTAATCTTCCGAGGCACTGAAATTGAATTGATAGGATGCAGCGTCCGAGCCACTCGCTATACGGTAGAAAACTGCGAGCCTGGTGGCATTATTACCCCCGGAGACCTGCCCCAGAGAAATCCAGTCCGAAGGCGAGTTGGCCGTGACCGTCGGATTGCCATCCAGTCCGATTGACACAATCAATAAATCGCCAGCGCTCGGCGTGCCCGGTACATTCAGAGTCAGTGAGTTGTTACTCCCCTTGGCCTCCGTACAGCCTTGATACACCACATAACTGCCGCTACCCGGTGTGTTATTTGTGCACTGCGCCTGTGCTTCCGGTGCGCCCGCAACCCAAAGCCCAGTCACTACCAACAAGCAGCACAAACCGCGAACCAGTTTCCGAGCTCGACGGGGAATCTTCGGGGTATTGTAACTTGACGGGAATGGGCTCATTTTCGGACGGAATTATCGAATAAATATTGTGTTAGCGTCAGCTCGAACTGACATGGCTAACCGCGCGTTGTTGCGCGTTCTATGTAAACTCAGATTCTCATCAGTGTCTATTTATAAAGTCTTTTATATTTAATCACTTACAAGCCATCACCCCTTGCTGACTCAAAAATCGGTTTGGTCCTTTTTGAGTAACGAATACAGACTGACTATTTTGCCCTGAGTAGCCATTGATACGGTTAAAAAGGCTGCGAATATGTCCCACTTTGTCCCTTGATTCAGTGCCCATACGCCACAGACTTATTTAAACTTGGGTAACAAATCGGGCCACATTAGTTGTCTGACCTTGTCAACTGCACGCGCGCCTCACACAATGTAAAGTGTGGCGAATACTGGCATTATTAGGACCTGATAGCCCTGATACTGGCTGAACTATTCCGCACCACGGAGCTCACGATGGAACTAGAATACAAGGTACTCCAATCCCAGACCCCGCTCTTCGCCAGTACGGACAAGATGCAGGAAGTGCTAGCCGAGGAAGCCAAAGCAGGCTGGCGCTTGTTGGAAAAAGAAGACAATTTTCGTCTCAAATTACAGCGCGATATCAGTTTCCGCGATAACGATGCCAATCTTGACATTGATGCCTATCGCTCCACTGTCGGCATTAGCCCCGTGGTAGCCTACGGATTAACGGCGATTGCTACCATCGCCATCGTGTCGCTCATTCTCTATCTGGCATTGTGGTCTCAGACCTGACCACCATGCCTCAGAAGGCGGTCCGCACCTGTACCGTGCGTGACACCTCATCGCAGGTTCCAGTGCTCTGAATGGTCAAATAGTCGTCGCCACCAACAGTGACGGCTGCACAAAACACTTCGGCCGAGCAATACCCCAGCCCGTCATTCTCAAATTCGTAAGTTACCGGACTGCCTTCGCCAGCACAGGTTGGTGCCGAATAGCCCGAGTAGTCTTCAGGGGGATAGATCCCGTTAAGTGCAAAACCTGCCCCCGATTCTGCTGCAAAGAACGCGCGCGTCAGATTGATCTCGTTCTGAAACGAGCGCGAGTTACCACTCACCAGGTAATTAACACCCACCACGATTACCGAGAGTAAGGTAATGACAAAAATTGCTGCTGGTAATCCCAGCCCTTGTTGCCTGAACAGGTTGCGCATTATGCGTTGTTTCATTATTAAACCTTGCTGGCTGACCAAGCCCTGATAATTGCCCGTCACGGAACGCTTCGGGTAAGCACTTCATGATTAAGCCGGAATGACTCCTCACCTGAAGTCAGATTAAAAGACAGATTAACGAGCGCATTGCGGCTCAAGGTTTGTGTTGCCACGGAAAACGCGGTTACCGTATCGCCGCCATTGTTGTTATCAATACTATTGTTGATCAGTACTTTCTGCCGGGTTGGCACGGCGTCGTAATTAGGCAAGCAACGGGCAGGCGTCGTCACAATACAACTCCCGGACTCTTCTTCACTCACTTGGGAAGCAAAGAAGCCGTAATCTGTATAGCGATAGAGATTGCTGCCTTTAACGCAGTAGCTCACTGGCTGATCAACAACAAATATTCTTTCGGTCGGCGAACGACGGCGGAAGCGGTGACTGCCAGTTAACGTCACGGTGCTCTGGTTGGCTGTCGCGCTGTCTGCAATATTATCGATCTCTTTGATCGGACCGATATTGGGATGATCAGGCCAGTCAGCGTAATCCATAGAATTGTCGCCGGCATAAAGCCGATCGATCTCCGCCGGGTAAATGACCGCAAAGCCGCCGGTTTCACCATCCTGACTGGGAAAAAACTCGACCACTTCGAATGAGCTCGCTCCGGCTCCAGTAAACCCGGGGTCAATATAGGTAGTCGCCGCGCGTACTGGAATAAATTCAATGCATTGATCGCCACTTGCAGTGACGCTAGTCGTCCTGATGCTGTTTGGTAAAGCATTGTGTAGCTCAAATGAAATACGCTGAATTGCCACCTGGCCGGCAGCAGCAAGGCGCGACCTGCGTGCCGCCGAATCGAGCCCTTCGGCTGAATCAGCAATAAAGCTGATCACGCCAACGGCGATGATGGCACTGATCAAAATCACGACAACCGCCTCGATCAGGGTAAATCCGTGATTCCTGTTAGTGCGGGCCGAAGCTGTTTGGCAAACATTAATCATCTAGGGCATGTATCAAGAATGTGAAGTACTAAAAATTGGCTTTATAAGCTGAGTAAACGAAATCGCTGTTCAATTGCGCATGGCCAATCGTGACGGTAATCACTTTGGCGTCGTATTGATCGTCCAACTCGGCACCCGAACTCAGATTCTCCTCTTCCTCCGCAGAGCCCAGATTGATGTAGCGCACTTCAATCGACACGGAGTAATTGTCATAGCCAGTGCGTGCCGTGCCAGTCGAATCTTCCAGATCGCTGCCGTAATCAGCTCCTTCTTGCAAGCAGTGGTAGTCATCAACGTCGTCGTAATCTTCCCGCTCTTCCATGCCATCGGGGCCAAATTCAGGGGGATTGGTGGGCGTGCCAGCGACCAGCGGACAGGCCACTTCGACAGAGCATTGCTGCGCAGTAGGCCCACCTGCTCGACAAGGCGGCACCCCACCGTTGGCCGAATTTTCATCGAATTTTTTGCCGAGAATTTCGTCCAGATAAGATTGACCAAGCGCTGCCGTGCGCAACTCCAGCAATGTGTCGGAGCTGCGCCCCAATCCTCCATAGAGCATATTAGTAATCGCCACCAGAGCAATAGACAACAGGACAATAGTGATTACCAGCTCAATCAAGGTTAATCCGCCAGTGGTCAGCCACCTGCCTGTTTTGGCAAAGTTGTTATTCATTGATCACAATCACCAGTGTAGGCGAACCCGGAAGGTGCGATACATACAGACAATTCAGGATTGCTATTGATGCAAACCCGCAATGATTTCTCAACAACTCCAGAGTCACTCGCCACGCCAGAACTGGCTACGACTTCTCCAAGCCGCCCGAAACGAACCTCAAACGGATCGCTGTTGTTGATGGCTGTACCACCTGGGGTGACACCACAACTGTCAGTGACATCACGGTCTCCTGCCAGAGACACCGAAGAAATCGGCACGGTGACTCGCTGCAACACTCCGGTATCGCTATTGGCAATAATCGTCGCTTCCGAACCCGCCGCGTTGGGAAGCACAGACAACTCTACACCAGCGCGACCAAAAGCACTTTGCTGTGCCATGCGGGCAAGATTGACTATCTGGTCTCTGGCAACGACCCCATTGAACGAATTGGCACCACCTAGCCGGGACATGAACACTGCTCCAAGTACCGAGACCAGGACCAAGGCGACTATTATTTCAATGAGTGTAAAGCCACGATTCATTTGACTATGCCTCTTGACTTGCACTTTTGGATATCCGTCACTCGTTCTACTGATAATTTTCGACGCCGACTGGCTCTGGATTGTATGAGCGCAAGGTAAAAGTGTTCTGACGCAAGCGGTGAAACTCAATTGTCGGAAATCGAAAATTGGCCTCATCGAACAAACGGTCCGCTTGCCGGGTCTGCCCAATAAAGTCATGTGCAAAAATCAGATCCTGATAATTCTGCCAACGTGGTTTTTCTTTTAGACGCTCGGAAAGCAGATCGATAAATGGTTGTACTTGTGAATTATCTCCTACTGAAATGCCCGCCAACATCAAATTTGTACGTACTTGCCAGAGTATACGGTCACGCCAGATCATGGGGTTTGGCAATGACAGTAAAACCTCAGGGGATGTCCCAGGCACTTGTTCATATCGATAAAGAATTGCGGCAGTTTGCAGCGTTGTGGTCATGAACGCTCCCACGGTCGCCGGTATTACAATCGCACCAACACCGAAAATCAGTGGAGATTTCAGTTTTATTACCTTCTGCGAAGCTGAGTGCCAATCCAGAAAAAAGATTAAGAAAATGAAAACTAGCCAATGTATTGCTGAATGATAGAAGGGATATTCGGTTTGAGTATGGAGAACAATTGGAAAAAAAAGCGCTATGAAAGCCAGCGCCCTTTTCCACTCTAATCGAATGACGCGCAAGAATACGAATCCCGAAGCGCCCAATAGGGCCAGCAATGAGAGTATCCCCCCTTCTGCAGCCCAAAAGAGAATCTCATTATGCGGATGATGAAGATTGGTTACGCCACTCGGCTGTGCTTCTCCAGCAGCATATTGTGCCGCAGCGAACTCATTGAAAGCAGCTTCAAAGTTTCCTAACCCGACGCCTGTAAATATATTCTCCCTAAAAAGATCAATAACTACGGGATAGAATGCCTTACGAGCCGGATCTATTTGAATCCGGCTGGTCGTTTCATTGATTGCGTCATTGACGAGTAAGCAGCTAATGCCAATGGCTATCCCAAGCAGTATGCTACCAAACCACAAGACAAGATATCTGCGACCTAGTCGCTGATATATATAGGGTGCTATTGACAACACTGCAAGCATGGCGCCCACCCAGCCAGCTCTGGAATTCAGTACTACGAGTAACGGTGTGATAACAGCTACGCAAGTGAGCTGTAAATAAATCGGGCGAAAAGGCGCAGTAATATCTTTCGCCCAGGCAGTAACGAACCCACTCAATACCAGTCCTGTAGCAAGAAAACTTGCCATCACATTGCGCTGTCTGAATATTCCGTAGGGTGTTGTGTCATTGGGTAAATATCCTAACCACCCCGCTGGAAGCAATTTTAAATATTGTAGCCACCCCAAAATAGCCTGAAGTAGTGCTCCAAATAAAATAGCCATAAAGATAATTAACAGGTGTCGAGAGGAGAGGCGAAGCTGAACAAGACTGAAATAGAACAAGCAGCCGGCAAAAAGACCATAGAACCTGCCCAAATCAATCAGCGCCTTTGAATCACTGAAAATAACAGGTATCAGCAGAACGCCAACACACAGGGTTAACTGCGCCAGTAGTCTACTTGCAACTAGCGTACGGGAAGCAGCTACGTAGGCTAACGCCGATCCTACAAACAGACTATAGATAACCCACGTGAAAGTATTGAAGGAAAGTTGCAGCCCATCACCGGCACCATGGTGCTGGAAGTAACTAAATCCCAGGCTAAATAAAAAACCCAGAGAAACAAGTGCAAGTATCTTGAAACTCCGGGTTTTTTCTGTCGCTGGCAATCCCATTGATAGGAGTTTACTAGCTAACAATGCAGTATGTCTTATAAGTGAGTACTATTGGGCAACATGAATTAACCCTAATCTGAACCACCCCACATTAATATTAAAGTGTGGTTTGCTCAACATCTCCATTTGACATATTCACTGTTATTGCAGTTGCATTCAATGTAGTAGCTTGACCTGATGACGCAATTGTAGGCAGATATGCAAAGACGCAAGAACCAGTTGTTAGATATTGAGCTGAGAAATCAAATCCATCTGCTGCCGATTGATCGTCTGAAGACGCAGCAGCCGCACTGGCTCCCTCTGCAATAGATGGATGACCACCTTGCAGCAGGTTGTCAAACACCGTCACACAGTTAGCCGAAGTTGTGACATTTGGATAACCGGTTCCGGCACTCGCTGCCACAGCAGAGAACGAGGGGACCGACGTGCCTGACGCACCTCTTCCTACCCACTCTGCACGGTACAGAGCCATTGCAGTAGCCAGACCACCTTGCGTGGCATCAATGGCCGCTTGATGCGCTTCGTCCGTCACATCAATAAAACGGGGCAGTGCAGTCGCCGCCAGAATGCCAAGCAGCAGGATAACCACTACCAGTTCAATGATAGTAAAACCAGACTGGCCGGATTTACCCATTTGTCGTGCGTTCAAAGTTTTCATTTTCAAGTCCACCCTCATTCCTAAAGTTCTAAAGTCTTAAAGTCTTAAAGTCTTAAAGTCTTAAAGTCAATTTATCCGATTTGGCCTCGATGGCCACCATGGTCCATAAGCCGAATCTTGAAATCTTCTCAGCTAGGCACTCTGCGATTCTTCTGACTTTGGCTAGCGATCATTTACAAGCAATTTAAGGTCTTAATGAAGAAACATCAGTCAAAGCCTGAACAATTTCTTCAGATATGGGTATTGTAGGGGAAATTTGCATACCGTGTAGTGGTATGTGGGCTTTTCTACCCCATTTGTTCCACGGGGAGAAAAGAAGCAGATTTGCCCGAATTTTAAGCAAAATCGCTCACATTAATCAGAAAATAACTTGACATTTTCAATTTGCTGCCACTTCTAGCTGCACTATACCCGTCTCGCCCCACGAATAAGGCGTGACCGGATTAATCAGCGCCCCCGCAATAGCGCGCCTTCCGGCGGTTCTGGCCTCAGCATCAGGAGTAATTGCCTGAACGGGCAGTCCGGTTTGCGGATCTTCATTTGTATAAGCGATTTCCAGTTTGAATCGCAGTGAGGATGCCGGCACCAGGCTGCCATTCACGTTCAGATAGACTTGCTCCGTGTTCTCCACGAGGTAAACCAATTCTCTGCTTTGCAAATCGAAGTACCAGCTCCGCCTCGGCATGGACGCTGGATCCGCTGCAGAAAAAGCTCCTAGATAATTGCTCGGCGCACGCATCATCAAATCCATGGGATTCACCCCGGCCAATGCTTCAACCCCGCTCTTTGAGCGGCTCATGCCCAAATTGAACTCCAGGCTCACTCCCGATTGCAGTTGCGTCAGAATGGCAATGAAATTGGCACGTTCCGCATCGGCGGGAAAGGCAACAAAGCGATTTGAAGCATACGCATAGATAATCGAAACGGAGATGATGTAGACCACCAACTCAAACATGGAAAACCCGCGTGACCGCCGCAGCGGCGCGCGCAATTGCCGGGTTTGTCTGTTGTTTGGCTTGATCATGTTCATAGCGAATAACAGTCGACTACTCGGGTCATTGCCCGGGTATCTTGGTTTTAGCCCCCTACGTTACCTTGCAGCCTGCAGTCTGCGTGCTTGGCAAGCTGCGTCAATTTGCCCGACACACAATGGGTGATTCTCTCCTACATTAATATTCTGCCATCATAAAAAGTTGTTTGCTGATAACTGCGCGTATTTTCGCCCAACTTTTCCTCAATTAGCTTTCGCGACGCTGCAAGCAGCGGAAAACACTAGCCAGAAGGCAATTGTTTTCGCTTCGCAGCAACTCCGCTGGGCGTTAAATGGTAGTGTAAACGCGGGTGTTCAGGGAAACAGACAGTCTCGAGACCAACCCGCTGGGTGTGATAGCCGGATTGCTGCTTAATTGTTGACCGCGGTATTGAGGTCCCAAAGCGGCAGGAAGACGCCCAGCGCCAGTATCAGTACGAGGCCGGCAATGAACACTATCAGGATCGGTTCAATGGCATCGCCCAGGCGCTTGAGTTCGTACTCAACTTCGGTGTCATAAAAGTCTGCAACTTCACCGAGCAGATCATCCACGGCGCCCGTCTCTTCACCAACAGCGATCATTTGCAGCACCAGTGGCGAGAACATGCGCGCCTTGACGGCTGTGCGGTGCAAGGATTCACCGCGCTCCACACCGGCGCGCATTTTCAGGACGCGGCGACTGACAAAGGCGTTGCCAACCGCACCGGCCACCACCGTCAAGCCTTGAACAATGGGCACGCCTGCACCCATGACCATGGATAAAGTACGAGCGAAACGGGCCAGCGCGACCCGCTCCAGAACAGGACCGGCCAACGGCAATTTAACCTTGCGGCGATCCCAACTGAGCCTGCCCAGCGGTGTATTGATCCAGTAGAGAAAGGTCAGCACGGTTGCCGCGACGCAACCAGCAATATACGGCCAGTTGTTGACAACGAATTCCGATGAAGACATCAGTACCACTGTCTGCCAGGGCAACTCTGCACCAAAATTGGCGAAAGTGTCTGCGAATACCGGAATCACGACGGTAGTGATGATCCCCAGTGCGACAGTAATCGCAGCCAGGACAAACATCGGGTAGCGTGTTGCACTTTTCACTTGCCGGCGCGTATTACGTTCCAGTTCAAGGTACTTGCTCACCTGCAAGAAAGCGACATCCAGCCTACCCGTATTTTCTCCCACATGCACCATGCTCAGAAACAGTTGTGAAAACACCCGCGGATGTCTCCCCAAAGAGGACGCGAGGGTCTGGCCTTGTTCAAGTCCGGTAATGACATCACGCAGGATCTGGCGAAAGTATTTGTTGGTCAGGGATGTCTCCAGCCCCTTTATCGCGCGATCCAGAGGCAAGCCCGCCTTGGTCAGACTGTGCATTTGCCGGGAGAAAATAATCAACTCTTCAATATCAACGCGACTGCGAGTAAAAATCAGATTGAGTTTTTGCTGGGTCTGCTTACGCTTGCTGACGGGTGTTCTTGCGGAATTCTTGTGCTTGGGCGCGCCTGAGGCTGCTGTTTCTTCAATATCAATGGGCGTGATGTTATCGCCAAACAGGCGCGTGGCTACCTCATCGACTGATCCCGCATCCAGCGTCCCGGAAACAAGGGCGCCGGCGCTATCACGACCGCTGTATTGAAATAAAGGCATAATAGTTATTGTGCTATTGTCTTGGCATTCTGCACGCCAATGGCTTTTACCGAATCAGCTGCATATCAACACATCTGAGCAGGCAGTTTAAATGCTGCTCGTAATTGTTGTTCAGTCACCCGAAATTCTTAGTTCACGCAACATCCATAAAATCTTCCGACTCGTCAATCTGCTCCGCCACTCGGAAAACTTCCTCCAGTGAAGTCATACCGCGTGCCGCATTCTTCAGCGCACTGATCACCAGTGGCTGGTAACCCGGGGAGGACTTGGCCTCGTGCACGAACGCCGCAGCATCGGCTCGGCGCAAGGCATCAGCCAGCTTGTCGTTCATCACCAGTAGTTCGAACACACCAATGCGACCTCGGTAACCGGTGTTATTGCAACGATGGCAGCCATATGGCTTCTTGAAATTGGCCGTGGAGGCATCTTCCCGCATATTCAACTCAATCCAGTCGCTGTCCTTTTTGGTCAATTCATGAGGGACGCAACAATACTCGCACAACCTGCGCACGAGACGCTGGGCAACGACGGCGCGCAAGGCTGTTGCCGCCAGAAACCCTTCCACACCCATATCGACCAGGCGCATGGCGCTGGAAACCGCGTCGTTGGTATGTAGAGTCGAGAGCACCATGTGACCCGTCATAGCCGAACGCAGGGCGATCTCCGCCGTTTCCTGATCGCGAATCTCACCGACCAGAAGAATATCGGGATCTTGCCGCAATGCAGCGCGCAGCACACGGGCAAAGCTGAGTTCGATCTTGGGATTGATCTGCACCTGATTAATTCGTTGCAGGCGGTATTCCACCGGGTCTTCAACAGTGATGATTTTCTTTCCCACCTCATTGAGTTCCTGCAAGGCACCATAGAGGGTGGTCGTTTTACCGCTACCCGTTGGGCCGGTCACCAGAATCAAACCATGGGGGCGATGAATCAGGGAGCGGAATTTTTTCAGCATATCCGGTGGCATGCCTACATTGTTCAATGATGTGACACCACCTGTTTGATCCAGCAAACGCATGACAACTGATTCACCGTATTCAACCGGCATCGTCGACAAACGCACATCGATACTCTTGCCTTTGACTTTCAGGCTGAAACGACCATCCTGAGGCAGTCGTTTTTCCGAAATATCCAGGCCTGCCAATAATTTCAATCGCAGGACCAAGGCGGGCGCGATACGGCGCTCTTTCATCACCTGCTCCTGCAGCACACCATCTACACGTTGTCGAATACGCAGCACACTTTCATCAGGCTCGATGTGAATATCGGAGGCGCGAATTTGCACAGCATCTTCAAATACAGACTGCAGTAACTTGACGACCGGGGCATCGCTTTCATCGGCGTCGAGGCTCAGCGCCTCAAGGTCAAACTGGCCGTCAACCAGCTCTTCGTCCAGCTCTTCTGCAAATGATGCAATTTCGTCGGTACGGCGATACACCAGATCAAGCGTTGCCAACAATTCACTTTCACGCACCACGGCCGGCTGAATCGGCTGCTCCAGTATGCGTTCCAGTTCATCAAAGGCGAAAATATCCATGGGATCAGCCATGCCCACCAGCAATTCACCGGCGTCATCGGACAGGACCAGGGCGCGGTAGCGCCGTGCAAAGTTTTCAGGAAGGCGATGCACCAGCGTGATATCAAAATGGTAACGGCGCAAATCGACAAAAGGAATCTGCAGTTGCTGCGACAGAAAATTCAGAAACTGATCTTCTTCGATCACACCCAGATCGATCAGCGCCCGGCCCAGCTTCTGGCCACTCTCTCGTTGCCGGACCAGCCCCTGCTGCAGTTGCTCTTCAGAAATCACATCGTTCTGAACCAACAGGTCACCGATGCGAATTTTCTGCTTGTGGATCGACATAGCTGCTACTCGGCCAACGCGCTCAGCCGCTCCTGACTGCGACGGCGGAGGTTGGGGCTCAGGTTGGTTTTCTGTAGGGCTTGCGTGTAGCCCTGACGCGCAGCACTGGCATTGCCCAGCGAGTCTTGAGACGCTGCGAAACCGTACCACCATCGACCCTGATTCTGGTCTTGGCGCACTAGTCCGGTGTAGCTGATCAGTGCACCTTCGAAATCCCTGTTGGCCAGTTGCGCTGTCGCCAGAATCTCATGGTACTCAACATCTTCTTGTACCGATGGCGCACGACGTGAAAGTAAGTCGACGGCATCCTCAACCTGACCGTCGGAAATCAGAATACGTGCTTTAACCTTCTTGAAACCTGCATGATTCGGCGCCAAACCCAAGCCGGATTCCACCAAATTGTAGGCTGCCAGTAACTGGCCATCGTTGAGCAACAGTTTGGCGAAAGTTTCTCGTGACTGGTGTGCATAGCGGTTATCGACGATGTGGCTTTCCAGATGTGCGTAGGCGTCAGTCACCTGATTATTGGCGATGAGCTCCAGCGCTTTCTTGACCGCCATCGTGTCCCTGACTTCCGGCGTCATTTCAGCTGCACTGCGCACAGATTCCTGTGAATCCGGATTCTGTAAGTCGACGCGTGGCATGGGTTCTGACTCCGGTATCTCCGGTGTTTCGCCAGATGAGAGCGTAGGGCCGGTTGTCACGTCAGCGCCATTGCGCGTGTTACTTGCCACGGTTGCCGATTCCGGGGCCCGGGCAGTAGCCGATAGATCTGCAAGCGTTTGATTGGCCTCAGCAACGGGTACTTCCTGACCGGATTGTTGAGAGTTAGACTGTTCTACAGCAGGACTGATTGCTGCTTGCTGCGCCAATTGCGAGTCAAATGCACTGAGTGATGGCGCTGATGCCATGCCGGTCAATGCAGTGCCGTTGTTCTCGGTGACAAGTGGCTCTGCATTGTCGGTACCTGCGTTGGTCGCCTCGGAACTGAGTTGTTCCTCTGTTCGGGCAGCGCTGGAAGTTAAGGTGACGGACTCAACTGGTTGATTTGTTGTCACGACAGACGGGCGGATATTCAGATTTTGTGTGGCATCAGAATTCTCCATCTGCAGCCAAATATAGCCCAGGCTTGCCGCAACGACTGCGATCATGCACAGCAATAACAACAAACCCTTGCTCTTCTTTTTCACAGAATCACTTGCGGGCATGAGCTTGACTGCCGCAGTAGCCGATTCTGAATCCCTGCGCCGCTGATCCAGATCACGGAGCATGTCATTGACCAGACTCACAGATACAGCCCTCCCAGATAGAAGACCAACGCCGCACTGACCGCGAGACCGGTTAGTGCAATTAACGCCGGGCGGAAATTGAATGACGGCAACTCGACACCTTCGGTGTCATCAGCAGCACTGCGCAAGTGTTCGACTTGCACCGTGCGCTCTCCCTTACCAAAGGCAACCATCAGCGCCTTGTGGCAAAGAATATTGACGACGCGAGGAATGCCCTCACTGGCACGAAAGAGAAAGTCCAGTGCGCGTTTGGAAAACAGGAATGGGCCGTTGTAACCGGCAGTGGCAAGGCGATGCACGACATAGCGCTCGATGCCTTCACGGTCAAGTGCCTCGATCTGGAACGAAAAGGTAATGCGCTGCCGTAATTGGCGCAGCGAAGCCTGGCTGAGCAATGCATCGAGTTCAGGCTGAGCGAAGAGCACCACTTGAAACAATTTTACCTGCTCGGTCTCGATGTTGGTTAACAGGCGCAAGGCCTCCAGCGTTTGTTCCGGCATCGCGTGGGCTTCGTCAATAAACAACACCACTTGCTTGTTCTCGGCAGACGCCTCAATCAGGCGTTCAGTGATTGCTTTCAAAAGACGATGGTGGCCGACGTCCTGATCAATCTCAATATTCAACTCCTCGGCAAAAGCAAGAAACAAGCCTTTGGGGCTGAGCACTGGATTGGGAATGTACGCAGTAATGTAATTTTCTTTGTCTTCTTCCAGAGTATTGAGCACCTTGCGGCACAACATCGTCTTGCCGGTGCCCACTTCCCCCACAATCTTGATAAAGCCTTCCGCATTGGCAAGCGACACCATCAGCATATTGTAGGCCTTGTGATAGCTGGCCATGTTCAAAAAGAACTGGGTATTGGGCGTCAGCGAGAATGGCAGTTCTCTTAAGCCAAAATGTTGTAAGTACATAGCGTCTTGAGATCCAACTCTAGTTATTGGCGAAGGGATCGATACTGCGGTTGATCTGACGGAAGCGTTCATTGCTCTCGTTCAGGATCCGGCGATCTCCCTCGGCGTCTGCGATAATAGGTTTTAATAAAATAATGAATTCGCTCTTGACGGTTTGCGTTTGCCGCTGCTCCAGCGCGTCCCCGACGACAGGTATTCGTGAAACTCCCGGTATGCCTGCCGTATCGTTGATCGCCCGCTCAAAGGCCAGGCCTCCCAGCACCACGATCTTGCCATTGGCAGCCTTGATGACCGAATCGATCTCCCGGGTAGATGTGCGGGCAAGTGGCACAGCCTGACCGCCGATATTCTTCGATTGCTCGTTGACTGCACTAATGATGGGGTGCACGTGCAAGGTAATTTCGCCATTGGCACTAATCTGCGGCGTAATGTCCATGGAGATGCCCGAGAAAAATTGCTCCAGTTGATTATTCTCACTCGTGGTCGTGTTGTTGCCGCCAGCAACAGTTGTCGAACTCGACTGCGTCTGGAAGTATTCCTGATCGCCATCCTGAAACACCGCTTTCTGGTTATTCAGCACACGCAATTGCGGGCTGGATATCACCTGTGTTGTGCCGCGCGTTTGCAAGATACGAAACACTGCATCGAAATCGGTAAAATTGGTACTGAACTGTAATGGATTGCCAATGCCCTCTATGCCACCGCTAGCAGCGGAATTGAATTCAACCGCCTGGGAATTGTTGCTACCCAACAAGCCATCTGCAGTGCCATCGAATGCGCCGCTGCCAGTCACCGGATTGTTGGCCTGCTGCCCAAACGTGTTGAAATCGAGTGCGTACTGAAAGCCTTTGTTCAACACGACTTCCAGAAACTGAATCTGAATGATGACTTCCCGGCGCAGGGACTCTTGTGCGGCGTTGATAAACTGTTCCACCCGCTCGAGTTCATTCGGGTAAGCGGTGACGAAGACCAGCCCTGTCAGCGGTTGTACAAGCACGCTCTTGCCATCTTCGGTCAACGTGGACTGATTGCGCGCACCGGCACCACCAAAACCACCAAGTCCGGCACTGCCCCCGGTCGCTCCAGCACCGCCTCCTGCACTCTGCACACCAATCAGGTTGGCAATGGCAGTCTCAAGATCGGACCAAAAGTCCGTCGAAGTCGATGTTTGTATACCGCTGCCGGCGCCACCGCCAATACCACCACCAACGCCACCGAAACCGCCCGCGCCACCGATGCCGCCTGCTGTGCCACCGAAGCCTCCCAAGCCGCCACCGATGCCGCCGCCAAGCCCGCCGCCTGTGCCACCAAATCCTCCTGTTGCCCCGCCAAACCCGCCTTGCCCGCCAATGCCTCCCTGACCACCCTGGGCGCCGCCCTGATTCACGGAAATACTGGAGCTACCCTGACGCTGCACATTGAGATAATCGATGGTGAATTGTCGAGTGCGCAGACCGCCAGTTCGTACCGTGAAGATATTGCCGCGGCGCGTAATATCGAGATTATAAATTTCCGCGACCGTATCCATCGCTTCTTCAAGGGTGACATTAGGCAAACTGAGATTGATGTTGACATCAACATCCTCGCTGATAACAACACCGTAATCCGTATCCGCGACCAGACTGCTGAAGAACACATCTGCCGGCAAATTGGGTGATGTCACGGATATGCGTTCTTCAACCGGCGCCAGCAGTTCCTCGTCGAGAGACAATGAGGGTATCAACTCGCTGAGAATACTGTTCTCATCCGCAGATAATGGATCAGTGCCGGCAATCGCAGGATTGGCCGCCTCATCAATAGTTTGCTGGATTTCAGACAGAATGCTGGTATCGGGCACACTTGCCGGCTGTGTTGCGCAGCCAAGCAGCAACAATAGCAACGCACTCATCAGACCGTGCCGGTGGCGCACTGGCAGTTGGCGTACATTCCTGAGCATTGTATTCGTATCAATCATAACTGTTAGTTTTCCGTTTCTCGTGCTACCGACTTCACACTGGTATCGAAAACACTGATGCGTTGTTCCTGTTCGGCAATGCGCAAAGTGACACTGCTACGATCAATTGCGACCACCTCGGCGTCTCCAACCAAATCACCCAGAGTGACACGCTGGTCATTTACTATGGCCATGGGCGAGGTCGAGCCGGCTCGAACAAAGGACACTTCATAATTAGCCTGGAACAAACTGATCACAGGTCGCGGGATGGAAACTCCGCTGCTTGTATTTGCACTGAGATTTATCGGTCTGGTAGGGTCAACCAAATCTTCACCATCAATGATGTCCGCGCGCACAATCTGGGCATTACCCAGAAGTGAAATCGCCAGCAAGCTAATGCGCAAACAATTAAACACCGATGAATCCTCGATCAGTACTCAATGTATGAATCTGCAAAGTCACACTGGCTGTGGGCCATTGCTGAATACGAAAACTCAGTGAGTCCCAGAAAAAATTGCCACTAAGATCCTCCAGGTAACGCAGATAACTCAAGGTGCTGAAGAAATCGCCTTGAAATTCGATGATCAAGCCGTGGGAAAACACTTGCCCGCCTAATTGTGACGCCTGTAATGCACCGCCCTCGGTGTTGCCAGAGACATTCGCAGTGACGCCCGATGTCAACGGCGTCGCATCTACATTGCGGAAACTCACCAATTCCAAACCTGCCTGCCGCTCCAGTACTGATGTCAGCATAGTGGTCATCTCATTCGGCGTTACCAAGTCGCCGGCCAACGAGTTGATCTCGGAATCGATCAGCTCTTGCTGCCGGTTCAGCACCTCAATGCGCTCCAGTGCGAACTGATTCGGGTCCTCGTCACTTTGTGCCTGCATATTGGCAAACGCTGTCCGTTGTGCAGCGATTTGCCGCGTCGCACTATTCACCTGCGTTTCTGCGGCTTCTATGTCCGCCCTTATCGGGTCGAAGCCGAAGGTTAACCACACCATCACGATAGCGGCGCACAGTGCCCCCAGAATCAGCACCTTCTCTGCCGGCTTGCGCACCTCAAGATTTTTCCCCAGGCGCTGTAGTTGCAATTTGGCCTTGTTAATCATTGACGGTAGAACTCAGAGTGAAGGTGAAGTACTCGTCGCTTACATTGGCGCGTGAGATGGAAGAACTAAAGTGCAAATTCCTCAGCGGGCTACGACCACGTTCAATATTGGCCACGTAACGCGGTACAGTTGCCGAATCAGCAACGTTGCCAGTTATGCGCACACCTTCGCCTCCACTGGAGAATGAAAATTCACGCAAACTCATACCTGTTGTACTGGCGCGTGACAAATCCTTGAAGTATTCAGAGAAGCCTTCCACATTGCCCAACTTGGTTTGACTCAAATAATTGCGAATTTGCTGACTGGCATTGAGTCGAGACTCGGCCCGATCCAGCCGCGTAATCAAATCAGTATTCTGTGAACGCCGCGCCAGTGCATCACCCAGTTCATCCGTGCGCGCCGTTTCTTCAGTCAATGTAATACGCAATGCTTCCAGTTCACTGTTCAACTGCCAGCGACTGAACACATTGAATGCCGAGATCAGCAGCAAAACGCCAACCAGCCCGGCCACCACCTGCAACATTACGCGTGCAGTCAGCGGGTCGTTCCTGACCCTGAATTCCGGCAAATAGAGATTGATCTGCTGCTGCATCAGGCGGCTTCCTGGTCATCATCGTCTTTGTGTGCAGCTTGTGGCTTCTTGCTACCACGCAACGTGGCACCAATCGCGCCAAATGCAATCTGTTGTAACTCCGGTGTCAGTTCAACCGCACTGTCCAGCTCGGCGGCCAGATTAAAACTCACTACCTCGGCGGCCAACATACTGTTCAATTCAGCAGTGATTTGTTCACTGTCACCGGGTCGTTGCGCCAGCATGATGCGATTGATCTGACCCCGCCCCATCTGACTTTCGTAATAATCAAGAGAACGCTGAATCTCCAGTACCAGACGATCTTTAAGCCCTTCCCATTGCGGTGATTGCGTAACGCCAGATTCGAGCTGGGTATTGATACGCCGGGTCAGGTACAGATCACCCTGATGAGAGATATTCATGGTACTGCCGGTACGGCGCAGGTCCATGAAGGCAATGCCGTTGCTGTCATCGACATAACGCGTAGTGATGTTCTTCATCACCAATTCCGGTATATCAATCACTGCCAGCTGCAAGCCGGCACCATTGACGAGACTGACGATTGCTTCAATTCGGGCACGAGTCGCGGCCACGGCATAGACCATGTCACGTCCACGATAGGCATCTTCCGGCACCTGAAAGACATCGATGGCAGCCTCTTCCACCTTGATATCCAGTAAATCCTTGATTTTCCAGCGCACCGCGGAACTCAGCTCTTCTGGCTCGACATTAGGCGCTTCGACCAGATGCAGATGGTATTCCTTGGGGTTCAGAACGTAGCTGACTTGCTGGCGCTCCAGCTCCAGCTCTTTAACCAGCTGGGCCAACACCTTACCGGCAGATTTGGGGGAGTCCAGCGGCGCTACTTCACAGCGCAGCAAATAAGGGGCACCATTGCGGTCATCCAGCTGAGCAATAGCCAGACGGTCGGGTTGGACAATCAGTCCGACCCGGCTCGATGATTTGCTCTTCTTGCCAAAAAACTGCAATTGCACTCGTTGGTACCTTCCGTACTCTCTGTACGTCAAAGTGTGACCAGACATTGAATCTGGTGGACGTCTGGCGCATTGCCAGCCCGGGTTGTTGCCTGCGCTGCTGCATTTACTGCACTACTGCACCCTGTTTTTTACGCAATTCACCTATCTTCAGGGTGACCAATCTCGAGTCTTACGCGCGAGCGCACGGAAAACTTTAGAAGTACCCTTTAGAAGTATCGTTTAAGCGTCTAAATTCTAAAACAAAGTGCTGGCGGAGTCGGGATAAACTAGGGTAAGTATGAACCCCCCGATTTCCGCGGTTTTCGCCGTATTTTGAAAGCGGGTCAAAGGCGGGAAAAAACCGCATAATTTCATTACGTAAATCTACCCGAATCCCACACTAGTTGTGACATACAAGTCAGGAACACCCGCATTGATCAATATTGTCCTCTACCAGCCAGAAATCCCGCCAAATACGGGAAACATCATTCGCCTGGCGGCCAATACCGGCGCCTCCCTGCATCTCATCAAGCCACTGGGATTTACCTGGGAAGACAAAAGGTTGCGGCGCGCGGGTCTCGATTATCATGAGTTTGCCGGTGTTCACAACCATGAGGGCTGGAGCGATTTCCGCGAGTATGCGGGTGATGCCCGACTCTTCGGCATCACTACCAAAGGCGGTGTCAGGTACACCGACGCGGTATTAAGCAGGGAAGATTTTCTGGTGTTCGGACCCGAGACCCGGGGCCTGCCAGAGTCGGTGCGCGCAGAGTTGGGCGCGGAGAACCTGCTGCGCATTCCCATGCAGGCCAGCAGTCGTAGCCTGAACCTGAGCAATGCAGCAGCGATACTGGTCTACGAAGCCTGGCGTCAGCAAGGCTTCGTAGACAGCGTCTGACTTACTGGACGGCGTCTGGCGCTGCGGCGCCTTCAGCTCCAGCGGCCTGTTTGGCAGCGGCCTGCTTTTGTTGCGCGTACAGCGCTTCAAAGTTGATCGGAGACAGCATCAATGCCGGGAAGCTGCCCTTGGTTACCAGCGCATCGATCGCTTCACGCGCGTACGGGAACAGGATATTCGGGCAAACAACCGCCAGCAGCTGTTCCAGTTGCTCATCACTGAACTCGCGAGCTGTGAAAATGCCAGCCTGATGCACTTCCACCAAAAAGGCGGGCTGCTCTTCCAGTTGCGCCTCGGCAGTTAACACCAGCACTACTTCGTACACGCCATCCTGCACCTTGTTGCTGCGGGTTTTGATGTCGAAGTTGATTTTTGGCTGCCACTGGCTCTGGAAAACCGCCGGGCTGCGCGGTGATTCGAAAGAAGAGTCTTTCAGGTATATGCGCTGCAAGGCGAATTGCGGCCCTGCGGGCTGTTGTTGTCCACCTGCTGCGGCGCCAGTTGTTTCGTTCTGCTCGTTCTCTGCCATGATAGGTCCTATTTAGTCTTTTCTACTTGGATCGTAACTACTCAAATCACGCAGCTTACGGGCACTCGCCCGGTAACCTGCAAACCCGTTATTTCTAAACTCTTTCTGTCTTAACTCTGCACTAATTCCGCACTAACTCTGAACTAACTCTGCACTAACGGAAGTGACTGCGACTTCCACTCAGAGACACCACCGGACAGGCGATAAACTTCGGTATGCCCGGCTTCTTGCAATACCTTCGCGGCTTCTGCCGAATGCTGGCCCATCTTGCAAACCAGAATCACCGGCTTGCTCTGATACTTTTTCAGTTCTGACAGCCGTTGCTTGATCTTCGCCATCGGGATATTGATGGCATCAGTGATGTGCCCTGCTTCAAATTCCTTCTTCTCACGCACGTCTACGACGACCGCATCTTTGCGATTAATCAGTGTCACTGCCTGCTGCGGCCCCACAGCGGCACTGCCGGTACGCTGGTGATAAAGGATGATGGCTGCCACAGTCGCCAGCCACAACGTGGACAGTAACCAGTGGTTACCGAGGAATTCGACAAACTGCGCCATACTGCTTCAACTCAATCAATATCTTGTTCATGCGCCAGCGGCTGCCCGATTGGGCGACTTTGCTCGCCATGCCGAGAGGTGCTGGTCAGAAAAGGGGAGCAGTATACACGTCTAGAGCGAGCTTAAGAAGCGCCAACATAGCCTGTAAAACTCCATGACACAGGGCTTCCAGCACCACAATCCATTGCCGCGGGTCGCGTCCGGACGCGCTTTCCGCCATAATGCGCATCTGGCTTGAACACCTCTATTTGCAAGGACTCAACTGTGCCCATGACCACGCGCAAAACTGCCCTGTTACTCATTCTCGACGGCTGGGGCTACCGCGAAGACACCGAATTTAACGCCATCCACAGCGCCCATACGCCTAATTGGGACGCCCTCTGGAGCCAACGGAGCCACACACTGGTGGATACTTCCGGGCTGTCGGTCGGTCTGCCTGCCGGGCAAATGGGCAACTCGGAAGTCGGTCACATGAATCTGGGCGCGGGTCGGGTGGTCTACCAGAGCCTGACACGCATCGACAAAGACATCGAGGAAGGTACGTTCTTCGAAAATCCTGTTCTGACCGAGGCCGTAGACAAAGCATTGGAAGCGGAGACGGCGCTTCATGTCATGGGCCTGATGTCGCCTGGGGGAATTCACAGCCACGAAGACCAGATCATGGCGATGATCAAACTGGCTATGGATAAAGGTGTGAAGAATATCTACCTGCACGCCTTCCTCGATGGTCGCGACACCCCGCCGCGCAGCGCTCTGGCGTCGCTCAAGCGGGCCGAATCCACCCTGTTGGATGCTGAATGCGGGCGCGTGGCATCGGTGGTCGGTCGTTTCTACGCCATGGATCGGGACAACCACTGGGATCGTGTAGAACCCGCCTACAAGCTGTTGACGGAAGGCAAAGCAGAATTTGTCTTTGACGACGTCGAGTCGGCACTGGAAGCAGCCTATGCCCGCGATGAAGACGACGAGTTTGTACAGGCGACTTCAATCAAGCACCCGGCTGATGAAGACGCCTATATCGATGATGGCGATGTGGTCGTGTTCATGAATTTCCGCGCCGACCGCGCTCGCGAAATTGCCCGCGCCTTTGTGGACGATGAATTCGAAGGCTTCAGCCGCAGCAGTCGACCCATGCTGGGAGACTTTGTCATGCTGACCGAATACGCCGCAGACATCGAGGCCAGTTGTGCCTATCCGCCCGAAAAACTGCATAACGTCATGGGCGAGTATCTCGCTGACCTTGGCAAGACGCAGCTGCGTATCGCCGAAACGGAAAAATACGCACACGTCACTTTCTTCTTCAATGGCGGTCGCGAAGAGCCATTCCAGAATGAAGATCGAGAGTTAATTCCTTCACCGCAAGTCAAGACCTACGATCTGCAACCGGAAATGTCTGCCTTTGAAGTGACTGACAAACTGGTGGCCGCCATTCGTTCTGGCAAATACGACGCCATTATCTGCAACTACGCCAACGGCGACATGGTGGGCCATACTGGTGACTTTGACGCTGCAGTCAAAGCCGTAGAGGCGGTCGACAAATGTCTGGCCAGGATTGTCGAGGCGATCGAAGATTGCGATGGCGAATTGCTGATCACTGCCGACCACGGCAATGTTGAACAAATGCGCGACCCGGAGACTGGCCAGCCACTCACTTCACACACTAACGGCCCGGTGCCGTTGATCTATGTGGGTAATTCCGGCATGGAATTTACCAGCCAGGGAAGTCTGTGCGACCTGTCACCTACTTTGCTTGCCTTGCTTGGCATTCCAGTTCCCAAAGAGATGACTGGCAAGGTATTGCTAGCCGAACCGGGACATCAGGCTCAGGCCGCCAGGTAGTCCACCTTCGCAGTGAAGCCTTTAGTGCGCAAATTCGGCTTCTTCTGCGGATTGTTTTCTGCGCTGCTGTGGCAAACCACACTGGCACAGGACGAATCGCAGACAAGGGCCGAGCTGGAGAGCGTCGCCGCAGCCATCAATGTCATCCAATCCTGGTTAACTCAGGCTAACGCACGGCAATCACGCGAAGAGCAACAGCTGCAAGAGGCGCAGTTACAGATTAATGCCGTTCGGCAGCGTCAGTCAGCCACCCAGTCAAATATTGCTAGCACTGAAGCCGAACTGGACGCACTGGCCAGCCGGCAAGAGGCGCTGAGCGCTGAGCGCGATCAGCGCGCCGCGGCACTCGGTGAGGTGTTACGCGCACTCTATATTTCCCGCGAAGACAACGCCCTCAAGATCCTCCTTAATCAACAAGACCCCAGTGCTGCCGCGCGCTTGCTGCACTATGGCGAGATATACTCTGAACATCAGTTACAACAAATCACCGCGTTCGAAAACACTCTGGAAGAACTGGCAGCAGTGAATACAGCCCTTGAGAACGAGCTCAGTGAGTTGGCCCAACAACGTTCGGCGTTGGCCGAACAGGAACAGGCTTTGCATTTGGCACGGCAAGAACAGGATACGGCGCTGGCCGCCCTGCAGGCTGACATCGCCGGTCGCAACGCGGAACTGGAACAATTGGAAATCAATCAGGCAGAATTGCAGGCTCTGCTCGAAGAAATCCTGCGGGCCATGGAAGGCATCACTTCCTTCGCCGACATCCCGCCATTTGCCGAGCAGCGGGGTCGAATGCCGCTGCCAGTAGCAGCCAGCATTACCAGCGCCTTTGGCTCACGCTATGGAGGCGGCAACTTGCAGCGTCAGGGCATCATTCTGGGCAGCAGTATTGGCACGCCGGTACGTGCTGTCCATGCCGGTCATGTGGTGTTTGCCGACTGGCTGCGCGGAGCCGGACTGCTGGTGATCATCGAACATGGCGATGGCTACATGAGCCTCTATGGCGGCAATGAAGCGCTGGCAACGGAAGCCGGGCAATGGGTCGACAGCGGTGACATCATCGCTACCTCCGGCCGCGCCAATGAAGCCAGTGAACCCGGGCTGTACTTTGAAATTCGCCAGAACGGGCGCCCCCTCGATCCGGTGAACTGGGTTGCGCGCCAGGCCCAGTAGCGGGATCAGGCCCAGTTACCCGCCTTTTGCCGCATCCCCGCGCGCACCAGCGCAGAACAAGCCCGTGAAGTTTGCCAAATTTGACATAAACTGATTCTATACAGCTATCCGTAATACAGTCAGGACAGACAATTAACCGGTTTGATACGGCAATCTCAATACCACAATGCGTGGCTGTTTAAGCAGCGTCAGAGAATCCAGCAGGAACTTTTGACACCGCTACACTGCCACCAGCTTCGGCAATCATGACCATTGACTGAGGCTCACACGCATTCAAGCAGGACAGAATTATGAATCTTCATCGTCGCCTTACCCGCGGCCTGTTGGCCCCGGGCCTGGTCCTCGGTTTGCTCAGCACCACACCAAGTTTCGCCCAGCAGGATCAGGCTGCCGCTCTGCCCCTGCCGCTGGACGAGGTGCGCATGTTCACGGAGGCGCTGGAGCGCATTCGTCGCGCCTATGTCGAAGAAATCGACGACCGCACACTGTTGGAAAATGCCATCCGCGGCATGCTGTCCGGCCTTGACCCCCACTCCTCCTACATGGCCGGCAGTGACTATGAGGCCTTGCAGGAAACTACCAGTGGCGAATTTGGCGGCCTCGGCGTGGAAGTCGGACGTGAAGACGGCTACATCAAGGTGATCGCACCCATTGATGACACACCGGCAGATCGCGCTGGCATCGAAGCAGGTGACTTCATTATTGCCATCGACCACCAGCCGGTGCGGGAATTGTTGCCGGAAGAAGCGGCCAATCGGATGCGCGGCGAACCCGGCACTGAAGTGACCGTGACAATTTCCCGCGAAGGACTGGAGCCGTTTGATGTGACCATCGTGCGCGAGGTAATTTCTATCGCCAGCGTGCGCAGCATGCTGCTCGAGCCCGGTTATGCCTACTTGCGCATCGCCCAGTTCCGCGTCAATACCGGTGACGAGGTGGTAGAGGAAATCGAGTCGCTCTACGCCGAACACGGCGAGCTGAAAGGCATGGTGTTGGACCTGCGCAATAACCCGGGCGGCGTCTTGCAGGCTTCGGTAAAAGTAGTTGATGCCTTTATTGATGACGGTGAAATTGTTTACACCAAAGGTCGACTCGAAGGCAATGACCTCAACTTCGATGCCACGATCAACACCGTGGCGCCGGACATCCCGCTTGTGGTTCTGATCAACAACGGCTCAGCCTCGGCTTCCGAGATTGTCGCCGGCGCACTACAAGACCATGGCCGCGCCATCATCATGGGCACGCAAAGCTTCGGCAAGGGTTCGGTGCAGAGTGTACTGCCATTGGATGAATCGCGGGCGATCAAACTCACCACGTCACGCTACTACACCCCATCAGGTCGGTCGATTCAGGCACAAGGCATTCTGCCCGATATCGAAGTCGATGATGCTTTTGTAACTCGGCGTTCCAGAAATGTGGCGCAGTACAATGAGTCCGACCTGCAGGGACACCTGGAGAATGAAAACGGCACTGATGAGGTCGACAGCAACGAAGAAATGCGTGAAGCATTAATCAGTGCCGAAGAAGTGCTGGTCACCGATTACCCGCTGAACGAGGCTCTGAATGTCCTCAAAGGCATCAACGCCTTTAAACCGCGTAACACCCTTGGCACGCCAGGCAGCTTCGCTCGCCGCGATGACTAGGGATTACGTTCGGGACAAATAGACAAGACAAGGCAATGCCTAGAGTCGGACTTCGATGCCCTGCTCGGCCATGAAGGCCTTGGCTTCCTGAATGGTGTATTCCTGAAAGTGGAAAATGCTGGCGGCCAGTACGGCGTCAGCCTCACCTTGCAAGACGCCTTCCGCCAGATGCTCCAGATTGCCCACTCCGCCCGAGGCGATGATCGGCACCTGCACGGCGCGACTGACGGCCTGATTCAATTCCAGATCGAACCCTTGCTTGGTGCCATCGCGGTCCATGCTGGTCAGCAGGATTTCACCGGCACCATACTCCACCATGCGTTTCACCCAGTCGATGGCATCCAGCCCGGTGGGCTTGCGGCCACCGTGAGTGAAGATTTCCCAGCGTGGCTCCTCTCCGTCTCCACTCACACGCTTGGCATCGACAGCCACGACAATGCACTGCGAACCAAAGCGCTCGGCTGCCTGACGGACGAATTCAGGATTAGTCACGGCGGCGGTATTAATGGCAACCTTGTCGGCGCCCGCATTGAGCATGGTGCGAATATCTTCCAGCGTACGAATGCCGCCGCCCACCGTCAGAGGAATAAAGACCTGACCGGCGATGGCGCTGACGGTATCAACAGTCGTGTTGCGATCTTCGTGACTGGCGGTAATGTCCAGAAAAGTAATTTCGTCAGCACCGGCATCGCAATAGCGTTTAGATACTTCCACCGGATCACCGGCATCGCGAATATCAACAAACTGCACGCCTTTGACCACACGGCCTTTGTCACAGTCGAGACAGGGAATGATGCGTTTGGCGAGTCCCATGATGCGTTCTAGCCCTCGTTCCGGTCACAGTATTTTTGCGCTTCCGTCAAATCCAGACTGCCTTCGTAAATAGCACGGCCGGTAATGACACCCATGATGCCACCGCCACCGGCGGTCCGCGCGGCTTCCTTGATGTCGACGATGTCACCCAGTTTGGCAACGCCGCCTGAGACGATAACCGGAATACTGGACTGTGCAGCCAACTCGGCAGTGGCTTCGATGTTAGCGCCTTGCATCATGCCGTCGCGACTAATGTCAGTGTAGACAATGGCCGCCACACCGCAATCCGCAAACTGTTTCACCAGATCAATGGCAGCGATTTCCGAAACGTCCGCCCAGCCTTCAGTGGCCACTTTCCCCTCCACCGCATCCAGGCCGACGATAATCTTGCCCGGGAACGCAGCGCAGGCACGGCCGACAAACTCGGGGTCTTTCACCGCTTGTGTGCCGATAATAGCGTAGCTCACACCGGCATCGAGATAGAACTGAATACTGTCGAGGTCACGAATGCCGCCACCGATCTGGACCGGCAAGTCCGGGAAGCGGCGAGCGATGGCGGTGACGATGTCCGCATTTACCGGCGTGCCGGCAAAGGCTCCGTTGAGATCAACAATGTGCAAGCGACGCGCGCCAGCGGCGACAAACTTCTCAGCCTGCGCGACCGGGTCATCACTGAATACTGTTGAGTCTTCCATGCGCCCCTGTCGTAAACGCACACACTGCCCATCTTTTAAATCAATCGCGGGTATTACGATCATGTCTGTTCTCGTGTCGGCACAGCGGCCGTTTATTCTCTTATCTGTGTATCTGCTTCGCTGTCAAAAAAGTAGAGCACGCGATATCGAGTTGAGCGCACTGGCACGCGGCGCCTGTTAGTTTTAAATCCCGCCATCCCAAAACAAGAAATTGCGCAGCAGGGTCAGACCGACTGTCTGACTTTTTTCCGGATGGAATTGCGTGGCAAAAATATTGTTATCCGCCAGCGTTGCTACCAGCTCTTTGCCATAGACACTGCGGCCGGTCACCATGGCTTCTTGCGCGGCCTCTACATAGTAGCTGTGCACAAAATAAAAACGACTGCCATCGGGAATGTCTTGCCATAAAGGGTGCGACTGAGTTTGCCACACCTCATTCCAGCCCATATGCGGCACTTTGAGGCGCTGACCTTGCTCATCATGCAGGTCGTCACCGAAATAACGCACGTTGCCACCAATCAATCCAAGGCAATCCACGCCATTGTTTTCTTCGCTATGGTCCATCAAGGCCTGCATGCCGACACAAATGGCCAATACCGGTTTCGACTTCATGGCGTTGGCGACCATTTCGCCAACATTGAGACGTTTAATTTCTGCCATGCAATCACGAATCGCCCCGACTCCCGGAAAAATGACACGGTCTGCGTCGGCAATAATCTGTGGATCCGACGTCACCTGAATATCAGTGGCGACACCGGCTTGCCGGCCCACATGCTCCATGGCCTTGGCGACCGAATGCAGGTTGCCCATACCGTAATCGATGATGGCAATTTTATTCATGCAGCAACAGCGCCGATGCAAAGCGTTAAACGAACCTGCATGCCGGTTAAGTTGGCAGCAATAAAGAGGCGGATTAAATTCACGGCAACTCGAAAAGGGATTTCACTAACGTCGTAAAAAACTTGTTAACTGACCTGGCAGCGTTTGTGGCAATTAACATGGGATCGCGCGCCGCTCATTGAACGGCGCCCTGTGACTACTGACTTTCACGGAACCCTAAAGGCTACCTTTGGTGGACGGGATAACCCCGGCCTGCCGCGGATCGAGTTCGATCGCCATGCGCAAGGCACGCCCAAACGCCTTGAAGATTGTCTCAATCTGGTGGTGGGCATTCTTGCCCCGCAGATTGTCGATGTGCAGAGTCACCAACGCATGGTTGACGAAGCCCTGAAAAAATTCATGAAACAGATCGACGTCGAAATTGCCCACCGTGCCTTTCACAAACTGGCAGTGATACTCGAGCCCCGGACGCCCGGAGAAATCGATCACCACCCGTGACAACGCTTCATCCAGTGGCACGTAGGCATGTCCGTAACGACGGATACCGGTCTTGTCCAGCGCCTGATGCATGGCCTGACCCAGCGTGATACCAATGTCCTCCACGGTGTGGTGGGCATCAATCTCAAGGTCGCCATTGGCGCGGATCGTCAAGTCGACCAACCCATGGCGAGCCACCTGGTCCAGCATGTGATCCAGAAAGGGCAACCCCGTTTCCACATCCAACTTGCCAGTCCCATCGAGATTCAATGAGACGGTGATCTGGGTTTCCTTGGTATTACGCTCCACTGTCGCCTGACGAGCAGCAGAAGCGGCGGAATCGCTCAAATCGTTCATGGGGAGGCCTGTATTCGGAAAAGCCCGCATTATAATGCCCGACCCGGCTCAGGGAAAGCCGCGAATCCGGCTAATCGCGGCGCTTCCACCACCAGCAGCGCTGCCTGCAATGATGCAGAACAGGTGGGCTTTCGATACACTGGGGTGGTTAGTTAAAGCCCATGCGCTGCAATACAGAGGGCTTTCCAGCCCGCAGCAAGGCCAACCCGCCAATTACCTTGCAACGACAGCTGGTACTAGCGACACATGTTTTAAACAGAAATAGGTAGATACCGCTGTAATGAAGATTCTGCTCCGCATCGTAATCATTTTTTGCCTGTTCCTGGTGATCGGCATTGGCGCCGGCATCTATTTCGTCAATACCGGCCAGTACCGATCACTCCTGGAAGATGCTGTGGCCAACAGCACCGGCTATGAAATGACCATTGCCGGCGATGTGGCCATGGACCTGTTTCCGACTTTCGGTTTAACGCTGAATGATGTGCGGCTACGCAACCCCGCAGCACCACAGGAACTGCTGTCAACGTCTACTGTGGTCCTGCGTCTGAACGTGCGTGAGATATTCAATGGCCGCTTGCTGGTAGAGGAACTGCGTGCCCGTAACTTCCACGCCAATTACTACATCGACACAGCTGGCAATTCCATCTGGGATGTAGCCGACCGCCCTGCGGCAAGCGATGACGGACCTGACGTGGTCATAGATGAAGGCAGCAACGATGACCTGGTGAGTTTCTCCATTGAGACCATCAGTATCGAGAACATGAACATCGATTATCAGGACCAGTCGGCAGGTACGCGCTACCAGATCGCCAATTTTAATCTTGAGAGTCGCGACACCAACCTGGCGGGTCGACCGTTTGAATTGGCGATTGATTTCGATTTTGAAAACAATGCCATGGATGAGCCGGTGCCGCTCAGTCTGCGCAGCAATGTCATCGCCGATCTGGCTAACGGCGCAATCAACCTGAACAATCTTCAATTCAGTGTGACGCCACTGCTCGTGCAAGGTGAATTCTCACTGGTGAATTTTGATCGCAACCCGCAATTCAGTGGTAATCTTCGCGCCGACCCGTTCGACGTGCGCGGGCTGCTGCAAACCTTCGCGCTACTGGAAGTCGATTCGACATTCGCACGCCCCTCGCTGGCCGCCGAACAGATGGCCTCATTCGCTGTCGAATTCAGTGGCAATGAAACCGAAGCCACGGTACCCAATCTGGCTCTGAACCTCGGTGGCGCCGATGTTACCGCCAACGGCAGTGTCCGCTTTGCGACCGATCTGGCACCGATGAATATCAGCTACAGTCTCATGGCAGGCGATATCGACCTGACACCTTTCATGTCCGCAGCAGATGAAGAAGAAGCGGTTCCAGTCGAACCGGATCAGGCAGGCGAGACCGAATTGCCGGTCGAGCTGCTCAACAGCATGAATGTGATCGGCTCGGCCTCGATTGCTTCACTGACCCTGCGCGACATGGTCTTCGAAGACATCAACGTCTACACCAATATCGAAGACGGTGTACTGGATATCGAGCTGACCCCGGCAACTGCATTCGACGGCACGCTGGCGGGCGCCGTAAGACTCAACGCGCAATCCGACACTCCGACGCTGGACGCCCAGTTTTCCGCCAATCAGTTTAATCTGTTAGACCTGTCGCCCGCGCTCTCACAGTTCGACAGTTTCGCTGGCCTGCTAAACGTAGAAGCCAATCATAGCGCGCGTGGCGCAACCGTGGATGCGATGCTGAATACCCTGTCCGGCTCCACAACTTTTAATGTCCTTAATAGCTCCATCGACATTACGTTGATCAAGCAGGTATTCACCGCCATTGCAGCCCTCAGTCCGACTGGTGATACCATCCAGCAGTGGCCGGATGTCGTGCAATTCAATGAACTGGGCGGCTATATCACCTTGCAAGAGGGACTGCAGGTGAATCAGGACGTGAAACTGCGCATGGATAATTTTGATATCACCGGCAGTGGCGGAGTCAATCTTGCAGAAGGTGGCTTTGATTACAACGTCTTGTTCACTTTGCTGGGTGCACCGCAGGTTCAGACGATTCCCGTTGGCGAGCGCTTTCAGGATGTCTCCTGGCCCGTGCAATGTGCAGCCGAATTCTCGGCGCCGGTGAACCAATACTGCCGACCCGACTTCAATCAGGTGCGACAGATCTTCACCCAGTTGGGCACGGCCGCCGCTCGCCAGCGCCTCAATGAAGTGATTACCGATCAGGTGCCGGAAGAGATTCAGGACAGTGCCCGGGGTCTGTTGCGCAATCTACTGAATTAAGTAATGCACACTTGCTGACTTTTACACGCTCACCCGACTGATCACTGCGCCCCATGCATACCTTCACCCGTCAGGTCCTGCGCTGGTTTGACCAACACGGTCGGCATGACCTGCCATGGCAACAAGACAAGACCCCCTATCGCGTCTGGGTATCTGAAATCATGCTGCAACAGACCCAGGTCAGCACTGTGATCCCCTACTTCCAGCGTTTCATGACGCAATTTCCGACCGTGCAGGCTCTGGCAAAGGCCGACAATGATCATGTTCTGCACTTGTGGACAGGGTTGGGCTACTACGCCCGGGCGCGTAATCTGCACAAGGCAGCCCAATTGGTTATGAGTGAGCACGCGGGGGAGTTTCCAGACACTGTAGAAGCTCTGGAGAGCCTACCGGGAATCGGTCGCTCCACCGCGGGCGCCATTCTCGCACTCTCGCGAAACCAGCGCGCCGCCATTCTCGATGGCAACGTCAAGCGAGTGCTGACCCGGTACAAAGCCATAACGGGTTGGCCCGAACAAACGGCAGTGAAAAAGCAGTTGTGGGAGGTGGCAGAGCACTACACCCCGACCGAACGGGTAGCCGACTACACACAGGCAATGATGGATCTGGGCGCCACCGTCTGCACACGCAGCAAACCGGCTTGCGACAAATGCCCACTCAGCAAGCAGTGCCTTGCCAGTCAGCAGGAGCTAACGCAGGATATCCCGGGCAAAAAGCCGAAAAAGGTGCTTCCGGTCAAAGCGGTGACTTTGTTTGTATTGGCCAATGCCGAAGGCGACATCCTGTTGGAAAAGCGCCCGCCCAGCGGCATCTGGGGGTCCCTGTACAGCCTGCCGGAGAGCGCATCCGCCAACACCCTGCCCGAACTACCGGCGCTGACAATAGACCGTGCCAGCCAACAGGCGCTGCCAGCCTGGCGACACACCTTTTCCCATTACCATCTCGATATCAGCCCCGTCAGCTTGCGCGTGCACGAACAGGCAACCGGCGTTGCTGATTCAGGCCGCTGGCTCTGGTACCCTCTGGACCATTCTGTGAAAGTCGGCCTGGCCGCTCCGGTAAAGAAACTCCTGACCCGCTTGGGACAAGCACCGGTTTCCTGAAGAGCTGCAGGCCACACCGCGACTCACTTAATTCATTCAAGACGAGGACCTGCCATGACCCGCATGGTGCATTGCAAAAAATACGACAAAGAACTCCCCGGCCTGCCCGCTCCCCCGTACCCGGGCCAAAAAGGGCAGGAGATCTACGAATCCGTCTCCCAACAGGCCTGGCAGGAATGGCAAAAGCAGCAGACCATGCTGATCAATGAAAAGCAGCTCAACATGATGGATCCGGACGCCCGCAAATACCTGCTGGCGGAGATGGACAAGTTCTTCAATAACGAGGATCACGACACCGCTGACGGCTACGTCCCGCCAGAGGAGTAATTGCCCCGGACATCTTGACTAAGCTGCCCCGGACAGGTTTAATACGCGGCTCGTTTGGCAGGCTCCGGGCAATCCGGGGATCAAAAACCGCCAAATCAGATTGGTTTAGTGGCGTCCAATTTCAACATTTTTTGGGCGTCGCGAGCGCAGCAGAGACGAGGCGCGAGACGAATCGATTGAGGGAACTTACTTGGGTAAGTGACCGAATGAGATATCGGCTCGCAACGAAGTATCTGCAAGCGCAGCAGCCCAAAACGCCCAGGTAGCTCAGTTGGTAGAGCAGAGGATTGAAAATCCTCGTGTCGGTGGTTCGATTCCGCCCCTGGGCACCATCTCTTCTTTATATTTCCTGCGTTTAGGCATCCAGCCCATCGCATTATCAGAATCCTGATGGAATCGAACCACGTGGTCCGATTTACATCTCAGCAACTTTCAGCAGTCCATTATCCGACCAGTTCGGTGACTCAATGGGCATCGATCCCCTGGGCACCATACACAAACAGCCTCGCTTTCAGCGGGGCTTTTTTGTGTAAGGGGTTCAGGGGTTGGATGAGAATCACTGATGTCGTTCGATAGCTGCGCCAGCAGCGCAGACGGCGGAACGCCGCCCGCAGGGTGAGAATTTTGATTCAATCAAAATTCGAATCACCAATTGCGAAGCAATTAGCAACGAGCGCGCCAGCGCGAAGCCCGCAGGGGACAAACAGCCCAAAGGCTGTTTGGATTCTTCCGCCCCGAGCAGCGAACTCTTTCCTCACTTACTTACCCAAGTATTCTAGCGCTGAGCTTAAATATAGATAGAACCAAGTAGTCCGATTTACATCTCAGCAACTTTCAGCAGTCCATTATCCGACCAGTTCGGTGACTCAATGGGCATCGATCCCCTGGGCACCATACACAAACAGCCTCGCTTTCAGCGGGGCTTTTTTGTGTAAGGGGTTCAGGGGTTGGATGAGAATCACTGATGTCGTTCGATAGCTGCGCCAGCAGCGCAGACGGCGGAACGCCGCCCGCAGGGTGAGAATTTTGATTCAATCAAAATTCGAATCACCAATTGCGAAGCAATTAGCAACGAGCGCGCCAGCGCGAAGCCCGTAGGGGACAAACAGCCCTCAGGCTGTTTGGATTCTTCCGCCCCGAGCAGCGAACTCTGTCCTCGCTTACTAACCCAAGTATTCTAGCGCTGACCTTAATTATCTATCGGACCAAGTAGTCCGATTTACATCTCAGCAACTTTCAACAGCTAATTATATGACCAAGCAGGCGACTCAATGGGCATCGATCCCCTGGGCACCATTGTTCTCAAATTCAAGTTACCCCAACCCCATTGATCCAGTCGCGTCAATCCCTCAGATAGGGTGCGACATCTACTAACTCAGCATCAGAATCCATTTCGATAAAATCCTTCAACAATGCCGTGTGGCCCTGCCCTCCAATCACAAGCAAGCGAGTTCCTGGCTCGGCTAGCTGTTGGATGTTTCCGTACATCCTGAAGTTACGGTGCCACCAACTCGCCGTTGCGTCAGCACCGACATAGCTACCTCCGGCATCCATAGCATTGGTCATCAAATACAAGCTCTTGTTCTGCCGGTCATATTCGGGATCATTATGTTTCAGAAGAAGTTCCTGAAGAGACATAGTTTGATGGTCCTGCGCTATCTCAGCTGAGTACTCCTCGATCAATTTCATGAAGCTGCTTTGTGCCTCAGGATCATTCTCATCCATATATTCGAAAAGTGCTTCGGCCGACCACGGCACGCTCATCGTGTCGTAACAGTGTAACGTCTCCAAGCCAGCACCCTTTCCGACTCTGAATCCCAATTGGTAGATTTCGTTGGCTTCGAGCGTGAAGTTAGCATTGCGATATTGCTGAAATTTCTCATTGATCTCCTGAGCTTCATGATCTTCACATTCCAGCAGAACATGCGTAGGACTGAATTCCACCAGCCTGACAGTAAGGCGCTCAAGATAGGCCTGACTTGATGGCGTTAGCACGTTGATCTGTTCCGTCTGGACCAGATCCAAGCCGGGATTTGCAAAGTGAAATACCCCTAGCGGCATAATCTGGCTTTGCTGGGCTGAAGCAGTTAGCGCCCAAAGACAGGTTACCGCGGTAATTATAACTCCTGAGAAAAAATGTCGATCTGTGCTTCCCATTCTTACTAACCCTTAATTCAAGCTTTACTATCAGACGCCAGTACTTGGGAAAGTGTTACAAAAATCAGTAGCGAAGTTTTCTGGATGGCGTCTTTGGGCGAATAAGCAATAAAAACCCAAGGAGACGCTATGATTCTGTGTTGCGTGGTCACCAAAGCCGAAGCATTACTTATCGTCACTCTGGGCAATCTTAAACCTGCATTGATCTTCGCCCTGCCATCCGAAGAAATTATCGCCAAACTTGATATCGATCCCCTGGCACCATCTTTCTCAAAATCAAATCACTCTGACCTTATTGATCACTATCGATTTTCAATCTCTGACGCAGGCTTTCATTGATCACTATAGTCGAAACAAAAAAGCGAGCCGCATCGGGCTCGCTTTTTTATTGACTACGGATTAGGGAAAAATTAATCCGTCCCATTTTCCAAAAGAAAACTGGGCGTTTGCAGAGATAGCTTGTCCTGGACGATCCAAAGAATGGACCGCCAGGGATTAGCTACAAACTCTTGAGGCGTTTGTCGGAATAGAAGGCCAGCATGAGCTGGTCTTTGATGGAAAGGCGAACGCCCTTGCCGGCGCCAGCGGGTCCCACCTCAGCGTCGCCGCAGTAAGTGCCGAAGACGCGGTCCCAGAAAATGATGTCACAACCGTAGTTGGAATCTGCCTGACGGCGCTCATGTGCATGGTGGCAATGATGCTGCTGTGCAGTAGCAAAGAACCAGTCCCATACCGGCATTGAAACCATGGGCAGGTTGGCGTGGTTAAATTTGCCGTTCCACATGCCGAAGGCTGCTGAAACGATGAAAACTTCATCGCTGGCCCCCATCAGGGCCAGAGCCATTGGCGTACCGAGGCCAAGCGCCAGATATTCGAACGGATGGGTGCGGTTGCCGCGCATGGCGCTCAGCTTGGTCAGGTGATGATGCGTCGCGTGCATACGCCACCAGAACAGTGACTCGTGCTGAATTCGATGCAGCCAATAGTAGAAAAAGCTGGAAACAAAGCGGATGCACAGTGCGGCGGCAATCAGCCCAAACACTGTAGTAGGTTGGAATTCGATCTGCAGCGGCGACATATCACGCAGAGCCTGGAAGCCTTCAGAAACCGGCGTCCGATACAGGTCGGAAATGAGGGGAGCCCAAAGCAGCCCCCCCGAAGCCATCCAGAACACGTCTTCTGCCATTTCGTCGGGCTTGAGCAGCCAGGACTTCTTCTTGGCCCAAAAACGTTCGGCGATCAGCAGAAAAGGCGTAGAAGAGACTGCAACGACCAGTGTCCACACGCGGTAGTACTCCCCACCCCATTCGTTGACCACAATGGCGGCGGCCAGAAGCATTGAGCCGAGCACCAGAAGCGGCTGAGGCAGCGCCCAAAGAATTGCCTTCTTGTCCCAATGAACTTTACTGCCTTCGGTGATGATCCCTTCTTCGGTGCGCACTATTGGCTTGCCGGAGGGGCCCGTCTCGGGTGATGAGCGGTCCACCGAGTCAACCGGGTTAACCATATCGAAAGGGCTTATGGATTGATCAGTCATTACTGCTGCTCCTGGGCTTTTTGGCTGATAGTCATGGTGAATTGATTAGTCGTGAATTGCATTGCTGGTCATCTAACAGGCGTTTTTACGGCCACACGTCCCGGTAGTCGCCCACTCAACTTCTCCGTCTTCGATCTTGGGGGTAAGAATATAGGTCACCCCATCCAGATCGGACTCATCGGTCATCCAGGTCGCAATGATCTGGCCGTCGATGACGGAAATACCGTGGGCCACTTCAGAAACAAGTACCTCATCGGGCAACCCTGCCTCTCCGCTATCGAGAAAATCCATGTCGGCGGCGCTCCCGGAAAGCAGAGCAGCCTCTATCGTGTCCTGGATAGGCTCCACCATATCGACCAGTTCGCTATAACGAAACTCAAGGTTCATTTCTTCGTAATTATCAAAATTCCTCATCAGATAGATGACCACTAGTGCACCCACAACGCCCGCGAATGCGTATAAGGCCAGCCGCTGCTGCTTGTCGAGCAGAGGTTCACTGTTGTCCGTTGAATGCTCGACTGAGTCGGCGTTTTCAGGTGATTCGGACTTGGTGCCAGATGCAAAGGACTTATCGGTCGGATAAAAGGCCGGTTTCTCGCCGATACCGTCACCCAGACCCAGAGCGCCCAACTGTGCAACGACACAGGCCATCAGGATCGAGACCACCGCACCGATGAGTTTGTTCCGGCCTTCGAATTCCAGATAGCCCCAGATGAGAATGCTGATAACAATCAGTGCAAAGCCCACAACCACCGGAGGAATTTCTCTCCCGGCGATTTTCACAGTACTTCCCAGCTTGATCTTCGTTAACAGGAGGTCAAATTTGTCGACCAGATTGTTCCAAGTTTCCATACCAATCCTTGCTTCTTTTTGAGACAAATAAACAGCATAACGCATCAAAGCTGTGCGCTTTGGCGCGTTTCACCGCCAGAAGCAGCCATAAACAGTTAATGTAGATTTATGGAGCAATTTTTATGCCTAACTTAGCTAGTGGCGCCGCTGCCAGCCTCGTCGATGTTCCAGCATGAACTGCCTATAGGCTGCAATGAAGTTTGCAGTCATTTCGAAGATAGGCAGCGCGCCCGACTGAAAAACCTTACCACTCCAGTTGTCCTTGCTTAACAGGCGCCCCTCAAAGCGATATTCAGTAAAAACTCCGCGCACGCTGTGTGCAATCCATACCGGGCAGGGAAGTCCCTACTGGAACTCGAAGGCACCGGCACTGAACAGAAAGCCCGACAGAAAATAAAACGGCGCCTGGAAGCAAAAATTGCGTGGTGATGTCCTTCAATAATGCAGGACATCACCATATGCAAAATAGGAATTCAGCTCGATGGAAAAACTGCAAACAGGGAACCGGCAGAGTGGGCGCACAACCGCCGAGATGGTTGTCTATCCCATGATAGCAGCTAGCGATTGCCCTAGAGCTGGTCCCAGGTTTCCCATTCGACCGCTCTGCCAGGGTAGGCAACATCCTCAAATGGCCATTCTTCTTCGAGCCATTGTTGAACCCACTCATAGAGCTCTTCGTCAAAACCTGCATCGAAATCGGCCTTGGTTACCCATAACCTGACCTCAGCTTCATAGCCATAACCCGGCTTGCTGATCGGTCTCACATAGACACAGCCCATCTCTCTTTCGCCAGCTTTGTCGAGCACGGCGTAAGCAAACGATTCCCTGTTATTGAAACGCTCTTGCTCATTTAACATATCCTGCATGGCGTCTTCATCATCGATATCCGCATGAGGCCAGTTTGTGCTTCGGGTAAAGGTCTCCTGCAGATGCTCAATTGAGGACATATACGCCTCATAGTCGAGGTCGACTACTTCCGGTCCCAGCGGAACCATTTTGAACTTGTCGGTCTCGACCAGAACGGGCGGCTCAAAATCATCGGGAATGAATGGTGTCGTGGGTTCTGCTTTCTTGGCGACCATGAACTGTTTGTAGCCATCGGTCATTGCCCTTGCGCAGTCTCCAGGCGTATCGCGCGCACCGTCAGTCCGCTTACAGGGTCCTTCCGCTACCTCAGG
This sequence comes from uncultured Pseudohongiella sp., assembly GCA_964592245.1. Lineage (GTDB taxonomy): Bacteria > Pseudomonadota > Gammaproteobacteria > Pseudomonadales > Pseudohongiellaceae > UBA9145. The sequence continues at coordinate 49,193 of CAZQFA010000003.1, read as the reverse complement.
CAGGTTTTCTGAAATCCAGACTCGTGCCTCGTAGTAAATAGGCTGATCGTTGGAGCTGGTATCGACATTGACTATCACTCCGTCCTCGAACGTGATGTGAAAGGTATCGGTGACGTTAAAATCAACTTCGAGGGCAACGACCGGGTCGTCCTGGACAGTGACGGGGCAAACCAGCAGGCTGCCGGACTCACCATGACAGCCCGGTCGATTGACGACCAGATAGTTACCGCCCTCGGCCCAGGCCTGGTAGGACAGGATGCCCTGTCCCGAGTCGCCTGCCTCAGTTAAAAAAGACGCTAATTTGTCAGAGTCAAACTCATAGAATGCATCGAGCATCGCGTCTGCCGTGGCAATATTCGCGGCCATATCTTCTTCGGCAGAGGCGGCGCTGCCACCTGCCAACAACCCGAACGCGCAGAGCGCCCTGATTGCCAGTGATGTCATCGGTTTATTCTTCATGCTAATTCCCTTCTTTCGGTCTCTGTTCGCTTTATGCACAAATGCACTGCCCACATTGCGGATCGGCGATTTGTTGCGAAGCTGATAACAAACAGGCGACCGTATTCCCGAGAACACAATCGCCTGATGATTTATTAAGCCCTGACTGGCAGTTTCAATCAGCAGTCATGACTAACATGCGGAGGGCTGCCCGAGGACAGCCCTCCATCCGATCCGGGTCAACTAGATCTGGAAGTTCACTGCTACGAAGCCGAAGCGACCGCGTGGACCAGCCGGGCGTGACAGCGTACCCAGATAAGGTGACTGGTCGAAGGCGTTGTTCAGACCACCGTAGACATTGATTTTTTCGCTGAAAGTGTAGGCGAAGTTGAAGTCATGCACCCATGAATCGCCAGTCTGCGAAGGATCGACAAACAGCGGGTTTGCATTGATCTGCTGGTTGGAAATTCCTGACAGAAGCTGACTTTCTTCCCAACGACCAGCCCAGCCGAGGGTGAGATCACCCAGCGTCCAGCTGGCACGAGCGTTAACAATCCACTCGGGATAGGAAAATTCACCCTTGCGGCTCTCGAAGATAGAGGAATCGAGAGGGTCCTGGAACTCATCGAAGCCGAGCAGATGAGTACCCTGCAAGCTGAAGTCCAGACCGCCCCAGTCATCCAGACCCAGAGAAGAAAGCTCCATGCCGTAATCGACACCGAAGTCGACACCTTCCAATTCAAATGCAGCCAGGTTTACCTGACCAGACTGGTGGTAGGTAATGAAACCCTCAGGCGCACGCTGGATCAGCCCACAGTACTCGTTATTGATGGATGGCAAGTCAACACACAGCTCGGACACGGCTACGGAAGACAGGCTATCGATCGCACCTTCGATCTCGATTGAGTAGTAGTCAACGATGAAGGTCAAGCCATTGACGAAGGTAGGCTGGTAGACGATACCAGCTGTCAGCGTAGTCGCCTCTTCCTGATTCAGGCCAGGGTTACCACCTGACACACCCGGAATACCGGCTGTAATGTAGTCGTTCACATCGTAGCCAACCGGAACACCGAGCGCCGCACAGTTACTCACACGATTTGCGGTGCCGTTGTTGATGTTGTCGATGGAGCATGGATCGTTCTGGAAACCGTAGAACGAAGGCTGCTGCGGAGAGAACAGCTCGGTGATGTTCGGCGCACGCACCGCTTCACCGAAGGTGCCGCGAAGAGTCAAACCAAAGCCCGGCGAGTAGCGCAAGCCGGTTGACCAGGCATCGTTAGTACCCACGGTGCTGTAATCTGCATAACGATAAGCACCTGTCAGTTCTAACAGTTCGACACCGGGCTGATCAGCCAGAATTGGTGCGCTGACCTCAGCGAAATATTCGAAGACATCGAATTCCCCAGCGATCGGCAGGTTCGCGTTACCGTTGGAAGCGTCCCATGTCACCAGGTCGAGATCGAGCTGGTTGACGATGAAGGCACTCTTCTCTTCGCGGTATTCCACGCCAGCAGACCAACCGATCGGACCGCCAGGCAGTTCGAAGAAGGCGGCCGTGTCGCCAGAGACGTTACCGAAGATAATGTTCTGTTCCAGCTCAGAAATATCGAGCAGGTCCGGGTATACAAAGTCGGCATTGGCCTGCGAGGTTGAGTTCGAACCGAATGGGTTGAACGGTGCACAGGGGCTGCCCGCACCAGGCGTGAACGAGTTAATTTCCACGTAGCGTCCGTTACCGGTCGCATTCGTCATGGTGAACTCGGGCGACGGGTAGGTTTGTGTACGCAGGCGGCCACTGCTGCTTATGTTTGTGGCCAGCGGTGGCTGGGCGGTAGGGTCCAGGGTAGAGCGACAGACGATATCCCCGGTTGCAGGATCAACCACCGAGTCCAGAGCAGCGTAGAAGCGGTCTTCGATACGCTTGTTGAGGTTCAGGTTCTCGACCGTTGTCTCACCGTAGTTATAAGACAATTCATAGTCGATACCGCTGCCGATAGCCAACTCGCCTTCGATACCAGCCACAAATCGGATGGTTTCGCGATCAACGTCGTTGCCGGTGAGTACGATATCGTCGTTGCTGTCGCGACTTGAGCCAAAGCCCCAGAAGCTGCCGTCGTTCGGATTGCTTGCAGGGATTATGCCCGCAGCAATCAGTTCATCAACCTGGGCCGCCAGCGCGGGCGGAATATACGGGTTGTCGTACTGGATTGGAATCGCGTCATTGAAGTCTACGCCAGCCAGGTCATCAACGTTGTTCGAGTAGGCGTACTTCGATTCAACAAAGAAGGTAAGCGCTTCACTGACTTCGAAGCTGCCGTTCAGGTTGATATTGTATCGCTCTTGTTCTGGCAAGATGGCTGCCTTCACATTCTGCAAGCCATCACCGATACCGTAGGCCTGGTTTACGTTGGACACAAAGCCCGGGTTGTAAGGCCGCGGGATACCATTAATCGGCGTGGTTATCACCTGCACCAGTGGCACATTGGTACCAGGAATATACTGCTGTGGTAAGCCGTCTCGGGCATTGGCGGCAGCGTCAGCCACCGCGCCGAAGCCGTCTGCCGAGGACAGATTGAAGACCCCGTAAGGTGAAGAAATCGGGTTTGTCGTGGGGCGAATGAAGGCACGGGTTGCATCCGGATTAGTGCCGGTAAGGGCAGCAATCTGATCAGTCTGATTAATGTCATTACCCATGTAAGGTCCGGCAAATGCCGCACGGTCTCTGGAACGAACTACATCGTTTGTTTGTCCCTCAATGGCAATCACCATCTCACCGCGGCCGTCAGCAAACTCGAAACCGGTCGCTGCTGCGACATATTTTTCGTCAGAGTCATAGCGGCTGGACAGACCGGTTTGGGCAGTTACTTCGATACCGTCGAAGTCACCACCATCACGCAAGACGAAGTTCACAACACCGGATACGGCGTCGGCACCGTATACGGCAGAAGCGCCACCGGTCAGGGTTTCAACGCGCTCTACCATCACTGTGGGGATGGAGTTTACGTCTACCGCCGCGGTACCTTGACCACCGGCGACGTGACGTCGACCGTTAACCAGGGTGAGGGTTCGCTGGGCACCCAGTCCACGCAGGTCGAGCAGACCCAGGCCGACGTCGGTATCGGTTGTTCCACCATCCTGAAAGGCAGAGAAGCTGGCCGGCAGCGAGTTGTTCAGTGCTGGCGATTCGCGAAGCAGTTCGCCCAGGTCAGCCTGACCGGCAGTACGAATGCTGTCGCCGCCAAGTACGGATATCGGGCTGGCAGCTGAGGTCGCATTATCTCTTGAGATACGAGACCCGGTTATAACGACTTCTTCAACTTGTGATTCCTGCGCCAACACTTCAGTGCCAAGTATAGTCGTCGCGCATAAAGCTCCGATGGCGATGGCCAGTGGTTTCTTCAACAAAGGTCTGTTCCTCATTTTGTACCCCTAACAAGTATTCAGACTTCGACTATCCGCCGAAGTCCTGGTTTGAAAAATTAAGTGCGTATCTGCGACTAACCATTAATCTGTTCGATGAACTAATGCCACGACGGTGCACACGCGAAGGTCATAGCAATTAGAATGCCAGAACGCTTTTTTAGGGCATTCAGGGCAGGATTTCGGAGGAATGAGCCACGATGGGGAAGTGATGAAGAATATCGCGCACCAAAAAAGGACAACGGGTACTTTGCAGGGCAAACACGTCGCCCTCAAAAAGAGCGCGTTTGTCACCAATATCACAATACTTGCACAGCTTTAGCTCAACCACTTAACCCTTCACCCGCAACATGCGGGGGAACAATGCCTCTATTATTTCCGGCTTAGTATTCACGCACGCGCTATCCTCGCACCTTTTTATACCTATAAGTCAATTAAGCTGACCATCCCCCCGCGGAAGGTAGTAGCTTTAGTTAAAGGGTGGAGCACTGTGGTTGGGCAAAAACAACCGCTGAAGCGCCCGCTAGATTTGCATCAGAGGGCAACTCCGCGACTCCGACAACAGCTGCCCCACTCTCCCACTCTGAATCTTACCGTCCTTGCTTATTAGTCCCGCTCGAAAAGCAGCAAGGCTGTAACCTCTTCTGCTGCCGCTTTCTGTAACGCCGCGGCGTATCGTATGGCATATATATTGCCTGACCGATTACAGAGTAGATAAACAGGGAACCTGGATCAGTGATCAGGGACACAACAATCAGGTTGGGTAAAATCATCGGTGGGCTGTGCCTTTTATTGGCGACATCAACGACGCATGCCCATCTTCTGAATATGACAGACCTGCATCTGGATGTGAGCAATCCTGATGCTGTTCTGCTGCATGTCAAAATCGATCTGGGCCAGTCCTTACTCTCACCCGGAGACTATTGGCGCGCCGTTAATGCCGAACTCGATGCACAGCGGTCAATCCTCGAACCGGCGGTTGCCCGTTTATCGGAAGGTCTTGAGGTGCTGGTTAATGGTCAGCGAGTTTCTACCAGCCTGCAATCCTGGGATCTTCAGGCAGCATCGCTGGAAGCCATTGAGAATTCTCTTGCTCCTCAGATGGCAACACTTACGTTCGATCTTGGCCGACTCGGAATAAATACTTCAGCCGAATTCTCTGCTTCCTCTGTTGAGGTCAACATCGCCCAACAACTCGAAGTCCCGTGGCCGGCCTTGTTGCGAGTAGACTCAGCGGCGAGAGAGCTTCCTGTATCTCGACTCCTCACTGCCAATGATCGAAGCAGTCGACCGGTCTCTCTCGTGGAAAGCTCAGAGGCTGCGGGAGACTCTTCAGAGCTGGCAAGTCTCGCCGTTGCTTTTCGGGGCTGGATATCGGGACTGGGTTGGCTGGCGATAGGCTTTCAGCACATCATTCCCTGGGGCCTGGATCACATCGTCTTCGTGTTGGGCCTGTTCTTTCTCTCCACAAAACTCTCAACACTTTTCTATCAGGTCAGCTGCTTCACTGTGGCGCATTCCATTACTCTCGGACTTGCCACCCTGGGTGTGATTTCTATTCCCGCTGCGGTAGTGGAGCCATTGATCGCAGCCTCAATTATTTTTATCGCCGTGGATAATCTCTACAACAGCCAATTCCTGGCGCGCTGGCGATTGGCTGTCGTGACGCTTTTTGGCTTGCTACACGGCCTTGGTTTCGCCTCTGCGCTGTCCGAATTTATGTTACCGGCAGAAAATTTCACGATAGCCCTGCTGATGTTCAATCTGGGTGTAGAGGCCGGGCAGATTGCAGTATTGGCATTGGCCTTCGCAGCCGTTGGTTGGTTGCGGAGTTGGGCGGCTTATTCTGAACGGGTCGCGCGACCGGCGACTGTCACCATTGCCGGTGTTGGCACTTATTGGCTTCTGAAACGGGTAGTATTCTGATGGTAGTAACTAAACAACTTGAAAAACTCCGCGCATTCGCAGGCATTGTCCTCGTTGCATTATTACTGCTGACTTTCGACGTGGTGTTTTCCGCCATGACGCCAGCACCCATTTCCTTTCCGGTTGAGGGCCGTGCTGCAGGTGAATTTCCTGAGCACTGGATACACGGCTCCAAGTCGGCGATGGATAACACCGATCCAGCCGTGCAGGTGCATGCCTACAACGAGCACACCTATATTCTGCGCGAAAACAAGGCGATCAACTATGAAGGTGCATTCATGTACCTGTTCTTCGGCAATGGCGTAGCGATGTTGATCGATCAGGGCTCGACGGCTTCTCCGGCCCTGTTTCCGCTGCGAGAAATAGTCGATGACATCATCACAGAATGGGAAGACCGTAACGGGCAAAGCGACATCAAGCTCATCGTTGCCAATAGCCATCTACACGGTGACCACTATGCAGCCTGGAATCAGTTTGTCGATCGGCCCAACACGGTCATGGTGGGCCTGACCCATGAAGAGGTAATGGCATTCTGGGGCATCGATAACTACCCACAGCAGATCATCAGCTACGATCTTGGTGGCCGCGAGTTGGTCGTAACCGGCTCTCCCGGCCACGAGGGCTCGGAATTGTCTATCTACGATGGCTGGACGGACCTGCTTTATACCGGCGACATGTTTTATCGTGGCCGACTCTACCTCAATGACTGGGAAGCTTGGGCTGCCAGCATTCGCAAGCTGCGCAGCATTGCTGACCAGAACCCTGTCGTGCATCTGGTGAACAATCACATCGAAATGACCACCGAACCCGGGGTTGATTATCCTGTCGGAACCACCTGGCAGCCAAACGAACCACCCATGGAAATGACCCTCGAGATGCTGGACCAGGCCGTGGAAGCGACTTATGAGATTGAAGAGCCCGGCATCTATCCCTACGACGACTTTCTGATTTACAACCAGATCCCCTGGTCATACACAACGGACCGATAGAGAAATGGCTATGAAAAAACTACTTACAGTTCTGGCAGTTTTGCTGGCCAGTGTGAGCGCTCAGGCGCAAATTTCATTCGAGAGAGAGACCGCCGCGCCAGGTAATCTCCGGTTTAGCTGGATCCACGGCAGTATCTCGGCCAAAGCCAATACCGATGTACGCGTTCAGGTGCATCGTTACAACGAGCACACTTACATGCTCAGGCAGAATCCGGCGATCCATTGGGAAGCACCGTTCATGTATCTGCTGCTGGGCAATGAACGAGCGGTGCTATTCGATGTTGGTGCGACCGAAGAAGCAGAGTACTTCCCACTGCGCAAGGTTATCGATGATGTGTTGTTGAGATGGGCACAGGCGCAGGGCGTCGAGGTGCCTGAGCTAGTAGTCTTGCCGTTGGGCTCAGATCAGTCTCAGGTTGCCGCACTCGACCAATTTGCTGATCGGCCTGACACTGTTGTCGTTTCACCCACAAGAGAATCACGAAGCGATGTTCTGGGTGATGACTGGTTGGAAGCTGGCAAACTCGATCTCGGCGGCCGAGTACTCGATGTCATCCCGACGCCAGGTTTGGACGCTGAAGCTATCAGTCTCTACGATCCGTGGGCGCAGCTACTATTCACCGGTAATGCCTTCTATCCCGGTCGGCTCGTGATCAGAGATTTTAAAGCCTACCGACAATCACTAATGGATCTGGTTGAATTCGCTGACGAACAGCCAATCAGCATGATCTTTGGCGGCCGAATCGAAATGACAAGTCAGCCAGGTCTGGACTATCGCCTCAGATCCAATTACCGGCCCAGTGAGCGATCACTGGAAATGGGACCAAGACATCTCGACCTTGCCTTGCAGGCAGTATCACTGATCAATGGTGCAACAGACATCCGCATCCTGAATGATTTTATTCTCATGAACGGAGTCGGACGTGGCGCGCGCGACTACGGATATCCGGTTTATACACCTGAAAGGTTTCAGGCACCGAACACCCGATAGTCGGCTGCTTGTCAGATCAGCGGCCCCCCTGATTCGAGGAGAGACCGTACGTAGGTTTGTTTAGCACTTGTAATTTGCGATAACCACGATCGCGTTCCGCGATCATACCCTTAACGGTCATGCAAACGTTGTTGCGAATTCGCGATGCTAATTGCCGTCTCTCCATGCAGATGACTTGTTCCTCGACAGGTCGGTCGAGATTGTAGGTGAAGATTTCTTCTTCGGTCATGGTATTGAAACTTTTCTGGCCACTACTGCAAGCAGTTAGCACTATCAGAAAAGCTCCACCTAAGTAGATGCTTACTTTCATAATGTACTCCTTCTGGAGAATCTTATATGTAAAGTTTTTCTATTTATGTATTGGGCAAATTAATAGTAACGCGACAACCAACCCTTATGTCTATCAATTTCACACAATTGACCAAGCCGGTGGCGTGAACCCGGCCGCAATGCCTCTGATAGTACAAAAGGGGGTCATTTAGAGCGTGATTTTCGCACTATTTTTGGGCGACTCGAAGTGTATAAATCAACCAAAACAGGTCAGAAGGTGTAGGCCTAGTCTGACATCGTACAAGCTGAGTAACTAAGGGAGGCTCATCACGACTCCCTCTCTACAGGTGGGGATAGGGACTTGAAACCTATGACTCCAATACCTTCCCGGGTCAAGGTAAGCGTAACCCTCATGCTACTACGGGTGAAGCAACCAGACTTCGCACCAGAAATCGAAGGCTCCAGATGGAGACTGCAGCTAACAATCAGTGCAAAGCCCACAAGCATCGGAGGAATTTCTCTCCCGGCGATTTTCACTGTACTTCCCAGCTTGATCTTCGTTAACAGGAGGTCAAATTTGTCGAGCAGATTGTTCCAAGTTTCCATACCAGTCCTTGCTTCTTTTTGAGACAAACAATCATCAGCACGCATCAAAGCTGTGCGCTTTGGCGCGTTGCACCGCCAGAAGCAGCCATAAACAATCAATGTAAATTCATGGATCAATTGCTGTGCCTGGCTTGTTCTTACTTAACAGGCGCCCCACTTCAAAACGGTATTCAGTGAAAACTCCGCGCACGCTGTGTGCAATCCATACCGGCCAGGGAAGTCCCTTCTGGAGCTCGAAGGCACTGGCACTGAACAAAAAACCCGACAGAAAATAAAACGGCGCCTGGGTGCGAAATTTGCATGGTGGTGTGCGCCTGCAATTGTGCAGGACATCACTATCTGCAGAATTGGAATTTAGCTCGATGAAAAAACCGCAAACAGGGAACCGGCAGAGTGGGCTCACAACCGCCGAGATGGTTGTCTATCCCATGATAGTAGTATTGGTTATAGGAGTTGCCTTTGGTTTCTACCACAACTCCAGAATCGACGACGCAGTGGCCGCTGCCGTTGATCTGGGGCTGGAGCAGCAAGCAATTATTGAAGAGTACTTCGATACTTACGGCGAGATGCCGCAATCAGAAGCCGACATCAACATGCGCTCTTTCAGGCCGGAAGGCATTCTCACCGGCATGGACTACCGGGCAGGCGAATTGGGAGTTCCTGCCGCCGACAAATTGCGCACCGGTACGCTCAGGGCGCTGGTAGATATGTCAGAATTTGGCGCACGATTTGAAGACATTGAATCTGGCTTCTTGCTCATTGCACGAGCCCAGGACGACGACACCATCAAATGGGACTGCGTGGCGGATGTGGTCACAGCAGACGCCTTGGGCGGCCGCTACTTGCCAGAGACCTGTAGTACCGCGGAAAACGACGAAAATGAGGAGGGGGATCGCGAAGGCGAAGAACCGGAAGAAGAGTAAAGGTGATGGACACCTTACAACCATCTCCACGATTTACTCAGCCACTCTGGCATCGCGCCAATCAGGAACCCGCTATTGTATTTTTACACTGACGCCATTTTTTCCCCTACGCTCGGAGATACTATGAACACTTTTCACCGCTCAATCACGATCACCTCTGTGGCCTTGCTCGCCGCCTGCTCGGCGAGCGCTCCCGAAGTCGGTGCCGAGGCTGCCGCTGATCCGGATCTGGTGATCGCCGAATCCTTTATCGACGCCTTCTACTCCTTCGAACCCGACCGTCTGGCGCCGATCATGGCGGCGGCGCCGGAGACCGCACCGCGTCTGCTCTACTATCAGGGCTCAGCGAAGGGCGGGAACTACGAGGTGCTGCTGCGCACGCCCTGCGCCCGGGACGAAGAGGGGATCGTGAACTGCCCCGTGAAGGTCAAGGACGATCGCGTACAGGCGCTCGGCACGGGCTTCGACGTCACCGATACCTTCCACCTCACTTTCGATGACGGTGTGCTCGTCAAAGTCACGACCAGTTCGAACGATCAGGACATCTATCGCGAGGCCGCGGTGTGGGTGCGCGAAAACATGCCTGAAGTCATGGAAGGTCCCTGTAAGAACCGGGGAACTTTGGAGGGCACGCCCGTGGAGTGCTCGCGCGCCATGACCGCCGGTTACAAGGCCTTCGTCGCGAGCCCGGACTTTCCCGGCGTGCCGCCGCTTCCGGAGGAAAACTAGGGGACAGCTACAACTTAAGCGCTATACCGCCCAATGTGAGCAATGTGTACCTTCTGGATACACAGATCTCGGTTCCTTTCCTTCTACACTTCGTGGCGGCTTGTTGGCTAACCTGCAATTGAGAAGCTAATTTTCGCGGGGTTATAGCTTATCCCAGGCGGCCCATTCAATGGATCGCCCTGGATAAGCAACTTCTTCAAACGGCCAACTTTCTTCTATCCATTGTTGTGTCCAAGCGTAAAGTTCTTCGTCAAACCCCGCATCGTACTCTGTCTTGGTAACCCACAAAGAAACCACTGCGTCGTTACCTGGTTTGTCACTTGGCCTTACATACACGCAGCCCATTTCACGCGAGCCGTCTTTAGCAAGCACAGCATAAGCAAAGGATTCGCGCTCGTTAAAACGCTTTTCCTCGTTCACCCTATCCTGCATGGCATCCTCAGCAGTGATATTTGCGTGGGGCCATCCGCCACTGCGACTGAAAGTTTGCTGTAAATGCTCAATAGATGACATATAGGCTGCAAAATCGACATCGACTATATCTGGGCCAAGTGGCACCAGATCAAAGTCGTCGGTTGCCACCTATACAGGTGGCTCGAAATCAGCAGGGATAAAGGCCGATGCTGCTTCGGCTTTCTTCGCCCCCATGAACTGTCGGTAGCCATCAGTCATGGCTCTGGCACAATCACCTGGAGTCTCACATGCGCCATCGACACGCTTGCATGGGCCTTCCATGACTTCCGGCAGGTTTTCCTCAACCCACTGTCTGGCCTCGTAGTAAATAGGCTGATCGTTAGAGCTCGTTTCAACTCCTACTATGACGCCGTCTTCGAAAGTTATGTGAAAGGTGTCAGTAACGTTAAAGCCGGTTTCTAGCGTTACTACAAGATCGTCCTGAACGGTAATTGCACAGGCAATGACGCCATCTGCCTCGTATTCGCAGGGCGCTCGCTCAAGCACAATGTAATTGCCTCCCTTGGCCCAGGCCTGATAGCCCAGAATGGCTGTCTCAGCGTCGCCAGCCTCACTGAGGAACGGTTGTAGCTGATCAGGATCAAAGGAATAGAAGGCATTGATCATGGCTTCGGCTGTCTCTAGATCGGCTGATGATTCGGCAGCGATAAGTAGTCCTCCGGGATCAATGGTGGTCAGAGTAGTTTGATCAATTATTGATTACAACTTATAGCACACTTCTTGGCACATACTGTTCTCATGCTTGTAACCCAATGTTGTAGGTTATAGATACGCTACCGACCAACACGCCTACTGAAAATCCTCGTATCGGTAGTTAAATTTACATAACAACAGTTATAAATACCTCGCAATAACGAAGCCTTACCAACACTGCCGCTATCGATCCCCGCGGGCATCCTCTGAATCACTGGCGCTTCAATTGGTACTGCAATTGAACCTCGCCGTCACATTGAGTTCTTTTAGCTTTTCTATGTAGTTGAAAGCAATCAGTCCCTCGTATTGTTGTCATCCGATTCCTGCACATTCATATCTGCCTTGCGCGTCACACTGAGCCAATCGATGACCACACCCGACACGGCATTGAATCGCGCCACGCGGAAAATTACTTCGAGCACCTGAGGCCTTCTGCGGACACTGGGCTCTTGCAATCTTGGCAGGAAAACTATTCCTACCACAGTGCGTATCAGAGCCGAGGCGATGAAGACGAAATACAAAGTCGATAGCGGCTCCCAAAAACCTGCGACAATCACAGCGATATCCTGAGTGTGCAGTGCGAGATACCCACCCAGCACTCCTCCGCAAAACACCAGGAAGGCATGACTTCCCGATTGCACTGCTGCGTAGAGCGCGAAGTTGGTGTGGTGCGGTCGGATATCGTAAAGATAGTTGGACGTACTCAAGGTAAAGCCACTCCAGGCGATTCCGGAAATAACCTGCACGACGAGGATCACGCCAAACTGCGGCGACAGCAACCAGAGAAGAGGCACGATGGGCAACAGGCAACTCGATAACACCATCAACACGCGATTGCCAAACCGGTCTGAAAATTTTCCCCAGAAGCGGAGCATCACAAACTGGGTGGCGATTGAGGCCATGCTACTGAGACTGAATTGCAGGTAAGTAAACTGCAGATCATTCAACTGATACAGCGCAAAAAAGGGGGCAGATAGCGCCGATGCTCCCTGCATACAGGCTACGAACAGACTGTAGTTGCGGAATGCCGGGTCTTTGAACGACTCAATAATGTGCCGCCAGCTGTCGCGAATGCGCATCTGATTACGACCTGCATCGGGCTGCGGGTCATGCATACGCCGGAACAGGAGGCTCGAACAGAATCGCCCAACTGCAGCAATAAAGAACAGGAATGAGAAGCCGAGCCACGTTTGACCACTGGCGTCACCAATCGAAAGCGCAGTTCCACCGAGTAAAAACACCAGCAGTGCAGTAGCCATTGTTAGCCGCGTGCGAGTTGCGAAAAAGACGCCACGGCGTGTGCTGGGCACAAGCCCACCCATCCAGGCACGCCAATGCGGCTGAATAATGTTGGCGCAGGCGAAGTAACCCACCGCCAGTAAAATCAGCACCAGCACCGCATATTCTGTAATGACTCCCCTGCTGAACAGCAGCGCCAGAACGCCCATGCCGGCCACCAGAAAACTCTGAAAAAGCGCGGTAAAGATAACCAGGGGTTTCCGTGGAATGTAGTTGCCAAGCCATACCGACACGATCTGCAGAATGCCACCGAATAACTGGGGTAGTGCTATCAGCCAACCGAGTTGTACTGGACTGGCCTGAAGGAAAATGGCGAAGGCATTGAGAAAGTTATCGCTGGTGCCGGACATGGCGGCCGATGCTACGGCTTCCTGTTGCGAGCAGCGGAGCGTTCTGCGCAGCTTTTCACGTTCGCGGCGCGGCTCGGGCACCTGTGGCGAGACTGCTGTCTTTCCGGTTTTCATTCCCTACTGCGATTCCTTGATGGGGCTGGCGAAGTTTAACGCGATCACTTCCAGTTTGGCGATTTCTTGCCGGGTTTGGTTCAAGAATAGGGAGAATAGCGGCTAGTAGACGTGAGTAATCTATTTTGGGGTAAGACGAGCGGGTAAAAGAAGTCAGCGTAGTTTGATCAACTATTAGCCGTGGTCATAATGGAATCGAAGCGCGTGGTTCAGTGCCCGACGTCGATTTCCAGGCATGCCAGCAAATTCCTGTTCACCAATATTTCCACAGATCCATGGTAAGTATCCCTACTCACCGGCAATTGAAAATTTGCCACCCACTTGTGTCGCAATTACCTGTAGTGCATCATTCATTGTATCAGGTAGTGTCCACGGCCCATTAATCACCAACACGCCGCTTGCCTGCATCCTTTTCGTCGATACGCCTTTTTCCAGTCGCAGCTCGATTTTTAAACTGCGCTCACCGCCTAACCGGGCAAGTTTTTTCAGCATCGGCTGCAGAGGCCTTGCCGCCACCACGGGATACCAGACAACAAACACAGCATTTGGCATCCTCTGCACGCCTTCCTTTACAGCGTCTGCCACCTTGAAGTAGTCCGCATCCAATTCATAGGAAGGATCGATAAGGATTAGCGCTCTGGCATTCTGCACTGGCAGCTGGGACTTCATCGCAGTAAAGCCATCGGCGTTAAATACCCGCACCCTCCGATCTTTTTTAAACAGCGCTGCAAGCTGCAAGTAATCTGTGGAGTGAATTTCGTGAAGCCGCAGCTCGTCCTGATCTCGCAGCAGGTCCGCCGCAATCAGCGGTGAACCTGGATAGCGATTTTTAGGGAGATACTCGCCAACAAAGTTGCCGTAACCCATCGCTGCAGGTGGCAGCGAAGACAGGTCGAGTGCACCGGCACCATACCTGAACTCACCGGTTTTCTGGCTCATTTCACCACCAAGTTTGTACACGCCTGCGCCCGCGTGGGTGTCGATATAGCGGATCGCTGACGGCTTGGTCTTGAGGTATTCGATAATCTGCACCAGTACAAGGTGCTTTAGCACATCGGCGAAGTTGCCAGCGTGAAATCCATGGCGATAACTAAGCATGCTCAGTAGTCGCTGTACTTGCGTGCACTGCCGCGCACTTTGTCGACTGGGTATTTACGTGCATTTTTCTGCAGTTTGGTCCGCGCGGCAGCAAGCAAATCAATTCCCAGCCTGTCGCTGAGCAACAGGTTGTAAAGCAGAATATCCGCCAGCTCATCTGTCACTTTGTTACACGCCTCTTCATCCAGTTCGCAAGACTGCTCCTCCGTCAGCCATTGGAATATCTCCAATAACTCGGCAGCTTCAACCGAAATCGCCATCGCCAGATTCTTGGGGGCATGGAACTGTTCCCAGTCCCGCTGCCGGACAAACTCTCTTAAATCCCGCTTTAAGATATTTACTTCACTATCCGGCATGGCAATCGCTCCTGGTGAGTTTAATCGGGATGAGAGTTACAACTTCGATACTGCATTTTACCCTGAACCCGGCAATATGCTATGACATGGCCCGACCAGATTAAGACTTGTCATCCCAAGCATGCTCCTGTCATCAAGCATGAATGTTGAACCATCCCCCAGTTTCCCGACTTTCCTGTATATCAAATGCCAATCTGGAGATACATCCCGGCAATTTTAGGAAAGACATTACCTGAAATTAGATGAGCGTATAAAAAGTCCCATCACGAATTGTGTTCTATCATTTCAATCAACTTTCATGTAGAAAGTGACTTTGGAATAAGCAAATATCACAAGAAAGACTTCACTTTTTGACAAGTCTTTCTTTGCATTAAAGAATCGATATCGGAAAAAATTTTTCCCACTAGTCAGGCCATCTAAAGCAAATCATGTTCCGCTTTTTAACGGGATAGAATCTTGGCGCCATTGACGCCAACCGCCAACCGCCAACCGCCAACAATTAGCTCGAAATCGAATAGCGATGCAGCCCATACCGGGCACAATATTCAGAGATTAATGTATTGAACACGCGAGATGAAAAGAAAAGACTGGCCTCACTGAATAAATACTCAGTACTGGACAAGCAAGAAGAAGCGATATTTGATCAGCTCACCAAACTGGCTTCGATCATCTGTGAAACTCCCATTAGCCTGATTTCTCTCATTGATGAGGACCGGCAATGGTTCAAATCACATATAGGGCTAGATACAAGAGAAACCCCCAGGCACATGGCGTTCTGCAATCATGCAATCAAGGGTGACGGTGCTTTTATAGTGGAGGATGCAAGAGAAGATGAGAGGTTTGCAGCCAACCCCCTCGTCACTGGTGATCCAAACATCAAGTTCTATGCCGGCTATCCCTTGAACTCGCGCGAAGGTGAAAAGCTGGGGACGCTTTGCGTCATTGACCAGAAACCCAAGAAGCTGACCGAGATGCAAGTTTCAGCCCTCAAAACACTTTCTGAAGCTGTGCAGAGTTTGCTGGAGAACAGACGTTACAAGATCGAAGTTGAGAATCTCCAGAAAATGATACCCATGTGTGCGTGGTGCAAAAAAATCAGGATCGAAGACGAAGACGACAGTCATTGGCTTTCCTGGGAAGAGTTGCAGACAAGAGTCGGCTCAATTACACATGGCATTTGTCCAACATGTAAAGAAAAGGCGATAGAGTAGCCCTGATCTCTCTTCCCTGGAGATTCCCAGAAGACTTCGAGCACATTAACAGTAATTGCCAGCCAACATTCCTGCGACAAGCGGGACATCGCCGAGGCAGGATTCAGAGCTTTTACCATTACTACTCCCTATACTCGGAATTGATGTATCTCTGCAAATTTACTGCATAGCCGGATGGATTGTTTATGTCATCTTCAGGTTCCCCCACCACTTATCGCAGTAGCTCATTGCGTTTGTTCGCACTGGTATTTGCCTGCCTCATTGCAGGTGCTGGAATCGTTTACTATGTCTATTCCCTCACTTGTCCGTGTGAGGGCACCCCCGGCGGCATATTATTTGGCGAGCGGGTAGACGAACCCGTCACTGACTGGAGCATGGTCAATGCAGTTGATATCTGCCAACTCCAGATTGTCGCCGGCATTCGCCCTCACTCCATCAACCTGAATTGTTGGGCGACACCTGAGGGCAACCTCTATGTCGGGTGTATGAGCTGCGAAGGAAAATACTGGGGATATCAGGTGGACCCGAACGAGCGAGGCCATATCAGAATCGCCGGTCGTGTCTATGCGGTGACTTTAAACCGCATAGAGGATGCCACGGCAATGGATCAGATCTGGCGATCACGCTTCTACAAGCTTAATCAGCAAAGTACGGAGCCGGTGACTGAGACACCGCGTGTGGATGGCTGGTGGACGTTTAGTGTCACGTCCAGAGCTACTTAAGCGGCAAAACAGAGTTGCTTTGACAATAGCTATTTTCGAAGACCTAGTTCGGCTCACTGTTACGAAAAACCGAAATTGCGGAAAGTCGTACAATAGTGAAATTCAGTATGAACCCGGTATTCGAGATCGAGACAACAGCAATCCTCACATCAAGCGGATACGCGTCGTCTCAACCATCGAATACTCTCTGTCTGACTAGCGCTCTTTTAATCCTTCCCTTTCCCCACTGACTTCGCAGCCGCACTTTGCAAAGCCCCCTTTTCTCGCCCTGTAATCACACCTGAATCTTTGAGGTTATTGAAGCCACGTGTCGTACAACTGGCAAACTGCGTGGCACCTGCCGAGTCGAGGCAATCACTTACAACTAACTCCACGGTATCTCCCACTGAGCAACCGGTTTCTGCGAAGACGAAGTTCGCCACGCCACTATCGACACCCAGAATGGATACAGTGGCTGCAGTGGTCGTCACCGGGCAACTGTCGTTGTCATCGGACACCCCATCACCATCGGCATCGAGTAATCCGGCTTCCCAATTGCTGTTGTTCATCGGGATATCACCTGCCCGGAAAGACGAAGTAAGTTCAGGTATTCCAGCCCAGGCGAGTGTCTGCTCGAGACTTGTGTCGCCCGACAGAAAAGCAAAATTGAGCAAAGCCAGGTCGTCTGCAGTATTATTCAGGAGAAAGCCACCGTAGACACCAAACGCGCAGTCACCCCCATTTTCTGTATACACTTTGAATCCATCTGCGCAAACCCACATATCGATCGCATCACCCGAGAGACTCATAGAGGCGTCCGATCCCGGTACATAACCACGCAATTCCGTAGTCTCACCAATATCATATGCTATGCCATCTAAAGTAGCAGATATAAACTTATTGATGGTGATGGTGTCGTCATCCGCTTGCAGCGTTCCGTCGACAACGGCAGTTAGCACAGTGCCGGGGCCACGCGACCCAAATGGGGTGCTGCCATCGAAGGTATACGAAAAATAGAAATGATCGGCGACTGCTGGCAGGCTGCCAGCCAGGAATATTACCAGAGTGCTTGCTTTGAGAATGGTCCGCATTAACTTCACCTTAAGTAGAAAGTTTCAGATCTAAACGTTGAAAGAATTCAAACAGATACTGAAATAGAGCTTAAGGCGAGAGCTTGCCGTGCCACATCACCCAATTGGGTGATTACTGGACCTTAAAATTATAGTCAATTCGGAATGAGCATAGTGGAATGTCTGGACCCTACCCCCCCAGCACATTCGCCACCACCAGCGCCTGCAACTTCTTGCCATCTGCATCCAGTCCTGTTTTCAGCGCACAGAACTTCTCTGCCCAGTCAGAGGTGCGGACACGAATGGGCGGGTTCGGGTTGGCCGCACAATCAACAATGACTTGCGCCACCTGTTCACCGGTTTGAAAGACGCCGGTATCACCCTGAGCCGCCCTGGTTTGTGCAGCACCGATGTATTGCTCGAGCAGTGGTTTGTACTCGTCGTCCACCATGCCCCCACCCTGTTGGAATTGACTGAGTGCACTATTGGCAAATTCAGTCGCGATACCGCCCGGTTCGACACAGGTAAAGTTAACCTTGAACTTGGGCTGCACGTAGCTGGCCAGCGACTCCGTGTAGCCTTCAACGGCGAACTTGGCGGCGCAGTAAAACTCATTGAAGGGCTGACCGACGAGACCGCCCACCGAGGTTATATTAATGATGTGACCACTGCGCTTCTCACGCATATGCGGCAGCACCGCTTTGGTACAACGCACGACACCGAGGTAATTCACGTCCGTCACCCAATTGATTTCTTCCTCAGTGGCTTGTTCGGTTGTCCTGACGAAACCTGCCCCGGCATTGTTAACCAACAGATCTATGCCGCCTGATTCCTGCAGAATCTCACCCACACAGCGCTCGACACTCGCTGAATCCTGCACATTCAGTGCCTTTAATTTCAGTTCGACACCCGATTCATCAGCCAACTGCAGCAGGCTGTCTTTCTTTGCCAGATCCCTCATGGTGGCATAGGTGGTGTAACCCGCTTTGGCGAGCAATACCGCCAAATGCAGGCCTACACCGGTTGAAGTGCCGGTAATCAGCGCAACTTTTGTCATTTTGGGCATTCCTTACTCGTTTAACGAGTCTTGTCATTTCATGGCGTGTATCGGAGTATGCGTGTTTGAGTGCACTCTAAGTCAAGCATCGTCCTGCCTAATCCACAATTTATCTCCCGGGAAAACCATGCCTCACTACACCGTCACTGAAATGGCTGACAAGAGCGGCCTGTCACCGCACACGTTGCGCTATTACGAAAAAGAGAAACTGCTACTCGACGTACCCCGGGATGGCACCGGCCGTCGCCTGTATGGTAATGGTCATCTGGCCGCCATTCGATTCATCTCGGCACTACGAGCCACCGGGATGCCAATTGCCACCATCAAGACTTATATCAGGCTCTATCGCAGTGGCAACCATACCGCTGATGCGAGGCTGGAATTGTTGGAGGTCCACGAGTCAGATGTCGTCCAGAATCTGCAAGAAACCAGAGAGAACCTGAAGCTGATACGCAAGAAAATTGCGCACTACAAAGCCAGCAAGAATTAGCGTGTTTCCCCCGATATAACCCCAACCTTGACGCAAATCAATACGCTCGGATCATGGCGGCGCAGAATAGGCTCAACAGCCTGATTAACGGGCTGCTTCAGCCTGACGCCGGAGGGTATGCGCATGTTAATCAATGAAAGCAGAGACGACCGAATTCTGCGCGTCGTATTGGGTGTGGTATTGATTGGATTGGGCGGATTCGGCTGGTTATCGATTCCCGGCGTGATCGCGCTGGTGACAGGCGTCGTCGGTTTTTGCCCACTGTACAAATTATTGGGTATCAGCACCTGCCCAAAACCGGCAAAGTAGCATCCAAGCAGCCCATTGCATCCAATTGGCTAGCACATTCTGCAACCAGCGAGCGAGTGTAATCTCACTCCCGCTTCGTCAGTCAGCATTTTTCATTTCTTCGTTAAGCGCGCTATCCTGAATTGGCGAGAAGCCATTGGCTAGTTGCCCGCTATATTCTTTCAATTACTGGATTGGCGGCAATTTGGCATAACCGCCAGACGGGTGATTACTGTATTGTGTCGGTCAATTGGCTACAAACAACGACTGATTTCCAGACAACAGGGATCACATCATGTCTCTCAGAATGCTCAGAAAACAACAAATGCTGTCTCAGGAAAAGCTTGCAGAAAATACAGGATTGAGTCTTAGAACCATTCAACGCATAGAGAGTGGGGAACACGCTAGCGGCGCGTCGGAATCAAAGCTGGCTCAGTACTTCGCGACTGAAATACAGAATCTTTACCCGGCAAGAGAAGAAACTAGCGGAACCCGCAAGAACACTACCACTCTGGATGCGACTTCCCACCGCTCGGCACAGATCATCATTTTGTTTGTCACCTACTTCATCTGCATCTCGCAATGGCTTAACTTCTACTCGCGCAACTCTGCCGTTTCGAGCGAAGGCAGTCTGGGCACTATTCTTTCATACGTCTTCTTTCTGGCTGCCACTTTTTCTATCGTCGCCTATGTGTTCAATCGAGCCCAACGGATATTTGTCTGGAGTTATTACAGTATTACGGCTGGATTCGTTTTCACCATTGCCTGTCTGTATTTCTGGATGCAACCACTCGGTGATTCAGCATCGGCGCAGCTGTTCTTCCCGATAGTGTATTCACTCATGCTGGTGACGCTGACCGCTGTACATATTGTGCAAATTGCCCTGTCGCTGCCCGATGAAACCAGACAGACCGCCTTCAGCCTGTAGTTTTTCAATGACACAGGTTTGCAGGAAATAATTTCGCACCATTAATTTTAATATTCGCAATATCAGGATTCTCGAGGCCTTCTGGCCACCCCAATGCCTCCCTGGCAACATGGCACTGTATCCGGATACTTTATATCGGACCCGAGACTAGTCTGGTTCCTGACTTCCAGCGTAATAGCTCGTCATGAAATTTCAGCCAGAGCAATTGCCACCAGCAGCAGATGGGCCCTGTATTCTAATTCTGGAACCGGAGTCCAGCGCCGCTGATGTCCTCAAAGTCGGCCTCGCCAAGCATATCGGTGGACAAGTATTCACAGCGCGTGACATCAACGAGGCATTGGCAATCCTTAACTCGTATCCGGTGACCATCGCCCTGCTGAATCACAGCGCCACTAGAGATACATTCTCACACTGCTTTTTGCTGAAGAACACTTCTGGCCAGTTGGCAACGATTGTCCTGAGTGCCCCCGGCAAAGAGTTCAAGAAACTGGAGATGCTACAGTCGGAATCTGGTGTGATCGATCAGCTACTCGACAAACCCCTGCAATTTCAGCGCCTCAAAATTCTGGTAGAGCAGCTGACAAGACAACAAAATATCAGCAGTAATCAAGCAGACATCGCGCATTTAAGGAAATTTCTACCACCGAGTCTGCTGACAGAGGCAACTTCGTTAGCCAGCAGTGGCGACTCAATCATGACCGAACGCGCCATTTTGGTAACCGACATCCGTCGCTCGACTCGCATCATTTCTCAAGAGACCCTCGATGCCTATTTCACAAGACTGAATAGTCACTTCACCCGCTTAAGCGATCTGGTCAGTCAGTATCGGGGCGAAGTCATCAAGTATACCGGCGACGGGATGCTGGCAACTTTTGATGGCTTTGGTCGGCGGCAACTGGCACTGAAGTGCGCCATCGCTATCATGAGCTCCGAAAGTAGTCATTCCGACCCGTTTGACATCGGGATAGGCATTAACGACGGACTCATCACTGCCGGCTTCATAGGCTCACAATCGCGTGTTTTTTATGATGTCCTGGGCAGTAACGTCAATATCGCCTGCCGACTTTGCGAACATGCCCGTCAGAGTGAGATTCTTGTGGCCGAGTCAAGCATGAAGGAATGTCCGATTGACAAAGAACTGCTGCAGACCGAGCAAATACAAGTACGCCATCTCGACCAGCCGGTAACCTGCTATCGACTAAATGCCGATGACTTAAGGAAATTGAAATCATGAACCTGCAAAAGAAATTTAGTGACGACAAAATCTCTCACATACTGGATCAGGCGCTGGTCTATCAATGTGCCTGTCCTGCGCAGGTGTGTCGCGCCATTCTGGGTCTGAGAGAACTGCATGAATATCAACAAAACTGCCTGGACCGCACAGATACGGACAAGAAAGTTCACCAGGCGATTGGTGCCTCGGCTGCCGAGTCCCACGCTACTATGGAACGATGTCTGGAAGAGATTCTGGCGCTCGAAGGGTGGAATATGGAGACGCTACAGATGCCCGACTCACTGAGAAAGTTGCAGGAAAAATTACTTTGAACCCGGCTGACATCTCCACTGGTTAAACTACCTGAGCGGCATATTCGAAGCGACTGGCCCGGTATTGACTGCAGATTCACAGCAACGGTATTAACAATCCTCCAGCGAGCCAGAGTATGGCAAGCGACACAATGACGCTCATGATTTTGTCTGTGAGCTTACCATTACCTGACTGATGACTGTGATCGTGATCGTGATCGTGATCGTGAGTATTTTGCGTGCCGGAATGGTGCCATAGCCAGATCAGGATGCCATTGGCAACTAGCATGAGCGCGTTGAGAAAGAACTGGTAATTGATCTGGAAGAATTCTCGCTCGACAATGTCTTGCATGGTCGAGAAATCCGGCAGCCAGCCCAGAACAAGCAGTGCATAATGCAAGGCCAGAGCAGTGATGACTATTGCGAAGAGCATTATCACAAGAATAAAAATGGCCAGCTTCCAGCCATAATATTGCGCATTGATCCGCAAGACTGGCAGCACCACCAGATCTGAAAAGATAAATGCCATAACCCCCGCAAACGTGACACCGTTGCCAAACAACACTGCTGCTAACGGGATATTACCCATGGAGCCAATAAAGGTGAAAAAGGCTGCCAGTGGGCCTACCAGCACTTGCGACAGCACGGAAAGAAAATCGGGGTTCGCCGCATTTTCACCACCAGAACCTGCAAACATTGCCTGAAAAAAGCTGGCCGGCACCAGAGCAGAAATAATACCGGCGACCGTAAAGCCAATCAGCACATCTTTCCAGACCATTTGCCATTCCATGACATAGGTCTGGCCAATCTGCTCCCAGCCTCGCTTGCTTACCAGCTTTTCCCGCCAGCCGGCTGCGGATTCTTCGTTATTGTCTTCTCCGGATTGAGTCCGCTCACGGGCCTCAGAGACGATCTTGCGCGGATGAAAAATTCTCACCAGCAGCCAGACTGTGAGAATCAGCAGGATGCCACCAACGTATTCCCCAACCACAAACTGCCAACCAAGAAACAGGGCTATCACTACTCCCAATTCGATCACGAGATTTGTTGAGGCCAGAAGAAAGGCAAGAGAAGGTGCCAGTCCGGCGCCTTTACTGAAAATTGCCCGCGTAGTAGACAATGCGGAGAAACTGCAGGAACTGGAAATAAACCCGAATACTGTTCCCAGCAGAATACTGCGAGGACCTTCCTTGCCCATCGCTGCTTGCATTCGCGTTCGCGTTACCAGTACTTGTATCAGACTGCTGATGATATAGCCGAGTATGAACGCCCAGAGGGCTGTCCAGAAGAAGCCCAGACTCGTTAATACCGCTTCATTCCATTGTTGAATAAATTCCTGCAATTGTACCTCTCTGTATTGTACTTCTCTGTATTGTACTTCTCTGTAGAGGCTGACAACCTTCACCGTAACACGTTGGGACTCAGCAACTCAAAAACGGTGGCCGTCTGTCCCTGCTTACTGAGTCACAGCTTGCCAATCGCCAAGACGGAGAGCACTCTGCTATGCTCGGTGGTAACGTAAATAACACGCAGCCCCCAAGCAGAAAATCAATAAGACGGAGCCCCAGATGAAACTTGATACTCAGGCAATACATGCAGGTTATGAAACTGATCCGGTAACGAAATCTGTTGCCGTGCCCATTTACCAGACAGTGGCCTACGAGTTCGACAGTGCCCAGCATGGTGCGGACCTTTTCGATCTGGCGGTACCCGGCAATATCTACTCGCGCATCATGAACCCCACCAACGATGTACTGGAGCAACGTATCGCTGCCATGGAAGGCGGGTTGGCAGCGCTGGCAGTGGCTTCCGGAATGGCAGCTATCAACTACGCCATCCTGACCCTGGCAAAAGCCGGCGACAATATAGTGACAACACCACAACTGTATGGCGGCACCTACACATTGTTTGCACACATGCTACCCAGTCAGGGGATTGAAGTGCGCTTTGCCGAAAATGACAGCGCTGAAGCGTTGGGCAAATTGATTGATGACAACACGAAAGCGGTTTTCTGCGAGACCATAGGCAATCCCGCCGGCAATGTTGTCGACCTGCAACCAATCTGCGAGGAGGCACACAGACACGGAGTCGCCGTAATCGTCGACAATACAGTGGCCACCCCCGCACTGTGTCGCCCAATCGAACACGGCGTTGATATCGTTGTTCATGCACTCACCAAATACATCGGCGGTCACGGTAATTCGCTCGGCGGCATCATTGTCGATTCCGGCAAGTTCCCCTGGAAAAAGCACGCCAAGCGCTACGCACTGCTGAACGAACCGGAGCCCTCCTACCATGGAGTTGTCTACACGGAAGCTTTTGAAGAGGCTGCTTTTATTGGTCGTGCTCGAACCGTGCCCTTGCGCAACACCGGTTCGGCGTTGGCACCGCTGAATGCCTTCCTGATTTTACAGGGGCTGGAGACACTGACTCTGCGCATGGAAAGACATTGCGACAATGCCCTGGCCGTCGCTGAATTTTTGCAAGCGCATAAGCAAGTCGACTGGGTGAACTTCGCCGGGCTGGACAGCGATCCAGACCATGCTCTGGCCATTAAGTACTGCGGTGGCAAGGCGGCCTCTTTGCTGACATTCGGAGTGCAAGGCGGCTTTGATGCCGGGGTGAAGTTCTATGATGCGCTGAAGCTGATCAAGCGTCTGGTCAATATCGGCGACGCCAAATCACTGGCCTGCCATCCCGCGTCGACGACTCATCGACAATTGACCGAAGAAGAGCAGCGCAAGGCAGGCGTCAAGCCAGAGATGATTCGCTTGTGTATTGGCATCGAGCATATCGATGACATCATTGCTGATATCGAACAGGCACTCGCGTCAATCTGATCAAAAGCGTTCTGGCTGGCTGCACTGGCAGCCAGCGCTGCATCGCGCGAAGTGGCTGTATTTCAGATTACGGACTTACAGAACAGGGATAGCCTGCAAGCTGTTTCAAGGTCGCACTCTTTCGTACTTCTCAAATCGTTGTCGGCCGACCTGTCCGGCAAAGATATTGCCTGCATCATCTGTTGCCAGAAATTCAATGCCGCTGCCTGTGGGCGCTTCATAGTCAGGGATGAACTCAGTCACATAGCCACTGACCGCATCACCGATGCGGATACCACGCTGCCAACCACGGTTCCATTGCTCACCGGACATGCCGTCAGCGACATAGATCCTGTCTTCCGCATCAATCCAGATTCCGCTGGGACGACCGAATTGAGTCCAGATATCCAGCAACTCGCCTTGTTGCGAAAATATCTGAATACGATTGTTACCGCGATCAGCAACAAAGAGTCGATTCTGCGAATCAATCTTTAGATCGTGCGGGTCATTAAACAGTGATTCAGCACGGCTGGCAGTGTCGACACCACCACCCAGTTGCAATAACAGTTCGCCGGCAGCAGAAAACTTCATGATGCGGTTATTACCACCACGGTGTCCGTCAGCTATCCAAAACTCACCACCGGGCGCGACCACAATTGCCGCCGGACCATTGAAGTGTGAGTCGTCGTCACCTGCTACGCCAGCTTCTCCCAGCCGCATCAGTATTTCGCCGTCCTGATTGAGCTTGAATACCTGATGCCCCATACCCAACTCAGCACCAGGGCGACCGCGAGCATCGCCCTCCGGCGCCCCTTCAGTCACCCAGATATTGCCCTCGGCATCAAGATCGAATCCGTGTGGCCACGCAAACAGGCCAGCGCCGATACTCTTGACTGTGTTTCCTTCACTGTCCATTTTATGAATCGGGTCGAGCTGCGACCCGGCGCATTGATTGGCGCTACAACGTTCCAGAATCCAGATATGCTCACCATCGGGGTCAGGGTGAATGCCGGTCACGATACCCATTTCCCGGCCGCCGGGTAGTTCGCCCCAGTGGAATATCGCCTGATAGGGATTGTCTGCTGCATGCAGAGGGCCTGACAGCGAGACTAACAGGCCAATGATTGTTGTCGTGGAGATAATTATCAGTCGCCGAGTCAAGACGCTGAAATAACTGATCGTTTGCATCGTCGTTGTCCTGTTATTGTTATCTTTAACCTGATGCTGCACCTGCACAGGGAGTTTCAACTCTTCCGACTTCCAGACAGGCGCCTTTTACCACCATGAGTTTGGCAGATACGCACCAAGTTGCAAGAGCCTGGTGCTGAAGCCTTGGCGCCTGACTGGCGCTATTGTTACTCGTCGTGTATGCCAGTATTCACTCCGGCAACGACTACCATAAAAATAGCCAGCACCATTGCAGCACGGAATTCACATATCGAGTTCCAGGATTGCCGGGAAAAGATTGAATTGGCCGGGCAATAGTGGTCAACAAATATCTATCCGCTAACCTGTGCGACACAGCGACGCTGCCGTTGTATTTGGCGACTGGAGCACTATACTGATCCTCTATTTCAGTTAACTCTGAGTCTTCATGCCTTCTCCACTCGCACCCTCTACACCGGAAAAAATTGCCTGTCATTGCTGTGACGCGCTCTATGATTTTCCCCCTATTGGCCACGGCCAACGCTTGCGCTGTTCTCGCTGCTCTTCCATCCTCATGGAATTTTCCGACACCGCCATTCAACGGGCACTCGCGTTATCCATTGCCGGCTTGATTCTTTTGCTAAGTACTTTCTTTTTCCCCATGATCGAGATCAATGTGCAAGGACAAACAAGCAGCATTAACTTGCTGGACAGCGCGCTGATGCTCTTTGAAAACAACAACCTGCTTCTGGGCGGACTGGTAATGGTCTTGATTCTGATCATTCCGTTTTTTAGCCTGACCGCCGTCATCTTGCTCGCCATTTTTATGCTGGCACGCTGGCAAAGCAGGCAGTGGGTTTTTCTCGCACGCTGGTTTTACAGAGTTCGCGACTGGAACATGGTTGAAGTGTATTTGATTGGTATGGTTGTCAGTCTCAGCAACCTGATGAGCATGGCCAATGTCTCGCTTGGACTGGCTTTCTGGGCGCTGATGGCATTCAGCCTGACTTTTCTCGCCGCGGTTTACAACATGGACCGCCATCTGGTGTGGAATCGCATCAGGGAGTTACTGCACTGATGACTCTGATATCGAAGTACCCTGCGGGAACCGCAGCGCGCCATGCGCTGGCTCAGTGCGATGTGTGCCGGTCTCTCACCACTGTCAGTGAGGCACAATATTGCCAGTGCTGTCACAGCAAACTGTCTCTGCGCCACCCGGACAGTATTCAGCGCACGCTGGCATTTATTGTCACCGCCATCTTGTTTTACATTCCGGCAAATCTGCTACCCATCATGAATACCGAGACGCTTGGCAGAGTGGAAGCACACACCATCGCCGAAGGCGTTATTATTTTCTGGCAGCAAGGCTCGTATCCAATCGCTATTGTCATATTCTGCGCCAGTCTGCTCATTCCGCTCGCCAAGATCCTCGCCCTGCTCTGGCTATGCTGGTTTGTTTCCAAAAGTCATATCAGCAATCAGCATCAGTTGGCGCGCGTGTATCATTTCGTTGAATTCATCGGTAAGTGGTCTATGGTAGACGTTTTTGTAGTATCACTCATGGTGGCTCTGGTGCAGATGGGAGAGTTGATGCGCGTTACACCGGGGGCCGGTGCCACGTCATTCGCTGCCGTGGTGATATTCACTATTTTGGCGGCTCGCGCATTTGATGTGAGATTGATCTGGGATCGACAAATACAATGACTTCCACACTGCAAGTTGAAAGCCCTCGTGCCAGACTCTCGAGCGTCTGGGTGCTGCCACTACTCGCATTGGGCCTGGGAATCTGGCTTATTGTCGACAGCTATCTCTCGGAAGGTCCGACGGTACATCTGACTCTGAGCACTGCCGAGGGCATTGTCGCTGGAGAGACCGTAGTCAAGCGCCTGTCCGTTGAACTCGGCACGGTAGAAGAAGTGTATTTGAATGATGGCTACAGGGATGTCACAGCAGTATTGCAGATTGATGCAGACGCAACCGATCTGTTACGCGAAGACACGCAGTTCTGGGTAGTCCGTCCGCGCATCGGCACTGACGGTGTCTCCGGTTTGTCTACGCTGTTATCGGGCGCGTTTATTGAATTGGCACCAGGTACTGGCGCCGAGGGACGCCGGGATTTCATTGCCCTCGAAAATCCACCAGTGACCCCGCTGACAACGCCAGGATTACGCGTACAACTTGTTTCGGAACAATCCTCAGTACTCAGTGCCCGCAGCCCGGTTTACTATAATGGTTTTCGCGTCGGCCAGATTGAAAGTGCCAATCTGTCGACGAGCGACGGACATACACAGTATGAATTATTCATCAATGCCCCTTACGATGATCTGGTGAATGCCAATACTCGCTTTTGGAATGCCAGCGGCATTTCATTACAGGCTGGTGTTCAAGGTGTCTCTGTCCGCGCTGAAAGTCTCGAAACTTTGCTTGTTGGCGGCGTGGCATTCGGTCTTGCGGAAGACAGCAGTGCAGGCGCACCGGTTGCGGATGGCCACCGCTTTGATCTTTACGAGTCATACAGCGATATTCATGAACAAGTCTACGAATACAACCTGAGCTATATGCTACTGTTCGATGCTTCGGTTCGCGGGCTCACCGAGGGAGCCCCGGTTGAGTATCGCGGCGCCCGACTTGGTAGCGTGAGCGAAATTTCATTTGATTTGCTTGAGCAAAATACAGGATTCAATGCCGATGGCCGCGGCTTGATGCCTGTGTTGATCACCATAGAACCGGGGCGTGTCTATACTGATGATGAAGAGGGCCTCACACAGATGCGCACTGTATTGGAAGAAGCGGTTCCCAATGGTATGCGTGCATCACTTTCCAATGGCAACTTGCTCACTGGCAGTCTCTATGTTTCTCTGGATTTCTATGATGATCCAGTGCCTGCCGAAATTACCGAATTCGCAGGCCAGCAAGTACTGCCAACAATCGATTCGGGCCTCGTGCAGATAGAGCAGCAAGTCCGCTCTCTGCTCAACACCCTTAACGAGCTGCCATTGGATAGCTCACTCACGGCAGCAACCACCGCTCTGCAATCAATAAGTCAGGCAGTAGCGACAGCCGACCAAACATTGCTCGAAGTCAACGCCATGCTGCGCGACCCGGCGACCCAGAATTTGACTCAGTCTCTCGAGACCTCACTGCAAAGTTTGAATGAGGTGTTGGGTAGCGTGTCACCAGACTCCGGACTGTATAGCGATCTCGAGCAAATGCTGAATGAACTGAGGGAAGTTGCTCGTAACACGAGAGAACTTTCAGCCTCGCTCAATGCACAACCCAGCAGATTGCTCCTGCCCTCCGAAGTACAACCCGACCTCATTCCGGGAGGCCAACAATGACAATTCTCCGTAGTGTGATTTCTGGCCTGACCATGCTTCTGCTGCTTGCTTGTAGCAGCAGCCCTGTTGAGTCGCCCCGGTATTACTTGCTGGCCACACCCTCTGACAGTGACAATGCAGCACATCTGCAGTCGATAACCGTCAACATTCCCGCCTACCTGAATCAATTGGGCATGGTGATTGTGTCAGAGCAGAGGCAAGTCAATGTGGCTAATTTCAACTTGTGGGCCGAGCCGCTGGACGAGGGCATTGAGCGCTATTTCCGCAACACACTGTCTGACGTTTCCGCCGAACTCTTCGCCTCGCTGACGGTCAATGTGAATTATTTCCACGGTAATGACACGGGCAGTGTACTTCTGGATGCAGGCTGGGTGCTCAGCACAAACTGTGCGGACCCGCTGAGCGGGCGCTTTAATGAACGTCTGCAACAAGAAGCCACGGGATATGTTGCTCTGGCGGCGACACAAGCCAGATTACTCGAACTCATGGGTAGTCACATCAGCGAAGCTGCAACAGAATTAGCCAGTGTATGTTGAATAGCATTACCTGACTGAAGATCCCTAAAGCCTGCTGCTTAGAAGGTCTTTTAGTTCTGCGAATGAGTATGGCTTTTTGAGTACAGTGTCAAACCCTTCCATCCTGGAGATGGAAAGTTCCCCAGTCACCAAAACCTTGAAAACATCTTCACCGACCTCCGAGACGATCTTGTCACCGGTGGTATCTTCAAGCCGATAATCGATAAGCATTATATCGGGGGGCTCACTCTTACAACTTTCCAGCGCTTCCACTGTTTTGGTAAATGTTCGTACGCTGAACCCACCGAGATGTTCAACATACTCTTTAAAGATATCGCATAAAAACTCTTCGTCATCGAGATAAACTATCGCCGGTATCATTCTCTATTTCTGCCCTGCTTTAAATTTACAACTGCTGCGCTTCAGGAAATCTCAACACGAAGCTGGTATTCCCCTGATACTCTTCGTAGTCGATGGAAGCCTGATGGTCATCCAGAATCCCTCGAATAATAGACAGTCCCAATCCTGTTCCCTTGCCTGGCTTCTTGGTCGTGAAGAACGGTTCAAAAATCTTGTATTGAATATGTTTCGGAATACCGCCCCCTGAATCAGAAACTCGCAATCTCAGATTTCCGCCTTCGTTTCTGAGTTGCAACTTGATCCATTTTTCTGGCATTTGCTGAACTGCATCCACTGCATTATTTATCAGGTTCACCAATACCTGCTCAATCTCAATATCACTGCAAACAATCTGACCATCATCAAGATCCTCCGCTATCAGGACAATGTTCTCGCTCTTCACTCTAGGCATTGTCAATGCAAGTGCTTCAAGCACTATCGCCTTGAGCGAGGAGATCGTATATTTCTCTTCCTCGTCAGATCGGGAAAATTTCTTCAAGCTTTGTACGATATGAGCAATGCGATGCCCTGACTTTTGTATGACTTCGACTTTTGTGCGAATGTCTTCGGTGAGATCAGGTTTCATGCCAATTAGCTCTGCATAACCATTGATAACACCGAGGGGATTGTTGATTTCATGGGCCATACTGGCCGCAAGTTCTCCGAGAGACGCCAGCTTGGCATTCTGAATGCTTTTCTGTCGCTCATTGTTATATTTTATCTCCGCAAGCTTGCGCTTATCGATATCCTGTATCGTCCCGGACAGAGTTACCACTTTGCCGTCCTTGTAATTCGCTTTTCCGTTCGTATACACCCACAGTTCGTTGCCCTTCGCCGTTCTCGCTTTAACCTCAAGGCTGTAAGGCTCGCCAGATTTGCTGCAGCGTTCTACAGCATTGGCGACAATAGTCTGATGTTCGGGGATGAATAACTGCAGCCCTTCTGGCAACACTGGCTTCTGATCGGATTTCTTCTCGACTTCAAGAATGTTGAATGTCTCATCGGTCCAGGTCAGCTCACCGGTAGCAATGTCCAGCTCCCAGCCACCGACTCGCGCAATTGCTCCGGT
This sequence comes from uncultured Pseudohongiella sp., assembly GCA_964592245.1. Classification (GTDB taxonomy): domain Bacteria; phylum Pseudomonadota; class Gammaproteobacteria; order Pseudomonadales; family Pseudohongiellaceae; genus UBA9145. Next base: position 17,962 of record CAZQFA010000003.1, on the reverse strand, counting down.
TTCATTCAGGACCATGAGCGTTTTCTGCAATAATGACTCATGGTCTATAGAGTCAGTAATATCCTGACGAATCGCCAGATAATTGGCGATCTGTCCTTCAAGATTGGTGATAGGAATAATCATGGTTTGCACATAATAAAACGTCCCATCCTTCTTCTTGTTCTTGATCACACCACTCCAGATATTTTTCGCGGAGATGGTGCGCCACATGTAATTAAAGAAGTCGCTGTCGTGGTGGCCTGAACTAACGATTCTATGGGTTCTGCCAATCAGTTCTTCCCGGGTATAACCGCTAATATCGCAGAACTTGTCGTTTACTTTGGTAATCACTCCTCTGGCATCTGTCTCGGCAAAGATGGAGTTTTCTGACAAGCCATTCTCAATTTGACTTAGCCGCATGAACAAATTGGTTTCTTTGGAAACATCCCGACCTACCGCATAAATCAGGCCAGTTTCGGCATCGATATTGGCCGACCAGGAAACAGTGATGTATTCGCCGCTTGCACAGCGGTAGCGATTGCGGAAATTCGTTGTAGCGCTACCTGCTTCCAATTCCTCCACTATGGCCGCCGTCTTGGCAACATCAGCCGGATGGATTAAATCAAGGAAAGGAATGTTGATGAGCTCTTCCACCTTGTAGCCGAGCTTGCGACTGAAAGCCGGATTGACACTCTTGAAATAGCCTTCGGGAGTAGCGACGCAGAACAGATCCAGTGAGAGCTGATAGAACTTTTCATGAAAAGCGCGGTCGGTCCACTCAGCTTCAATGGTATTCATAGTCTGTGAGTTCAAATGTCCGCAGACCGCAATACGGCCATCGAATCATTATTCTTTTTTCTTGGTTTGCGACAAAAATACACCAACTGCGACGGGGATAAATCAGTATTATTACTAATTAATCCTGTCGTTAGGTAGATTTTTAGAGCCTTAAAACCCAGCCACGATTGCTCACCATAGAACATTACCAATAGTGCTTAACTTTTTCCCGCCGAATGTCCGAGTATCACTCTAAAGCACAGCAATGAAAGACTCTTGATAAAGCACTGGCAACTTGCAAGTAACCTAGTGTCGTGTATGACATAAAACCTTTCAGCTGCTACCCGCCATCGCCTTCCATTCGGAAGTGCTGCAACGCTCCTGGCAGTCCCTGAAGGTGAATTGTCCACTTATACACGCACAGAATTGGCCCCAAATGCGTACAGAATTACTTTCACGCACCATTTGGGGTCGTCTTGCAGAGTCATCGTCGTTTGCTCTCACAGCGCGACTTTGCGGATAACTATAAAACAGTGGCCGTTGTATGATTGGACAACTGCGGCCCTCCGTGGCTCAAGAATTGCATTTCAATAGGGATCACAAGCCTGACTACCAAAATGGCGGGGGAGAACAACTTTGTCTACTCAGGAAATTTCACGACGTGCCTTTCTTCGCGCGACGGC
>CAZQFA010000003.1:4051-16423 GCA_964592245.1 uncultured Pseudohongiella sp. | reverse complement strand
GCTGTCCTGGCATCGCTTCCTGATGAGGCGCTGGATTCACTGCTGCGCGCAATCGAAAACACGCCGTTCTTTGGCACCGTTCGCTACCTCACCATCGCCGGCATGTTCACTGCGCCGAGCCATGGCGGCAACAGGGATCAGCTTGGTTGGCAGGTTATCGGTTTTAGTGGCATGCATGCCTGGTCAGCACCGTACGGGTATTACGATGCGGAATACATGGAGTTGGGTGAATAGTTATGGCACAGGCGCAAGCATCGTTTACAGAAAGCGAAGAAGTTGATTTTGTTGTTGTAGGTTCGGGCGCTGCCGGCGGCATCGTCGCCCGCGAACTGGCTAACGCCGGGCTATCCGTTGTCGTGCTGGAGCAAGGGCCCTACTTGCAACCCGGCGACTATACCCATGACGAGTGGGACGTTAACGAGAACGAGGAACTGGTCTGGGGTCCGCAAAAGGGACATCCTCAGACCTTCCGCCGCTATGAGCACGAAACGGCTGAGCTGTCGGACCGCGCCGTGTTGGGCTACGCTCACAACGTCGGTGGCAGCAGCCATCACTTCTCCGGAAACTTCTGGCGCCTGCGACCGATCGATTTCATGGAGCGCTCGGTGCGCGGCGAAATCTCGGGCACCAACTTCGCCGACTGGCCAATCAGCTATGAGGATCTGGAACCCTACTACACCAAGGTCGAATGGGAGGTCGGCATGTCCGGCCTGCAGGGCCCCTGGGATCCACCTCGCTCCAGAGACTATCCGCTGCCACCGTTACCTGTTAAATCCTCTGGTGTCTTGCTGGAGCGAGCGGCGAAGAAGCTGGGCTGGACAGCCTACCCCGAACCCCACGCGATTCTCTCCCAGCCTTACAACGGTCGCGCTGGCTGTATCCATTGCGGATTTTGTCTGGGCTATGCCTGTGAAGTGGGCGCCAAGTCATCCACGGCCATCGCCATGATGCCGCAGGCACTGGCCTCCGGAAATTGCGAGCTACGCACCTATAGTACCGTCGCCAGAGTCGAGACTGGGGACAATGGCCGCGTCAGCGAAGTGGTGTATTGGGATCGTGAGGGTGTACTGCACTCACAAAAAACCAAAGCCGCAGTGCTGTGCGCCAATGGCGCGGAAACACCGCGACTCCTCTTCTTGTCGGAATCCAGCCGCTTCCCCGATGGACTGGGCAACAGCAGCGGTATGGTCGGTAAGAACCTCATGTTCAACGGCTCTTCATCAGTGGCGGGCATGTTCGAACAGCCGGTGAATGCCTATAAGAGTGTGCCGACGACTCGCGTCATCCATGATTTTTACAGCATTGACCCCAGTGAAGGTTTTTATGGTGGCGGTGGAATTGATGCCCGCCATCTGTCACGCGGCTTACCGATGGCATTCGCCATGCGCGAGAGTCGTTTCAGCGGCAATAGCTGGGGTAGTGAATTCAAGAATCAGCTGGCCAGAGAGTTCAGTCATTCCTGTTCTTTCAATGGCCATACAACGAGCCTGCCACTGTCTTCCAATAATGTGACACTGGATCCGGTTGTCAAAGACAAATGGGGGCGTCCAGCGCTGCGTACGACTTTCATGAATCACCCGGACGATTTTGCCACCATGAAATTCTTCATGGAGCGGTCCATCGAACTCATGGAAGCTGTCGGTGCCACTCAGATTACCGGCAGCTATGCCGAAGATGGACAAACAGGCGGTGTTCATCTGCTAGGTACTTGCCGCATGGGTGATGATCCCGCTTCATCGGTTGTGGACAAGTTTAATCGCTCACACGATGTACCAAATCTGTTCATGGTGGATGGCGGCAGCCTCGTCACTTCCGGCCGGGGCCAACCGACTATGACGATCATGGCACTGGCATTCCGCGCCGCGGAAAATATGATCAATGCTGCGCGCCGGGGAGAGATTTAATCAGCATGAAAATGCGGTGGGTAAGTGGCTTTGGCAAGAACACGCGGTTTTAGAACGACAAATTCAATGCCAGTCCCTAAAGCACCTGTTACTAGCTAACGCCTGACCGACGACGAATTGATTTATTGTGCCGGTAAAGCACTCAGATCAAATCTGATTGGATCGCGATGGCAATTGCATCGGCTACATTCTTGGCTTGGAGTTTTTGAACTATCAAGTTAACTTCCTTGTCTATTGCACCTATTGATTTAGTGCGATGTAGTGACAACTTCTTTTTTGTATAACCCATTGCCAAATGGTTGAGAATATCTAATTCACAGCATGTCAGGGTTGCGTCGAGATTTTTAATCTGTTCTTCAGCCATAGTCCAATCAACTCTGGTATGCGGTTTGAAGTGACTTCAGAATTTGGTGAACGTGTTCTGTTTCTCGAGTTGAACTATCGACACTTCAGATTCGGTGAAGATCAAATTCGAAGCAGATCTCCTCGCAAGAAGTACCAGGCTGGCAAGCAAACTGGAACGCCTTGGTGTGGGCTGCTGTCATCTCCGAGCATCCTCAGCGATATCTACCCTGCCGCCATTCCCGCCACAACATACTAGAAGCTCACTAATTTTGTGGTCTTATTGTTATGATGCGCACAGTTTTCCCTCACGAATGTCATAATATGCTATTTGGCGGGACCTCCCGTCAAGCACCTTGTGATTTGTAGCCAGGAAACATAGAGCTCACTCCATTGCAGAACGAAATTTGACCTTAACAACATGAACAACTTGTAACGGAGCGATTGTAGACCTTCCTCATTCAATTGATCGTTTCTCAATTGTTATTCGTATCACCAGCATGGAAGTAAATGACTTCACCAAGATCGCCGTTATAGGTGCTGGCATGGCTGGCATCACCGTGGCCCGGCGCATGTCTTCTATGGCTGAAGTAACCGTGTTCGAAAAATCCCGTGGCATCGGCGGCCGCATGACCACACGACGCGCCGGTGACTATGCCTTTGATCACGGCGCGCAATTCTATACAGCACGCTCTGCCGGTTTCACCGCGCTGATTGAACAGGCGGGTGCTGACGTCATACAACCGTGGCAACCAAAATTAATTACTCTCGAACAGGGGCGTAAGCCTTTCAAACGACAGTGGTTTGAGCCTCATTATGTCGGCCTGCCTGGAATGAACAGTGTGTTGAAGCAGTGGGCAACCGGATTCACCGTACACACCGGCACACGAGTTAACCGCATACAGAAGTGTCGTCAGGGTTACCGACTACTGGATGAATCCGAGCATTCTCTGGGCGATTTCGACTGGGTAATCTGTTCAGCACCGGCGCCGCAAACACTGGATCTGCTTCCGCAATATTGCAGCTTCCGGGAATCCATAGACGCAGTGGAATTCGAACCCTGTTTCGCCCTCATGTTGGGTTTTGCGCAACTACCGGCAATTCATTTCGATGCCGCTGTTGTCCGTAACGAGCCGATCGCCTGGATTGGCGTGAACAACAGCAAACCCGGACGCAAGCCCGCCAGCAGCCTGCTGATACACAGTGATAATCACTGGGCAACCGAGCATCTGGATGAATCTGAGCACGACATCAGCGAAGCCCTGTCGGCTTCCCTTGCTGCTATCACAGATGTGGACAGTAATGTGGCTGAGTATCGGTCACTGCATCGCTGGCGCTATGCGAAAGTCGCAACACCACTGAGCGATGCTTTTCTGATCGATACTGAGAACAGACTGGCGGCGTGTGGCGACTGGTGCTCCGGCAATCGTGTCGAGGATGCGTTCCTCAGCGGCGAGGCACTGGCTACCAGCCTCACATTATCACTGCAGTGACCAGAACTCCGACAAACTTCATAAACACCAGTAACTCGTAGCAATCCGCGGCCAAATCAGACGCAATGACTACTGCTATATTAGTCAGTAACAATCGACTAGTATTAGCAGCAAATATCCTCCTGAACAAAAGCAACGAATAATAAAAGGAGACCCCATGCAACGGCTAACACGCCTTCCCTTTTTGTTCGCCCTGATTACTGTCACAACCGCGGTAATGCAGAGCAGCGCCCAGAATCGCACTGACTATCATCCCGTCGATGATCAGCGCCTGTTGAATCCCGAAGCCCACAACTGGCTTTCCTATCGCGGTAATCTTGAGGGCTGGGGTTACAGCACACTGGATCAGATCAGCGCTGCCAATGTTTCCGAACTGGAGCCAGTTTGGTCATTCTCTACCGGTGTTCTTGGCGGTCACGAAGCACCGCCTATTGTCAACGACGGTGTCATGTTCATTACCACGCCAGAGAATCTGGTCTATGCCATTGATGCCGCCAGTGGTGATCTGCTCTGGCGTTATCAGCATGATCTACCGCAAACCTATATTGCCTATCATCGAACCAATCGCGGTGTCGCTCTGTACGGTGACAAGGTGTATACCGCGACGCTGGATGCGCGTGTCGTTGCCCTGGACGCAGAAACCGGCGAAAAGCAGTGGGACACAACAGTACAGAACAATTCCTTTGGCTATTACATCACCATGGCACCACTGGCCATCGATGGCAAAATCCTGGTCGGTACTTCCGGCGGTGAGCTCGGTATTCGCGGCTTCGTGGTCGCACTCGATGCCGAGACCGGAGAGGAAGTCTGGCGAACCTATACGGTGCCCGGCCCGGGGGAACCCGGCAATGATACCTGGCCTGGTGATGCCTGGCGCACAGGTGGCGCTGCTGTCTGGGTGCCCGGACACTATGACGCCGAGTTGGGACTCGCCTATTTTGGTACTGGCAATCCCGGTCCGTGGATCGGAGATCAACGCCCTGGCGACAATCTCTACACCAATTCAGTCATTGCGCTGGATATAAAGACTGGCGCCATTCATGCGCACCACCAGTATCACTGGAACGGTTCCTGGGATTGGGATGAAGTGTCGACGCCTATTTTGATGCCGGTTGAGCGTAATGGCCGGCAGATTGATGCGCTGGTTCACGCCGGACGTAATGGTTATCTGTGGACGCTTGAGCGGGAGGCAAATCGCATTGGGTTCGTCGCTGCCGAGCCTTATGTCTACAACAATGCTTTCCTCAGCATCGATCCGGAAACCGGCCGCCCCACTTACGATCCGGCGCACAAGCCGACATCGAATGGCACAACGGATTTCTGCCCTTCGCTCTGGGGTGGCAAAGACTGGCCACCCGCGGCTTACAACCCGGAAACCGGTCTCGTCTATATTCCTGCCAATGACAATCACTGTGGCGCTATCGAGGGTCGCGAAGTCACCTACATGCCCGGCAGTTCCTATACTGGCGCCCGCACCGAGTTCAGTTTGCGAGAAGGCACAAACCATATTGGTGAAATACAGGCCTGGAACATGAATACTGGTGAGAAGGTCTGGACCCGGGAGTTCGTCGACCACAACTGGGGCGGGATACTGACCACCGGCGGCAACCTTGTTTTCAGTGGCGGCACCCCTGATCGTTTTTTCCGTGCCCATGATGCCACCACTGGCGAAGAGCTGTGGCGCTTCAAGACTAACTCGGGGATTATCGGTGTGCCCTCCACTTTTGCTGTCAACGGCAAACAATATATTGCCGTGCAATCCGGCTGGGGAGTTGACGCTGCCGCCAAAACCGCACGTATCGATCAGGTGCGAGGTACGCGCACCTTTGTGCCGCAAGGTGGAGTTGTCTGGGTGTTTGCATTGCCTGATTAAACAAACAGTGAAATACGTGGGCGCAGTATCGCGAAAGCATACCGAGAAAGACTGGCTTTTAGTGTGCGCTCGTTTTAGTCTCATCACTACAAATTATTAGAACAACCATAACAAGATAATAAACAGTTAAAGGAGAACTCCCTTGCGACTTCTTATGTCCGCAGTAGCTCTGTTCTGCTGTACCGCCCTCACCCAGATTGCGTTGGCACAGAATACCGGCAGAGTTGGCCCTACCCCCTATAACTTTACTTCTGAAAGTTGGCTGCCTCCGTTCGCGGAATCCGGCTTCACCTGGGGCGGGAATTCCGGTGTCTTTGTACAAAACGAAGATCGCATCTTTTTCCTGCAACGGGGAGAAACCGAACTACCTGACCCTATTCCGTCTGACTACACACGATTCCCCGGCTCAATGGGCTGGAATGTACTGCAAGGTCGTGGACGCGTCTGGAACAATTGCATCTATATCGTTAACGCCGAAGGCGAAGTGCTCGAAGTATGGGATCAGTGGGATTATTTGTTTACCGGTACTGACGGTCCGGGCCCGCACCGCATCAAGATCAGCCCTTATGATCCTGAAAACCGGGTTTGGGTGATCGATGAAACCGGTCACATCATTTATGTGTTCTCCAATGACGGCGAACAATTGCTGATGACGCTGGGTGAGAAAAACGTACCCGGCAATGACGAACTCCATTTCAACCAGCCGCAAGACATTGTGTTTCTGCCAGATGGCAAATTCCTCATTGCCGATGGTCTGGGCAACAAGCGCATTGTTGTACGTAACGCCGATGGTAGCTACCACTCCGAATTTGGCGAGGAAGGTGAAGCAGAAGATCAGTTCAGCAGTGTGCATATTCTGGCACTGGGGCCAGATGACAAACTTTATGTTGTTGACCGCGATGCTGCCAATGTGAAGGTGTTCCAGCAAACAGCGGCGCGCAGCGCAGCGGATTATCCCCGCTATGAACATGCTGCCACCTGGGGCGGTCTCGATATTCCGCTGTCAATTATCGTTGGTGAAGATGCAGCCTGGGTTACTGACTTGCGTCCACCGAAGCTGATCAAATTCGATTTCTCCGGCAACAGAGAATACACCTGGAATCTGCCTGTTGAGGGGCCACATATGTGGATCGAGATGCACTCTCTCGCAGTTGATAGCGACGGCAATCTCTATGCCACCGATAATCAGGCTGGCAGACCACAAAAACTGGTACCGAAACCGGACGCAGACCCGTCCCTTATCGTACAACCGCAATATATTCCGAGGTAAACAACTCACACTCCGCTTTCGAACTGCAGTCATTGTTTGAGGCGAATTACTCCCGTGGAGGATTCAGACATTGAGCATGGCAAAAAAAGCAGGCTACGCACTGGCAGGTCTGGTACTGATCGCAATTCTTGGCTGGGCATTCACTGCGCCCTATTTAAGCAATCAGGGACTTGGGCGATTGCCCGGCATTTATCTGGGCGGTACGCCAACACCCGCGCTGGATGACTTTTCCGTACTTAACGGCAACATCGATGGCCCGCTAATGATGAAGCAGGCTGGCTTTCCGCCGTTTGTTAACTACCTGTCCTGGGTCGGCGCGCCCGGTGGTGTGATCACTGCCACGCGACCAGATGGCGGCTTGTGGGCACAGCGGGTCAGAGATGACGGTGGTGACGGCTGGCTGCGCATCGGCGACGCTACGTACAGTATGCGGGCAGTGGAAATCACAGACAGCAGACGACTGCCGATGATGGAACAATGGGCGACCAAGGCAGGGCGCACCCTCGACGAACCTCTTTATCCCGGGTCCGAGCCCATGCGCGAATGGGAAGTGTTCTTCTGGGTACCCAGATAAACCCTGACGATAGAACTGCAGCAAAAGAAGGCGGCAACAGCGCTAAACGCTGTTGCCGCCATGCAGCAGAGCCAACAGCTGATTCATTTCATCTATGATCGCATCTGGCTGATGTTTGTTCAGTCTCTGCACCGGATGTGCACCATAGCTCACACCAATACGCCGCATACCCAGACTTGCTGCCATAGCCAGATCGAACTCCGTGTCACCCACCATCAGCGCATCGTCAACGCCATGGTCCAGCTCTGCCAACAATTCAGACAGCATTAACGGATTCGGCTTGGAGAGTGTTTCGTCAGCGCATCGGGTGGCGTGAAAATAGTCTTCCCAGCCGATGTTCCCCAGCACGCGATTAAGCCCGCGTCGGCTCTTTCCTGTAGCGACCGCAATGTGGTGCCCATCAGCTTTCAACGCGGCCAGCGTGGTTTCCACTCCAGGATAGAACTGGCAGGGATTCTGGTCCTTGACCAGATAGTGATGCGAGTAGCGCTCACGCAGGACCTCAAGAGGCGCGCTCGGGGAGTCGGGGTATAAGGTTGTCATGGCTTCCACTAACCCCAGACCGATAATCCCGCGCACTTCAGCTTCAGCGCGGGGCTCGAGTCCGGCATCTACCGCCGCCAACTGCATGCACTCGCAGATCTTGGCCAACGAATTCAGTAGAGTGCCGTCCCAGTCGAAAATTATCAGCATGGTCGTTCCGCTTGCTTCAGGAAGTCGCGGATTATAAAGCAATCGGCTGGCGCTCGCATGCGCGCATGTCAGCTGGCGCCTATAGTGCATTGCAGCCAATCTGAGCTAACTGGCTAGTGGTTCCGGCAGATACTGAATCTGAGAAGCTAGCAACCTAACTTGCTATATAAAAGTGACGAAGCAGATCGGGAGCGGCGCCCCGGATAAAAATCGATACTGGTCAGCTCTTCCACTTCGGCAAGGCTGGACTGAGCCTGGCAAAAACTGTCGCTCTGTTTCATGTCTTTCGGAAATATAAATGCCGCCACACCGCTGTCGTCTGCCACCAGTTTGAAGAAAGCCGCGGGTTCAAAATCAGCACTGGACGGTGACAGACTGAGTACATTGATCAGATACAATGGCCCTGCAATGACATAGGCTTCATTACCCTCAGCGACCAGGCGATTGAGTTGCTGCTCCAGTTGCAGCCAGGGACCAAGCCGCACTGCCGCAGGCATTGGCACCATGTTGCTGAAATTATTCAGATCCGACCAATAGGCCGTATTGCCAAAGCTGTTCATTGGCGCGAGGCGAGCCCTGTTTTCCGGTTGTACCAGCGCAGCCTCGCCACCACCATAAGGGTTGGCGTTGCGCGTAATATTCTCAGACAGTCTTAATTCTTCTTCACCCGCCTGCACGATGTCTGCCATCTCGGAAAAACGAATGAGTCGGTCTGCCTGCCAGCTTCGTGGCAACAGTGAGGCAATGCCTTGTGCTTCCGGGGTCAGGCGATAGGCAACCCAGTCCGAGAGTGATGTTTCGCCGTTCACGCTGGCTGCATAGAGATGGTGGATAACCAGATTACTCTGATTGGCGGTGACCCGGGATTGGTACCGTGGGCATTCGCCCTCGCAGTGAGTGATGGCGACCGTCTGCGCGTGACTGGCAGGCATCTGCAGTGCCGGCACTGTCATTGCTGCAGTCATTGCTACAGTCGCCATAGCAATTAGCCGCTTGATTCGCGGAAATCCTGATAACCCACGCCTGCTCTTGTTCATGTCATCATTCTCACAAAACTGCCAAACACGGCTATTCTTCTGCCCAGAAACCTTACCATTCTAGCGCTTCTCGCCCGTGCCACCTTGATCGGTATCAATGGCGTCAGCCTCCCGTAGCCCCCGGAGATGGCTGCCGTTGGCAATAGCGTAGTTCGGGTGGGTGGCTCGCCCTGGGCAACGGCAGCACTATGATATAAGGCCGGGCGCCTTTTACCTAGTTTACCTGGCTTACCTGGCGTCAACGACTGGCAGGCCAGCTGATCAGGGAGACTGTCAGCGGATTGGAGTTTAGCAGAAAGTTGGGCTTTAATGAGCCAGACAATGCCGTTCAGCGAGGATCCCATGTCCACCAAAATCACCGAATTAGCCGACAAGATCGCCCGCCTGGAAAACCAGCTGCATGACGAGCTGGAGCGGCAACAAGAGAGATTCAGCTATCGCTTCGAAGGCACGCGTGTGCGCTTCGAAAAAGAGGTAGAGGAGGCACACCGCCGACTCAAGCGGGCGATCCTGCCCTGGCTTGCTTCAGCAAGGATCCGCAATATTCTGTCCTCGCCTTTCATCTATGCGATGGTTGTTCCCATCGCCTTTTTCGATTTAACCATCACCCTCTACCAGCATATCTGTTTCCGCCTGTATGGCATCAGGCGCGTCCAGCGTAGCCAATACATTGTCCTCGACCGTCATCAACTTGCCTATCTGAACGGCATCGAGAAGCTCAACTGTCTGTATTGCGGTTACGGTAATGGTGTCGTGGCATACTCGCGGGAAGTAATTGCCAGAACGGAGCAGTACTGGTGTCCAATAAAACATGCACGCAAGGTAGTCGGCAGTCATCGCCACTATCACAAGTTCTCGGATTACGGTGATGGCGAGAATTATCGCCAGCAATTGATCACATTGCGTGATGACCTACGTAAATAGTCAGCAGACGCCGAACAATTTGAGCCGAGTAATACCGATACCAACTCCAATGCAGTGAATCAATAGACAGTAGCCGGCAATAGTCGCTAGTCTGTGCAAGAGTGCTGGAAAGGTATTCTTTGCTAACTGCTTACCGGCACACGCAGTCGCCTGATCTGTTTATTACTATCAACCTCAACGCGGAAAACAACCGATGTCTACTCCCCTCAACCTTCGACGCTGCCTTGTCGGCCTCCTGAGCCTTGTTAGTCTCCTCGGCTTGCTCGCCGCGTGTACCTCTCAAACTGGTAGTCGCAGCAGTTCAATCAATAGCGAGATATCCGCCGGGCCATTCAGTGCCAGCGAAATCGCCCGTTGGGAAGCGCAGGCACAGAACGTCACGATTTATCGCGATGATTGGGGTGTTCCGCATATATACGGGGAGACAGACGCTGACGCGGTGTTTGGCGTCATGTATACGCAGGCTGAAGATGACTTTAACCGAATTGAGGTCAACTACATGAATGCCATGGGTTTGCTGGCGCAAGCCGAAGGTGAACAAGAGATATATCGCGACCTGCGTATGCGCCTGTTCATTCAGCCCGAAGAAATGCAGCGCTTGTATGCGCAGGCACCAGCGTGGTTGCAGACACTGATGAATGCCTACGCTGACGGACTGAATTATTTCCTCTATACGCACCCGCAGACGCAACCCAAAGTCATCAAGCGCTTTGAGCCCTGGATGGCGTTGTCGTTCTCCGAGGGCAGTATCGGTGGTGATATCGAACGGGTCTCATTGGCAGAACTTGAGCGCTTCTACGGCGGCACACAGACATTGGCAGCAGCAACCGACCGGGTAGACTGGGAGCCGCGCGGTTCCAATGGTGTGGCTATCGCGCCGGCAAAATCTGCCAATGGTAATGCCCTGCTCTACATTAATCCGCACACCACACATTACTTCCGGGAAGAAGCACACATGGTCAGTAATGAAGGCCTGAATGCTTATGGTGCCATTACCTGGGGACAGTTTTTTATCTATCAGGGCTTCAGTGAATACAACGGCTGGATGCACACATCAACGCGCTCCGATGTCATTGATGAATACTATTATGAAGACATGACTGAACGTGATGGCCGCCTGTTCTATCGCTACGGCGATGATGAACGCGAAGTCCGCATCAGCACAGAAACGATCGACTACAAGACGGCGGATGGCGGCATGGCATCGCGGGACTTCACCGTTTATCACACACACCATGGGCCGGTGGTACGCGCCGAGAACGGACGCTGGATTGCCGTGCAGTTGATGAATATTCCACTGACTGCGCTGAATCAGTCATACACCCGCACCAAAACCACCAGTTATGACGAATTTTTCGAAATGATGCGGCTGAAATCCAATTCGTCGAACAATACAGTTTATGCCGACCGTGATGGCAACATTGCTTACTTCCACGGTAATTTCCATCCGATTCGCAGCAGTGCATTCGATTTTAATCATCCCGTGGATGGCAACAATCCGGCCACCGACTGGCAGGGTCTGCACACGGTAGAAGAATCTATCCATCTGCTCAATCCCGGTTCCAACTGGCTCTACAATTCCAACAACTGGCCCTTTACCGCGGCCGGGCCCGGTTTCAGCCCGCGTAAAGAGGATTACCCGCTGTACATGTCCGTGAACTTTGAAAATCCTCGCGGCGAGCATGCCTTGCAGTTGTATCCGACTCTTGAGGACGTCGATATCGATGGTCTCATCGCCGCCGGCTATGATGGCTTGTTGCCGGCGTTTGAGCGTTTCGTGCCGGTTCTGGAACGCGCCTGGAATGCCGATCCGGCAGCTGATCTGGAAGGACCGGTCACCCTGCTCGCGGCCTGGGACAAACGTACCGGGATGGACTCAGTGGCGACTACACTGGCGCATCATTGGGGGAACGAGCTGTTCGCGCTGTTGCCGCGAGGGGCGGATCTCGACCCTTATGACCGCTATGAGTATGCCGAGACCCAGCTTTCTGCGGAGCAGTATCTGTCCTCGCTACGCAGCGCCGTGCAGCGCATGGAAGCTGACTTTGGCAGCTGGCAAGTTCCCTGGGGTGAGATCAATCGTTTCCAGCGCAATGATGGCAGCGTCACCCAGACTTTCGACGACAACAAACCCAGCTACCCGGTCGAGCTGGCTTCCGGCAACTGGGGCGCACTGGCATCAGTCGGTACACGCCAATACCCGGGTACTAAAAAATGGTATGGCACCAGCGGCAACAGCTTTATCGCTGCAGTCGAATTCGG
>CAZQFA010000003.1:0-3951 GCA_964592245.1 uncultured Pseudohongiella sp. | reverse complement strand
CGGGCAATCACACCGTCAATTTAACGACTGACGGTGTATTTTGCCCTGCCCGGGTCCCTTACCCCTTATTTCCCGGCACTGACTGTGCCAAACTGTCAGCTCTGTTCAACAAAATAAGAAAAGCAAGAGGTGAGAGCATGCACAGAAAACTCTTCAGCCACGTCAGCCTTTGCAGCGCCCTGGCATTGTCGGGATCAGCGCTGGCCCAAACTGGCAACATCATCACGGGAGAAGGCTTTCCCAACCCGACACCGCATATTCACAATGAATGGGGCGAGTTACCAGCCGGCCGCTCCTGGGGCTCAACCGCGGGTATCGATATCGATCCGACTGATGGTCATGTTGTCGCCTATGAGCGTTGCGGGTCCGGCTCGGCCGGAGGACCGGGTGTCAATTGCGACAGCAATCCGGTGGCGCCGATTTTCAAACTGGACCGCCACACCGGTGAAGTGCTGGCCAATTTCGGCGCTGGGGTCATGGTGACTCCCCATGGCATTCACGTCGACGATGAAGGCAATGTCTGGGTCGCGGACTTCGCAGGCAATGACGAGGGCACAAAAGGTCATCAGGTGCATAAATTCAGCCCTGATGGCGAACTATTGATGAGTCTTGGAACGGCCGGTCAGCCCGGCAATGATCGCAATCATTTCAATCAACCCAATGATGTCATTGTCGGACCCAACGGCAATATCTATGTCGCCGATGGCCACAGTGGGCAGGGTATGCTCACCGAGGCCGCGATTGAGGAGGGTCGACGCAATGGCCAGACCGGCCGCATCGTCAAGTTCTCACCCGACGGCACCTACCTGACCGAATGGGGACGTCTCGGCACCGCCCACGGCGAATTCCGCACCCCGCATGCGCTGGAGTTTGATTCGCAAGGACGTCTCTGGGTCGCCGATCGCGGTAATCATCGTATCGAGATCTTCGATCAGGATGGCAATTACCTCGAGTCGCGTTTCACCTATGGCCGCATCAGCGGCATTTTCATTACCGATGACGACATGGTGTATGCCATCGATTCCGAGTCCGGTCCGACTCGACATGAACCCTGGTATTGTGGTGTCCGCATCGGCCCGCTGAATGAAGACCGCATTGTTGCCTTCATCCCGGGCTACCAAACCGAGAGCCGCGGTTATCAGGGCACAGCAGGAGAAGGTGTTGCCGTTGATGCAGATGGCAATGTGTTTGCCGCTGAGGGGCCAGCCTCACTGCCGTTAGCTGGTGGGTCGTTTACCAAGTACACGGCTGATTAATAGTAGCCACCCAGCGCGGGCCGGGGGAGCGAAACATCCCGGCCCGTCTCTTCTTAACGCTATTTTTTGTTTGCCCTTCTGCTGTGGGCAGCTTTTTGGCAAAATCCCGTCAATGTCGAATGCCGGGAACCGAGAACCGAAACCAGAGCAGCGACAACGCCAAGTCAGTATAAACTCTGGCTGACCTTCTTTAGCCAACGGCTCTGATGAAGAGTGATTGATGTTTGCCGGGTCATTATGCGCCTGAGCGCGATTTTCTCCTGCACTGAGCAAAATTCGCTATACTCTCATCTGATATATCACTCACCTGATATCTCACTGACCTGATATTTCATTCGATCTGGACAAATAACACGCGATGGCTGACTCGCTGATTGCAGGTGGTATCGCACAGATCGTCTGAAAACGCTCGTCGCCCAAAAAACAATAAATAAACGCTGCACTCTGATGCCAAATACAAGCCTTGCTTTGTTTCTGGCTGGTGAGAACACCATCCCAGTGTTACGCAGCCCAATAAGTTAATTTATGGCCCTGTCTTTTTCCATCAGTGACCTGCTGGTCATTCCGGCGCTTGCCCTGGCAATTCTGCAAGGCGCCAGCTTTGCTACTCTGCATCGCAGCAGAATATCGTTGTTAATGAGCCTGTTCTTTTTCTTTCTCGCGGGTTTTTTAGCACTGAATCTTAATTCCGCCTTCAACTTTCCCAATGTTGTTTATTTTCTGCTGTTCACCATGGCGATTCTGATACCGGCGGTGCTGTGGCTACTGACGTTCAGCCTGTTCTCGGATGAAGACCATATTCCAGGGATCTATGTGACCATTCTCGTTGGCTATATCGTGCTGCAAACAGCGGGCACAATCCTCGAAATCTGGTCCAGCGTTGCCCTGCAAGAATCCACCACACTCTATATGATGGTCATCCTGCTACCACAGACAGTCATGTGCGCCTTGGCACTGCATTCCATTTATCTGGCAGCAAAGGGCTACTACTCCGATCTGATCGAGACACGACGGACAGCGCGTGTTGTATTTGTTGTTTGTGTTGCCATTGTGATCTTGCTGGTCCTCGGAAATGGCCTATTGGAGTCGGTAGGCTATTTGACGGCAGGGAATGATGCACAGGCTGTTGAGCTGTTTCCGGAGCCAATGATTGCCACATACATCCTGCTCTTGATGATCTGCATGCACTTGTTCACTTACAAGCTGCGTGATGACGTAGACCTGCTTGTCAACCTGCCGGCAAGCAAGTCATGCACGAGCAACGACACAGTGGAGTCACTGGCAACGCCCCTCGATACAGAAGAGAAACTGGCCAGAACCATCATCGATGTGATGACTCAGGAACGACTCTATCGAGAGGAAAAATACACCTTGGCGCAATTCGCCAGCCATCTCCACGTCCCCGAACATCGCCTGCGTCACATCATCAACAAGCGCATGCGCTACCGGAATTTCAATCAATTCCTCAACAAGTTTCGTGTGAGGGAAGCAGTCGAATCACTGAGCAATCACGACAAACCGATTTCTTCTATTGCCTACGAAGTGGGGTTCTCGACGTTGTCAGTCTTCAACAGAGCGTTCAAGGAAAATACCGGCAAAACGCCCAGTGAGTACCGCAATGCCGAATGAATGGCACAGCGAACGATTAGCGAAAGCGTTAGCAGTCATGGCTGTGGCCGGAGCGGCAGCGACATGAATCTCGGAGTGTTTTACCTGAGCACAGACAAGGGATTCGACAAGCTTGCCTTCATGGCCTGCCTGTATGAGAGTTGACGAGAGCCAGCGAGAGCTTTCTAGGGTTGCTGACTGAAAGTCAGCCTGACTTCTTCGGTGTTGGTATGCAGCACAATGCCATCATCCACACGCTCAACGCCGGTGATGTCACGCAAGTACAAGGAATAAAAATTGTGCAGGCTGCCGGGCTGGCACAGGGAGCGTGTGGTCGAGAACTGACTCACCTGCAAACTTTCTGCCACTTGCCACTGCCCCGTAATCGTATTGCAGTCCGATGTCCCGCGCAGACGGCCATCGGCTTCAAAGATCAGGGTATAGCGAGATGAGTCGTCCGGAGTAAACACATAGCCGCCGAGTGCGACCAGATCATTGAGCTGCCAACGGGTACCCGCAAGATCATCATAAGTCAGCGCCGGGTCGATCTCTTCCAGGACAACAGGCTGGTTATCACACGCTACCAACAGCGCAGAGACAGCTGCGAGAATCAGTGTAGTCGTGCAAATTCTCACAGTAGTCGATAATCCGGTGCCATAATATGGATCGGATGTTCCAGCTGCTCCAGATAATATGAAGGGGGCTGGGCATTTTCACCGAATGAAAAGTAGAAATTACCTTTGACGAGCTCGCCAACAGCATCCAGCGTCGCCCATTCGACTGTGTAGTAGTCGCGTTGCTCCAACGCCGGCAGCGATTTGGCAAAATGCTGGCTCGGTGTTGGGTCGAAACGGAAATCGATATCGATGAATTTGGCATCCTGATCTTTCAGCACCAGCTTGACCAATGTTGTGGCACTGCCGAAGTGCAACATCAATTCACCAGGAGCAGTGGCGAGCACTTCATTGTTCGCCGGCATGGTGGTCAGGTCTACCGATTCTGCATTGTTCATGTTGTGCATGTCGTGCTGGGCCAATAAAGAACTACTGGCAAAGCACATCAGCACCGCAGTGAATAGAGATTTCTT
>CAZQFA010000002.1:151213-187619 GCA_964592245.1 uncultured Pseudohongiella sp. | reverse complement strand
ACAATGACTACTGGTGGCCTAATCGCCTCAGTCTGGAACCCTTAAAAACTGCTAACGCGGCGGTCAATCCTATTGACGAAGATTTTGACTACGCAGAAGCGTTCGCACAGCTGGATATGGACGCGCTGAAAGCGGATCTGGAAGAACTGATGACCACATCGCAAGACTGGTGGCCGGCTGACTTCGGACACTACGGTCCGTTCTTCATTCGTATGGCCTGGCACAGTGCCGGTACCTATCGAACGATTGATGGTCGCGGCGGTTCAGATGGAGGCATGCAACGTTTCGCGCCATTGAACAGCTGGCCGGACAACGCCAACCTCGACAAGGCCCGCCTGTTACTTTGGCCAATCAAGGAAAAGTATGGCCGTCAGATTTCCTGGGCGGACCTGATGGTACTGGCCGGTACTGTCGCCATGGAGTCCATGGGCTTCGAGACCTTTGGCTTCGCTGGTGGTCGCGTTGATGCCTGGCAACCGGAAGAAGTTAACTGGGGGCCGGAAGGTGAGTGGTTGAGTGCCGATCGCCGCAATGCAGCTGGCGAACTCAATCACCCGTTCGGTGCAACGCAGATGGGTCTTATCTACGTGAACCCGGAAGGTCCTGGTGGCAACCCGGATCCACAAGCGGCTGCCGATGCCATCCGTGAAGCTTTCGGTCGCATGGCGATGAATGACGAGGAAACTGCAGCCCTGATCGCTGGCGGTCACACCTTCGGCAAGGCGCACGGTGCGGCTGACCCGTCAGAATATGTTGATGTTGAGCCAGAAGCAGCGGGCCTCGAAGCTCAGGGCCAGGGCTGGAAGAACAGCTATGGCTCGGGCCGCGGAGCGGACACCATCACCAGCGGACTCGAAGGCGCCTGGACGATCGATCCGGCATCCTGGACGCACAACTATCTGGAAAACCTGTACGGCTTTGAGTGGGTACAAACGCGCAGCCCGGCTGGTGCGATCCAATGGGAGCCGGCCAACGGTGCGGCCTCCAATCTGGTTCCGGATGCCCATGATCCATCGCAGCGACATGCGCCAATGATGTTCACTACTGACCTGGCTTTGAAAGTGGATCCGGCTTACCGCGAGATTACCAGCCGCTGGCTGGAGAATCCGGAACAGTTTGAAGACGCCTTCGCCCGTGCCTGGTTCAAACTGACTCACCGTGACATGGGGCCGACATCCCGCTATCTGGGAGACCTGGTACCCGATCAGGAATTCGTGTGGCAGGATCCGATTCCTGAGGTGAATCACACACTGGTCAATGCACAGGATATCGCTGCGCTGAAGGCTGATGTGCTGGACTCTGGATTGACAGTTTCCGAGCTGGTTCGTACAGCCTGGGCCTCCGCTTCGACCTATCGTGGTACAGACATGCGTGGCGGTGCCAATGGCGCGCGCGTTCGACTGGCGCCACAGGTGGACTGGGCAGTCAATGACAGCGCCGAGCTTGATCGTGTGATCAGCACACTGGAAGACATTCAAAGTGACTTCAATAGCTCCCAATCAGGCAACAAGCGCGTGTCGCTGGCTGACATGATTGTTCTCGGCGGTGCAGCGGCAATTGAACAGGCCGCGGCTGATGCCGGCTATGAAGTGACGGTGCCGGTCGTGCCGGGTCGCATGGATGCATCTGCCGAGCAGACTGATGTTGACTCATTCTCTGTGCTTGAACCGACTGCAGACGGCTTCCGCAATTACTTCGCTGCGGGCAACCCCCGTTCGCCAGCCGAGATGCTGGTTGAGAAGGCGGCGCTGCTGGACTTGACGGTGCCGGAAATGGCGGTACTGGTGGGCGGTATGCGCACCCTGAATGCCAACGCTGACGGCTCTGCACACGGTGTGTTCACTGATGAACCGGGCACTCTGAGCAATGACTTCTTTGCCAATCTGGTTGATATGTCGACTGAGTGGAGCCAGTCAGATACTGACGCAGGTATCTACGAAGGTCGCGACCGCGTGACTGGCGAGCTGAAGTGGACTGCTACTCCGGTAGACCTGATCTTCGGTTCCAACTCTGAGCTGCGAGCGGTGTCTGAGTTCTATGCTGCCCAAGATGCGCAGCAAGAGTTCGTAGAAGACTTCGTCGCTGCCTGGACCAAGGTCATGCTGCTGGATCGCTTCGACCTGGAGCCGGAGCAGCGTGCAGGACTCATGGCTTCGCGCTGAGTGTAGTCAGAGTTCACGACGGCAAGGCCCGTTAGCACATTGGTGCTGGGAATAAGGCATAAGCATTCCTTGTCGCCTATGTGGTTTAAGTAGCCAATGTCAGAAAACGGCGGTAGCTAGCAATAGCGCCGCCGTTTTTCTTTGCGCTTTGACACTCGTGTTGATGGATCAGGCAATGCCGAGTAACAACAGGACCACTGTCAGCGTCAACGGTGCCAGCACGGCTGAGAGCAGAGAGCCAGCGGCAACAGCAGCATGTCCGGTTTTATAGCGATTGGCAAACACGTAGGCGCTGATACCGACCGGCATCGCCGAGGCCAGCACCCCGGTGTTCGCCCACAGCGGGTCCACCTCAAACACCCGAAACATGGCTATCCAGACAAGAATTGGCAACAAGGCGGTATTTATTACAGTCATGATGCTGGCAGCCACCACCTGTTGGCGCAGATTATAGTGATAGAGCGACATGCCGAGCACGAACAGGGATGTCGGTACCGCGGCGCGCGAGAGTATCTCGATACTGTTGAACAGCGGATCCCACACTGGAATGTTGGCAATATTGCAAAGCAAACCGGCAATGAGACTGGCGGTGATCGGACTGCTCAGCAATTGCTTCGCCATACGGGTAAAGACCTTGATCACGGATTCCGTCGACAAGTGGCCGTACTCGGCAGCGACCGTTCCCACCATGAACATCACCAGATTCTGAATGGAAATAATCAGAAACAGTGGCAGCAATGCCTCCTCACCAAGCGCCTGCGCCACCAGCGGAATACCAAGAATGGTTGTGTTGGAATAGGCGCAACCCATGGCGAATACACTTTGCTCTTTCGCTGCGTAGTGAAAGTAGATGCGACCGACGAGAAGGCCCAGCACATAGATGACCAATACCGAACCATAATAGGCGGCAAGAAACTGGCCACTCTCGCCCAGATTGACCTCTGAGCGTGCGGTGCTGACAAACAACAGGCTGGGAATCAATATATCGAACGTCACACGGGACAATGCGTCCGTATCTTTGCGATCGAACCAGCGCAGCGCCAGTGTCGCATAGCCCGCCATGGCAACAGCCAGTACGGGGAAAATAATGGAGAGGATTGTCATTGGAAATAAGGGCGTGTCGGCGCAAGGCGGTAGTATGCCACACTTACCGCGGTCTATGCTCTCTGGGCGCCTGATCGCAGCTCCGGCTAGGGAATTACTACGGTCGCAATTAATGTGCTGCCGGAGTAGTGTGACCTGCTACCGCAAAAAACACCATCGATTCGCTATAATGCGCTTCCTTTATAAAAGCTGATACGTAATAGCTCTCGTCGAGAGCCATGCAATTATGACTTCATTGATAGACGACGAGCTTATCTTGCTCTGGGACAAGCTCGCAGATTTCCCTGCCTCTAAAACCGACCGGAGTCTCGATTTTCTCTTGTCGACACTTTGTGAATGGCTGCATGCCGATCGGGCTGTGTGGCTGGGTGCAATCCGTGTGCGAACAGACAAGAAGGATGCGCTGAACGGCTGGCGACCGCGCGCCGTTCACAATCTGGGCAAAGACCGAATCTCCAGAAAGCTTTACAATCTAGGGATGAAGGCACTTGATAGCGGCCACTCGATGCCAATGCTGGAAAGCCATGTCAAGTTCGCTGGCAAGTTTCGCGTCTATACACGAGCAGAATTTGCGCCAATAGAATACTTCGAGAGCGACTATTACAAAGCGCAACAATCTATTCAGTCCGACAGGGATGTGCTCTACGCAGTGGCACCCGTCAACCGGGATGCTGAATCTTATTTCCTTTTCTCGCGGTGGCAGGGTGATGAGTTTAGCGAAGAAGACAAAGCGCTCGCGAGCAACACCTTGAAAGGGCTGAAATGGTTTTTTCGCCGTATCATGCTTCACCACGGCCTGATGTTGGCAGATACACCATTGACAGCAACCGAGCGACAGGTGCTTTCACACCTGGTATCGAATCTTTCAGAAAAGCAGATCGCCGAAAAAATAGACAAGAAAATCGATACCACCCATCAACATGTAAAAAGTATCTACCGCAAATTTAACGTCAACAGCAGGCCAGCATTAATGGCGATTTGGCTTGGTAGTGCGCCGTCTTGAGCGATTATTAGCGCCGCTGCTTGCCGGCAAGCCGATAATCGTCCGAATAGCTGCGATCAGCAATTTCTCACCCCATTTTACCTATTTAGGTAATACGTCGCGTCACACCTGCGTAATACTATACCTTGCAAAAATCTAACAACTAAAATCGGGCTAAGTGTTTTCGCATAGCCTGTTTGCTATGGGTATCCGAGGATTATGAAATGGCGGCGAATGACAAGGTGAATAAAGCCAAGGGCGGGCCACAAGACGACAGTGTGCCGGGAACTGACGACAATGATGTCGTCGATGGCAAAAGTGGCAGTGATTCGGTTGACGGTACGGCCGGCTCGGATTGGGTCAAGGGTGGTTCTGGCGACGACCTGCTGACGTATGGGGTATCTGAAAACGACAGCAGTGAAAATCTCTACGATGCTGGCGCGGGGGCTGATGAGCTGTTGCTGGCCATGACATTCGATGAGTGGATGCGGCTGGATATACAGGACGATATCGCGCGCTATCTTCCCTGGTTGGTTGCGCACACCAACGACGACGGTTTTACCACGGGTCATTCCTTTTCATTTGCTGCGTTCTCATTACAGGCGCGTAAAGTTGAGGCGCTCCGAGTTACCGTCGACGGGGTTGAATTGAACCCCGAAGATGAGGCCGTAACTCTGGCCGACGATGCGCTTTCCACTGATGAAGATCAGCAATCTGTGGGCGGAAATGTACTGACTAATGACGATGTGCCGGACCTGGTGCGCTCGGTGGAGTTAGTGCAGGGGCCAGCCGTAGGCGCTGTGGATATTGCCACCAGCGGTGACTTTACCTATTCCTTCGATGAAGCCTTTCATTATTTGTCGCTCGGGCAATCCCTTGATATGGAATTTGTCTACCGCGTGACCGATGCGGACATGGATGCCGAAACGGCGACTGTCACCATCACGGTGATCGGCGTTAATGACGCACCCGTTGCGGTAGCCGATCTGGCGACTGTCGATGAAGACAGCGATGTAGTAGTTGATGTGGTTGCCAATGATTCGGATATCGATCAGGCAGACACATTCGCGGTGACCAGCGTTGAGCAGCCAACTGTCGGTGGTATAGCGACAATAGTCGATGGCAGCATTGAGTTTGCCAGCAATGGTGATTTTGAAACGCTCGCAGTCGGTGAATCGACGGATGTGGCATTCGGCTATCAGATTACTGATGACAAGGGAGCCACCGCAGACAGCACCGTGACGGTTACCGTGACCGGTGTCAATGATGCACCAATTGCTGCGGACGATGCCGTCACCGCTGAAGAAGACGAAGCAGTCATGATTGCCGCCCTGTACAACGATACCGATATCGATGTGTCGGACACACACACGATTGACTGGGTGACGCTGGATGATGACGGTCGCGCAGGTGCCAGTTCAGCGCCCGGCCCAGCAGTCACTGTGAGCAATAACATGATCAGTTTCAATCCCGGTTCTGCCTATGACTATTTGGCAGTGGGTGAGGAAGTGACAGCAACCATGACCTACGAGATGTCAGACAATCATGCTGCCACGGATACTGCCAAGGCGACGGTCCGGGTTATCGGCACGAACGACGCACCGGTTGCACTGGGTGATGAAGTCACGCTGGATGAAGATGACACAATCACCATCGATGCGCTGGCCAACGATTACGATCCCGATGCCAGTGATTCGATCAGCATCGCTGCCTACTCGCAGCCGGATATGGGCAAGGTCGTAGAATCGAACGGGCAACTCGTTTTTGATACAGACGGCGACTTCAACTATCTGGCTGCTGGCGATATTGAAACGACACGCTTTACCTATACGATCGCCGATGACTATGACACGCAAGACACCGCAGTGGTGGACGTTATAGTCGTAGGTGAGAATGATGCGCCAGTAGCTCGAATGGACGATGCCGAGACCACCGAATCAGGTACGGTACTCATCGATGTGCTGCGCAATGACAGCGACGTGGATCAGGATGATGAACTGACCGTATCCAGCGTCTCGGTGGTCTATGGTGATGGCAAAGCGTCCATCAGCAACGGCCAGATTCTTTTTGACACCAATGGTGAATTCGAAAACCTCGGTGTTGGTCAGACGCGTGAAGCCATTATCGAGTACACCATAAAAGATAAACTGGGCGCCACGGCAACCAGTGCGGCGTTTGTGACGATCAGTGGTGAATATGACGCACCGTCGCTGATCGAGACTCTGGACGGCTATGACTTTGGTGCCATGTCCGTGGATTATGCCAGCGACTGGCACACACTACGCTTTGATGAACAGGGTGAATACACGACGCTGACATTTGGTGGAGCTGCGCCGGCAAACGGCTACTCCAGCGAATGGGAAATGGGCTTCAATAATGCTTCTTTGTTCGGTATTGACGCCGATCCTGCGGGCTTGCGAGAGGAAGTCTCCGGCGGGTTCAGTCTCGACAGCGGTAGTGTCAATCTCATCGATATTGATGCCTTGTGGGATGATGCCGGCACGGGAGCTGAATTCACTGCAGGCTTTGAGGCTGAGTTTGGTGTCGACTTCACTCCTTTTGTAGCAGTCGAAGGCGGGACAATGGGCAGTGAGCAGGGCGTTCGTGCCGGTATCCTCAGCGCCAATACAGATTCCGATGGCTACTATTCACTTAACACCAATGCTCTGGCCTCGCCCTGGAGCGAGGTCAATTTTGACTTCCCTGATGCCTATAACACGGGCATCGACGTGGCAGTCAACGCCATGTTGCGTTTCTATGCCAATGCCAAGGGCGAGTTCCTGGGTGCGGATGTCTTTGATTGGAGTGCGGACCAGAAACTGCTGGATGCCGAAGCGGAATTCAATCTGATTACTGCCGGCGTCGACACCGTCGAGGGTGGCTTGAGCTTGTCGCTGTTAGGTGCAGACCCGTTTGTTTACACAAAAGACATTGCCCTGCCGAAGGGTATCGGGCAGATCAAGTTCTACGATGAAAGTCATGATGATGAAAGTTCGGCTTCTTTCCTGCTGAGCACACTGTCGTCGGGAAGCCAGTCCATCACCGGGATTCGTTTCGATTTCGATGACATTCTTGGCAACCTGCCGAAAGTGGGCGTTGTGTTCGCTAATCTGGATAACAAGAAGACCATTGGCATTGCCGGAGTGGGTGGTGTGGAGCTGGATTACACCTTCCTGGGTGCCGGTTTCAGTTTTGACCTGGATCTGGCTGCACAAACCGTGTCGACCCCGGAGTTCACCGCCGATCTGGTATTCGACCGACCTGTCTATGTAGAAGGCTTTGCCGACCCGGTTATGGCCTTGCGTAATGCGGACTGGGGCAATCTGCCGGGCATCAAGTCTGTCGATGGCAGCGCAGTGAAAGTGACACCGTATTTCAATTCACAATACGAACTGGGTTCCTCGCTGGGCATTAATCTGGTTGGTACATTTGATTACAAGATCGGTGAGATTGGTGCGCGGGTTTATGTGACCGATATCTTTGATGAAAGTCTTAATCTGGGACCGCTGCTTTCGGGTGAGGCGGAAGTATTTGATATCGAGCTGATTGGCATCAATGACATCAGCTACGCGTCCACCGGCTATGACCAGTTTGGCGGTGGTTCCTTCATGCTCGGTTAGCGCAGCGCTTTCGTGCCGCGAGATCTGAGAACGGCAAGACAGCAAGAAAATGCCCCGGTAGTCTGACTGACTACCGGGGCATTTTGTCAAAGGCGCTTACAACCCGGTTGCTGCACTTCATAAATTCCTACAATTTACGCACTTACACCCATTTCCCCTTATTTCCACCATTCGGCCAGGAATCAGTGGCGAGAATTTTTTATGTGCTTGCCAGGTTGAACAACGCTCGCTTTCTATCTTCAAATTCGCACAAAAATCTGACGGCTAGCTAATCACGCCACAGGTCAGTGTTGCCGCGGGCAGCCACTTGTCCTGCCTGTTCCATGGCCAGTATGGTACCTGGCGCTTTGTCAGATTTTTCGCCAGCAATCGTCTGAAGACTTCCCTGTTTGCGCGTAAAATTTCATTAAAGTGCGAACTGCTTCTTGCGACAATTTGAGTACAGTGTGTTATGAATACGCACTGTATGCGAAGGGAATCGACTACAAACACGCTGTGAAATTTTCACAGCTTCTACAAGCGCATTTGTGGCACTAAAGGAAAGCCGCGCTGTTTGTTATCGCAACACCTCCTCAGGTTGTTCTGATTTATTCCCTTGGCTGCACTAGAACTTTTAGTCATTGAATTGTTTTTAAGGGAGAAGTGAAATGACCAGACTACTATCCATGATTTTATTGTTGTCCGCCGGAACGGTTGCCCACGCACAATCGCAATCGCAGACATCAGGTTTCAACTACACTTTTATTGATCTGGGTTACTACGAAGGCGAAATTGAAGACGAAGACGGTGACGGCTTCGGCGTCGATGGCTCGCTGGCGCTGACCGATCAATTGCATGCGTTTGCAGGTTACTCGAATGTAGAACCTGACCGCTTCAGTGCCGACGCCAGCTCAACCGAGGTGGGTGTAGGCTTCAATACCCCGCTATCACCCTCAACCGATCTGATTCTGCGCGGTGCCTATGTGCGCTCTGAAGTCGACTTCGGCCCGTTTGAAGCCGAAGAAGATGGCTTCGGTGTCGGCGCCGGTATTCGCACCTGGATCGCCGATGGTCTGGAGCTGAACGGTGGTCTGGACTATGTTGACTTCGGCGGTAACGACGATGACACAGCGATCAGACTCGGTCTTGTGTACAGCGTTAGCAATGCTATAGCCTTTGGTCTGTCAGGGTCGTGGACCGATGATCCCGACTCAAGCATCTTCGGAGTTAATGCGCGTTTCTATCTCGGACGATAAATATGAAAAGTCCTGAGGCCTTAAGGTCTCAGAGAGTCTCGAGAATAACTTGAGACAGTCTTAAGGAGCGTTACGAAAGCATTACGAATGCATTACGAAAGTCTCGCAAGTAATTCCCGATAGCCGCAAAAGGCTGACTTGCGAGACTGTTAATTCAAAGGTTTGGAATCTGGGAGAAGGGCCACCTATGTGGCCCTTTTTTATGCGCTGAACATTGCTGCTCTGAGATGGCTCACACGAACTCGCAAACTATTGTGAAAGCTCGCCCGACTAAGTTGTTAGAGTAGCGAGCATGCAGAAATTGAATATGCGCCGATAGCTGTTCTGTCGTCTGGCAGCAAGACCGAAAGACAGTTCAAATGGCAACGATTCCGCGATAGATTTACTGTAATTGAATATCGGTAGATTGGGAAATTATCTCAAACTGCTTACGGCAAGCTGCGCTGTTTGCCGGATTAGCACTCTGACAATGACAGCGATGGTGTCCCTTAACTAACAACCCATGACCACTACAACAATTTCGGCCATAGACGCCTATCTTCAGCGTGGCTGCGGCCGCTGTGATCGCTACGACACGCCAGATTGCAAAGTGCATTCGTGGCAAGAGGTGCTCGTTGCCCTGCGGGAGGTCGCCTTGCAATGCGGGCTCACCGAAGAATGCAAGTGGAGCCAACCCTGCTACACGCACGCAGGCAAGAACATCGTCATGATCGCGGCGTTCAATGACAACTGTACGCTGTCCTTCTTCCGTGGTGCGTTACTCAGCGATCCCAAGGGCATTCTTGAGAAGCCCGGAGTGAATTCGCAGGTGGCCAGAGTGGTACGCTTTCATGATGTGGCTGCGGTGCACAACCTTTCTTCGCAGCTAAAGGAGCTGATCAAGCAAGCGATCGACGTTGCCCGCTCCGGTGAACGTGTACAAACTGACAAGCGGCCAGAGCCGATGCCCGCCGAGTTGCAATCTGCGCTTGCTGCAGATACGGCGCTGAATAAGGCTTTCACCGCGCTCACGCCAGGTCGCCAGCGCAGCTATATCCTCCATGTGTCCGCTGCCAAACAAGCGGCGACGCGCGCGTCGCGTGTCGAAAAATGCCGGGAGAAGATACTGCGTGGTGAGGGGTTTAACGAGCGCTATTCCGGGAAAACCAGGTCTTGACGGATTTTTAATCTTGTATTCAGGTTCTATGAGCCATGTTAGGAACATCTTTATCGATCAACGCAGGAGCGAAACGATCATGTCACGAATGACTAAATCACAAACAGTGATGCTTGCAGCACTGGCAAGCTTTGTTCCCTTTCTCATGCTGGCTGGTGTCAGCCAGGCGCAAAACAACTTTAATCTTGAAGTACTGAACCCCGGCGAGATCATGGTGAATCTCAGTGCCAACGAACAGGTGGAGGTGGCGCAAGATACCTTGCATGCCATGCTCTCTTATTCCACGCAGGGGCGTGATCGCGTAGCGCTGCAGGATGAAGTAAACCGCAAGATGGCTGAGGCACTGGAGTTGCTGGAAGACAGCGATGTGGAATATTCGACGCAGCAATACCGCGTTTATCAGATTCAGGAAGGACGACCCACCCGCGGTGATCTGGATAACCCCGCCTGGCGCGCGCAACAAGGTGTGCAATTGAGCAGTCAGGACAGTGATGCCGTGCTTGATCTGGTTGCGGAACTGCAAGCCCTGGGTCTGACGATGAATGGCCTGAGTTACTCTTTGTCCAACGAGCGTCAGGAAGAGGTCGCTGATTCGTTGATGGAGGCAGCGCTGGCGAAGGTGCGTGCACGTGCCGATGCAGCAGCCATGGCGATGGGCAAGGGCAGTGTCGAGATTGTTGAGTTGACGATGAACAGCAACAGCAATGGCGGTTACTACCGCGGTGCAACGATGGCCATGAGCATGGAATCGGCGATGGACGTTGCCACGCCGGTTGCTGAGCCCGGCATGACAACCGTCATGTTTTCAGTCAATGCCAGGGCAATTCTGCTGCCGTAGAACAACTGCATAGAGCAACATACTTCTCGTGCACAAGACCGCAATGGAAGACGGTGCGCTATTCAGAAAAGTCAAAGCGCACGCAACCCAATTCACCTGAGCTGAACTAATACGGCACGCAAAAAAAGGGGCAACAGTGTTGCCCTTTTTTTCTGCATCGTTTTACTGCGCAGTGGTTCAGGTGTTGAGGGCTACTCAGGGCTGGTTGACACACAACGCCCATAACCTGATTGTGGTTGTCCCGGTATATCCGAATTCTAACCCCCAGCTCCGGCCGTCAAGCGGGAAAGCGCCGTAGTTACTGAGACCACCGGCGTAAAAGGTGTTCTGGGCGCCAGCAGAAAGCCCGATCTTGCCAACTGGGCAACTGATAATGCGCTCCGAGTAAAAACCATTGGCATAGAGCGGGTCGGTATAGTCGAGATCCACCGTTACAACCTGATAGCCGCTAAAAGAAGGGCCGGTGGGACCTTGCGGACCCGGAATGCCTTGCGGGCCATTCGGACCGACTGGGCCGATGGGGCCAGTTTCCCCCTGAATGCCCTGCGGGCCAACGGGGCCAACTGGACCCTGGATGCCAGTCTCACCTTGGGGGCCCTGTGGACCTGCCGGTCCTTGTGGGCCGACAGTGCCCAGAGTGATGTCGATGTAGTCGCTGTCATTCTGGCCGTTGCCCGTAGAGACCACCACGCGATAGTGGCCTGAAGTGACGACTGGCAGAGTCGCCATAATTTCGCTGTCGGTGGTCGCGCCCACCGTAACGTTAACGAAATCACCTGTGCCGAGGTCGGACATGATCACAGCAGGCGTCGTGCCGAAGCCTTCACCGCGCAGGTAGAGGCTGCCGGCATCAACGTCTGTTGCGGCGCCGATAATCTGAGTTGCTGACTTGGCGGCGAAGGTGAGTGAGGTAGTGCCGAGTGTGGCAACTACAGTTGCCATTAATAGCAGTGTTTTGAGAGGTCTCATTGCAAGCTCCGATGTAGGAATTTTCTTGTTGATAGGGGCGTGACTTTGATCACGGGAGCAAACTAGCATGGAGGCACTGGCGCTATTGCCAAGTCCATCACAATGAATTGATGGTAATTGTAGGAACTTGTTACAGATTGAGGAAAAAGTAGTAGGGGGCCGGGCTATCTGGTGTTTTGTGTATAACGGGTCACTTTTTTGAAGCAAGTGAGTATTAGATTTTTGTGCGAACTCTCGCGCGTGAAAGATACGGTGCCGACAAAATTTTGCATACCAGTCTTTACGCTGTTGACTGCGGCAGAGAGAGTTTGGGGATTATGTCAGATTGCTCATAAGTCTATGGAGCAAAGACGAAGTGGGAAATTGCAATGGCGCCGGCAACAAGCAGAGTGCGTTGCAGCCGGTGTCATTGTTAGAGCGTATTATTCGATGTATTCCATTACGCGTTGCTGCAATTCAGTATCTGATTGCAGCTGCTGAGCGATAGAGTTGTAGGTTTGTACTTCCAGACCGCTATTGCGAACTGCTTCGGCCATTTTCATCTGCGCTTCCTGCTGCAATGACTGCATCTGTTGCTGGTCTTCAGCCTCGCCCATGCTGGCGCTGTATTGTTGCTGAATTGAACCCACTTGCATGAACGCGGATGCAAACAGCTCAAGCGTCGCATCATCAAATTGCGGCTGCTCTGCCGCCGGTTGTTGGGCGCCGACCGTGGTGGTCATAAAGACCAGTAATGCCGCTGTAAGCAGTTGGGTTATCCGGATAATTCGCATTGTGTCCTCCGATTCGTTGCTGGGTACTAGTTGTTGACGTTCCCTGAAAAGTTCGGCGTGCAGGCTGACAAGCACACACACTCCGCAACGTACCCTAACAGTCCTGCTGAAGGCACTGCAAATACGAAAAAAGCACGTGAAAAGCAGGGTTTTTTGGAGCTAAGAGGAGTTCGCAGCAGTTCAAAACCATTTGGCGGAGTCTGTTGAAATTTGGAGAAATTCAGTCAGACAAAAATCTGCTGGCGTTGTTACTGCCTGTACAAGAAAGCGGTATTAAGAAAACGGGGCATTACCAGGTTGACTGATAATGCCCCGTATTTGGCATGGCAGGAAAGCGCGGCTTACTGGCCGGAGGCTTCTGCCGCGCGACGCTCTTCTTCGCGAGCGCCGCGGAGAATATTGAGCAGGCCGTAATTGCCTTCCTGGCAGGCGTACTCATAGAGCTGACCAGCGACTTTGGCCATTGGCAATACCGCAGTGATCTTGTCAGTGAAGGTAGCGGGATCTTCCAGCGTCCACTCGTAGTTCAGCGTGTCATAGTCGGTGCGTGTGAAGCGCTCGGTCAGGGTCTTTTCCTTGCCCGTGCCGATGGACAACAGACTGGCGGTATAGAAACTGAAGTTGCGTGTTTCCACTACCAGCGTGTCGCCGTCCCAATAGCCGCGTGAATCACCGGTCCACTGTTCAATATGCTCGGGCAGGGGCGGCAGGTCGGTCAGCGGAATCATGCGGGCGTTGTGCACCATCTCCGACATGATGACGACGTGGTCCTTGTTCTGGACGATCTGCAAATTGTTGTTGTAGCGACTGGGGCGGTACGGCGGCAGCGCATTCATGCCGAGTATACAGCGTTCCGGCAAGCCGCGGTCTTCCGGACCGTCCTTGCCAATACCGCCACTGCCAGTGCGGACAGGTCGGGTGCCCTCAGCGTCTTCCAAAAAGCCGCTGCTACCACGGGGGGCGCCTTCGACGATGGCAGGCATGCGGCCATTGGTCGGATAAATAATCTGGGAGGTACGCACAGTGTCCGAGATCGAAGCCATTTCATACCAGAAATGGTCGTAACCATAGACAAAGCGCTCGTCAGTAGAAGGGGCGCCCCGATCTGCGACGTCCGCATCTGCTTCAACGACTTCACCTTCCTCGGCCTCGGCTTCCAGACGTGCCTGGATATCGGCAATCTCTTCGGCTGTCAGAAATTCGCGATCGCCAAATTCGGCAGGACGCTCAAACGGCACTTCTGTGGAAAAATTCCACACACCTTGTAAGTCAGGATGGCCCCATTCGGTTGTCAGGGTGTCGTCCTGAGCAATGACCGGGGCAGAGACTATGGCCAGGTAAATGGCGGCGAAGGAGAACTTTGATACTGCACGCATGGGGCTAACTACCTCTCGTTGTTTGAAGCGTACTTTACTGAAATCGTGAGAGTTTTGCTATTGTCAGCGGCACTCTCTGCGATGACCACTTGCTCTGGGCGATGAATGCCGCCTGGTTGCTCACCATGGTCTGGAACCTGAGTTGTTGGCCTGATGGCAGAAAGTCCGGTTTAGGCTGCCGGTTGCTGTCTATTTAGAGCTAGAATGAAGCGGCCGCTGCCTATCGGAGCCCATTATTTCTGTCCTGACTGCCACCGCCGACAACAGTAACTCTTCGCGCTATCTGGCCTTGCTGGCGCTGGTGATCGCTGGCGAATCAATTTTCCTGCTGCCCTTCGTCCTCTCACGCGTCTTCCGGCCGGTGTTTCTCGACGTCTTCGCTATCAGCAATTTACAACTGGGCACTGCTTTTTCCGTGTACGGCGTCATCGCCATGCTGTCTTATTTCGCCGGTGGGCCGTTGGCGGATCGCTTTCCTGTGCGCCGCTTGCTGGTGCTAGCTTTGCTGGCGACGTCAGCAGCGGGTGTGTTCATGGCAACGATTCCGGGGCTGGGCGTGTTGACCTTGCTGTATGGTTTGTGGGGACTGACGACAATTTTCCTGTTCTGGGCTGCGCTGATCAAGACCACGCGCGAGTTGGGTGCGGCCAATCAGGGTTTGGCCTTTGGTGTGCTTGATGGTGGCCGGGGTTTGTTTGCTGCCGTGCTGTCGTCCCTGTCGGTGCTGCTGTTCGCCGCGTTGTTGCCAGCTGATGTGGAGTCGGCCAGTTTGAGTCGGCGCGCCGAGGCGCTGAGTACCATTATCCTTATTTACTCCGGCATGGGAGTCCTCTCTGCCTTACTGGTCTGGTTCTTTATTCCCGAGAGTAACGAGGCCACTGGACAGGCCGATCCGCACACGACCACATTAACCCTGGCGGGATTGCAGCGGGTGGTGCGGCTGCGCGCTGTCTGGCTGCAAGCGGTAATCATCCTGTGTGCCTATGTGGCATACAAGAGCACGGATAATTTCTCGCTTTATGCCCGTGATGTCTTTGGCTACAACGATATTGCTGCGCTGAGTCTCGGTACGGTTTCGTTCTGGATGCGTCCGCTCGCTGCTATTGGTGCCGGGCTGATAGCTGACCGCTTGAACTGCAGAACCATGCTGATGATCAGCTTCGGCGTTATCATGTTGGGTAATGCGATCATGGCTGCCGGTATTATTGCGCCAGGTGTCCCATTAATTCTCACATTGACTGTGGCGGGTACCAGTGCCGGAATCTATGCCTTGCGCGGCCTGTATTTTGCGGTCATGGGAGAGGCCAGAATACCCTTACTCTACACTGGCAGTGCGGTAGGCCTGGTCTCATTCATTGGTTTTACACCGGATGTTTTCATGGGACCATTGATGGGTTATCTGCTCGACAGCTCGCCGGGCGCCGCAGGACATCAACAATTGTTTGCGGTGATTTTTGCCTTCAGTCTGATCGGCTTTTTCGCCAGTGTACTGTTTCGCAGCAACGCCAGTGCCACTGGCATTGCTGCGGCGGCTCCCGCAGACAGTATTGTCGGCAACCGATAGGGTGCGGCTTTACTCAACACTGCCGGTTTTGATCAGTCGCACCATTTGCTCCAGCGCTGTACCCCAGCCCCCTTCAAAACCCATCTGCTGGTGAGCTTGCGCACTGGCCGCCGTGCTATGTCTGGCAAGAACGCTGTAGCGGGTGCCAGTGGCCGTGCTCTCCAGCATGATAATGGCGGTAAAGAGGCCTACCGGGTCATCGGCACTGGCCATTACGGGGCGGTAGCCCGGTCCCATGGCGCTGGTCCACACCAGCTTTTCATGTTCGAGCACTTCCAGATAACAGCCATCGCCGGCATCCATGCGTTCGCCTTGCGGTGACTCCATGACGGTGCGGAACTGGCCGCCGGGGCGCAGATCAATATCACACTCGACTGTTTTCCAGGGTCGCGGGCAGAACCACTGCATCAGAATATCCGGGGTGGTCCAGGCCTCCCAGACTTTCTCGCGTGGCACGTCGACTTCGCGTTCCAGCACGAGATCAAGTTGTGGGTCGATAGTGTAGTCCTGAAGAGGCATGTCATTTCTCCTTGTGCATTTCCAGCAGCAACTCATCCAGTTGGTTCAGGCGTTGTTCCCATAGTGCACGACGTTCGTCTAGCCAGGACGACGCCTGTTGTAAAGCCGGCGCGTGCAAACGGTAGGTGCGACTGCGGCCAGTTTTCGTCGAAGTGACCAGACCGCTTTTTTCCAATACACCCAGATGTTGAGTGAACGAGGGCAGCGCCATGGCGAAGGGCTGAGCCAATTCACTGGCAGCTGCCGGTCCTTCTGCCAGACGCGCGATGACGGCCATGCGGGTAGGGTCAGCCAACGCCTGAAAGACCTGATTGAGCTGTGGTTGATTGTTAGGCATGAGCCTAAGTATAGGGCGATAATTAGTTAGGTCAATACCTAATTATTATCTTTTTATCGATGACTGTATCTGCCATGGTCAGGTGCACTATTCGACTCGACCGCTGCGCGACATTCGCGATTATCCGTCGTCGCCGTCGATCGGGCATGAACTTGGCATGCCTAAACGAGGTATTCTCGTCTTAACAATAAATGACTGCGCGGTTTCTTGCGCTGCAAACGGGTGACACCATGATGGAAGCAATCCTGTATCAGGCTACAAGTCCCATAATCCGGGGTGTTGAGAAATCATGTTCGGCGGCAAAACGAGCTCTCGGCGGGCTTTGTATGCTGTTGTTCGTGCTAATGCCGGGGGTTGGGCTGACCCAGGAAAGTGCCTATCCACTGCAAATGAGCGAAAACCGCCCCAGCTCACGGCCGGAGGTGCCGGGTGACAATGGTCTGGTTACCGCCGGACATCCGCTGGCCGCCATGTCCGGGTTGCAGATGCTGATGCAGGGTGGCAATGCCATCGATGCAGCCGTGGCGACGCTGGCCACCCTGAATGTCGTGCGGCCGCAGATGTCGGGTGCTGCTGGTAACGGCTTTTTTACTTACTACGATGCCACTACCGGCGGTATGTATTCACTGAATGCCACAGGCGCGGCACCGTTTGCGCTGGATGCGGCGGCGCTGAGCCCGGATGACCTCGACAAGGGCCTGTATGCCGGCGTTGTGCCGGGCCTGTTTGGCGGCTGGGTTGCCATGCTGCAGCGTTTCGGCAGCATGTCATTAGGTGAGGTGATGGCGCCGGCCATTGCCTATGCTCGCGATGGCCATCCGTTGGAAGCCAGTGTGGCGCGCAGCATTGCATACTCGCAAGACGACTTTGAACAGTTCCCCAGTAGTGCGGCGTTGTTTCTGCCAAATGGCGAGGTGCCGGTTGCCGGTGAGCTGTTCAAAATGACCGACCTGGCCGCCACTTTTGAAAAGCTGGTGGCTGCCGAAGCTCAGGCGCTGGCGGCGGGCGCTTCACGTGAAGAGGCATTGCAGGCAGCGTTTGATCGTTTCTACAAGGGCGATATCGCCCGCGACATGGCTGCGTTCTACGCCGAGTCCGGAGGCCTGTTCACGGCCGAAGATTTCGCCGCTTACGAACCGGCCTGGACCGAGCCTTTGCACATCAATTACCGCGGTTACGACGTGTATACTTCGCCGGCCTCATCGCGCGGCGGCCTGGAAGTGTTGATGCAGCTGAAGCTGGTGGAGGGATTTGATCTGGGTGCCATGCAGCCCGATGACCCGCGAGTCACTCATCTGCTGGTAGAAGCGATTAAACTGGCGAAAGCTGATATCTATCACTACGTGGCCGACCCCAATCAATTCACCATGCCTATCGCCGGTATGCTGGCGGATGACTACGCAGCCAAACGTCGTGCCATGATTGACCTGGATGCGAGCATGGTCTATCCGGCCGCTGGTCAGCCGCCGGGCTACGAGAATGCCACAGCGACAGTTCTGCATCTGGAACCGGCAACGCAAATTGCTGCCAATCGGGAGCAATCCTATGCCGGCAGCACCACCAGTTTTTCCATTCGTGACAAGCAGGGTAATGTGCTGGCGGCGACCCCAACCCACGGCGGGGCATTCGGTACGGGTGTTGTGGTCGGCGATACCGGACTGACCTTCAACAACGGCACACGCATCGGTTCCACGTCGCCGTACCCGGAGGACGTCAACTATGCCCGCGGCGGCCAGATTCCGATTCTCAATAATTCGCCCACTATCGTCATGAAAGACGGTGAGTTCATCATGGCGTTGGGATCGCCCGGCGGCGAAACCATTGGCCAGACCCAGTTTCAGGTGCTGGTGAACGTGCTGGATTTTGGTATGCCGGTGCAGGCAGCCATTGAAGCGCCACGCTTCAGTCTGTTCGCCGAGCCCAATTTCTATAAGGAAGGCGCCGATATCACCATGCGCATCGAAGACCGTATCTCTGTGCCACTCTACGAAGGCTTACAGGCTCGCGGGCATGAGGTAGATCTGGCACCTTCTTACTCGCTCGGAAGTATTCAGGCGATACTGCGCAATGAAGAGTTCAACACCATCACAGCCGGTGCCGACCCGCGCCGGGCAGCCTATGCAGTCGGTTGGTGATGAAGTGTTTGGTAACGAAACGTTTGCTAATGAAACGCTTGCTAATGAAAGGTTAGAAATGAAACAACGTTGGCGAGTCCAAAATTGGCAGGAGCTCGCGGCGCAGTCTATTCATGGGTAAAGGCATCATGGTGTTGCCGCAGTAAATCCTCGCCAAAATCACCACTGAAGTCGCGCCAGACCGAATGCACATGATTGCCGCCGCCTTGAACATTGTCGTATTCGATTAAAAACGAAGGGCCCTGTACGCGGTAGTAATGGGGCTCACCCGGGACCGTCGAACCTGACCAGGCAAAGCTGATGTTATCGAAGCCATCGTTGCTGATTTTCTGCCAGCGCAGAGCAGCAATGTCAGCAGTCATCGCTGCGGTGTACACCGTGATCAGGTCACGTAGCAGTGCTTGTTGCGCCACATCCAGCTGTGCAGCGTTGATGCCGGCAGGAGCCAGAGGATCGATTGGATAGTCGGTGCCGCTGACAATGTCGCGTGGCGCCGTGCCTGCAAGCAGTGCAGATTGCAGTTGAGCATCTGTCAAAGTGGCCACCAGTGCCCGACCTGCATCTTCTCGGTTGCCCAGTACACGCTGCCCCTGTTGTGCTGTTGTTTGTGCGCCTTCGGTCACGTGCGCCGGATTGGAGCCAAAGAAGGAGGGCGTGCTGACGGTAAGCTCACCATCGACAACCTGAAAGTGTAGCGACAGATGGTGTCCTTCAAAGCGCCAGGCCCAGGTGCCTTCGGCATCAGGCTCACCAAAGACGCTGACGCGGTAATGCTCGGGATCACGGACGAAACGGCCATTGGGTTCCAGCACTTTCAATACGCGCTCCAGCTCGATAATAGCGTTTGCTGTGAGGTAACCACTGGCACTCAGCCCGCTTTGCAACAATGACCGCGCAAGTTGCTGTTGTTCTGCGGTCAAACTGCCTAACGGGATACCGTTACGGGCAAAGATTTCATTGGGCACAAAGTGCCAGCGCAGGTGCTCATCGCTGGCGAGTGGAAAACGCGCCTGCTGCAGTTGGTCGCTCGACAGGCTTGCCAGCAAGGCGATGCCAGACTCCGTCATGGACTCGACATCGGCGGCGAGCGGCGGGGGCAGGATCAGCAGAGTCAGGGCTAGCAATAACGGCGTTGCGGGATGGGAATTATTATTATGTGAGCAGGGCATGGCTGTCTCCCGGGTCGTGGTCTTCTTCAGAGTCGTTAGACTAAGAGTAATTAGACTAAAAGTATTTAGACTAAGAGTAATTAGACAAAGAGTAGCTAGACTAGTCGGGTAGCAAGCGACTGGCAATACAAGAGCACACTACTCTCGCTTGCATCTCACTTGCAGTTTGAGCGCTCATGTCTGCCTGGGCTTGACCAAAGCCGCCGTGGTGAGTGCGAGAGTGCGAGAATACGAGAGTGCACTCACCACGGTGACGGTTGATTAGCACAACTTGATGGCGCAGTGTGCCAACGCTCTGTACGGAGCGTTCTGTCTAGATAGGATCGCCTGGCGGCATTTCCAGTGCCGGTGCGGCGGGCCCCGGGTTTTGTTGCCAGCGGCGAATGTCAGTGGCAACAGCTGCCTGATGGGCGCTGGGGCTGCGCATGTCTTCGAGCTCGGCCGCCAGTCTCAGCAAGCGGTCTGTCAGTACGGCTTTCACTTCGCCGGAGCTGTCGTCATTCACCGCTTGCGTCATCATGCTGTTGACCACCACGCGCTGTACTGTCTGCAAGACCTTCTGCTGGTATTCATTGTTTGGTGTATCAGCTTCCCAAGTGTATTCCAGCAAGCGGTCGATAACCTCTTCCAGATCCGGGTAGTCGCCCATACTGCCGTAAGCCACCAGTCGTCCCATGCGCTCCGGATGGAGAATTGTATCGATGCTGAACTTGGCTGATGCTTCGGCGGCACCAAGGGCATCGAATAGCAATCCAGTACGGCTGGGGAAGGGCTCCACAGGATTGAAGCGATAGGCTGCTGGCGGTAACAATTCGAGCGTGCTGGTGGGCAGCGTCAGGAAGTCTACACTCAGGGTGGAAAGCACTGTTTCCAGCGCGTCACGCTGTTCTTCGCCGTCGATAATGGTGAAAGGCACCTGGCCATCACCGCGCACGGTATAGAAATAATTGGCACCGCCAATGCTCTGGGCGGCCGCATTCAGCTGGAAGCGATGATGCATATACAATGGTAATAGAACAGTTTCCAGTGTCGAGATCGGCTCGCCATTGCGAATCAGCGCCGGACCAAAATTTTCCAGGCCGATGCGTCGCACTTCGATCTCGTGTTTCAAGTGGTCGACAAGGTTGTCACCATTGTCCCAGACACTGGCAAACTGATGGCCGCCTCCGATGAAGCTGTTGTTGTTGTGGGCCATAAAGATCAGGCCGGTATCGAGACTTTCCTGAACGATCTTTTGTAGTTCCTCTTCTTCGTCAGCGCCTTCCGGAAACTGTTCGTAAGAGTAACGAACCGCAAGTTTGTCGTATTCGCCGATGCGCTGTGGGTAGGCATTGGACAGATCCAGTTTGCCGTCTGCAGTAATTTCGATGAGTGGCGCCGGGTAGTCCATCACACTTTCGCGGTCATAGGAGCTGGCAAGGTAGTTGTGTGGAAAGCCCAGCGTGTGACCGACTTCGTGTGCGGACAGCTGCCGGACCCGATCGAGTGACATGTTTACGGAGGCTGTGTTGTTGTCGGACACAGATTCCAGATATTCGAAGCCGGGAACAAGGCCCTGGCCGATCAGGTAGTCCTGACGCAAACGCAGGCTACCCAGATTGACGTTGCCCTTGATGATCTCGCCGGTGCGTGGATCCATCACCGAACCACCGTAGGAATAGCCGCGAGTGCTGCGATGAGTCCAGTGAATCATGTTATAGCGCACGTCCTGGGCATCAGCGCCTTCCGGCAGCTCCATCACCTGAAAAGCATTGATGAAACCGGCGGCCTCGTAGGCCTGATTCCACCAGCTGGCGCCTTCGATCAGCGCGCTTTTGATGGGTTCTGGAGTGCCGGAATCCACGTAATAAATGATAGGTTCTACAGGTTCGGAGCGAGCCGCGTCAGGGTTGGCTTTTTCCAGACGATGGCGAGCCACCAGACGCACTGTCTTGTCGGTATCGATGTCGGTACCGTAGTCCTGAATCGTCGGACCATTGGTGCCAATGCGTGGGTCGGAATAACGCACTTTGTAGTTGTCATCGGGCAGCTTGATGATCGAATGGTGCTGGCGCAGAGTGACGGCCTCGCCAGTGGCGGCAACGCTGTTGACGAGATTGCCCGGATTGCGGCTGGTGAAAGTCAGCATGGCTTCGACCTCGACGTTTTCCGGGTACGCTGCCGTGTTGTCGAGAAATATCGCACTGCGGGATTTGTCGAGGGTAAAGCTGCCTTGATTGCGCGCGGCAATCTGGCCAATCACATCGCGGGCATCGCGCAGGAAAAAATCAGTAGCGTCTACCAGCACGCTGTCGCCGCTGGCGGCAACCGCTTCAAAACCCCAGATGACAGAAGGCGCGAATGCGTCACGCACTGCTTGCCGTTCCAGTTCATTCTCGCTGGTGGCGCGGTAACGATAATTGGATTCCTGCAACAGAATTTTCGGGCCGACGCGCTTGGCAGCCAGGACATAAGTACCGCGCAGTTGGCCGCGATCGATGCCAACCGGGTTGGAGCCCAGTCCCGAGCCCATGGAAATCTGGTAAAGGAATTCGGTGTCGAGTTTGTCGATCTCCCAATAAAGTTTGCCGGCACTGTCGTCCCAATAGAGGGTGAAGTAACCTTCCATGGGGGTCGCGTCACCCACTATATCGTCAATGGCCGGCAGCTGTGCCCGGGCAGTTAGTGAGAACAATGCCAGTGGAAGCAGGCATGCATAGAGCAGGTGCTTGCGACCTGCATGTAAGACCTGCAATGGAGATCGTGGGGAGAGCATGTTATTACCTCGATTTTTGATCAGATGTTACTAAAAAGTAGTGGCCGGGAAAGGCATTCAAGTCACCACTCGGGTGCGGTGTTTCGAGATTAGCACTGACCAGAAATTCAAGTACAGGGAAAGTGAAAGCACAATTTTGTTTGCACCAATAACTTACAAAAAAGACTCGCTTTTTATGCCTTGCACCAAAAGCAAACTGTAATATTGTCGCTAATCTGTTTCGCCGAAACATTTTGTAAAACTTGCTGTGGCATTACTCCACACGGGTTGCGGGGGATGCGTGTGCTGGCCACTGCAGCGCGGTTGCTTCACTCATTACTCAGACGGTGTATAGTTGGGGTATACCAGAACCGCGTCCACAGCTACGGCGCCAGGTGTGGAAAAGAAGTGGACAAGCAGCAGACAAGAAGTAACAAAGAAATAGCAAGAAAGAAATAATAGACAATAAGAAAGAAACAATAGAAGGAAAAAATAAAAAGGACTAACAATGCCCCAGCCAAACCTGCAACAGGAAATCACAGACTCTCGCAAGAGTTCACCGCTCGAGCAACCGCGTGTCATCAAGGTGGTTTGGCAGCGCCTGTTTCTGGCACTGTTTTCAATACTCGGCATTGGTCTGGCCGCAGTAGCGTCCGCGCAGCCAACCTTTGAGTCAGCCGGGCGCCCCGGTCCCTATCAGGTGGCCTATTACAACCAGCTACCGCCGGTGCCAGAGTTTGCGGGCGGCACCCTGTACTTCCCTGCCAATCGCGGCACGGATTTCGGTGGCGTCGCCATCGCCCCCGGCTACACCGAAAGTCAAGAAAACATCGCCTGGTGGGGAAGGCATCTTGCTTCTCACGGTTTTGCCGTGCTGATTCTGGACACCAACACTTTGCAGGATGATCCGCCGCTGCGCGCTGAAGCCCTCATGGCCGCCCTGGAGATTATTCGTGGTGAAGGCGAACGCAGTGGTAGTCCGATTCGAGGCAAAATACTCAATGAGCAGATGGCGGTAATGGGGCACTCGATGGGTGGCGGCGGCGCGTTACTGGCGGCCAATGCGTACAGTGCGCAATTATGCGCAGCGATTCCGTTCACGCCATGGATGCCGGAAGGGGACTTTGGCGAGATTACCGTGCCGACCTTGATCATTGCCGGTGAAGAAGACCGTATTGCCCGCGTCGCCGACCACGCGTGGCCGCACTACGAAAGCCTGGCGGACGATGTGGCAAAAATGTTTGTGGAAGTTGCCGGTGGTAACCATTTTATCGCCAATTCAGTGACTGAAGACGAAGGATTGCGACCCAATATCGACGTGCAACCGCTGCTGGGTGCGCTCGGCGTCATCTGGCTGAAGGTGCACATGGAAGGCGATGATGCCTATCAGGCGCTATTGAACGCCGAGCTGCCGCAAACGGCGCGGGACAGTCTGTCCAGACTCGAACAGGACTATTAGACGCCACAACTGCGGCAAACGGGGTCCGCCGCTAACATTTTTTGCCCAAGAGCCCTAAAATCACTTGTCGGGGCGATTAATCGCCTATATAAAGCGCGCTACTTTTGTTAGCGTAGTCATTCATTCATTAAAGGCAGTGTGCGTTGGGCGGCAGAGAGTAGCCCGGACGCTCTGTAGCCTATGGAGCTTTGAAAGCATGACGGATCCGCGACAGAAGGGAAGCGGTCAGGATTATCCAGGAGAGAATTTTGCGGTAGTACGCAAAGACGAACACAGTGGGCAAGGCGTGATCTGCTACAAGCAGTTCAAGGCCGGTGACCTGTTGCTGAAGCTGCAGGGAGAAATAGTGCCCGGGGTTTTGCAACACACGTTGCAGATTGCGCCGGGCAAACATTTACTGGACAGGGAGTTCAGCGGTTATTTCTTGCATTCCTGTGCCCCCAATATCTCTCTGGATATGGAAAAATTGACGGTCACGGCGGTGCAGGATATCGCTCCCGGTGACTATCTGTTTATGGACTACGCGGAGACAGAGGATATTTTGTTCAAACAGTTTCTGTGTCGTTGCGGCAGTGCCGCATGTCGTGGCTGGATCACCGGGCGTAAAGAACAACCGGTAGCCGGCAGGACAGCTGATGAGGAAAGTCCGCGGGACGAGGCGTCGGAGTAAGGGCCACCCAAGTCAGTTTGAGTTTTGTTTTACTTTACAAGTTTCCAACTTTTTCAGGCTATGCCGAAGGATATGATGGGTGCAAACAGTTCTTTCTGAAGTCAGTGCTGTAAACGATGAGAGTCTGACACATTGGTGGCAGCGCGACGATCTGGCCTATGTCGACAATGAGCTCACCTTTGCTGGCCGCCGTGTACAGGCGCTTGCCGAGCAGTTCGGTACGCCGACTTTTGTCTATTCTCTGGCAAGAGCCAAGGCCAACCTTAGTCGTCTGCACAGCGCGCTACGCGATGCCGGCTTTACCGATAATTACCGTATTCTTTATGCCATGAAGGCCAATCGTTTCGCGCCGCTATTGACGGGGCTGAACCTGAGTGGACTGTGCGGCATTGATGCTTGTTCGCCCCAGGAAGTGGAGCAGGCTGTGGCTTGCGGCTTTGCGCCACAAAACATCTCTTTTACTGCCGGTTCCCTGTCCAGCGAAGATTATCGCATTCTCAATCGCTACAAAGCGCTGGATATCAATTGTGACTCCTTGCATGCCATTAAAACCTGGGGCCAGTTACGACCCGGTAGCAAGATTGGCATTCGTGTCAATCCGGGTGTTGGCGTCAGCCGTGAAGGCAATGAACGCCTGCAGTATGCCGGTCGGGCGATCACCAAGTTTGGTATCTACAAGGAGCAGTTCCACGAGGCGATCGCTCTGGCCAAAGAGTTCAACCTGACTATTAGTCGAATTCATTTCCATACCGGTTGTGGTTACCTGACCGGTCAACTGCCACAACTGGATCAGGTCATCAGTACCTGTCTCTGGTTTGTCGAACAGTGCGGCACTATCGAACGCGTCAATATTGGTGGTGGTCTGGGTGTGCCGCACAATGCGGAAGATGGCAGACTGGATCTGCAGGCCTGGGCGAAGATGCTGTTTTCTCACTTCAAGGGCAAGCCGTTCAAGCTGGATGTGGAACCCGGTGAGTATGTGATGAAAGACGCCGGTTTGCTGTTGCTGGGCAAAACCTATCTGGAGAAGAAAGCCGACACGCTGTTTCTGGGTGTGGATGCCGGCTTCAACATTGCCCCGGAGCCGGCTTTCTATGACTTGCGTTTTCAGCCACTGGCGCTGCGATTGGACAGCGAGGCGGAGCAGAATCTGCAGAAGGTGACTGTGGTGGGTAACATCAATGAGGCATTGGATGTCTTCTTCCGAGACGCCCTGTTGCCCGACATGACCGACGCCAGTTATCTCACGTTGATTAATGCCGGTGCCTACTCGACCTCCATGGCCTCCAACCACTGTATGCGTGGCCAATTAAAAGAAGTCCTGCTGACCTGATTTTTCAGCGTCATTGGCGCCATCGACATCCTCGGCGTCCTTGTTTCGGGCAAGGGCGCCGGCAATCTGACAATTCAATTTTCGCGTAGCCGTAAGTACGACAGTAACTTGCTGTGGTAGGCTATTGCCTCATTAACTTGTCAATTTGTCAGC
The DNA here is from genome assembly GCA_964592245.1 of uncultured Pseudohongiella sp. Lineage (GTDB taxonomy): Bacteria > Pseudomonadota > Gammaproteobacteria > Pseudomonadales > Pseudohongiellaceae > UBA9145. The sequence goes on along the minus strand of CAZQFA010000002.1, from coordinate 161,331 downwards.
CTCGCCACAGGTTTGTGGCTCAGTAAAAGGTTATTTATGAGTGATATCGAGCAGTCTCAGGAAGAATCGGAACACAAACTGACCCTACGTCACCTCCGCGTGGAGGACTACGAAGACGTCAAAAGAATGTGGCACGAGATCTACAGCGAGTTCCACGACTACTTCGAAGAAAAACTCTTTCGCACCCAGTTGAAAGTATTCCCGGAAGGGCAGATCTGTATCGAGGATCATGGCCGCGTCGTCGCTGCCGCGTTCGCAGTCATTGTCGACTACGACCAGTTCGGCGACCAGCACACCTACGAGGAAATCACAGGCAACGCCTATCTCAGCACTCACGATCCCAAAGGAGACGTGCTCTATGGCGTGGATGTCTTCGTCGACCCGGAGTACCGAGGTTTGCGCCTGGGGCGGCGTCTCTACGAGGCGCGCAAGGAGCTGTGCCAGAATCTCAATCTCAGTGCCATTATTGCCGGTGGCCGCATACCCAATTATCAGAAGTACGCCGATAAACTGAGCCCGAAAGAGTACATCGAAAAGGTCAAGAAGAAAGAAATCTACGATCCCATTCTGACCTTTCAGTTATCTAACGGCTTTGAAGTCAAACGGCTGTTAAAAGCCTATATGCCTGACGACAAGGCATCTATGGGTTATGCGACGCTGTTGCAATGGCACAACCTGTATTACGAACCCAAGAGCAGCCCGTTGATCGGCGCGCCACGCACCTCGGCCCGTATCGGATTGGTGCAGTGGCAGATGCGCACCTTCGGTTCGGTGGACGAACTGCTGCAACAGTTTGAATACTTCGTCGATGCGCTCGCTACTTATCAATGCGACGTGGCGCTTTTCCCGGAATTCTTCAATGCGCCTTTGATGGGTCTTGGCCCGCAAACCACACCCATTGAGGCGGTCAAGGAACTGGCGACCTACACCGACACTATCGTCCAGGCGATCAGCAAGATGGCGGTGACTTACAATATCAATATCATTGCCGGCTCCATGCCAATTGTGGAGGACAACGATCTCTACAACGTGGCCTACCTGTGTCGACGCGATGGCACGGTGGATACGCAGTACAAGATACATCCGACGCCAACGGAAAAGCGCGACTGGATCATGCAGGGTGGTGACAGCCTGCGTGTGTTCGATACCGACTTTGGCAAGATCGGTATTCTGATTTGTTACGACTCGGAATTTCCCGAGTTAGCGCGATTGCAGTCCGAGCAGGACATGCAGATGCTGTTCATTCCATTCTGGACCGATACCAAGAACGGTTACCTGCGTGTGCGTTGCTGCGCCCAGGCCAGAGCCATTGAGAATGAATGTTATGTGGCCATTGCCGGCAGTGTCGGCAACCTGCCGAAAGTGGACAACGCTGATATTCAGTATGCCCAGTCGGCGGTGTTCTCGCCGTCTGACTTTGCGTTTCCTTATGACGCCATCATGGCGGAAACCACACCGAATACGGAAATGACGCTGATCGTTGATGTGGATCTGGAGAAGTTGAAAGACCTGCGCAATGTCGGCGCCGTCAGAAACTACCTGGACCGCCGCCGCGACTTATACGAAGTGAATTGGTTGAACGACAACTACCCTGATACGAAGGAATAAAGGGTTATCAAAAAGGGGACACTCACAACATAACAACTTAAGGAGTGGTTTTTCCTGTCGTGTTGTTGTGGCCAGCGTGCCCCCTTATTAGTGTCCCTATTATTAGAGTCCCTTCTATTAAAATAAAAGTCGCTGTTACTAATCGCTTGCACTAGGTCCACTAAATCAGTTCGGCTGCAGTCTTTGCAGTGCCCGGTTAATCAACTGCTGCGCCGGGTCCTGTTGGTCAGTATTGGCATCATCAGCGGCTGTTGCTTCCGGTTGCGTGTTGTTGTCTGTGCCAGTAGCACGGCGCAACAGATCACCCACCTGGCTCCGTACTTCATTGGCAAAAGCATTGCGCAGTATCTCGCCGGTGTCAGGCAAGCAGCGCGGTGAAGCGATGGTGCCGGAACAGGCGATAGGCACGCTGTAGCCGCCAATATCGTATTGCTGATCACCACGCGTTGCTGTGGCGTTGTCCACGGCAGTCACCAGATTGTAATTGATGCTGTCATCACGCAGATTTAACAGGGTGCCGCGTCCCGTTACCTGAAAACCGGGCGACTTGATTAGCAGGTCGTTACTGTTGACGACGCCATTGTCGAATTGCAGAGTGGCGGCAAAAGACTCAAAGGCGGTTTGTTGGCCGCGATTGAGTTGCGCGGCACTGCGACTGCGCAGCATGGTTTCCAGCTGGTTCAGGACGCTGGCCACGTCCACACCCTGCAGCACTCCGTCCTGCAGGTTGATGCTGCCGGTACCGGTGAGCCCCTGTTGCAACGCCAAGGTGTCCTGGCCGGCACTGCGCACATCGAGTTGCACGCTGCCGGTACCGCTGACCATCGCCGCGTCCATCATGTCGGTCAGTAAAGGACCGATGGCAATAGTGTTAAGGGCGGCATTCACGCCCAGCGTTGGCGTCGCCTCTCTGGCGTCGAGTGTCATGCTGCCATTGAAGTTGCCTTCGTAGAGATTGCTGCTCAGCTGTGACAGCGTCACCAGACCATCAGCAGCGGCCACATTCACGGTCAACTCACTCAGCGTCAAACCGGCCACTTGCAAGTTACCAATGTCGAGACTGCCACGACCGCGCAGGCTGCGAATGGTGTCCACGGGAATCTCAGTTGGTCCGCTGCTCGCTGTCCTGGTTTGCGCCGGTGCTGATTCACTCAGATAGCGATCGACATTGAGTGTGTCGATGTCGAGATCCAGCAGCCATTCAGTGGCATTGACCTGATCAAGACTGAACTGGCCATTGATGCTGGTGTCATCCAGACGCAGGGCCAGCTCCGACAACGCAACTCCGGAGCCGGTATAACTGAAGCCGGTGTTGAGGGCGAACAATTGCAATGCTTCCGGGTCGGCCGTCTCGGGAACAGGCTGATTCAATTGCGTCAGTAACCGCCGTGGATTGAACTCGGCGATCTCGATGGCGCCATCCACCTTCGGCGCGCTGAACATCTCACGGCCATTGAGTCGGCCGTTAACATCCAGCCCCAGGCCGGACAGCGAGAAATTGTCCACTTGCAGTGAATTCCGTTCGATATTGACGCGGCTGGCCGCATTGAAGGCAACGGTAACGGGTGAGTTGGGAATGCGATTGCCGGCGAGTGTCGCTTGTACACGAGCAGGGTTGATCGCCAGGTCATTGCTGCTGCCGCCGAATTGCAGTTCGACATTCACCGACTGCATGACTTCGGCCAGATCGGGTTGTTCCACGGCACGTAACAGTGCGGGCAGGTTATTGCCGTTGAGCGTCAGGGAGCCATTGACTGCGCCACTGCCACTGTTGATGTTGGCAGCGGTGAAGTTGCCATCCAGCTGTTGCCCGAAAGCCCGCGCATTGAGTTGTGGCACAGAGATCGCGCCGCTGCGCAAGTTGACATCGAATTCAGTGTTCATCGTATAGGCGCGATTCTGCAGCTGGCCGAGATTATTACCGTAACGAAAGGCGGCTGATTCGGCGCCCAGTGCAAACCAGCTTCCGATCTGGGCCAGCATGGCGAGATCGTTGCCACTGGCCTGCAGGCGACCACGGGCCGCGGGCGAATCTGTATTCAGCGCGCTGGCACTGAGATTGGCCGAAAACTCGGATTCCAGCAGGGCGGCAGTGAACACAGGCACTTCTACCGTGCCGCGTGACAGGTCGGCATCAAAGTCGGCATTGAGCGAAAACTGTTTGTTGGCAAGCCCCTGCATCAAACGGCCACCTTCGGCCAGTTTCGAATCGCGACCACCGGTCACCTGACCGACCACTTCCATCACCGAAGGCAGGTTGGGGCCGCTGGCGCGCAGATTGCCACGCAGGACCGGTTCGCCGCCGGTCAGGGATTCGGCGGTGACTTGTCCGCTGACATCAGTGCCCAGCAGGCTCAAGGCGAGCGATGAAACTTCGACGTTGCCGCGATTGGGGAAGGCGATCAGCTGGCTCTGCAAGGACAGGTTGCGTGTGGGCAATTGTGCCAGCTGGTTGGCGAGGTCTTCGATACCGGCCAGCCGAAACAGCAGGGCAAGGTCCTGGCTTTCCATGGCAAGCCGGGTTTCCACTCGCGGGTTATTGCGTTGCAGGTCAGTGGCCACAACACTGGCTTGCACTTGCGTTTGCGGCGCGGTGATACGCAGATCTTCGGTCGAGAAACTGCCGGCATTCAGGTCGAAATGCAGTGCGGTATCCAGCGCCACCTCGGCACGACCGCCGGGCAGGTGGCTGCCACGCAGTTGCGTGCGCAATTGCAGAGGTGTCACATCGTAGCGACCATTATCCAGATCATAGTTAACGGTGCCGCTCAGTGTGACATCCGCATCCAGCGCCGGGGAATTGGCCGCCACGGCGAAAGCCAGGTTCAGGTTAATGGGCTCCCCGTAAACCAGATCATCGCTGCTGAACTGCAGATCGCTGATGCGCATGCGCGTGTCGGCCACCCGGTCTTCGATGCTGACGTTGATACGTTCAATATTGATGCCGCCCACACGCAAGTCATTGAAGGGCATGCCGGAAGACGCGGGTGTGACGGGTTCTGTCGTGGCCTCGGCCGGTCTGCCGCCCCAATTGGTGCTGCCATCGGCGGCGGTAATCAGATTGGCATCGACGCCGCGCAGGCTCAGGGTATCGATCTCGACATTGCGACTGAGCAAAGGCAACAAGCGGGCGCGAAAAGCCACGTGTTCAATCGCCGCCAGTGGCTCGGTGCCGAAGCCAGGCGGGTTGGCGATGCGCACGTTGTCGGCGCTGACACTCAGCCAGGGGTAGAGGCTAAAAGTGAGATCACCATTGAGTTGCAAATCGAAACCGCTGGCGTCGGCTACCTGATCCTGCAGCCACTGTTTGTGGTTATTGGGATCGAGGTTAGTCAGCCAGAGGACGGCAACGACCACTAAAACGATAAACAGAACGAACAGTGAAGCGACGATTTTTAGGGCAGTTTTCATGCTGAAGTACCCGTTGGGAAAATGGCGCGCAGTATAAGGCCGAGCCGGTTACTGCGCTATGGTTTTACGTGCCCAGAATAGCGCGTTGAAGCGCTTGTCTGGCGCACTATTAGACGGTTGGCAGATGCAGGAAGTTCTATCGCGGTGAGAAGGCAGATTTGGCAGTGGCCGAGCCCGGAAAACTCTTAGCCGCAGTTTGCGGGAAGCGGGTCATTTAGTATGGCCCGCTATTCTGGACCGTTCGTCCGATTTTTGTTGCCGTCAGCGTAACAGCTGGCCTAGCATCCAAGCCAACAATAACCAACGAAGATTGATCTTCGCAAGCGAGTGTCCCCATGCAAGCCAAGCGACTCCTGCTCTCAATTTCTCTGATTCTGCCCTTTGGGATCTCATTTGCCCAGTCAGACGACAGCTTCGACACCCCGCGTACCGAATGGGGCCATCCGGATTTGCAGGGTGTCTGGAACTGGGTGTCCAGTACACCGATGCAGCGGCCGGAACGCTTCGGTAATCGCGAATTTCTCACCGAGGAAGAACTGGTGGAGAAGCGCCAGCGTGAGGCGCAAGCGCGCCAGGCAGCCGACGCCGCGGAAGCCGAGCTGAATGTCGACCCGGACGCGCCGCCGGTTGGCGACAGCACGGGTGGTTACAATAATTTCTGGTACGAGACTGCGAGCATCGGCGAGAACCGCCGTACCTCTTTATTGATTTATCCCGAAGACGGACGCTTGCCGGCACGGGTTGAAGGCAGCGCTGTGCATACCACTTCGTTGGGCCCTGATGTCGAGGGTGAGCGGCCGGTGCTGGGAGTGTTCGGAGGCATCGGCAAGGACGGTCCCGAAGACCGCGGCCTGTCGGAGCGTTGCCTGATTGGCTACAACGCCGGCCCGCCATTCTCTGGCGGCGGTTACAACGCCAATGTACAAATTTTCCAGAATCGCGATCACGTGGTGGTGCTAACCGAGATGGTTCACGATGCCCGCATCATTCCACTGACCGACAAGTCGCAACTGGATGATGCAATTCGCCAGTGGAGCGGTGATTCGCGAGGTCACTGGGATGGCGACACGCTGGTGGTGGAAACCACCAATTTTACGCATCTGGTACCCAGCTTCAGTCGCTTTGGCGATGCCGAAGACAAGACGCTGATCGAGAAATTCACCCGCGTTGGGCCCTACACCATCGAGTACGAGTGGACTCTCGATGATCCTTCTACTTTTACCGATAAATTCACCGCCGTGCAGCCACTGACCAAGGTGGGTGGCCAGCTCTACGAATACGCCTGCCATGAAGGCAATTACGGCATGCAGAATATCCTGCGTGGTGCCCGCGTTCAGGAGCGGCTGGATGCCGAGGCTGCAGGCGCCGCCATCAGCCGCTAGCGCAGTAATGCGGGGGACACTCACAATTTAACAACTTAACAGGCATGCTGCGTTAAGTTGTTAAATTGTGAGTGTCCCCTGCAGTTGGCTTATTACAAATTGTTATAATTTTGGCACGCCTTTTGATGTCTCTGCGCAGCCATTGTGTGCATACTACGCGACTGATTTGCTGCCACAAAAAGTCTCCGCGCCCCGCCCAGCGCACCTAAAGACAGGCAGTATCGATAAAAACAACCAGGGAGCCCCCGAATTCTCATGAAAGCATTAGAAGTATTGCCGCGTAAACTGAGTCTGGCTATTGGCTTGAGTACCTTGATTTTAGCCGGTTACGGGCCTCAGGCCCTGGCACAAAATCAGCCCACTACAGCGGAAGATTCAACCGTTACTTACCCAGCCAGCTACTTTGACCAATACCAACCGTTTTCGGTCAATGACATGCTGCAACGCATTCCAGGCATCAATGTGGCCCTTGGTGGCAATGGCCCTCAGGGTGGTCCAGGCAGCTCTGGTGGCTCCGGTCGTCGTGGTCTCGGTGCCGGTGGTGACCAGGTGCTGATTAACGGACGCCGTATTGCCGGCAAGGGTAATGAGGGCAACTCCCAGTTATCTCGTATCCCGGCTTCCGAAGTTCAGTACATCGAAATTATCCGTGGCACCTCTGGCGATCTGGACGTGCGTGGCGGTAGCCAGGTGATTAACGTGGTGCTGCTGGAAGCCCAGTCCAGCACCTCCTTTGCCTATGAAGTAAACATGGACCACTACCACGATGGCAAATATCAGCCTGGTGGTAAATTCTCTGCCACCGGTCAGAGTGGTGCCTTCAATTATTTCCTCAGCGCCGAGCGTGAGCCGCGCTGGGAATTCCGCGACGGTTTTGAAACCAGCTACAACCCCGATAATTCTGTTAACGAAACCGTCGACCGTGACGAAGGCCGCGATGCGTGGCCAACAACGCTGCAAGCCAATCTGGGGTATGAATTTACCCCCAACGATACGGCGAACCTGAATTTGCAGTGGGTAGAAAACGAATACAATGCTTATGCCGATCGTGTCATCACTGACTACGATACCAGCCCGCAAACGATAGACATTGAGCGCGACACAATCCCCACGGAAGAAAATTCCTGGGAGATCGGTGGTGACTATATGCATGTGTTTGCTGACGGTAGTCGCTGGCGTACGCTGTTCATCGTTAACGATGACATCAACAACAGTTATCGCACGCGTTATCAGGTCAATGGCACAACTGAAACCTCCGACCTGTATCTGTCCAACGAAGTGAATACCAAAGAGCGGATCGTGCGTTCTTCTTATGTATTCGATATAAGCTCCGCGCAATCACTGGAAGCCGGTGTCGAGCGTGCCCAGACAATTCTGGATACGTCACTGCAATTGGGTCTGGCGGGTTCCACTGACGGTGGTCCACGTTTTGGCGGTCTGTCACCGGTGACAGATGCTGTCGGTACAGTTGAAGAGATGCGCTATGAGTATTTTGCTATTCACAACTGGCAACTGAATGACCGTATGTCTCTGGAGACCACGCTGTTGTTCGAAGACAGTGAGATTTCCCAGAGCGGTAACGTGTCCAAGACCCGTGACTTCAACTTCTTCCGTCCCAAAGTAGACTACCGTTTCGATATCACCCCATCGATTCAGTTCCGTGCCAGTGTCGAAAAAGACGTGGCGCAATTGAGCTTCACCGATTTCACCGCCAGTATCGACGGTGGCGACGATGAGCAAAATGCCTTCGAAGGTAATGCGGACCTCAAGCAGGAGCAGTCCTGGCGTTATGAAGCGAATCTGGAGTACCGTTTGCCCGACGACGCCGGTGTGATAAACGGCAACGTTTTCTATCACGATCTCGACGATCTGATCGACAATGTCGATGTGTCCACCGACACGCAAGTGCTGGGTGCACGCGGTAACATTGGCAGTGGTGAGCGTTACGGTTTCAACATCGACAGCAGCTTGCGTATGACCATGATCGGTCAGCCAGAATTGTTGTTGACTGCCGGCTTGACCATGGAAGATTCCACGGTAACCGACCCGTTCCTTAACATCGAGCGTGAGCGTTCTATCCGCGGTGGTGCCAGTCGTTACAACTTCGGCTTCCGTCATGACATTCCGTCATTCCATAACATGAATTACGGATTGCGTTATAGCCGCGAGTTCTACAATGAATTCCGCGTCTACGATGTGGACAAGATCGAGCAGTATCCGAAGATCGGTTCATTCAATGGTTGGGTGGAAATCCAGGCCTGGGGCGATCTGGTGTATCGCTTCGAAGCCCGCGATGCTCGTGATCGCTGCCGTATCCGCGCGCGCTACATCAATGGCACGATCGCCAATGGCGTAATTGATGAAATCGAGGATTCCTGTTCCGATGCGGGACCGGTGCTGGCGATCAAGATTCGCGGTACGTTCTAACACTCGCCGTTTTTGGCAATTAGCAAAAGGCCAGCGCGCCTTGACCGGGACTAGCGCCCGGGCCAAGGTGCGCTGGCCTTTTTCGTGCCGGAAACAAAATTGAGCAATTTGATTCACTGACTGTTGACATTGGCTACATTTGTAGTCATATTCGGCTACAAATGTAGCCGAGATTGGAGTCCGGCATTGACTGAATAGTCAGGAGGGCACCATGACACCTTTCTCAACCGTTAGCGGCATGCTGCTAATCAACGTGATGTTGCAAGTCACCGTACTTGCAGGCCTGCTGCTTGTGCTAATCCGTATCCTGCGCGGCAAGTCTTTGTGGCGCTACCACCTCGCTTTTTCCGGCCTCATCGCTGTAACGGCTTTGCTTGTCTCCTCGGTGTGGCTGCAAAGCCGTGATGTCTCTCTGCTGTCAATGCGCTTGCCAGTACCTGTTACGCTACTGGAAGCGCGAGCGGTAGATGCGGCGGTCACAAGTCAGTCAGGAGCAAGCCGGCTGCAAGGAGTTGAGTTCGAAGCAGCGCCTGATATCGGCTTGGGATTTGAGCAATTGCTTGCCAATTTGCTGGCGACGTTTACAGCGACTGAGGTGCAGGATGACACAGTCGGTAGCAGCGGCGCACTGGCGATGGCCACCAAGGCACTGCTTGTGGTCTGGTTGGCCGGTACGCTCTACATGCTGCTGCGATTACTGGCGAGTATTACCAGCCTGCGGCAATTAATTCAGCGCAGTAAATCGCCAGACTTGGCACAGCAACAGCGCCTGTCACGCATCCTCCACACGTTCAGTAATGAGCAGCCGCGTTATTTGCTCAGTGCCTACTTGCGCAGCCCTGTCCATGTGGGCTACCTGACACCTGTCATAATTCTCCCTGACGATCTGTTGGCCAACTGTGATGACGAGCGATTGCAAGCTGTGCTCTTGCACGAACTTGCCCACTGGCAGCGTCGGGACAATATCGCCAACTTGCTACAGCAACTCATCGTTGCCTTGTTCTGGTTTCATCCCCTGGTCCGCTGGCTCAGCCAGATCGCTGACCGCAGTCGCGAAGAACTCTGCGACAATTTTGTGCTGCAACAACAGGATCCGCTGCACTACTGCGAAACGCTGTTGTGGTTTGGCAGTCGCGCCAGACAAGCCGAGTCCACCGAATATCCCGCCTCGGTAGCCATGTTTGACCGACGCTGGAATCTGGAACAACGCATCCAGGAACTTATCGACAAGAAGAGGGAGACCAACATGACACTCTCAACATCTGCCAGCATTACCTTTCGACTGACGCT
>CAZQFA010000002.1:149087-151113 GCA_964592245.1 uncultured Pseudohongiella sp. | reverse complement strand
GGGAGACCAACATGACACTCTCAACATCTGCCAGCATTACCTTTCGACTGACGCTCATCATCGCCACGGCGGCGCTTGCTGCGTTGACCGTTAATCCAACTGTGAGTCAGGCGCAAGTTGCAGACGACACACAAATCGCTGAAGAACAGGAGCCACGTCCGGCACCGCAAGCTCGCGACGCAGAAACTCTCAGTGAGACCGTGTTCGAAGCGATCAGCCAGATTCAGGAACTGATGGTTCAGCCACAGAGCATGACCAGTGGTGAATTGGCCGAAGCGAAGCGCTTGCTTGATGCCTTGTACGAAGCCGAATTTGGAGCAGGCAACAGTTTTGAGAAACTGACGATTCTGAATTTTTACACCAATTACCATTTGCTGCGAGAAGACTATCCCGAGGCGCTGACCACTTTCGAGCGCATTCTCGCTATCAATGAATTGCGCGAGAATGCCAGGTTGCGCACGCTGCGCTCACTGGGACAACTTTATGCGGCCGAAGAACGCTGGCAGGAATCTATCGAGGCGTTTGTGCAGTGGCAGGACCTGTCCGAGGAGACCGACCCCCTGGTGCTGCGTGGTCTCGCTTATGGCCACTATCAACTCCAGCAGTGGCAGTCTTCGCGCGAGTACTGGCTGCAATATCTGGCAACACAGGATAGCGCAGAAACCAGTCGGGATGATCTGGCTTTCCTCAATGGCCTGCACTATCAATTACAGGACTGGCAAAGCGCGCTGACACTGACGCAAGAGATGATCGTGCGCTTCAATGAGGAGCGTGACTGGGGTAATTTGCGCGTCATCTACGAGCGCCTGGATGATCAGGATGCACTGGCAGGACTCGATCCGGAACTGGGTGGAACACTGGATATCGATGCACCAGAGCCGGAGATCGCGTTTGCCAATGTAGTACCTACCGACGGCGATTATATGCCCTTACTTGCCACGGCGCCGATGTATCCACGGGTCGCTGCTGACGAGCGGATTGAAGGTTGGGTGTTGGTAGAGTTTACAGTCGGCAGTGATGGCCATGTCAATGAGGATTCAGTGACCGTAGTCGATGCGGAACCCGCTGATGTCTTTAATGCCAACTCCATGCGGGCAGCGCGCGAGTTTGTTTTTGCACCGCGCATGGTGGCCGGCGAAGCGGTGCCGGTGCCGGGTGTGCGGTACCTGTTCCGCTTCCGCCTGGGAGATGATGATGCCTGATTCAACCAGTAACAAACGCTCCCCGCTGTCGCGTGCCCAGCGCGAAGTGATGGAAATAATCTGGGATGCCGGCGAAGCCTCGGTGCAGGATGTCATGCAACGGCTGAATGAAGAGCGGTCCGTCGCACGCAATACGGTACGAACCTTGATGGAGCGAATGGAAAGTAAAGGCTGGCTCAAGCATCGTACGGAAGGGCGTAGCTACCTGTATTCAGCCACTGTGCCCCGGGAAGAAAGCCTGGGGCAGCGTGTGCTGGATATGGTGGAGAAAGCCTGCGGCGGTGACCCCGAGAAACTGATGATGGCGCTACTGGACTACCGCGGCCTTAGCGAAGAAGAGATTGCCCGGATTCGCAAGATGCTGGACGGCGCCAAATAGATTGCTTGTCTGCGGCGTCGCCCATAGGCATTGCAAGCCCCGGGCTTGAATCGGTAGGTCGAGTGTAATCAGTTTTCGGCATCATCCTCATCGTTGTCTTCCGCCTCTTCGCGGGCACGCTCGCGCGCTTCAGCTGCGCGTTCAGCTGCATCGTTATCGCGGTCTTCGGCATCATCCGTGGCACGATCCTGCGACTGATTTCGGTTGCCACCGAAAAAGCCTCTGACTCGATCAAGAATGCCGCGGGGTTGTTCTGCGTCATCGTCTTCGGAGAGTTCACCGTTGCGGGCATTGTCCCGGGCATCACCATTCTGGCGCTGTGAGTCATTGCCTTCCCGATTCTCTTCGTTGCCCCCGCGATTACCATCAGATAACTCTTCTGCACGAGCACGGTTGGCTTCAACGCGTTCTTCCATGCGGCGGCGATTCTCTTCCGCTTGCTCGT
>CAZQFA010000002.1:105942-148987 GCA_964592245.1 uncultured Pseudohongiella sp. | reverse complement strand
CGGTTGGCTTCAACGCGTTCTTCCATGCGGCGGCGATTCTCTTCCGCTTGCTCGTTGCGTTGGCTGCCAGGAGTAGCGCGTTGTTCCTGTTGGTTGCGGGACGAGTTGTTCTGGTTATTCTGATTGTTCTGATTTTGCTGGGCATAAAGTGAGCTCGACAGCGCCAGCGTGACAACTCCGACCAGACTTATGATTTTTAGGGGTTTCATGTGAGTACCTCACCGATTTATCGCTAGACTTCGATAGTAGTCAGTAGCACAGTGACTGGCAATCGGCGGCTGTGGATAGGCTAACTGGTTCACGTTTTACCCGGATTATTTTGCGATCCCGTGTGATGCCGGGCATAGAATAGACTGCGATTGGACAGTCTCACGATTCACCACCGTTGGCGCAATTCATCGCTTCCCGTCAGAGCTGTGATTTCTGATAATGAAGAGAAAAGTCAGTCGGGTTTGATCACATGGTATTCAGTCTGACGAGGCTGAATATAAATGAACTGCTGCCCATCCCAGAAGCCATCTTCTTCGAGTTTCATCGGCAAAGGCTCCTCTCCCCACTCCGGCACATCCACCAGCGCATTCAGCTCGATGGAATAGGCGGTGTCGGGTTGCAGCAGGTAGTCGCCGCTACCGGGTACACCATCTTGCTGATCCCACATACCGATTGTGGTGCCCGCGGCGTGACCGTGCAGGCCGATGGGGTGTGTATAGATAATGGGGTTTATTCCTTCGGCTTTCGCCTGCTCCAGGCTGAGGCGCAGAATCTCATTGCCGCTGCGGCCATTTTGAAAATGACTGGTCAATATATCCTGTAGTCGATTGCCTTCCTGCAGAGCTTGTTGCAGATAGTCTGGCACCGTAGTTTCGCCTTCGCGCAGAATATAGGCATTCTGCTGGGTGTCGGTTTGCAGTCGCAAATAACTGATACCAAAATCGATGTGCACATGGTCGCCGCGATACAGCACTTCCGGATCCAGGCCCTCCTGTTCAATTCGGGCGCGAGACTGTGCGGACCGCTCCACTTCCATGCCAGTGTGGAACCAGGTGCTCAGGCCGAGATCGTTGACGCGTTGGCGAAACCACCAGGACAGGTCATCCAGTGTGGTGACGCCCGGTGTAATGACGTCGGCCGAAAAGCCTTCTTTGATGATGTCATGGGCAATGGCCATGACGTCACGGTACAGTGCCATTTCAGTGTCAGTGCGCGTTTCCAGCCAGCTCACCGCCAGCGCTTCGGCGGATTCGATACGATCACGTAGGCGCACGGGCAGGGCATTGCTGAAGGCCTGTTGCTCGGTGAAGGTCAGGCCGTCAGCGTGTCCGTAATCTTCTGAATAATTCAAGGCGATACGCTGCGGGTTAGCTTCGTTGAGAATGCTGGCGATGCGTGCCCACTGGTCCGGTTGTTCTTCCGGATTCCAGACGCCGGGGAAAAGATCGCCTACCGAGTAGCGTGCCACCGCCATGCGTTCCACGCCACGGCCATCGCCGTAGTCGATAAACATCAGCACAGTGCGGCGGCGGGCGTTGAGCCAGGTGGCTGGCAACATGGTTTTCAGCACCGGGTCTTCATTGTACTCGCGCGAGATGATGACCCAGGCATCGATGCCTTCGCGGCGCATTAACATGGGCACCACTTCATCCAGTCGTTCGGCCAATACCTCATCGATCAGAGTAGCCTGCTCGCGCAGAGGCAGAATGCGCTCAGCCAACTCGGCAGCGAGAGTGTGGCTGGAGACAATGAGCAAAAGCACTGGCAGTAAAAGGCGCATGAGATTTCCGATAGCTAGTGAAAGAGGGGAGTTGAGCACGATAGTAAGTCAGTGCCGCAGGAATGTCATGGCAGTGTGCGCTGGCTGGGCTTATTTCAGCCTGACCAGGATGGCGCCGCGATTAGTGCCTTCAGCATCAAAGTCCTGAATATCACCGCGAAATTGCGCATCACGCAGGGCCAGCATTACCTCGTCACGAATCAAGCCGGAGCCCACGATAAAGCGCAGGTGCAAGGCAACGCCCTTGCGCGCTCGCTCGATTTCCTCGTGCATCTTGTGCAATGCCTCACGCACGCGTTCGCCCTGATGGGCGATGTCCACTGTGATCGTTGAGCCGTCGTGCTGCCGGTCAAGAGCGTTATCGCACTTTGGACAAACGTCGATGAAGTGGTCGAGGACCATGCCACAATTGAGACAGGTAATCTGCATGCGCGCATTCTAGCAGAGACAGCAACAGCGACGGGACACTCACAGTTTAACAACTTAAACTCTCGATTAAATTGTTAAACTGTGAGTGTCCCCCAGACTTCAGATTAGGCCGCGGTGATCAGTGTGCTACTATCTCCAGTACCGCCAGTATCTCCACATAGCCGCCGTAGCGATCTAACAATAATGAGGCAAGCCATGACATTGTCCAATGCAAGCAGATTTCCGGGTGTGGTTCTGAGTGTGGTTATAGGTGTGAGTCTGCTGCTGGCCGGGGGCGCGCACGCACAAACAGAAGTAACGATCACACGATTGGGCGATGGCCCGATCATCGCGCCGGCCATGGATGCCCGCATGGGCAGTAATATTCAGGGCCCGTCGCTGATTCGGGTGCCGGACTGGGTCGAGAATCCGCTGGGTCAGTATTACCTGTACTTCGCCGATCACCGTGGCGAATACATTCGCATGGCCTATGCTGATACCGTCACCGGTCCCTGGACAGTCTATACTCCGGGCACACTGACGCTGGAAAACTCTTATTTCCCCACCACCTGTCCACCCTGTTCACAGACCTCCGGTCGCGAGGACGCGCCACTTTATGCTCACATCGCCTCGCCGGATGTGCATGTGCGCGAGGATCTGAGGCAGATCGTCATGTATCTGCATGGTCGCGATGTGGGGCAGCAACTCACGCGTCTGGCATTGTCCAATGACGGCATTCATTTTCAGGGTGAGCCCGAGGTGTTGGGGCGGCCGTATTTTCGCGTGATTGAACATGGCGACTATTACTACGCGCTGGCCATGCCTGGCGTTTTCTATCGCTCTCGAGACGGCCTGACGGACTTCGAGGAAGGACCGCAGTTCTTCAATGCCGATATGCGTCATTCCGCCTTGCTGATTCGCGATAACACCTTGTATGTGTTCTGGACTCAGGCCGGGCATGCGCCGGAACGTATTTTGTTGACTACCATCGAGATGACCGGCGACTGGCATGACTGGCAGCCGTCCGAGCTAGTGGAAGTGCTACGCCCTGAGCGGGATTGGGAAGGTGCACTTCTGCCAATAGCTGCCTCGGCTCGTGGCCATATCGACGAGCGTGTTAATCAATTGCGCGATCCGGCAATCTTCGAAGAAGATGGGCAGGTGTATTTGCTGTACTCGGTGGCCGGGGAGAGCGGGATTGCGATTGCGCAGATTGAGTTTGAAGACTAATCAAAGGGGACACTCACAATTTAACAACTTTACGCATGGTTAAGTTGTTAAATTGTGAGTGTCCCCAGTAGTCTTGCTAGCCGTCCAGGTTCACCCGCAGCATCTCGTCGCCGCCATCGAACGTCAGGCTGTAGACTTCGCCATCGCGTTCGATGTTGACCAGGTTGGACTGGTCCGGCCAGACATCACGCAGTGTCAGATTGACGATGGTGAAGGCGCTGATTTCTTGGACGTTGGGGATTTCCTGATACACCCACATGAACTGGCCATCAATTTCCTCACCGACATATTCGAGATCCAGCGTCTCGCTGTCGCCATCGGCGAAAGTGGCTTCCATGCTGAAGCGATTGATGACGTAGCTGGCAAACAGCTGGCGTGATTCAGCCGATTCCATCAGCGTCAGCCGCTCGCCAAAAATCTGGCTGGCGGCATGCTCGGCATCGTGCACAAAGAAGCGGTGCATCACCTCGATGTTGCCGGTGTTGGCATTGAACAGCACCCGGGTCACCGCTGTTTTCTGCTGATGGGCGTTACCGCTCAACGATAACGCCAGCAACATCAGCAGCAGCGTACGGCCAGTTAGATGACGCAGACTACTCGTCACTGCCATCCTCTTCCGAGTCTTCATCGTCTTCACCGGTATCCAGCTCGGCCTTGCTGTCCTGCATGATGTCGCGATTGATCAGACCGCTGCCGCCTTCGGACTTGAAGGACTCGATGCGCGACGGGATGATGCGCCGCGGATAGTAGTTGTTCTCGATATTCACATCGGCCGTTTCCTGCAGCGGGTCGATGATAATGCCGGCGATTTCTTTTTCCGTCACCACCAGCTTCTTCACCGCTTGCGGTGAGCGGCGCCAGATTTCCGCGGGAATGCGCATCTCTTCGCTGCTGCCGTCGGCGTAATCGAATTGCAGAATGATCGGCATGACGAGACCACCTTCGTTGGAAAACTCCAGCAGGTAGTAATTCAGGTTTTCATCGATAGCACGATCCAGCACCTGCCGTTCCCAGTCTTCCAGACCCTCGAGGAAACTGTTGTAGCGATTGCGTTCCACATTGGTGACGGTGAACTGGTCATTGTCATCGTAGAAGTCACGGATATCGGTGTTGCGCTCGACCCAGGTCTGCAGGCCTTCCTGACGGTTGCGTTCAACATAAACGCTGGGCGGCAGTGACTTTTCGAATTCCCGCTGCCGGGCAAAATCGATATCCGGATTTTCGGTGTCCATGCGCATCTGGTAGACCCGGTTCAGGGCGATGTCCACATGGTCGGTGGTGTAGAACCAGCCGCGCCAGAACCAGTCGAGATCGATACCGGAGGCTTCTTCCATGGTGCGGAAGAAGTCAGCCGGGGTCGGCCGCTTGAAGGCCCACAGGCGGGAGTACTCTTTGAAGGCGAAATCAAACAGTTCACGACCCATGATGGTCTCACGCAGAATATTGATTGCCGTGGCCGGCTTGGTATAGGCGTTGGGTCCGAGGCGCAGCACGCTGTCGGACTGGGTCATGATCGGCACCTGATTCGATGATTCCATATAATCGGTGATATAACGCGGTTCCACACCCCAGGGAATCTCCGCATCCCATTCACGACCGGCGACCGAATCCAGATAACTGTTCAGGCCCTCGTCCATCCACGTCCACTGCCGTTCGTCGGAGTTGACGATCATGGGGAAGTAGAAGTGGCCGATCTCGTGAATCACCACGCCGATGAGGAAGCGCTTTTCCGCCAATGTGTAAGTGCGACTGCCATCATCCTGCAAGGTAGTACGCGGCCCGTTGAAAGTAATCATCGGGTATTCCATACCACCGACGAAGCCGACATTGACCGACTGCGCCGTGGGGTAGGGGAAGTCGAAGGAGAAGCGGCTGTAGACTTCGAGGGTGTGGATTACCACTTCGGTGGAGTAATCGGACCACAGCGTGCCGCCTTCCTTGGGATAGAAAGACATGGCCATGATCAGTTCCTGATCGGCGCCGGGCTGTTGATGGCCCTTGGCATCCCAGATGAACTTGCGTGAGGAGGACCAGGCGAAGTCACGTACGTTCTCGGCGCTGAAGCGCCAGGTCGCAGTGTCATCAGTGCCTTCTCTTTCGTTCTCCAGTGCTTCCTCGGCGGTGACGATGAATACCGGGCGCTGGGCGGTCTCGGCTTCCCTCAGACGGGCGCGTTGTTCACTGGTCAGCACCTGATTGGCATTCTGCAGCTCACCGGTGGCGGCAACGATGTGATCCGCCGGTACCGTCATGGAGACGTCATAGTCGCCGAATTCCAGCGTGAATTCCCCGGAGCCAAGAAACTCCTTGTTGGTCCAGCCTTCGTAATCGGTGTAGGCCACCAGTCGCGGGAACCACTGCGACAGGGCAAAAATGTAGTTACCGCCTTCGCGCTCATCATCGGGGAAATGCTCATAACCACCGCGGGGGTAGAGTACGTTGCCATCTACGATGTTGTAGGCGAAGTCGATATTCAGCTCGACGGAGTCGCCGGGCCGCAGGGGCTGCGCCAGATCCACGCGCATGAGTGTGCCGACAATGGTGTGCGGCAGCGTGTTCTCGCGGCTGTCGGTGACGGCGTTGATGGTGTAGCCGAGGTCGCTGTCTTCAAAGTACTGCAGAGAGCGCAACTGATCGAGGCTGATGCGCGCCGGGCTGTTGTCGTCGGCGTCCGGGCTGCTACTGTTGAAGGTGCCGCTCATGACTGCCATGGAGTCGGAACGGAAGCGGTTCTGATCCAGCTGGAACCACAGATAAGTCAGGGTATCCGGCGAGTTGTTCTGATAGGTGATCTGCTCGCTGGCGGTGAGGCGCTGATTGTCCTCATCCAGCACGGCGTCAATCTCGTAGTCGACTTCCTGCTGCCAGTACGCATGGCCCGGGCCACCGGAGGCATTGCGGTAAGTATTCGGGGTGGGCAGCACTTCTTCCAGCTGGCGGAACTTGTCCTGGAAGGTGCCCTTGGTTTGCTGGATGCCCTGGGCGAGCGAGGTGCTGTTGGTTAACAGGCAGATCAGGCTCACGGCCAGACCAAGAGCGGTTTTTGCAGGGGTGTTCATCCTGTGATTCTCCGGGAAATGCAATCAGATCAGGCGCGCATGATAACGTGAGAATTCTGCCGGATGCGAGTTGCAGAACGTCGACCGCCGGTTCTGGAGTAAAAATGGATACGCAAAGCCGGGATGGGAACGGGTAAACTCGTGGGATTGCGCTAGTGTGGTGCGGCCGTGTCATTCACAGTGAGCATGGGTGCGAAATTTTCGCAGTTTCCGCTGTTATCTTTCAACTACGCCTTCTTTTACACAGAGCTGAGTGCTGACGTCGGTCTCCCGATTCAACCGCTGCCCAGCAAGGCGAGCAGGGTGTCTTGCAGATTCTCGGCCGGCTTCTGCCGGCGCAACCTGTCCAGTGCCCTGTGTAGAGCAGATTGCTCCTGTTTGCCCAATTGCTGAATGCGTGCCGACAGATCGCCTTCGCTGATTTGCAGGGTATCGCGATGGGCATGGGTGCGGTGGCGCAGCGCATCAGAGAGATAGAGGAATCGACCCAGCACCACATAGGGGAAGTTACGATTCTGAATCGGGCCTTGCCGCGCCTGATAGCCTCCCAGTGGCAAGCCTTTAACACTGAAGTTGGCCAGTTGATCGGCGCCCAGCCAGGCACTGCCGGCACCAATAAGTCCACCGCCCAGCGCGCCGAGCATAACGCTGCTGCCGGCCAGGGCAATGTCGACGGCGGCGCCGGTGGCCGCCCCGGCCATGCTGGCGGCAACGGTGAGTTGTTTGCGGTTGAGTCCCCAGGCGATCCATTTGTCGGTATCGAACAGGTTGTCATCCAGCGGCAGCTCATCGATGTGACTATCCAGATGATGATAGCGGTACAGGCTTTTCAACGATTCGTGATGCTGGCGCTCAATGTCGCGCATGTCATTGAAGTATTTTTTCTCCAACAGCTCTTTGATGGTCTCGGCCTGGGATTTGCTGATGACTTTCTGCGTGACCTGATAGGTGCACAGTTGCGTTAACAACTGCGCCAGCAGTTTTGCCGATTCCTGTAATTGCTCGGCGCGCTGGCGGCGGTACTCGCTGACGATCTCGGCCAAGGCCGGCTGCCATTCTTCGCGGATATGGGAGAAGGCCTCCAGTATCGTGATGACTTTTTCGAAGTCAGCCTGTAGGGCATTGAAGACACGCACGATCTTGAAGTACTGACCCAGCGCCTGTTGCCAGTCCTGTACATGGTCATCATTTTCAATGGGGTTGATCAGCGCCATGCTCGCCTGCCCGGTCCAGCGCAGAATCTCCATCTCGGCTTCGTAGTCGGCGCCATAGGGGCGTGAGCCGTCGACCACATAGAGAATGGCGGCACCGGCCATGATGGGTTTGAGCAGCGCTACCTCCTCGGGGAATTGCTGCTGACATTCGCTATCGGCGATGAACTGCATGACGGCATTGCGGCGCAGTTCCGCGGAGGCGGCGTGTTGCTGCAACCACGCCAGCGCGCGGGTGGGACGCTGGAAGCCAGGTGTGTCGACGAGGCTGAATTGTGCCTTGCCGATGGCGATGTCGTAGCTGTGAGTGCTGCGCGTGGTTCCACTCCGGGGAGAGATGGCGATACTGTCATTCTGGGCAATGGTGCTGACAATGGATGACTTGCCCTTGTTGGGGTGGCCGACGACGGCAAACACAGGTTTCATGGCTTGCCCTCCAATTGCAATACCTGCCAGTCGGGTAGGGTGGCGGTAAAGCGGCGCCACTCGTCCAGATGCGCGGCGCCGGGCTGACGCAGGCTATTCTCGTTCCAGTCCAGCGGCAGGATGACTTTGTATGTTTGGGTGTTGCCATTAGTCGTACCGGTAGTTGCCGCGTTCGCCGCCAGACTCTGCAATCGATCCGCCAGTTCTGCCAAGGGTGGCTCCCAGCTCTTGACCAGGAGCACCAGTGAGCCGTCTGCCGAATAACTTTCCGTTTCAGATAACGGGTCAAGACTCACAGATTTGGTAGCGCCGCCCAGTTGCTGTTGTACCAGCTGTTGTATTTCGTCAGGAGTCTTGGCCCAGTCGAGCAGCGTGTAGGGTAGAGGCACGGACGTGGTGATCTCGGCAAGCGCCGGTTCGCCAGTAAACTTTTTTGCACCGAAGCTGCTGTCTGCAGTTGTTGTTTGTGTGGCCGGTGCGAGTATTTGACTCTGGTACTTGTGCCGGGCGATCAACAACATCACCGAGCGCGGAATCAGGTTGTAGGTCAGCTGCGCGGCAAGAATGTATTGCCACCACAGACCCACGGCAGGCGCTGATGTGTCTTGTGTGTTAAGACGGAAATCCTGTGTTTGTTCAATGAGTGCCAGCGAGGCCTGTGCCTCGGGCCAGAATCGCCAGGGCAGGGCAATGGCTTGTAAAGCAGGGAGCAGGTCATCGGCTTGCAGTAGGGTGCTGCGCCAGACGAAGGTGATGTCGCTGCCGAGTAATAACAGTAGATATAGCAACAGGCAGCCGGCGGAAAAAGCCACGGCGACGATTTGAGTTTGATAAAAAAGCCACAACTTGCGCGAGGCATCGCTGCCGAGTTGTGTGAGTGACAATGTCAGGTGACGCGGCCACAGTGGCAGTTCCAGCAGCCAGCCGGCCAGACCTTTGCCGCCGCCTTTGGCGATCAGCAATACGCTGAGCAACAATCCGGCAATGGGAAGAAAGGCAAACAGCAACAATAGATACAGCAGATTGACCCGGCCCTCGCTATCGCCAGTCAGCACCCCGTAGGCAGCAAGAAAGCCGCAGCAAATACCGAGCAGGCCAAGGCCGAAGCTAAGCTGCTTGTGAGCGTGTTGAGTGGTCTGGTCAGTCACTTGCAATGATCCGGATAATCCTTGATAGACGAGCAGGTAGTATAACGGGAAAGTCAGCTTTAATGCGTGCTTGTCTGCGAAAGGACTGTGGCATGACCCGAGGCGTTGCCAGCGCTCGCCAGGCTTCCTGAAAATCCGGTGCTGGCACGTTACACTACGGGCTATAGAAACTCAGACCTATTGAAAATCGATTGATATGCAAACTGGTTCCGCACAGACGACTCGCGACACTGCGCCGCTTCTTTATACCTTCCGCCGTTGCCCCTACGCCATTCGTGCGCGCATGGCGATCCGTAGCGCGGGCATTGCAGTGCGACAAGAGGAAGTTGCCCTGAAGAACAAGCCACAGGCGATGCTTGATCTCTCCAGTAAAGGCACAGTCCCCGTGCTGGTGGATGGCAACAAGGTGATCGATGAGAGTCTGGATGTGATGCTGTGGGCACTGAGGCAGAATGATCCGGATAGCTGGCTGGCGACTTTGACTGATGAGGAGTGGCGTCAGAGTCGGCAATTGATTGCGGATAACGATGGTGAGTTTAAAGGCTGGCTTGATCGCTACAAGTATGCGGATCGGTATCCTGAGCACAGTGAGGATTATTATCGTCAGCAGAGTGAGCGATTTTTGGGAAAGTTAGAGGCATTGCTGGAGGAGCACACCTACCTGATAAGGAATGAGATGACGCTTGCGGACATCGCTGTGTTTCCTTTTATACGGCAGTTCTCGATGGTGGATCAGGGGTGGTTTGCGGAGTGTGGGTATCCAGGGGTGAGGAAGTGGTTGGGGGAGTTGTTGGGGTTGGCGGTATTTGTTGAAGTGATGCAGAAAAGGTAGGAAGCTAATTTGATTGATAAGTGACTAGTTTCAAAAATTCCCGTATCAAATATTGGCGTATGTTTGCGCTATTGCTAGGGCATATTGTAGCCAATCTTTCCTGCCTTGACGCATAAGCCAAACACGCTCACCGCCTCCAGAATTACTATTGTAATTGTCAGCATTCTTATCAGAATAATGATTACCGAAAAGCGTGAAGGTGCTGCGCTGATTTCAGCAATGTCTACTGACAAAAAAATGATATGCGGCGAACCCATTGACAGAGAAGATAGCGATCAATCGAAGACGTAAGTATCAGATTGCTCCAACCCTTGGATTCAATCTCAGGGAAGCAGGGGGCACTAATAAGAAACAACATAAGAAAGAAGAAACAAGATAAGGAGGGCGCTATTTTGTTGTTTTAATAGTGACCCTTTCATTCTTACATTCTTTCATTTGCCGTTTGCGAACCAGCTCGGTATTAGCCAAGCTGCGGTCTCGAAGTGGATTGAGAAAGGGCGTAAATTGGCCGACAATGATTTCCGGTTCAAAATAGAATAATTAAAATATCAGTGTTCCTTTCATAGATGTATACCATAGGTGTATATGGATAGGTGCACATGATTGGCCCATAGGATAAGTACATTTGAGAGGTGGTAGAGATGAAAAGTATGCTGTTTCCCCGGTATCTTCCCGCAATTCTGGCTCTCATTCTTGTGCTGGGCACTGGCAGCCTTCATGCTCAGGTGCTGAGCGGCACCGAGAATGGTGAATGGCGCTATTTGGGTGGTCCGGTGGGTCATACCCGCTACTCGCCGCTCACGCAAATCAACCGTGATAACTTCGACCAGTTGGAGACAGCCTGGATCTGGCGCAGCGACAATTTCGGCCCCAATGTCGACTATTTCTCCCGCTCCACGCCTATCTATGTCGACGGTATTCTGTATACCGTAGCCACTCCACGCCGGCAGGTGGTCGCCATTGATCCGGCTACAGGGGAGAATCTTTGGACTTTCCGCGAACCGGAGACCATCCGTCATCAGCGATCACCCAGGCAGGCCTATGGTAAAGGCGTAGCCTATGCCGAGGTCAATGGCCGTGGGGTCATCTACATCACCACTCCCGGGTTTTTCCTCTGGGCGCTCGATGCCAAGACCGGCAGGCCACTGGAGAACTGGGGCAATGAGTTTCCAGTAGGCGGGTTCCCGGAAACGGGCTCTATTGACCTCGCTCCGCATCTTATTGATGACTGGGGCCCCTGGCAGGATTACCTGGTAGCCGGTGGCGAATACGATCCTGATTACGGGATTCCTCGCGAACTGGGCATGGTCACAGCCTCCGCACCGCCCATTGTTGTCAATGGAGTTGTGGTGGTATTGGTAGGACACGAACCCAGCTATGGCCAGACTCGTATCGAGAATGTGCCTGGCGATATCATGGGCTTCGACGCGGCAACGGGCGAGCGCTTGTGGAAGTTCCATGTCATTCCAAGACCGGGAGAGGTGGGTCACGAGACATGGCATAACGACGCCTGGCGCTTCTCCGGTGATATGTCGACCTGGGCACCGGCATCGGCTGACCCTGAACTGGGGCTGGTCTATCTGGTGACCAACGCGTCGACGGTGCAAACCTACGCAGGCCATCGCCCCGGTGACAATCTTTTTGGTGGCAGTGTGCTGGCGCTCGATGTGGCAACCGGGGAGCGGCGCTGGCATTTCCAGATTCACCGCAGCGATCAATGGAACTACGATCTGCCCACGCCACCGATGCTGATGGATTTAACCATCAACGGCGAGTCGGTTCCCGCGCTAGTACAGTATACCAAGCAAGGGCTGGTGTTCGCGTTCAATCGCGAGACCGGCGAGCCCTTGTGGCCAATTGTTGATCGACCGGTTATGAAAACTGAGGTGCCGGGCAATTACACGGCGGCAACACAGCCTTACCCGACCCATCCGGAACCGGTTGATCCTATTGTCTGGGACGGCATCACCGAGGAGTTCATCATGGACTACACGCCTGAGCTGGAAGCTCGGGCCAAAGCCATTCTTGATAATTACCGTATTGGTGGTCTGTATGTGCCGCCGCTGCCAGAGAATCATGGCCATGATTACATCAACAATGTCGGCTGTGTCGGTGGTGGTAACGTCATTTCGCATCCGCCGGTTGCGGACCCGAGTACCGGTATGATGTACGCCTCTCATCACAGAACCTGCTCCGCACCACGCTTGATGCGCGCGACTAATGGTGTGGATATCGACAATCCCGACTATCCGGAGCCTGGCGCCGGTGGGGCGACGCCCAACAGAACGCCTACGACCGGCACTACTGTTGCAGCCTGGTTACCGGGCCGGCCGGCACCATTACAAAGTATTGATGGCCTGCCTGTGTACAAACCGATGAACAATCAATTGACCGCCTATCAGATGAACAGTGGTGACAAAGTCTGGTCATTGCCGGTAGGTAATACCCAGGCCGATATCGTTGAGCATCCTTTGTTGCAGAATGTCGACGTGCCAAATTCAGGTGGGGTGGGCTATTCCATCCAGATGGTGATGGGTGACATTCTGGTGCAAACACGCGCTCTAAGCGAAGGTGCCGCCCAATTGATACCGGATGCGCCGCTGACGCTGAATGCTCGCGACAAGAACAGCGGTGAAGTACTTGCCAGCGTGCCATTACCGGCCCCGGGACAATATGGCATGATGACCTACATGCACAACGGCCGACAGTACATCGTCGTACAAGTAGGTAGCTTCCAGACTGACTACCCTGGTGCCCTGGTCGCCTATCGTTTGCCCTAGGTGATAGGGGCGTGGCGATAGTGAGTGCGGGATAGGGGACACTTGTAACTTTATAGCTTAACGATCTGACTTGCTGTTGGTCGAAAGTTCAAGTCGGGTAGATACTGTTAAGTGATTAGGTAGTCAGTGTCCCTGTTGTTTTAACCAATATTATATAAGCGCCATCGATTCCTGCCCGATCTCATTCAATACGCAGTGTAACCTTACCAGCGCTTAAATCTCAGTCAGCGTGACGTCGAAGAAATGTAGGAGGAATTGGTGGGCCCACCTGGACTCGAACCAGGGACCAAGGGATTATGAGTCCCCTGCTCTAACCAACTGAGCTATAGGCCCTCTTTGGACTGCGCCTGAACTCCGCACTCTTCGTTGCATCGCTTATCTTCGCTCGGTCACGTACACAAGTACGCTCCCTTACTCAGAAAGCATTGCGCCTCGATTGCGAATCTCAGGCTGTGCCAAACTTTGTCGTTGCCTGAGGCCCGTATGCATCGTTGCATCGCTTGTCTTCGCTCGGTCGCGTACTCATGTACGCTCCCTCACTCAGAAAGCACTGCGCCTCGCCTACAAACCTCAGTCTTCGCCAAAGCCCTTCGATCTGTTCTTGAATGATCAAAAAAGCTCTGACAAATCAGTGAAATAGAGGATTTTCACTGATCAAAAACAAAAGAGGGCGCATTATAGCCCTCTCGGGGGAATTCAGAAACAGGGATTGTTGCCTAATTCCTTACTTAGCCCTGAGCCAGCCATTGGCTGCAGTTCGGGCCCAGCTCTTCCAGTGCCTTGGCTTCGTAGCGAGCGATGTCTTCGGCGCTGAGCAGGTCGTGCCAGCGGCCGTTGGTGCCTTTGTTGATGAAGGTCTTGGCGCCGCCTTCCCAGAGGACGCCGCCCAGTGGAGCGGATTGGCTGGCGTTGGCTTTCATGTAGTCGAAACTGCAGTGTTCGAGGATGGCCGGCCATTTTTCCTCGTTGATCGGCACGTCGAGGAACTCGGCGATGCGGCGGATCTGGCCGGGCATGTCTTTTTTGAGATCGGCAAAGTGCAACATCAGCACATTCGGCAGATCGCGGATGGCCCACCAGCTGCGCACGTTCTCCCAGAAGGGCCAGAACGGGTGGCCGTCTTTGTCCAGCCAGTCGCGGAAGTACTGGACCACATCGGTAGTGGGTGGTTGGATCGGCGGTCCGATCAGGCCGGGAGTGTCGTTCAGTGCTGCATAGAAATCTTTATTGGCATTGGCGTGGTGGTTGAACAGGCTCCACACCACATCGCGGCCATCGCGGCCGATGTAGAGGTAGCGCGCCTCGGGAGAAAAGACCAGCGCGTCCACCGGCAGGTGGGTCTTGATGAAGCGGCGGTGGGTCTGGGCTTCCACTTCCGGCAATTTGATTTCCTTGGGCGGAACGCGCAGGTCCAGCCAGGGTGACATGTTGGCGACTTCCAATCCTTCCGCACCATCGAACAACAGTTGCGCGACGATCTGCTGTGTCCAGGTAGTGCCCGACTTGGCGTAAGTGGAGATGATGATGTCATCGGGGCGGAACTTGAAATCGTTCCAGATGGTGGAGTCAAAGTGATGGTTGTGCAGTTCGCGTTGCTTTTGCGGCAGTGGTTGTGCGCTCATGTTTTCCCTCTGTGGCTGACACCGTGCGGCGCGCCAAATAGAACGTCCGTTTGGGGTTGTTAGTGGTGGATGAACAGCGGAGAGTGTAATTCAGGCGTGCAAAAAAAAGCCACTTCGGGATTGCCGAAGTGGCTTTGTGTTTTAAGCTCTGCGTCGGCGCTATTGCTTTTAGCGCGAGGCAGGTTGCGCCTTTACTCGTCCAGGAACGAGCGCAGGTGATCGGAGCGGGTCGGGTGGCGCAGTTTGCGCAGGGCCTTGGCTTCGATCTGGCGGATGCGTTCGCGGGTGACATCGAACTGCTTGCCCACTTCCTCGAGGGTGTGGTCCGTGTTCATGTCGATGCCGAAGCGCATGCGCAGTACTTTGGCTTCCCGAGCCGTGAGGCTACCGAGGACGTCTTTAGTGGCTTCCCGCAGACCTTCGTCAATGGACGAATCTACCGGGGAGTCGACAGTGGAGTCCTCGATGAAATCTCCCAGATGCGAATCTTCGTCATCGCCGATGGGAGTTTCCATGGAAATCGGTTCTTTGGCGATCTTCAACACGCGGCGGACCTTGTCTTCCGACATGTCCATGCGCTCGCCCAGCTCTTCCGGCGTCGGTTCGCGGCCTTTCTCATGGACCATTTGTCGGCTGATACGGTTGAGCTTGTTGATCGTTTCAATCATGTGCACCGGGATACGGATAGTGCGGGCCTGGTCCGCGATAGAGCGGGTAATGGCCTGACGGATCCACCAGGTGGCGTACGTGGAGAACTTGTAACCACGACGGTATTCAAACTTGTCCACGGCCTTCATCAAACCGATGTTGCCTTCCTGGATCAGGTCGAGGAACTGCAGGCCACGGTTGGTGTACTTTTTGGCAATGGAAATCACCAGACGCAGGTTGGCTTCCACCATTTCCTTCTTGGCACGGCGGCTCTTGGCTTCGCCGATGCTCATCTGGCGGTTGATGTCCTTGATCTCGGCGACGGTCAAACCGGTTTCTTCTTCCAGCAGCGCCAGTTTCTTTTGTGCGCGCAGAACTTCGGTCTTCACGTTCACCAACAGCTCGGAGTAAGACTCCTTCGCCTTGATATGCTTGTCGATCCACTTCTCGTTGACTTCGTTGCCCGGGAAGCTCTCGATGAAATCCTTACGCGGCATGTTGGCGCTGCGCACACACAGGGTCATGATGGTCTTCTCGTGACGACGCACGCGAGTCAGTACGGCGCGGATGTGCGCCAGCAGCGGATCGAACTGACGCGGAGTCAGCTTGAAGCTCTTGAAGATTTCGCCCAGTTTTTCCAGCTCGGCGATGGCCTTCTTGTCGTTACGACCTTTCTTGGCCACCAGCTTGGATGTCTTCTGATACTGATCACTCAGCTCGCCGAAGCGGATGCGGGCTTCTTCCGGATCCGGACCGACTGCTGCATCATCGTCATCACTGCTGCTGTCATCATCATCGTCATCGATGTCGTCATCGTCGCTGCTGCTGTCAGAATCGCTGGACGATGAATCACTGTCATCGTCGCTGCTGCTGGCAGTGGCGGGGAATTCGTCGTCGGCCGTGTCGAGGTAACCGGTAATGAGTTCGTTCAGGCGGCGTTCTTCGGTGTCCACCAGCGCGTATTCATTCAATACGTGCTCGACAGTGCCGGGGAAGTAGGCCATGGCTTGCATCAGCTCACGCAGGCCTTCTTCGATGCGCTTGGCAATCACGATCTCGCCTTCGCGAGTCAAAAGTTCCACGGTGCCCATTTCGCGCATGTACATGCGCACAGGGTCAGTCGTGCGGCCAGCTTCGTTCTCGACGGCGGCCAATGCAGCTGCCGCTTCGGCGGCCGCCACTTCGTCGTCAGAAGAATCGCTGTCGTCGTCGTTCAATAACAGGGAATCCTGATCAGGTGCTGCTTCGAACACCTTGATGCCCATGTCATTGATCATCTGAATGATGTCTTCGACCTGATCCGGATCGGAAATGGATTCCGGCAGATGGTCATTCACCTCGGCATAGGTCAGATAGTTCTGTTCCTTACCTTTGGCGATAAGCGCTTTCAGACTGGATTGCGGTGCGATTGTTTGGGCCATGAACTCTCGACTTCCTGGATTGGCGCCAGGTCATAAATTTGGGTGATAAAAAGTCAGCCGGGCATTATAGCGACGGCTTGGCTGTCTGTATATCGCTAATGCAGGGATTAGACTGGTAGTTAGACCAAGTTAACGGCTGTTTAGTTCTGATCTTTGGCCGTGGCTACCCGGGATTTCAACTCGTTTTTTAACTGCAGCAGGTCCAGCTTCTTGCGTATATCGGACAATATACTGTCAATTATCTGCTTGAACTCTTGTTCAATGCCTTCCTGCGGGGTGATGCGCTCGTCGTTGAGCAGTTGCGTGAGCTGTCCGCCCAGGCTGGTGTCGTAGCAGTACCCTAATAACGTATACGTCTCTGTATGGGGGTTGGACTGCACCATTTCAATGAGGGACAGCAACAAGCGGCGGGATTCGTCCTCAGCACTGCGCAGCAATTCCAGGTCCTGTTCCAGGCTCAGGGCCACTTCCGGGTTGCGTAACAGCAACTCGATGGCCTTGAGACTGGCGGATTTTCGGTAGCGGGCCAGGGTATTGCCGGTGGCCGGTTGCGGCCGCTGACGGTAGCGGCCCGGATTGCGCTTGCCGTAGCTGCCGCCAGACTGTCCGGCCGGCGCGTCGAGATAGGGTGGGGCGGCGCCGTCATCGTAGGCCGAGTCCGGGACATAACTGTCGGCATAGGCATCCGGTGGGCCCGGCGGTGGTGCCGGTTCGGCGGCAGGCTGTTCGGTCATGAACTGGCTGATGCGCTCGCGCTCCATGCCCAGTAACTTGGCCAGCCGGTTCATCATCAGCTCGGAGTAAATACTCTCCGGCATCTTGTTGAGCAGCGGCTTGGCGAGATTGCTCAGGCGTGCCTTGCCCTGATCCGAGTCGGCGTCGATGCCCTGGCTCAGTTTGTCGAAGAAGAAGTCTTCCAGCGGTGTCGCCTCGGCCACCTGTTGCAGGAACGCGTCCTTGCCCACTTCACGCACAAAGGTGTCCGGGTCGCTGCCTTCCGGCAGGAACAAAAAGCGCACCTGACGGCCGTCTTCCAGCAGTGGCAGGGTGGCTTCCAGTGCCCGCCACGCTGCCGTGCGACCGGCTTCGTCGCCATCAAAACAGAACACCACTTCGGACACTTGCCGGAACAGCCGGGTCAGGTGTCTGCCGCTGGTGGCGGTGCCGAGGGTGGCGACAGCATTGCGGATACCCATCTGGGCCAGGGCGATGACGTCCATGTAGCCTTCAACGATGAGAAACTTGTCCAGCTTGCTGCCGGTCTTCTTCGCCTCGAACAGGCCATACAGCTCCGAGCCCTTGTGAAAGACCGGTGTCTCCGGTGAGTTCAGGTATTTGGGTTTGTCGTCTCCCAGCACGCGACCGCCGAAGGCCACGGTGCGGCCGCGGGTATCGCGAATGGGGAACATGATGCGATGGCGGAAGCGATCATAGTAAGGACGACGATTGTCTTTCTTGTTGTCCGCCTCGCCCTTGTCGCCCTTGCTTTCGCGCTCGATGATGAGGCCGGCCTTGAGCAGGCTGGCTTCCTGGGTCTCGTCACTGCCGATGGCGGTGAGCAGGTTATCCCAGCCCGGCGGCGAGAAGCCGAGGCCGAAGTCGCGGGCGATCTCGCCACTGACGCCGCGGGATTTCAAATAGTCGATCGCCGACTGACGCTGCCCATGCTGACGCAGCTGTTGCTGGTAGAACTTGTTGGCCTTGTCGAGCACCTCCAGCAGCTTGTTGTTTTCGGACTGCCGGCGGGTCGCCGCGGCGGATTCTTCTCTGGGCACTTCCAGCCCGGCATCCCGGGCCAGTGACTCCACCGCCTGCGGGAAGTCCAGCTGCTCGAAGTTCATGACAAAGCCGATGGCATTGCCGCCGGCGCCGCAGCCGAAGCAGTAATAAAACTGGCGGTCTTCATTGACGCTGAAGGAGGGGGTCTTTTCCTGATGGAACGGGCAGCAGGCGCTATGGTTGCGACCCTTCTTCTTCAGATCCGGCACCCGGCGTGCCACCACTTCGACGATGTCAGTGCGGTGTAGCAGATCGTCAATGAAGGATTGGGGAATGAGGCCGGCCATGAAGTTCCAGTGTGGTGCGATTTCGGGAAGCGGGAGATCGCCGAATAACGAAGACGCTATTGTAGCCTATATGACTCGCCTTGCGTGCGCAGGTGCAATTGGCGTGCAAGTGAATTATGCTGCCGACACGCCGCTGCGCGTGGCGAATAATAAAAAACAAAACGATTACAAAGGTCAGGGAGAGCCCGGTGTTACTCTGGTTGGAAAGTACCGCACTGGCGCAATGGGTTGGCCTGTCCCTGTGGGCCTATCCTTCGCTGCTCGCCATCCACATCAGCGGGCTGGCGATCGTGGTGGGCATCTTCTTCATGCGCGATCTGCGCCTGCTCGGGGTAATTCAGTTTCCCGCACCCGACGACTTTGTGAAACCGGTACGCCTTGCCTGTCTCGGTTTTCTCCTCAATGCGGTCTCCGGCTTCATGCTGTTTACGTCCCAGGCCAGCATCTTTGCCGTGAGTACCTCGTTTCGTTTCAAGCTCTCGTTCATTGTTCTGGGCATGGTACTGGCCTGGCCGATTCAGAAGCGGCTGCGTGACTTTCAGGGCATTATCACGCCTGACATGCGCTGGCTGGCGGCAGTCTCCATCCTCTGCTGGCTCGCGGCGATTATCGCCGGGCGCCTGATTGCTTACCTGGGATAACGCTATGTGGACCACTCTGGCAGAGTTCGCCGCGGGCAGCAGTCTCAATCTCTGGATCGCGCAGACTTATTGGCTGTGGCCGGTGCTGGAGATCCTGCACTTTATCGGTTTGTCGTTATTGTTTGGCGGGCTGCTGATCGTCGACCTGCGCATGCTCGGCCTGTTCTCCAGCATCGCCCAGGAGAAGGTCTATCAATTGCTGCCGCTGGTTATCGTCGGCTTCGTGCTGAATCTGCTGACCGGCGTGCTGTTCTTCTTCGGTGATCCCGGTCGCTACTCCATCAATATCGCCTTCAAGACGAAAATGGTGCTGGTGCTGCTGGCTGGCTGTAACGCCTTGCTCTTTCATGTCGCCGTGCAGCCGGCTAGTAGCCGGGCGCCGCAATGGCAGAAATGCTCGGCTGCTGTATCGCTGTTGGCGTGGACAGGGGTGTTGTTGTTCGGGCGCCTGATTCCCTACATTGGCACCGGCTAGTCGGTAATAACGCAGAGCAAAAAAACGGGGCGAGGCCCCGTTTTTTGTTTACTGCTACCAACACCTGTCTCTAGTCATATTTCGATGGATAGAAACGCACCGAAGCGCGTGCGGCTTCCGGGTCGCAATCGTAGGGTTGCAGGCGATAGTCAGCCCGCGCCGGCACCCAGCGAGTGGTATAGGAAGCTGGTGCTTCGAGGAACATCGGGTCTTCGACGGTGAGAGTCATGCGCAGGTCCTCGCCGTCGATCCAGTAGCGCTCGGTGACTATTTTTTGCGCGGATGAGGGAATGCCGTTGTAGTCATCGAAGCCGGCAATGTCGAAGACGAAATGTGTAGTGCGCACATGCAGCGCGCCGTCTTCGTAGTGACCCACGGAAAAGCCCTGAATGGAATAGTCGGTAGCATGGGGCTCGCGACCGTCCAGCCAGACTGTGCGCAACTGGTCGTCCTTCTCATAACGCAGCAATACCCGATCGGGCCACTGTGTAATCTGCATGGCATAGGGGTCGTACTGAATCGCCGGTGAAGAAGCCGGTTGGCAGTCGTACTTTGGCGCCATGATTTCTTCCCAGGTTTCCTGATAGGCGCGGGCGCGGGCATTGAGCTGCGGGAAGTTCTCTTCACCCCAGGGCACATCAACGCCATTGACCGGGCGAGCGCCGAAACCGCCGTCCCAGATACCGGACAGGTCGGGAATGTCGGCATCACTCTGCGCCGTGGCGAGAGTGAAAGTGAGGGCGGGAGAGGTGACGATGGCAAATGCCATCAGGCAGTGGCGTATTGTTATTGTTTGCATGGGAGCTCCTGTAAGCCGTGCTTATTGCACGCTGTCTTCTTCAACAGCGCCGCCTTCAGTGACCGGACGACCATCGGGGCGTGTCATGCGCACACAACAAACACCATTGGAGCCTTCGGCGCGGGAACGATTGCCGCTTACCAGCACGCGCTGGCCAATGGCCAGTGTGTCTGGTGTCCAGCCGGCGCGCCGGATGCTCACCGGGGCGCCCAGCTCCACTTGCCACTCAGTGACGCTGCCGTCGCCGTTGTCGACATCGAGGAACAGGAAGGCATGGGGATTGCGGAATACCCAACGGGTTACCGTGCCTTCAAATTCGACACGGGATTCGGGGTCGTAAAAGGGGGCACTGGCATGATGGGCGATGGCGGGTAATGCTTGCCAGGTCAGGGTGGTAACGAGGGCAGCTGCGCCGATGGCGAGCCAGTGACGAGAAGTCATTCTCTCCTCCTATGCCTGTTGTGTCAGGCTTATGATTGGTATTCGGGGATAATAGGTGAGTGGCCGGGAAAATAACAGCAGGATAAATTGACTGTGCCTGGGTCTCAGTCCGGATCGTGTTGATGTTTTTTGCGCCTGAGTTCATCCATTGCCGGTTTGAGATGCGTGTCATAACAGCTGGGGCAGACCCCGTGGCTGAATTTGGAATGTGTCTGTTTGCTGATGTAGGTCTCGACCGATTGCCAGTAGTTGTCGTCGTCGCGCACTTGGCGGCAGTAAGAACAGATCGGGATGATTTCTTTCAGGGTCTTTAATTCGGCCATGGCCGATTGCAGATCACGCAGCAATTTCTCATTCTCTGCCTCGGCCGCTTTGCGCTTGGTGATATCGCGCGCCACAGAAAAAATCACGTCATGCTGAAAGTCTGCCGCCGCATTCCACAGTAGCCAGCGAATACTGCCGTCCTTGCACACATAACGATTCTCGAAAGCCAGCGCCTGCTCACCGGCACGTACGCGTCGGTTCTGCGCCAGTGTGCGTTCGCGATCATCGGGGTGGACGAATTCAATAAAGGGTCTGGCTTTCAACTCGGCGATGCTGTAACCCAGCGTGCGTTCCCAGGCCGGATTCAGGTGCTGGAAGTGGCCATTGAAATTCAGGTAGCACAGCAGGTCGATGGACAGCTCAAAGAAACGGTCCTTCAGGGTGTCGTTAAGTGAGTCGGTACTGTCGCTACCGTTATTACCCACTGTCTTGTCTGCAGAGCTTGAATCAGTCATGAGTCCATCATTGGTTGCCACGGGGGCCGGGGAAATGCAGCGGGAATGCCGGGCGTTAGCCGTCAGGGCAGGCAATCAATGTTGAAGATTATAGAGAGGAGTGACAGGCGGGGGTAGCATTAACTGGCCGCTGCCGGGATCGGTCGATTTACAGGAGTTGATCTGGCGCTGCTGGTACGGTTAGCCGAGAGAGTCTTTGACGACTTTGCTGACCACTTGCATGTCAGCCCGGCCAACCACTTGCGGTTTGACCACGGCCATGACCTTGCCCATGTCCTGCATGGAGCTGGCGCCGGAACTGGCGATGGCGTCTTTGACGAGAGTGTGGATTTCTTCTTCGCTCAGCTGCTTGGGCAGGAAGTCCTGCAGCACATCGATTTCGGCCTGTTCCTTGTCGGCCAACTCAGTGCGACCGGCGTCGGTGAACTGGGCGATGGAATCGCGGCGTTGCTTGACCATCTTGTCGAGGATGCTGAGGATGCGGGCGTCATCGGGATCGATGCGCTCATCGACTTCGACGCGTTTGACTTCTGACAGGGCGAGACGAATGGTACCAAGGCGCTCTTTGTCCTTGGCGCGCATGGCCTCTTTCATGGCATTGGTCAGTTGTTCTTTGAGCGGGCTGGCCGACATGGTGTGGCACATTCCTCGTTGCTATTGGCCGCGGTGATCAGGGGTGATCACCGCAATTCCCGGAATAGCAGGCTTAGTAGAGGCGCTGACTCTTGCGCGTTTCGCGCTGCAGCTTTTTGAGATGACGCTTCACGGCAGCCGCTGCTTTGCGCTTACGCACAGAAGTGGGCTTCTCGTAGAATTCGCGGCGACGTACTTCAGCCAGAATACCGGCTTTCTCGCAAGAGCGCTTGAAGCGGCGCAGCGCGATGTCAAATGGCTCATTTTCCTTCAGTTTTACCTGGGGCATGTTGTAAAAACACCTATCCTTTAAGTCTTTGAAGTCTTTGTCTATGACTGAATTTTGCCTCAAAACCCCGAATTCCGGGCGCACTGGAGGCAAGAGGGAGCGTATCTTAATGGTCTGGCCCCCTAAATGCAAAGAATTTGCTGCGTTTTTCGGCCAAAAAGCGCTGCCACAGCCATTTTCGCCAGCCGCAAGATTGCTGCGGTTGGGAAATCCGCCCAGGCCAATGCTGCCGGGGTCTGGCTGCGTATTGGACAAGGCAGGAATAAGCCGGGTAAGGGCGCCGAGGCGCTCGTCCTTGGGCCTTTTAAAGAACAGGTGCCGGGGAAGCTGTTACCGGCAGGTAATACCCGCGCTTTCTGTGGGCTGCAGCCCCTGTGCCAGCGGCTGATTGACCGGCTCACAAGCACATGGATCGCCATGAAACCGCAGGCGCAGCTGACTGCACCGGGCTCTTTTCTTCGAGTCACTGCCAGCTGAGCAACTATTTACCGAGCAACTATCTACCAGGCAATTACCAGCGAACAACTACCAGCGACTAACCAGGCCCGACTCTTCAGCAGGCATTGGTACCGGCATCAGAAGCGGAAGGTATAACGAAATTTCACGCTGATATCGGACGAGGCCGTTTGGAAACTGTTATCCCTGTCGTAATCCTGCAGGCCGTAGTTCAAGACGATAAACCCTTCCTGTCCCGCTTTGGGAATCCATTGCAGACGGGTATTGATACCGATCTCTTCCGAGATGTTGTCGTATTGTGCCAGCGTGATCCAGTACAGCGTCGGTGAAAACGCCACCTGGGTGTTGACGCTACTCAGGCGGGTCGTGAAATTGCCTTGCGGCAATTCGATATCGTTCCAGTCGTAGCGGATCGACGCGACGAAGTAACGCGATTGGTTCCAGCTAAAATCACCACTGATGTTGACCCGTTCACCGTTGTAAAAATCACCGGTTCGGTAAGTAACACCACCGGAAAATTCACGTTGTCCGGCAGAGTTCAGGCTCAATTCCGTTTCACCGAAACTGTAGGAACCCGGCTGTATGTAGACCTCGTTGCCGGGCTGACGGAAGATCGCAAAGGTATTGCGGACGACTTCCTCGCTCTCGAAATGATTCAGGCTGATTCTGTCTCGCGTCGTTGATTCCAGCTCGGCGATGCGAAAGGCAACCACCTCCGACTGCAAGCCACCATCAATGACATCGATACGCTGGTAATCGATGCCGGTCAGCATGCTCTGGAACGGTCCGCTGCGGAAGAAATGGTTATAACCGACGTCTGCGGTGAAGTCCTCGATATTGGAACGATTCACGAAACCCATCGTCGGATTGAAGTTCTCTTCCACCACCTTGTAAGCGGCTCGTGTCCGGAAGCCGGCGCTGGAAGGATACTGCAGACCCACACCCCATGAAGCATCATCACCATTCAAGCCGGGCGTTTCCGACTGCTGGAAAAAAACAGTACCAGCCATGCGTCGGCCATTGGGTAGCTGGTTGTTGATGTACTGGAAATCCACTCCAGCGACGCTGTTGTCCGTATTGGAGGTCGGGTCACCGTCGGTGTAAATGAAGCCTACACGCGAGTCTTCCAATACATTCGCAGACACACGGGTAACGAATAAATCGGAGGCAGCAACGCCCGGGGATTCATCTTGATGAATGGCAAGGGTACCAATGTTGAAACGACCGACTCGACCGCTGACTCGACCACCGTAGTTAATGTCTACCGGGGAGCCATCTGCCGCGAGGCCGAGCTTGCGCGAGAAGTAAGGGCGCGCGTTTTCCCGGGATGCACCGGATGTGGCGGAGTTGCCACCTGACAGGCCGCTGATGTTACCGAACTGAAACAGATCAGAGTCGTTATTGAAGAAGTCACGGCGCTCGGGGAAGAAAAGACTGAAGCGCGTCAGGTTGACCTGCCGGTTGTCCACTTCGACGGCAGAGAAATCTGTATTCAATGTCAGTGCTGCGTTCAACGAAGGGGTGATGCGGTAGAAGGCATCGAGGGAAGGGTTCATTTCCTCTTCGCTGCCCGAGGGATTAAAACTGCGCTGCCGGGTAGCGGCGAAACTGGGGACGATGTCCAGGCCAATGCCCTGATCCATGTCTTGCATCCCGGACATCTCACCCATGATGGTCGGGTTGTAGTTGCGGTCCAGCGAGACCCAGGCCATTTCCTCATTGCGGCGACGAATGCCGCGGCCGAAATTGAAGCCCCAGGTTTCCAGGTTAGGATCGAACGACAGGGATTTGAAAGGGATTTCGACTTCCGCGACCCAGCTATTGCCATCGACACTGGTTGCTGTGTCCCAGATAGTATTCCAATTGAGATCGAACGATGTGGGAGTGGTGTAAAGTGCATCATGCCGCACGCCATTCAAGTTTGTTTCAAAGCGAAAACCCGCTCGTCCCTGATTAAAGGGGTCAAGTATAATTACAAGACGATCGTCGAAGGGCAGACCCTGACCATGACGAATGACAGGTGCAGAGATAAGCTCGGGTTCGCTGTCATACATGCGCGCCGCTACGTAGAGGGCTTCATCGGTATAGACAACATAGAGCTCGGTCTCCTCGGATGGTGGCGTATGATCGCCAGGCCTGATCTGGTGAAAATCCGTAACCCGTTGCGCCTGCTGCCACACCGCATCGTCTATCACGCCATCGACAACGGGAGCCGTTTGCACGCGCACTGCACGGAAACTCTTCGCCTCAACGCGATTTTCCTGCAGGGTTTCCTGCGCCGACAACGAGGCAGGCAGTGCGAGTGTGGAAAGTGACAATAATGTCGGGGCAATAGCCAGGGTGCTGGGCTTGGAATAATTCCAAAACCGTACAAAAATTGGGGACAAATCAGGTTACCTCTTACGTGCTTTACCCTCGAAGGGGGGCGATTCTAGCAGCTAGTGTCTACAGGCTTGGCGGCTGACACACAATGTTTCATGTCGTGTAAGTTGCGGGTGGTGGCTGTGATCCTGTTAATCGTGAAAGATCAGCAGTCGCACGCCGTGATTATCAGCGCTTTACTCACATGACTCTCTTTTGGTGACTCTTTTCTAATTAATTCTCGCTAATCAGAAGGCGAGCATTATAAACGGTAAGAGACTCTTGCCACCGTTGCCTTGGTGGTACCCGTCTCTGTATCCATTCATAACAACCAGAAAGCGCCCTGCAGGAGGGTTGTGCATTGGGTTTCCCCCGGGTTTCTTACAGGCAGCCCGCAGGGACAGGGCTCGAAGCCCAGGGCAGCCATCCTCCTGATCCAGGAGAATGTGCATGAATGAGAAAGAATGCGAAAGAATAAGAAGGTATGCAGCGATTTCCTTGGGGATTACGCCGATCTTTGGCATGATAGCCGCCCTGTCAGTCTTGTACGTCAGGGCATGTAAACCACCCCGTATCTGGAAGGTAACGCATTGATAGTTCTGGGTATTGAAACTTCTTGTGATGAAACCGGCATCGCTGTCTATGACAGCGAACGCGGTCTGCTGGGTGATGCCCTGTTCTCGCAGGTCGCCATACACGCCGAATACGGCGGCGTCATCCCGGAGTTGGCGTCGCGCGACCATATTCGCAAGACCCTGCCGCTGATCCGCCAGGTGATGGACGAGTCCGGCATCACGGCCGAAGACATCGGTGGTGTGGCCTACACCGCTGGCCCGGGTCTGGTCGGGGCCTTGCTGGTAGGCGCGGCCGTCGGCCGCTCGTTGGGCATGGGCTGGAATGTACCGACTATCGGTGTGCATCACATGGAAGGTCATCTGCTGGCGCCGATGCTGGAAGCCGATCCGCCCACTTTCCCCTTTGTCGCCTTACTGGTTTCCGGTGGTCACACGCAACTGGTAAAGGTCGAAGGTATTGGTCAGTACGAGATGCTTGGCGAGTCTCTGGATGATGCCGCGGGCGAAGCTTTCGACAAGGTCGGCAAGATGCTCGGCTTGCCCTATCCGGGTGGACCCCATGTGGCGAAGCTGGCGACTCAAGGTGTGGAAGGTCGCTATGACTTCCCGCGCCCCATGGTGAACCGCCCGGGCCTCGATTTCAGTTTCAGCGGCCTGAAGACCTATGTCCGTAACACCATTGCCGACGAGAGCGATGCCGATGGCAAGCTCGATGAGCAGACCCGCGCCGATATCGCCCGTGCCTTCGAGCAAGCAGTCGTGTCGACGCTGGCGATCAAGTGTGGACGCGCACTGGAAGCTACCGGGCTACAAACTCTCATCATTGCCGGCGGAGTAAGTGCTAACACACGTCTTAGGGAAGTGTTGGAAGCCACCGTCAGTAAATACCATGGTCGCCTGTTCTACGCGCAGCCCAAATACTGCACCGATAATGGCGCCATGATTGCCTACGCCGGCTGCCAGCGCTTGTTGGCTGGCCAGCATGATGACCTGCAGATTCAGGCGCGACCGCGCTGGCCACTGGATTCGTTGCCACCACTTGGTGATGTGCCCGCGGCCTAAGCGATTACTCTATTTACCCGGACAATCTTCCCGGTTGTCGTTACAAGGAAACGTCATGGACATCGTCTATATTCGTGAGCTCGAAATTAAAACCATCATCGGCATCTACGACTGGGAACGCGAACAGAAGCAGATCGTCAGCCTCGATCTGGAAATGGGCAGTGATATCGCCAAGGCAGCTGCCAGCGATGACATCGCCGACGCGCTGGATTACAAGTCCGTCGCCAAACGCATTATCGACTATGTGGAGAAGTCGGAATTCTTGCTGGTGGAAACCATGGCTGAGAAGGTGGCAGGCATCGTCCTGAGCGAATTCAATGTGCCCTGGCTAAAATTGCGTGTCGGCAAGCCCGGGGCAGTTACCGGCTCACGTGACGTGGGTGTGATCATCGAACGCGGCCAGCGCGACTAGCAAGTCAGATTGACAGGCCGATTGCCCGATTGAAAGCCGAAATGGTCGAAATGAAAGTCGAAACAAAAGTCAGCGAGAAAATATCAGGAAGCAGAACGTGCCAGTGCTCGCATTAAGTATCGGTAGCAACCAGGACGCGGCGTCACATATTCGCCGGGCGGTGGCTGCCCTGCGTCAGCATTTCATGTCCCTGCGTTGTTCCACGGTGTATGAAAGCGAGGCGGTTGGATTTGAGGGCGATAACTTTTTCAATCTGGTGGCGCTGACGCAGACAGATGAAGACCTGGGCGAGATTGCCGCCTACCTGAAAGACCTCGAAGACGAGATGGGCCGCGACCGCAGTCTGCCGAAATTCGCGCCCCGCCGCATCGATATCGATATTCTCTGTTACGGTGATGAGGACGGTGCCGGCTACGGGCTAAAGCTGCCGCGGGCTGAAGTCACAGAGAACGCCTTCGTGTTGCGCCCGTTGGCGGAAGTGATGCCGGCGGCAGTGCACGAACCCACCGGGAAATCCTATGCCCAGCTCTGGGCAGAGTATGACCACACGCGTCAGGCCTTATGGCCGATTGACTTCGATTGGCAGCAAAGCCAGTAGAAGCAGCGCTCAGGCTTTGGGCTGCAGGTCCATGCCGAGATA
Organism: uncultured Pseudohongiella sp.; assembly: GCA_964592245.1. Lineage (GTDB taxonomy): Bacteria > Pseudomonadota > Gammaproteobacteria > Pseudomonadales > Pseudohongiellaceae > UBA9145. The sequence continues at coordinate 120,802 of CAZQFA010000002.1, read as the reverse complement.
ACCGTCCAGCTTTTCAATACGGGCCAGCCAGGCGCTGATGGCCGGGTACGCAGACAGATCAAAGCCGCCTTCATGGGCGACATGGGTGTAGGCGTAGAGACTGATGTCGGCGATGGTGAAACTCTCGCCGGTGAGAAAAGCGCTTTTCTCCAGTTGCGTTTCCATGACGCGCAGCGCCTTGTGGCCACCTTCCTGTTTGCTCTGGTATTCCCTTTCCCGCTCTGGCGGCAAGCCCAGATACTTGTTGATATAGCGCGCCACTGCAATATAGGGCTCATGGGAGTACTGTTCAAAGAATTGCCACTGCAACACCCGCGCCCGGGCCAGAGCATCTCCAGGTAGTAGCGCTGTACCGTCTGCCAGAAAATTGAGAATGGCATTGGATTCGGTCAGGCACTCGCCATCGTCCATCTCCAACAACGGTATCTTGCCGTTGGGGTTCTTGGCGATAAATTCTTCGGTGCGCGTGTCGCCGGCGAGTATGTCGATGACAATCCACTCATGCTCAATGCCTAACATGTTGAGCAACAACTTGATCTTGTAGCAATTGCCGGAATTGATATCGCCGTAGACTTTCAGCATGGTCGGCTTCCTTGTGCAGTAAACGGGTGGATAGGGTGAGTGGCAGTCGGGTAATAGCTGCAAGACTTACTTGTTGATGTCAGCCGGTCCGGTGGCCCGCAAATGTTCGCACTATAATGCGAATTGCCAGTCGCCACTAGTGTTGCGACGGCCTAGGCCCACAAGCTGCGACCACCGTCCACCTTGATCACCGCGCCAGTGACGTAGGTGGCCTGCGTCGCCAGGAAATAGACGGTATCGGCTATCTGCTCCGGCGTGCCGGTGCAGCCCATCGGGATGCCAGCGAGGATTTTCTGACGCGCCAGTTGCGTGTCCGGGTCATTATCATCCAGCAGATGCTCCGGCCAGATGATAGCGCCAGGTGACACGCCATTAACCCGCACCTGCGGCGCCAGTTCTTTGGCCAGGGCTTTGGTCATGGTGCGTAGTCCGCCCTTGGCAATGCTGTAAATCGGATAACCCTGTAAGGCGCTATTGGCATGGCTGTCGATGAGATTGATCACGGCGCCTTGTTGTGCGCGCAGGATCGAGGAAAGGGCGCAACTGAGAAAATAGGCAGCGCGCAGATTGCTGTCTACCAGGTCGTCCCATTGCTGCTGCGTCGACTGCTCGATCGAGTTTGGATAGAACAAAGAGGCGTTGTTAATCAGGTAATCGATTTGACCAAAGGCAGCGTTGGCCTCGCTGGCAAGGCGATCAACTTCGCTGGCATCAGTAAGGTCGGCCTGTAATGTCACCGCCGAATTCTCACGTTCTGTATTCAGGCGACCGGTGAGTGCGTCGGCGTCTGCACGGGAGTGGTGATAGTGGATGATGACGCGGCAGCCGGCGCGATGGAATTTCTCGACGATACTGGCGCCAATGCGGCGCGCCGATCCTGTCACAAGGGCAACAGCGGCGGGTTCAGTCATGGTATTCAGTCCGTTTTTTGTGGTGATTGTCGCCGTGATTCAACAAAATTTGTCAGTGCCTGCAAGCGGGCATTGGCAATCACGTCGCCAGGCGCCGCATCAGTGTTGTCAGCCAACAGTTGTTTGGCATTCACCGCACTGGCGACGTGCTGCAGGGCTGAGCGCAAGTAGTCACTTTGCGGGTAGTCCCGGTCTTCCAGACCTGTGCGGCCGCGTGCATCGGCTTCGCAGGCGAGGATGAATTTCTCCATGCGTTGAGGGCGGCGAAAGGCATCTATCTCTTCCAGCAGTTTCAACAGAGTGGCGGGGCGCAGTTGCAGCAGTTTGTGCATTTTCGTGTGCTGGGCACACACGAGTAACGCCAGTTCAGCATGCTCCTTTGGTACCGGCAGGCGCTTCTGAACCGTGCGAATCAGATCGAGCCCGAGAAATTCATGCTTGATATGACTGGGCCACTGCGCCGGATCGGTTACCGCCTTACCCAGATCATGGACCAGTACTGCCCACATGACAGCGACGTCAGTGGTGAGTTTTCTCGCCTGTTCCAGGCACAGCAATATGTGTTCACCGGTGTCGACTTCCGGGTGGTATTTCGCTGGCTGCGGCACACCGAACAAGGCGCTGACTTCCGGCAAGATGACATCCAGCGCGCCGCACCGCTGCAACACACGAATAAACTCCGCCGGTGTAGCTTCGCCGAGAGCGCGTTGCAGCTCCTGCCAGACGCGCTCACCAACCAGTGATTCCAGCTCACCGCCGGCGGTCATGTCGCGCATCAACTGCATTGTCTCGTCAGCCACAGTAAAGCCGCGACTGGCAAAACGGGCGGCAAAGCGGGCGACCCGCAGCACGCGCAATGGGTCTTCACTGAAGGCGGCGGAGACGTGTCGGAGTTTGCGCGCGGCAATGTCGGCCGCGCCACCATAAGGGTCCACCAGCTCGCCAGCTTCGGTCTCAGCGATTGCGTTGATAGTCAGGTCGCGGCGTTGCAGATCCTCTTCCAGAGTAACATCCGGACTGGCATGAATCTCGAAACCTGTGTGACCTGGCGCTGTTTTCCGTTCGGTGCGCGCCAAGGCGTATTCTTCGTGGGTGTCGGGATGCAGGAATACGGGAAAACCCTTGCCCACCTGCTGATAGCCGGCATCGAGCATGGCCTGGGGTGTGGCGCCCACAACGACCCAGTCCCGATCCTTGATCGGAAGCTTCAGCAGTCTGTCGCGAACGGCGCCGCCGACGAGGTAGGTTTCCATGACGTTCCCAAGAGTGGATGTTGCGGGATGGTGATTACAGTGTACTTGCGCGTGGCTTCAACCGCTACTTGTGCTCGACAGAGAACAGTTTCTTGTCTTCAAGACGCATGGCGGTGAGTTCACGGCCCCAGACGTAGCCGGTGTCCAGTGCATAGACATGCGGGCGATTGGTGACGCCTTCGAGCGCCGCCCAGTGGCCGAACAGAATGGACGCTTGCGGGGTAATTTTTTCGTATTCGAACCAGGGCTTGAAGCCTTTCGGTGCGGCGCACAGGCCTTCCTTGATGTCCAGACGCAAGCTGCCGATGTCATCGCAGAAACGCACCCGGGTCAGGTAGTTGGTGATAGTGCGCAGGCGATCCTGACCGCTGAGCGAGCTGGCCCAGCGTATGGGTTCGTCACCGTACATGGCGGTGAGAAACTCCTTGTACTCATCGCTGTGCAGTGTCAGCTCCACTTCGGCGCCGTACTGCAATGTCTGTTGCAGCGTCCAGCTCGGAGCGACACCCGCATGCACCATGAGAAAATCCTCAATGCCGGTCTTGGTGGCAATGGCATCAAAATGCACCATTTTCTTGCTACGTAGCCAGTCGCATAACTGATCGCAATCGCGGGCATTCAACAGGGCGTCGAGGCTGTCTTTGCCGCGCGCTGGCGCACAACCTTCGGCGATGGCGATGAAATGCAGATCATGATTACCGAGCACGACTTCGATGCAGCCATCGATGTCGGACAGGAAGCGCAGAGTCTCCAGTGATTTCGGGCCGCGGTTCACCAGATCGCCGGCAAACCACAATTGATCCTTGCCGGGAGCGAAATCGATTTTCTTCAGCAGACGCTTCAGCGCTTTGTAACAGCCCTGAATGTCACCGACCACGTACGTGCTCATGGCAGCGCCTCCATACAGGCAGGCAGTAATTCAGCAGACCGCTGTCGCAAGTCGCGTATGCGAGTATTTGAGCGCGTGAACAGAATGGTTAAAGCCAACGTTGATTCGTAATTTGATGCGGCGACACAAGCCGCCCTGCAGGGTGTCACGGTGCCGCACGAAGTTAATTATTGCAGTATAACATCGTGCGGCGACGGCGACTTGCCTAGTGCACGCTGTAAGGACGGGCCAGCAGGAATGGCGGAATGGGTGCCTTGAAGCGCTGGCCTTGCGAATCGACCAGTTCATAGCTGCCCTGCATGGTGCCAAATTCTGTTTCGATGACGGCACCACTGGTGTAGTGGAAAGAGGTGCCTGGCGCGATTTCCGGCTGTTGACCGACGACGCCCTCGCCGACGACTTCTTCCACCTTGTTGTTGTCATCGGTGATCTGCCAGCGACGGTTTAACAGCTTGACGCTGTCGCTGCCGCGGTTGGTGATTTCGACCGTGTAGGCGAATACATAACGCTGCGCCTCCGGATCCGACTGGTCGGCCAGAAAGTGCGGCTCTACATGGATATCAATACAGGCCTGGCGGCCGGTATCGGGATGTGACTCTTTTGCTGTATCGCTCGTTGTATTCATTATCAGCCTTCCGTTTGCGAACTGATCGCATCACTAATGACTACGTAATCCTGCAGTGTCAGGTTTTCCGGTCGCAACGTAATGTCGACGGGTAATTGCTGCAATGCTTCCTCAGAGATAATGCCTTTGAGGCTGTTTTTCAAGGTCTTGCGGCGCTGATTGAAGGCACCACGAATCACCGACTGTAGCACCGAGGCGTCCGCCGCCTGTACCGGTAACTGTCGATGCGGACGCAAACGCACAATCGCCGAACTCACCTTCGGGCGCGGTGAAAACGCAGCCGACGGTACATTAAACAGGTGCTCGATCTCGCAGTAATACTGCAACATCAGCCCCAACCGCCCGTAATTCTTGTCACCGACGCCGGCGACCATGCGCTGCACCACTTCCAGTTGCAGCATGAAAGTCATGTCGGCGATCAACTGGTGCGAGCGCAGCAGGTAGAACAACACTGGCGTCGAGATGTTGTAGGGCAGATTGCCAATCACCCGCAAGCTGTGCGCTTCACTGGTCAGACTGCCGATATCAAACTTCAGTATATCCTGCTGATAAATCGTGACTTTGTCGTTGCCAGCAAAATGCGCTTGCAGGTAACGGGCAAGGTCGCGGTCCAGCTCGACGCAATCAAGGCGACCGGCAGCGGCGGCCAGTGATTCGGTCAGCGCGCCCTGGCCGGGGCCGATTTCCAGCAAATGGTCACTCGGCTGTGCCCCGATTTCACTAATAATACGGGCGATGATGGCTTCATCCTTAAGAAAATTTTGCCCGAAACGTTTGCGTGCCTGATGCGGCATGCCATTGTCCAGACGCACCTTGTTTTTGTGCGTTGCCATTAACGACTCCAGTGTCGCGCCATTTCCTGCGCGGTGGCGATGGCGTGATAGAGGCTGCCGGCATCGGCCTTGCCAGTACCGGCCAGATCCAGTGCGGTGCCATGATCGACCGAAGTGCGGATGAGGGGCAGGCCCAGGGTGATGTTGCTGGCACGGCCAAATCCCTTGAACTTCAGCACTGGCAAGCCCTGGTCGTGGTACATGGAGAGTACCGCATCGGCGTCATCCAGATACTTGCTGGTGAAGAGGGTGTCGGCAGGCAGCGGTCCACGCAGGTCCATACCCTTGTTACGCAGTTGCGCCAGCACCGGTTCAATGATGTCGATTTCTTCTCTGCCGAGATGGCCGCCTTCGCCGGCGTGCGGATTGAGGCCGCAGACCAGGATGCGTGGGCTGGCAATGCCGAACTTGTTCACCAGATCGGCGTGCAGAATCGTGATGATGTTATCAAGCAGCTCCTTGGTAATGGCACCTGGCACCTTGATCAGCGGCAGGTGAGTCGTCGCCAGCGCCACGCGCAGGCCTTCTGTTGCCAGCATCATGACGGTCAATTCGGTATTGCAAAACTCGGCGAGGAACTCAGTGTGACCCGTGAAAGCGATGCCGGCGTCGTTGATATTGCCCTTGTGGACCGGGCCGGTTACCAGCGCATCAAGTTCACCCGCCTTGATGGCCGAGCAGGCGCTACGCAGAGTGTTTAACACATATTCGGCGTTAGCCGGATCCAGCCGACCCGCTGTCACGGACGCCTGCAGTGGTACCGGCATCACGTCCAGTTCGCCAGCAGCTGAGGCGCCAATGCTGGCTGTGCTGGAAAATGAATTGAGTTTCAGAGGCAGACCGAGTTGGGCGGCGCGCTCGCTTAATACTTCCGGCGCGCCAACGATCACCAGCCGGGTATCAGGCGGCGGATTCTGCGCCAGCGTAACGCAAAGATCGGGGCCAATGCCGGCGGGCTCGCCGGGCGTAATCGCTATGCGCTGACTCACGAATCATATCCCGCTGCCGTCACTCGACGATCTCGACAAAGGCCTCTTCGCGAATCTCCACCAGCCAGTTCTGCAACTCCAGCTCGAACTTGCGGTTGCGCAAGGCGTTGGCAGCCTGACTGCGGGTGTATTGCTGGCTCAGGTCAGTTTCGCGGCGACCCATGACCTCGGCGATGTGCCAGCCAATGTCGGTGCGGAAGGGTTCGCTGAGCTCGCCTTCTTCCAACTGGTCAACGACGCGCTCCATCTCTGGCGGCATACCGCCGGTGCTAACCCAGTCGAGATCACCACCCGCCACAACGGAACTGGCGTCTTCGGAATTCTGGCGCGCCACGGTGGCAAAGTCTTCACCATCCAGAATGCGTTGACGCAGTTCCTGAATCTGTTCGAGGGTTTCCTCTTCGTCGCGGATCTCGTTTGGCGTCAGCATGATGTGCCGAATCTCGGTCTGGTTGACGATCTGTTCGGTGCCGCCGCGTTTATCCGCCAGCTGAATAATGTGATACCCGTTACCTGCTTCGATAGGACCTTCGACGCCGCCGACTTGCATGGAAGAGACGATATCGCTGAACAGGTTAGGCAGGGCACGTGCTTTACGCCAGCCGAAGTTGGTCCCATCAATGCGGTATTCGCCGCCGCGTTGCGCTGCGGCACGCACGGCTGGCAGTGGCTGGCCTTCGCGAATACGCGCCACCAGATCGCCAGCGAACTGCAGTTTTTGCTGGCGTTGTTCGGGCGTATCCGTTTCGCTAATAGGCACCAGTAAGTGCTCTACACGGTAGTCGGCAGCCATGACCTCACGGCCCATTTCCGAGTTCAGGAAATTGTTGATTTCCTGTTCGGTGACGGCGATGCGCTGGTTCACCATGCCGCGCTGCAATTCCTGCAGTGTCAATTGCTTGCGCACTTCCTCGCGGGTTTGCAGGTAAATGCCTTGTTGCTGCAGAGACGACACGTATTGATCGAAGGTCATGTTGTTGCCCTGGGCCATATTGGTCAGGACGCGATTGATGGTGTCATCGTCGTAGCGAATACTGACGCGATCGGCGATTTGCATCTGGATATTTTCCAGAATCAGCGTGTCCAGCACTTCACTGCGCAGTTGACCTTCCGGCGGTAGCGGCTGTTGTGAGTTGGCGGCATTGGCGCGGATATCGCTCAGGCGATTTTGCAGCTCGCTCAGCAGTACCACATCGTCATCGACGATGGCGACCACCCGGTCCAATAGCTGCCGTTGCTGACCGACTGCAGTAAGACTGGCGATCGCCAACAGGACGCAAAGCATGGATTTGAGCAGCCGGCCGAAGCCGTTGCTGGAGTGAAGATGACGTTGATTCATGGCGTATTGAAATCTCGTTGGCACTGTCTGATGACTCCCGGGGAGTCGTGAATTCTGCTCGTTCTCAAGTCTGTATTAAAAAACCAGTTAGTAATCTGCACCGGGCCCGCTGATTATCGGATATCGGCAGTGTCGCGGAAGCCCCAGATACCGTCGCGCAGCAGGTTGTTGACGCCGCCGCCGGCGATATCGCCGAGACCGTGCAGGGTAAATTGGACAAAAATACCCTGATTCGGTTCACTATTAGGGACAAACAATTCATTTTCGTCAACCCACTCACGGCCGATCACCCGTATGGTGGCGCAGCAGTTGCGCCATTCCAGCCCGGCAAAACTCTCCAGATTACGCTCGTTGGCGAGGTCATAATTCCAACGACCCAGAATGGTCCAGTTGTCATTCAGAGGCCATACCGCGGATACGTCAGTCTGCTTGATGCGCGGGTCGATTCCCGCCGGCAAGATGAAATTGGGTGAATTGATCAGCTGGCGGTAACGGTAGGACAGGTTAACTATCTGCTCCGCGCCGCCATGATAGCGCAGTTGCAAACTGCCCTCATTAATCTCTTCGCTTTGCTGGTTCCACTGCAGGTCACTGCTGAAGCGCCAGTTATCGCCCCACTGCAAGGCCATCTCACCCGCCAGCGCTGATTCCTCGGCAGTGGCGGAATAGCGTGGCTGCCAGGTCTGCAAGGGGTTGGTCAGGCTCACCTGACGATCGGCAAAGTAGAGAATCTGCCCAAGGCTGAAGCGTGCCCGCTCGGCACCCCGGGCATCGAACAGACGGCTGGTCAGGGCAATGGCCAGCTGATCAGCATCGGCAATGCGGTCGCCGCCGGCAAAGCGGTCTTCACGGAACAGCTGGTTGAAACTGAAATTCAATTCGGAGGTGTCGAACAGGGGCAGCTGGTCCTGCTGCTGATATTCGCTGTAGAGATAAAACAGTCGCGGTTCCAGCGTTTGTACGCCGCGGTCGCCAGCGCGCTCGCGCTCAAAAATGAGCCCGGCGTCGGCACTGTAAACCGGCACGCCGATATCCGGGTCGGCGTTATTGCCCATAGCCTGCTGTTCAAGGTCATAGGCCAGGTGCTTGTAAGTCGCCGCTGTACGCAGGAACCAGCCGGGGTTCTCTATGGCCCAGCTCACCGCCGGTTCCAGATTGACCCGCTGGCCATTGACCAGCGCCCCGGCGGCGATCTGGTCGGTGCTGAGCAGGTCACGATCCAGCTGCCGGTCGAAAGCAGTGACTTCGCCATCCAGTGCAACGCTGAAGCCGGCTCCCAGATAGGCACCGCTGTCGAAGTAGAACTGTGGCAGGCGATCAAACGGTTTGTTGATATTGTCGGTGTTAAAGAAGGGATCAATGATCTGGAAACGCTGCACATTGACGCCGGCGACCAGCGCGTTGCTGTTAAACTGCACTCGTGCCTGACGGTTCAGGTGGCTCTGGCTGGCCACATTGAGGCCGTTACCGCCGAGATCGTAGAAGTAGTCATTGTCACTGACAGCATTGTAGTCAACATAAGTGGACCAGTTCTGTCCCAGTGCGCCGAGATGCTCGTAGCCGACGAACCAGCGGTCGGCCACCGGCGGCGAGTCGCTGGCCAGCGTGTTGGCCAGAGCGGGATCAAAGAGATCGTCATCGGGCAGGTAAGACATGTTCAGCGTGTTCATGGACCAGCTGGCGAGATAGCGTAGTTCGGCACTGGTCATGACGCCACGGTCGGAGATTAACCGTGGTGCGAGCGTGGCATCGGCTTGCGGGGCAATGTTGAAATAGTAGGGCACCTCGATATCCAGACCGCCAGTGCGGGTAGTGCCAAACGATGGCGCCAGGAATCCCGAGACGCGGCCGTCACCGAGTGGGAAGGTCAAGGTAAAAGGGTAATAAAAGACCGGCACATCACCCAGCCGCAGGCTCACATCACGGGCATAGCCGCGACTCTGCGCCGGATCGAGGACGATGTTGGCTGCGCGCAGACGCCAGAACTCCTGCTGCGGTTCGCAGCGACTGAACTCGCCATTCTCGATGGTGACCTGACCGGAGGCGGAGTTGTAAGTGATGCTGCCGGCATCGCCATGGGCGCCGAAGCTGTGCATCACGTATTGGGCGTTTTCAATACGGTTGATTTCGCTGTCGGCGTCGATGGAGGCGGAATCGCCCTGTAGCAACAGGCCGGGCTCGCGCACGCGCACATCACCGGTTAACTGCACAGTATTCTCGGCCCGGTTGATGGTGGTCTGCTCGGTGTTGGTGATTAACAAGCCGCCTTGCTGCAGACTGACATCGCCGGCGATGCGAATTTCATCTCGGGAAGTCTGGGTCAGGCCGCTGTTGCTATCGAAGCGGGTTGGTCCGTCGCCGTCCGTAGCGCTCGCTGCTTGCCCGGCCAGTGGGTCGATGAAGCCGCCGCAGCAGCCGCGCTCTAGCGCCTCGCGTTGCGCGGGTGTCATTGCCTCGACTGGTACCCAGTCAAGCGGGTAGTCGGAGGCGGTCGTTGCTGTGTTTTGCCCGGCAGTGGCGCTATTACGTGCTGCCTGCCTGTTCCCAGGGTATTGTCCGGCCGTAATCGCGGCTGCGGCGCCACTTGAATTTTCATTGCGATTGACGACACAGTCCCAACCGGAGCCGTCGCTGGCCACTTCGCAGCGATACTGTGGCCGCTGCGCCTGCGCTGTCGACGGGCTAGTGAGCACTGCAATGGCACTAAGCAGCGCCAAACAGAGTACGCCGAGGGGCTGTGGGGGAAAACTCATCTCTTGCGCAGTCCAGCGGGGCCGTTGAATAGGTTGAATAGATTGAATATGTCGAACAGTGGCCTGAGTGATAAACAATTGCCTGAAAAAACCGACTAAATGAACAGACGCAGGTGAAAAGTCGCAGGTTACAGGTCGGTAATTAGCACCCGGCATCATACTGGATAGCGCCGCACATGGAAAGCTGGGCAGTACCTGCCAGCAGCGCTGCAGGCCGCGAAATCTCTGCCTTTCAGGCTAATTGGGTGGCTGCGCCAAAGACTAACGAACATGGAAAATGGAAGAATGGATGACAGGCCCAATGGATAATCGGCAAGCACAACTGGCGGCATGGACAGCCGCACAACTGGATCTACCCACTGCGACCATGGCGCTGCAGCCAGTAAGTGGCGATGCCAGCTTTCGTCGTTATTTTCGCGCGCAGGCACCGGCTGGGAGTGTCATCGCTGTCGACGCGCCACCGCAGCACGAAGACAATCCGCGCTTTATCAAAGTGGCACAGTTGATGCGCGAGGCTGGCGTGCAGGTCCCCGAAATTCTTGCCGCCGATATTGAGCAGGGATTTCTGTTGTTATCCGATCTGGGTGACGACCTCTATTTGCCTGCTTTGCTCAAGGCGCAGGAAGCTGAAGACGACGGTTTGCCCGATCGGCTTTACGGCCAGGCCATCACCGCACTGGTGCAACTGCAATCGGGCGTGGATAAAGAGTCACTTGACCCCTATGACCAGAAACAGTTGCGCAACGAGATGCACTTGTTCGATGAGTGGTTCTGTCGTCGTCTGCTGGAGATAGAGCTGGACGACAACGACATGGCGATCATCGAAGCGACTTATCAATTTCTCGAGCAGCAAGCACTGGCGCAAGAAACTGTCGCCGTGCATCGCGACTATCATTCCCGCAACCTGATGATCCTGCCCGCCGGAGACGACGACAAGAACGCCCCGGGTCCCGGGGTTATCGATTTTCAGGACGCGGTTGCCGGCGCCTATACCTACGACCTGGTATCACTGTTTCGCGATTGCTACATCCGCTGGCCGCTGCCACGTATTCAGCAGTGGTTGCAGCAGTATCTGGCGGCAGCCCAGGCTGCCGGCATCGCCCGTTCAGTGGATGCCGGCACCCTGCAGCGAGACTTCGATTTGATGGGGATGCAGCGTCATCTGAAGGTGCTTGGCATCTTCTCCCGCTTGAGCATTCGCGATAATAAAAAAGGTTATCTGGCCGACATACCATTGGTTATAGGTTATTTATTGGGCGTGGCTGCGGACTACCCGGAGATGCGTGAATTCGTGTCCTGGTTTAGTCAGCGGGTGATGCCGGTGGTGCAGACGAAATTGCGCACGCTGATAGCAGAGCAAGCAAAATAACGATGAAGTTGGGAATCCCATGCGTGCAATGATTTTGGCAGCCGGTCTCGGGGAGCGTATGCGTCCTCTGACGGCTAACACGCCCAAGCCTTTGCTCAAGGTAGGTGACAAGAGCCTGATTGAGCATCAAATTGAAAAGCTGGTCCGCGGCGGCATCACCGGCATGGTAGTTAACCATTTTTATCTGGGCGGCATGATCGAGCAAGCGCTGGGTGACGGCAAACGCTATCGCACGCATATCCGTTATTCGCGTGAGCCCATTCGTCTGGAAACCGCCGGCGGCATTATCAAGGCATTGCCAGCGTTGCAGGATGATTGTTTTGTAGTGGTGAACGCGGATATCTGGACGGATTATGATTTTGCCCGTCTGACGCCGATTGATGGCGACACCTGTCTGGCGCATCTGGTGCTGGTGCCCAATGCCGAGCACAACCCGGAAGGCGATTTCTGCGTGGATGCTGAGGGCAAGGTACACGCGCAGAGCAAAGACGGCGCGCCGATGCTGACCTTTGCCGGCATCAGTGTCATGCATCGTAAGCTGTTTCAGGGTTATCCGATTCAGCCGCGATCGGTGGTGCCGCTGTTGAAGGAAGCCATGAGCAAGGGGCTGGTGACCGGAGAGGTGTACGAGGGTGTCTGGATTGACGTTGGGACGCCGGAGCGTTTGCAGGAAGTAATAGCACTGGAAACCGGAGCGCAGAGTGATGCCGCCAGCAAGGGTGCATCACGATCCGGAGAATCAGGAGAGCCATGATGATTGCGAGATTAAAAAATCGGGATTACAAACGGGCGATTACCGCCAGGCTCAGTGGTGAAGACGAGCAGCTGGAGATTCCACCCGGCGGCGACACGCAAATGCAGTTTACCCGTGCCGTGTTCGTGGTCATGGGTCGTCTGGCCAAACTTGATGGCCGTGTCACCGAGGCCGAGGTGCACTTTGCCTCGCGTACCATGCAAAAAATGGGTCTGAACGCGACACAACGGCAGTGTGCTATCGACTTTTTCTATACCGGCAAACAAAACGGCGTTGATCCGGTGCCGTACTTGCAACAGGTGGTGCGGCTGGCCGGTGCCGGCAGCCAGCTCTCGCGGCTGTTTCTGAAGTTGCAGTGCCAGCTGGCGTTCAGCAAGGGCCACATCCGTTTGAAAGAAAAGATCATGCTGCGCGATGTGGCCGAAGTGCTCGGGTTCAGCAAGGCTGAATTGCTGCGCATCTATACCGAAATCCAGGTTATTGATGTGCCGCAGCAGCGTGGTGATCGCACCTTGTTGAGTCGTGCCTACAGCATTCTGCAAATCAATACCGACGCCGATGACAACGAGATTCGCAAGGCCTACCGCCGTTTGATGGCGCGCTATCATCCGGACAAGCTGGGCCAGCAACAGGGAAATGTGGAAGCACAGCGCCGCGCGCAGGAGCAGTTTCAGGCCGTGTGTTCGGCCTACGAAACCATTACCGGTTTTCGCAAGATGACCAACCCCTAGGTGATCATTACCATTGCCAGAACCTCTGCCGGTGCGCTGGCTTGGGTCGATTCTGAACGTCCTGGCAGTCGGGACAGCGGCGCCGAGACACTGTAGAATAGCCGCTTCCTTGCACCAGCCACTGCCACAGAACACGCCAGAAGCGGCCCCGAATGTTATGAAAGATTACCTGATTGCCCCTTCCATCCTCTCTGCAGATTTCGCCCGTCTGGGCGACGAAGTGAACGCCGTACTCGATGCCGGCGCCGATGTGATTCATTTTGACGTTATGGATAATCACTATGTGCCCAATCTGACCATCGGGCCGATGGTGTGTCAGGCACTGCGCAAGCACAAAATTACTGCGCCCATTGATGTGCATCTGATGGTGACGCCGGTGGACCAGCTTATTCTGGATTTTGCCAAGGCCGGGGCCAGCTATATCAGTTTCCATCCGGAAGCGACGCAGCATGTCGATCGCTCTCTGCAACTGGTGCGCGATCAGGGCTGCAAGTCCGGTCTGGTGTTCAATCCGGGCACGCCCATTCACTGCCTTGAATACCTGATGGACAAAATCGATGTCATCCTGTTGATGTCAGTGAACCCGGGTTTCGGTGGTCAGAAATTTATTCCCTCGACACTGAAGAAACTGGAGAAAGTGCGCAAGCTGATCGATGACAGCGGTCACCGCATTCGTCTGGAAGTGGACGGTGGCGTCGGCATCGAGAACATTCGCCAGATCGCCAATGCCGGAGCTGACATGTTTGTCGCCGGCTCGGCGATTTTTAACAGCGATGACTACAGCAAGACCATCGCAGCCATGCGCGCCGAACTCGGCCAGAGCCCGAACAAGCGCCACTAGGCCGGCGGAGTCAGCAAGCCATGCAAGAAGCACAATTCAAGGAACTGGCCGCCGCAGGTTACAACCGGATACCGGTAGTACGAGAAGTGCTGGCGGATACCGAAACGCCACTGAGCACCTACCTCAAACTCGGCAAGGGCAAACACAGCTATTTTTTCGAATCCGTACAGGGCGGCGAGAAGTGGGGACGCTACTCCATCATTGGCCTGCCTTGCGAGACGGTATTGCGTGTAGTGGGCGAGAAGATCACGCTGGAACGCAATGACGAAGTCATTGAAGAGTTGACCACCAGCGACCCGTTTGCCTACATCACCGAATTCAAATCCCGCTACAAGGTCGCCGACGTGCCGGGTCGGCAGCGCTTTGCCGGTGGACTGGTCGGTTATTTCTCCTACGACACGGTGCGCTATGTAGAAACACGCATCGGCAAGCCCAAAGGCACGGATTCTATCGGTACGCCGGATATTCTGCTGATGTTGTCAGAAGAGGTTGTTGTTTTTGACAACTTGCGCGGCACGATCTCGTTTGTCCTTAATGTCGATCCGGCGGCGCCGGATGCTTTCAACAAGGCACAGCAACGTCTCGATATGCTGGCCGAGGCACTGAAACAGCCAACGCCGCTGCCAAGAGCGGGCAAGACCTCGGAAGTCACCATTGACGACTTCGAATACCATTTCGCGCGCCAGGATTTTGAGGCAGCCGTTGAACGCATCAAGGACTACATTGTTGCCGGTGATGTCATGCAGGTGGTGCTGGCGCAGCGCATGTCGATTCCGTTCCGCGGCGACCCCATCAATGTCTATCGCGCCCTGCGTTATCTGAATCCTTCGCCTTATATGGTGTTCTTCAATATGGGCGACCACCATGTGGTCAGTGCCTCGCCGGAGATTCTGGCGCGGGTGGAGGAAGGCAAGATCACCGTGCGACCGCTGGCCGGCACACGCAAGCGTGGCGCCACTGAGGCCGAGGATCTGGCACTGGAAAAAGAATT
>CAZQFA010000002.1:101920-105842 GCA_964592245.1 uncultured Pseudohongiella sp. | reverse complement strand
CCTAAAGTGCGGGCCATGGAGATCATCGACGAGCTGGAACCGGAAAAGCGCGGCATTTATGGCGGCGCCATGGGCTACTGGGGCTGGAACGACAACATGGACATGGCCATTGCCATTCGCACAGCAGTGATCAAGAACTCGCAGCTGACGGTGCAAGCCGGTGCCGGCATCGTTGCCGATTCGCAACCCGCGATGGAGTGGGAAGAAACCCAGAACAAGGCGCGGGCAATCGTCAAAGCCGTGCAACTGGCCGAGAATTCGCTGGGACTGGAGTGAGCCAGTCCCTCTAATCTCAGTTATCTTTCACCTGCTGGTAAGCGGCCAGCGCCTGCTCTCTTGATTCCTTCAGATCAACAATCGGCTCCGGGTAAGTCTTGCCCGGTTTGATGCCGGCTGCCTTAAGTGCCGAGGCCGGGGCACTGTGAGGGTCGTGTATGTACTTCGCAGGCAGCTTTGCCAGCTCCGGTACGAAGCGCTTGATGTACTCGCCGTCGGCATCGAACTTGGCGGACTGGGTTAGTGGGTTGAAGATGCGGAAGTAGGGGGCTGCATCGGCACCGCAACCGGCGACCCATTGCCAGCTACAGGTATTATTGGGCAAGTCGGCATCCACCAGACAATCCCAGAACCATTCAGCGCCATCGCGCCAGTGATGCATCAGATTCTTCACCAGAAATGAACCCACCACCATGCGCACCCGGTTATGCATGTAGCCTGTTTCCCATAATTCACGCATGCCGGCATCCACCAGCGGATACCCTGTTTCGCCCCGTTGCCAGGCTTGCAGCCATTTCTCCTGACGCTGCCAGGGGAAGGCATCAAAGCGCGCGTTCATGTTTTCGTCAGTGAGCGTCGGGAAGTGGTAGAGCAGGGAGTAGGAGAACTCGCGCCAGGCCAGCTCACGCTGATAGTGTTCGATCTGGTTTTCCAGGCCGGCACCCTGACTCTCGCCGGCGGCAGCATGCCAGACCTGACGCGGTGATATCTCGCCAAAATGCAAATGCGGCGAGAGTCGCGACACTGATTTCAGTGCCGGGTAATCCCGGCCATCCTTGTAATGGCTGATGCCGCCATGCAGAAAGTCCTCGAGCTTCGCGGCGGCTCCGGCTTCCCCGGGTTGCCACGCACTGGCCATGCCTTCGTACCAATGAATCGATGGCAACAATGCCAGCGCGTTGATCTTGTCGCCGTTCTGGCTGCAGTCCGCGAGCTTGTCTGGTCTGGCGCGCGGCAATGGTTGTTCGGGCGCCGGTAGAGCGGCCCGCGCATTTTTGTAAAACGGCGTAAACACCTTGTAGGGGGTGTCGTCGCTTTTCAGGTTGCTCCACGGTTCCCACAGTAGCGAGCCATTGTGGCTGGAGACTTCGATGCCCATCTCGCCAAGCTGCTTTTTTAGCGCTTTGTCGCGCTTGACGCGCCAGGGTTCATAGCAGCGGTTCCAGGTGATGCGCAGCTGCGTGTGTTCTTGCTGCAGTGATTGCAACAGCTCCGGCAGTAACTGCAGTGGATCGCCGTGCATGACCCGGAGCTTGTTGTCCAGATCGGCATCGAGTGCGGTCAGGCTGTGATGCAGCCACCAGCGACTGGCAGCGCCCATCGGCCAGTCACCGACATTGTCGTCATCCAGTATGTAGAGAGGCAGCACGCTGCCGTGACTGCAGGCGTCCTGCAAGGCGGGGTTGTCATGCAGTCGCAGATCCTGGCGAAACCACATGACGGTAAGAGGCTGGGACATAAAACTCACTCGGCAATCCGTTACTGGCTCTGTATACGCCCGCGCTGGTGATTGCGATCAGCGTCATCTGACCAGTGAATACAGCGCCCGAAGACATTGCCGCGCCGACGCTGCGGCGGGTGTGTGCCGCGACAGCACTGGGCTTGCCTGCTATTATTGGCGCTGCCTGAGCTGGCTGGTCAGGCGGGCGCCGGTTGCGGTGTCGCTGCACCGGCCGCCACTACTTTACAGAATGAGGACAGCACCGTGCTGTTGATGATCGACAATTACGATTCCTTTACCTACAACGTGGTCCAGTATCTGGGCGAGTTGGGCGCCGACGTGCGGGTATTCCGCAATGACGCCATCAGTGTCGCCGAGATCGAAGCCCTGGCGCCGCAGCAAATCGTTATCTCGCCGGGTCCCTGTACGCCGAATGAAGCCGGGGTTTCCAACGAAGTGATCAAACATTTCGCCGGCCGCCTGCCCATTCTCGGTATCTGTCTGGGGCACCAGTGTATCGGTCAGGTCTTTGGTGGCAAGATTGTCCGTGCCGAGCAGGTCATGCATGGCAAACTGTCTGAGGTCTATCATCAGCAACAGGGCGTCTTTACCGGCCTTAACAACCCCTTCACGGCAACACGCTATCACTCGCTGGTGATCGCCCGCAATTCCCTGCCGGACTGTCTCGAAGAGACGGCATGGACTGTGGATGCCAATGGCAATCGCGCCGAGATCATGGGCGTGCGCCACAAAGAGCTGGCCATCGAGGGCGTGCAGTTTCACCCTGAGTCCATCCTCACCGAACATGGTCATCAATTGCTGCGCAATTTTCTGGAACAGCAGCCATTGGCTGCCTGAACCGCAAGACGGCAATAACCCCGCAGCGACAAGAATCAATACGCAAGAATAAAAAAGCAGGAGCTACCGAGCATGGATATCAAAAGTGCGATCAAGGCTGTGACCAGCGGTCAGGATCTCAATGCCGAACAGATGGTTACCGTCATGCGGGCGCTAATGAGTGGTGAAACCACCGACGCCCAGAACGCGGCATTTCTGGTGGGTCTGCAAATGAAAGGCGTCAAGGCCGCAGAGCTGCTTGGCGGTGCCACAGTGATGCGCGAGTTATCTACCAAGGTCAGCGTTTCGCCGTCGGCGCATCTGGTCGACACCTGTGGCACCGGCGGTAGTGGTTCCAACAAGTTCAATGTATCTACTGCTGCAGCGATCGTCGCCGCAGCGGCTGGTGCGAAAGTCGCCAAGCATGGCAATCGTGGTGCTACCAGCACCAGTGGCAGCGCCGATGTGCTGGAAGCGGCCGGTGTGCGTCTCGATCTGTCGCCGGCACAGGTAGGGCAGTCGATCGATGAAGTGGGTGTTGGCTTTATGTTTGCACCTGCCCATCACAGCGCCATGAAACATGTCATCACCGCGCGCAAGGAAATCGGTGTGCGCACAGTGTTCAATTTGCTCGGTCCGCTGACCAATCCGGCTGGCGCGCCGAACCAGATCATGGGGGTGTTTGCCGCCAGTTGGATTCCGGTCATCCTCGAGGTCTTGCAGACATTGGGCAGTGAGCATGTGCTGGTAGTGGCAGCGGAAGATGGTCTCGACGAGATCAGTATCTCGGCGCCGACGCAGGTAGGTGAACTGAAAAACGGCAAAATCTCACAATACACAGTCACACCGGCCGAGTTGGGCTTGCCCGACTATGCCGACTACAACATGCTGCAGATTGACAGTGCCGAGTCGTCTTTGGCGCTACTTAAACAGGCGCTGGCCGGTGAGAATCAGGCGGCCACGGATATCGTCGCTATCAACGCGGGCGCGGCGATCTATGCAGCCAACCTCAGTGCCGATCTGACTGCGGGCATCGCCAGGGCGCGAGCAGTGATAGCCAGTGGCGAGGCCAGCGCCAAGTTGCAACAGTTGATTGATTTCAGCCAGCAGGCAGGGCAGTAACATGGCAGCTACGATTCTCGAAGAAATCATCGCCTACAAGGAAATCGAAGTAGAGCAGGCCAGCAAACTGGCAACGCTGGCGGATCTGGAAAAACAACTGCCGCACGCCGATCCCGTGCGTGGCTTCGCTGCGGCAATGGCCAGGCAGGCGCAACAACGCAAGCCGGCAGTGATTGCCGAGATCAAGAAGGCCTCGCCATCGAAAGGCATCATCCGGCCGGATTTCCGGCCAGCCGAGCATGCGGC
>CAZQFA010000002.1:92906-101820 GCA_964592245.1 uncultured Pseudohongiella sp. | reverse complement strand
GCTGGAATTGGAACGGGCGTTGGAAGTGGATACCAGTCTGATCGGTATCAATAACCGCGATCTGCATTCGTTTACAACAGACTTGCAGATCACGCTGGATCTGGCACGTGAAATACCGAGTGACAAAGTCGTTATAACCGAGAGTGGCATCCATTCGGTTGCTGACGTAAAACGCATGCTTGATAATGACATTTATGGCTTTCTCGTCGGCGAGTCATTCATGCGCTCAGACCAGCCCGGCGCCAAACTACAGGAATTGTTTGCTGACAATGCTTGAAGCTGAAGATTCAGAGCCTCTCTCGCCTCCACCGCGCAAGAAAGGACTGTCCCGGCTCATCGCCGCGACCCGCTATTCCTGCGCCGGACTGGTTGCTGCCTTTCGCGGCGAAGAAGCGTTGCGGATGGAAGTTGCCGCGTTCGTTGTGCTGGCGCCACTCGCTCTCTGGCTGGGGCAATCGGAAGTCGAGCGTGTGTTGCTGGTAGCCTCTCTGGTGCTGGTGATTATCGTCGAGCTATTGAATACGGCAGTGGAGAAAGTCGTCGATCGCTTCGGTGGCGAGTATCACGAGCTGTCGCGCAATGCCAAGGACATTGGCTCGGCTGCGGTCTTTATTGCCATGGGGCTGGTGTTGTTTGCCTGGGGAATGTTGCTGCTCTAGCGCGGTAGTTGTATGCGGGCCGCTATGACCCGCTATAGTGACGCTAGCGGGTGTTATGGACGACGATGGTCTTGCCCGAGACGCTGATCAGATCCTGTTCTTCGAGGGTCTTCAATACACGACCCGCCATCTCTCTTGAACAATTGACGATACGTCCGATTTCCTGACGCGTGATCTTGATCTGCATGCCGTCCGGATGTGTCATGGCATCGGGTTCTTTGGCCAGATCAATCAGCGTGCGCGCGATACGACCGGTGACGTCATAAAACGCCAGGTCGCCCACCTTGCGTGTCGTGTTGCGCAGGCGATGCGCCATCTGTTGGCCAATAGTGAAAACAATTTCCGGGTGCGAGCGGATGTAGGAGTTAAAGCTGGCATAGCTGATCTCGGCGATCTCGCAGGCAGTACGCGCACGACACCAGGCGCTGCGCTCTTCCGACTGCTGGAACAGGCCCATTTCACCGAAGAAATCACCCGGATTGAGGTAAGCGATCACAACTTCTTTGCCATCGTCGTCTTCCAGTATGACCGACACTGACCCTTTGATAATGTAATACAGGGTATCGCACTGATCACCTTCATAAATGATGGTGGAGCGATTGGGGTATCGTCGACGGTGACAATGGGACAGGAAATTATCCAGATCCTCAATGTGTGGCGTTATAGCCATAAGCGCCATGTGTGAAGCTCCTCACTTCCTCTTGTTATAAGAATGGAATGTATATCACAATTTTACCGCAATTGTGAGATACCTATCACATTACTGATCTGTACAGCGTTGGTATTACGGGCTCTTCGCCGTGCAAGCAAATGGTCGCATAACGCGTCATGTGCAGGCTCCGGTTCTGTGATACTCTTGCGGCCCGCTACGGTCAGAGAACGCTTGTTTTCAGGCGGGCATCAGCCACGTGCCTGACACGACAAATCTATGACTTGTATCGGTGTAAATGAGTAAACCTTGATGATTGCTATGAAAGAGGCCTGGTGGCGCGTATGAATGTGCGAATTAAGTGGGTAGAAAATGTCATGTTTGTCGGTGAATCCGGCACTGGCCACGCGATTGTTCTGGACGGTGCGCCGGAAAGTGGTGGCCGTAATCTCGGTATGCGACCAATGGAATTGATGGCCATGGGCGTTGGCAGCTGTTCATCCTTCGATGTGGTCACTATCCTGAAGAAAGCGCGCCAGGATATCACCAGTTGCGAGGCTGATGTCGAGGCCAAGCGTGTCGACGACACACCGGCAATATTTGAATCGATTCATCTGCATTTTCGTGTGGCCGGCAAAGACCTGAGTGAAAAACAGGTGGCCCGCGCTGTCGAACTCTCTGCCGATAAATATTGCTCGGCTTCCATCATGCTGAAAAACGCCGGCGTCAAAGTCACTCACGACTTCGAGATTATCGAGGCCTGATAGCGACTCAGGCTGGCTGGATGAGCCTGCGCTGAACTGGCAGGTGGTGGCAACTGATGTCAGGTAATTTCAGGTAATGTCAGCTGATGTCAGAGGACTAGATCCGGTAGGTGGTCTTCTTCATGACCTGCGACAGTAACTTCATGCCGGATTTGATTGGTGCGGGCAGGTCCGCGCCACCGGCAATGCGAGCGCTGTCACCGTGGGCTTTCTCATCCTGAATCATTTGTTCAAGAATGGCCTTGCTGTGCACATCATCTGTCGGCAGCTGTTGCAGATGTTCCTCCAGATGCTGGCACACCTGATCTTCAGTTTCTGCCACAAACCCCAGGCTCCACTTATCGCCAGCCAGGCCGGCGAGTGCGCCCATACCGTAGCTGAGAGAATAGAATACCGGATTGAAAATACTGGGTCGGCTGTCGAGTTGTTCAAGACGCTCCTCACACCAGGCCAGATGGTCGACTTCCTCTGCTGCTGCCGCTTCCATGGACAAGCGTACCTCGCCAAGCTTGGCTGTTGCAGCCTGTCCGGCATACAACGCCTGTGCGCACACTTCGCCAGTGTGATTGATACGCATGAGGCCAGCAGCCGCCTTGCGCTGCTGTGTACTCAATTCATGTTCGTCGGATTCGGTAATCTGCGCAGCAGGAGATGGCCGCTGGGCATGGGATGCCCCCGGCGTGCAGGTGCGTAGCGCCTGATCAAACTGGATCAGGCAACGATCGAGCAATGAATGTGGTAACGCTGGCATCTGATAGCTCCCAATGCGTAGCTCTTATGTTAGTCGCTACCCATTCTCGCGTGCGATGGCGCGGTGTGCAATATCCTTGCGGTAGTACACCTTGTCCCAGTGGATTTTGTCGACCAGCTCATAGGCGGCCGCTTGCGCCGCGGAGACAGTCGCGCCCATGGCCGTGGCGCAAAGGACACGACCGCCATTGGTCACGACCTGATTGTTTTCCAGTCGGGTGCCGGCATGAAAGACCTTTTGGGAATCGCCGGTGGCCGCCTCGAGGCCGGAAATTGGCAGACCTTTATCGTAGGCGTCAGGATAGCCGCCTGCAGCCAGCACTACGCCAACAGCAGGGCGCGGGTCCCATTCGGCCTGCTGCACATTCAGCTTGCACTCGAGGGCCGCCAGACAGAGTTTGGGCAGATCGGACTGCAGGCGCATCATCACCGGTTGCGCCTCGGGGTCGCCGAAGCGGCAATTGAATTCGATCACGCTGACGTCGCCATTGGCGGAAATCATCAGACCGGCATAAAGGAAACCGATGTATTCATTGCCGTCCGCGGCCATACCGGCGACGGTGGGCAGAATGACCTGATCCATGATGCGCTGATAGGTCTGCTCATCGACAACAGGGGCCGGGGAGTAGGCACCCATGCCGCCGGTATTCGGGCCTTTGTCGCCATCGTCCCGTGGCTTGTGATCCTGGGACGTGGCCATGGGCAACACATGCTTGCCGTCCACCATGGCGATGAAGCTGGCTTCTTCGCCGCTGAGAAACTGTTCGATGACAACGCGATGGCCGGCGTCACCGAAGCGATTGCCGTCCAGCATGTCTTTGACGGCGGCAATGGCCTCCTCGTTACTCTGGGCCACGATCACGCCTTTGCCTGCGGCGAGGCCATCAGCCTTGATGACAATGGGTGCGCCTTCCTGCTCGATATAGGCAATGGCAGCATCCACATCGGTGAACGTAGCGAACGAGGCGGTTGGAATGTTGTGGCGGGCGAGAAAGTCCTTGGTGAACGCCTTTGAGCCTTCGAGCTGTGCCGCCGCTTGTGACGGACCAAAGCAGGCCAGCTGGCGTTCGTTGAAATAATCGACAACGCCGCCGACCAAAGGCGCCTCAGGTCCCACAATGGTAAGGACGACATTCTTGCTCTCGGCAAATTTGGCCAGTGCTTCGAAGTCCATGACATCGATGTCGATGTTTTCCATCTTGTCTTCGGTTGCGGTCCCGGCATTGCCCGGCGCCACATAGACCAGATCGACGTTGTCGGATTGCGCGCAGCGCCACGCCAGTGAATGCTCGCGGCCGCCGCTGCCAATAATCAGAATCTTCATAGTGAGTGTGGCCTAGTGTCGGAAGTGGCGAACAGAAGTGAAGACCATTGCCATGCCGTGCTCATCAGCGGCGGCAATCACTTCATCGTCGCGCATGGAGCCACCCGGTTGAATCACCGCAGTGATGCCGGCTTCGGCGGCGGCATCAATGCCGTCGCGGAACGGGAAAAATGCATCGGAGGCCATGACGGAACCGCTGACTTGCAGGTTCTCATCGGCGGCTTTAATGCCGGCGATTTTGGCACTGTAGACGCGGCTCATCTGGCCGGCGCCAATACCAATGGTCTGGTTGTTCTTGCAGTAAACGATGGCATTGGATTTCACATACTGGGCCACCGACCAGGCGAACATCAGGTCACGCAGTTCATCCTCAGACGGAGCGCGGGCGCTGACAATTTTCAGGTCGTCACGGCTGAGCATATGAATATCGCGGTCTTGCACCAGCAGGCCGCCATTGACGCGTTTGTAGTCGAGACCGGCCTTGCGAGTGTTGTCCCACTGGCCGCAACGCAGTACGCGAACGTTTTTCTTGGCTTCGGTGATCTTCAGTGCTGCCTCGGAAATCGCCGGTGCAATGATCACTTCGGTGAATTGTTGCTCGGTAATCTTGCTTGCCGTTGCGGCATCCAGCTCGCGATTGAAGGCGATGATGCCACCAAAAGCCGAGGTCGGGTCGGTCTGAAAAGCCAGTTCATAAGCTTGTAGCGGTGTTTCGGCAATGGCCACGCCGCAGGGATTGGCATGCTTGACGATCACACAGGCCGGCTCAGTGAAGCACTTGACGCATTCCAGTGCTGCATCGGTATCGGCAATGTTATTGAAGGACAGCTCTTTGCCCTGTAACTGCACGGCAGTGCTGATGCTGGCCTCTGCGGGTTCTTTCTCCACGTAGAACGCGGCGGCCTGATGCGGGTTTTCGCCGTAACGCATGTCCTGTTTTTTGTGGAACTGGGTATTGAATGTGCGTGGAAACTGCGCGGCCGCAGCTTGCGATTCATCGCTGGCAGCCAGGCGCGCGCCCAGGTAATTGGCAATAGCACCGTCATAGGCAGCGGTGTGCTCGTAGGTCTTGACGGCCAGGTCGAACCGGGTCTGCTGATCCAACGCGCCGTTACCCGCTTGCAGCTTGGCGAGAATGTCATCGTAATCTGCCGGATTGACCACCACGGCCACGTACAGATTGTTCTTGGCGGCGGCACGCAGCATGGTCGGGCCACCGATATCGATGTTCTCAATCGCCGTGGGCAAGTCGCAATCGGGCTTGGCCACCGTGGCTTCAAAGGGATAGAGATTGACTACCACCATGTCGATGGGCGGGATGTCATGCTCTTGCATGACCGCTGCATCAATCTCGCGGCGTGCGAGAATGCCGCCATGAACTTTGGGGTGCAGGGTCTTGACGCGGCCGTCCATCATCTCCGGGAAGCCGGTGTAGTCGGAGATCTCGATCGCCGGTATGCCTTCCGAACTGAGCAGCTTGTAGGTGCCGCCGGTGGAGAGTATTTCGATGCCTAGTTGATGAAGTGCCTGTGCGAATGGGACGATGCCAGTCTTGTCAGACACACTGATTAAAGCCCGCCGGACGGCGGCAGTGGATTCTGATGTCATTTTTCGAGCTTATTTACTAGTGAGGGGGTTGGATTGTGTCAAAGCAATCCGTAGTGCTTCAATTTCGTGCGAAGCGTACCACGGTTCAAACCCAGCATGATAGACGCTTTGCTTTGATTGTTACCGGTGTAGTTCATCACTGCCTGTAATAAGGGCTCTTCCACTTCTGACATGACCATTTCATGCAGGTCGGTTACCGGTGCATCTTCCAGATGAGCGAAATAGCGGGACAGGGCCCGTTCTACTTCGGAGCGCAGAGATTGCGCCCGCGGTTTGCTGTCACCATTGCCTAGTGGGTAGTGAGGCAGGGACGAAGTTTCATCCATATCTGTCATGCCGCCATGGCTCCTTCTGCGTCGGTCAATTGATGAAAATATCGCGCAATCGCAATCCGTTGTTGCTCTCCGGATTGCAATTGATTGAAGTGCTGCAGGAACGGTCGGGCATTGGAGAATTTTTTAACATAGCCGCTGACATGCTTGCGCGCATACCAGACGCCTTTGGTTTCACCGTAGAAGCGGTGTAATTTTTTTAGATGACTGTCAATAACAGACAGTTGTTCCAGTATTGAGGTTGAGTCTGGCATTTTATTCGTGCGCAGATATTGATCCACCTCACGGAACAGCCAGGGGTGTCCCTGGGCGGCGCGGCCAATCATCAGGCCATCGGCGCCGGTGTGTAGCAACACCTGTTTGGCCTTGCGCGGTGAATCGATATCACCGTTGGCGATAACGGGAATGCTGATGGACTGCTTGATCTCGGCAATGGTGTCGTATTCGGCGTGACCATTGAAACGGTCTTCGCGTGTGCGGCCGTGCACTGTCAGCAGCTGAATGCCACAATCCTCGGCAATGCGCGCAATGTCCACGCCATTGCGCGTCTCGGCACTCCAGCCAGTGCGTATTTTCAGTGTCACCGGGATTGTGACGGCGGCGACGACGGCTTGCAGAATGTCACGGACCAGATCGGGTTCTTTCAACAGCGCCGAACCAGCCGCTTTTTTCAGTACTTTCTTGGCCGGGCAGCCCATATTGATGTCGATGGCAGTGGCCCCGCGCTGCGCGTTCAGACGGGCTGCTTCCGCCATCATGGCCGGTTCGGAACCGGCGATCTGTACTACCTGCGGGCCGCCGATACGTGGTTTCACCTGTTTCAGGCGGTTGCGTTCGTTATGCCACAACTCACTGTTGCTGGTTAACATCTCTCCGATGGTCAAACCGGCGCCTTGCTGCATGCAGATTTCACGGAAAGGCGTATCGCTAACGCCCACCATCGGTGCCAGGAACAGATTGTTTGCTAACTTGTAGGGCCCGATTTGCTGCATGTTCTTGTCGTGAAAATTTGACGGCCGGTAATAATAGCCGGGTCAGAAAATCAGATAAAGGGCCAGTGTGCCTTCGATGGTAATTATTTTTCGATTCACAGGAAGTGGGAAGTTTCGAAGCAGTTTTTCCGCGCTTTCTTCGCGCATTCGTCTAAGTGACAGTGTCACGGACGACGAAAGGCCATGGTGTAATTCACGGCATCCGGACCGGGATCGATAATCTCCAGGTCCAGCTGCACCGGATTCATCACCGGCATCATTTCCACATTGCGTAATTCACCGGGCAAATACTCTTCTGGTGCAAATTCTCGTAGCGCAATTACCGCGTTGTTGGGCGCATTGAAACTGAGTATGAGAATGGGGAACGGTTGTGGAAACTCCGCCGTGTTGCGAAATTCGACATTCACCACCAGCCCGTTGGCCAGCTGCGGATGACTGCGTACCAGGAGCGTCTCGCTACGGATCGCACTGATGTTGTGGTACACCGGCAATTCACAACCGAGCGGTTCGCACAGCATGGCGTACCAGGGGCGCAGCCCGGGAACAAGGCTGTACAGGTCTTTGTGCTGCCACAAGTATTGCGCTGCCAGTGTGCTCATCAACAGTACGCTGACGCCGGCCCATAGCAGTTGCGGCCCCCAGCGCCGCTGGCTGCCGCTGATAAACTCTACCGGGCTGGTGAACTTGCTGAGGATCGCCAGATTGGCGCTGGGTATGGATTCCAGCGCCTCTTCGTCTTCCAGTTGTGCCTGTAACGCCCGCGCCCGTATTGCTTCGGTGGACTGGTCCGGTTCTGGCGACGCGACCTCAGCCTCATCTACTGGCGGCACTTGCCCCGACACAGTGCTGACCGCTGCGGTCTGCTCTTGCCCGGCAGCAGTGGCAGGCATTTCTGCGGGGGCCAGGCGCCTGGATGTTGCAGCAACTGCATTGACCGGAGTGAGTGTGAGAATCGTAAACGCGGCTGGCGAGGATTGCGTGTCAGTGGCTGAAGTGCTGACATCAGCGTCGGCGACTTCCGGCAATTCTGCGTCGGTCGTGGCAATGACAGGCGCGGTATCAGGTTCACTTGCCGCTACCGCAGCAGATTCTGTTTTTGCCGCGAATTGAGAGTCTGGTTGTGGCTCAACTTGCGACTCTGATTCTGGCTCTGTTGCTGTATTAGCCGATGCCAAGGTCGAGTCAGTGTCGTTTTCCTCGTGGAATCTCTGTTCCAGAATATCGGCTTCGCTTTCGTCTGCTATGTCGCTGTTGCTTTCATGCAGTTGCTGTCCGGGTTTGTTTGTCGACTCTGGTCTGTTAAAGCTCCCGAACGAGAAGCTGGCATGCAGGGCGAAGCTTTCCGGTGTGCTAGTTGTGCTGGTGTCGGTGCCTTCAGTTGCATCAGTTGCTTCAGCTGCCTCAGTTCCCTCATTTCCATCAGTGCTGTCTGGTGCTGGAGACTCTGCCTGTTGTTCGTGTTCCGCTTTGTGTTCTTGCTCTGCAGATGGCGAGAAAGCGCTGGAGTCAGTCGGCGTGGTGACCAGGTCTTCACCTTTGGCTGCAGCCTCTGTTGCGCTTTCAGTTCTGCTCCCTATCGCACTTTCTATATTGCTCTCTATCGCCTTCTCTCTATCGCTTGCAGGCGCCGGGTCCGACGTGAGAGTGGCATCGACTGCTGAGGCGATGCTGAAGTGGAAATCCTCTGCGGCGTCCGGTGTTTCCTGATCATATACCTCGGCGTCGTCTTCAGGTTGACCGGCCTCGGCGCGATGCAGGAAGGTGGAGGGGTCGAAGTAATCAGTGGGGGCGCTGCCAATGAATACCGAGCCCGGTTCATCGTCTTCGTCCTCGTGA
>CAZQFA010000002.1:74816-92806 GCA_964592245.1 uncultured Pseudohongiella sp. | reverse complement strand
AGTGGGGGCGCTGCCAATGAATACCGAGCCCGGTTCATCGTCTTCGTCCTCGTGACTCGCAAGAAAATCACTGTCCTCTGCTGTGGAGAACTGCAGGATCTCTTTATCGCTATCGCTATCGCTATCGCTATCGCTATCGCTATCGCTATCGCTATCGCTATCTTCGTCTGCGTCGGCCCCGAATGCATGGGGCGCGATGGCGGTGTCGCCATATTCCGATGCTGACTCTGCAGCAGCGGCTGGCGAAGTTTCACCAATCAATGCTGCCAGAGCGTCCGCTTCCAGCTCCAACAGGTTTTCTGCCGCCATAAATACCGTCAGGCAGGCACCGCAGCGGACTTTGCCGGCGGCGAGCGCCAGCATCTCCGGGCTCGCCTTGAAGGTAGAGTCGCAACTGGGGCATTGAGTGATACTTGGAGTCATACTGCCGGGTCGGCCTGAGAGCGGTGAACACAGCCTTGAATTGTAGGGGATTGCCCTGACGAGTTCACGCCTTGCGCGTGCCGCTGAGGCAGGCCCAGCCATTGTCGATGACAGGCTGATCAAACCTTATCCAGGACTGGTAGGCGCCCTGCACAGCTTCGATCTGGTAATCAAGCAAGCCGGAGAGCACGAGTTTGCCATCAGTAGCCAGTAATTCGGCAAAAGCAGGTGCCAGTGACTGCAGTGGGGCGGCGAGAATGTTGGCCAACAGGATGTCGGCTTTCATGTGCGGTAAATCCGCCGGTAAGTAAGTGGGGATCTGTTCGTCGTCGAGCTGATTGCGCTGAGCATTGTCACGGGTGGCAAGAATGGCTTGCGGATCGTTGTCGACCGCATGCACGACCTCGGCGCCGAGCAAGGCTGCAGCGAGAGCGAGCACGCCAGAACCGCAGCCGTAGTCGATAACAGTCTTGCCGGCCACATCGGCCTGATCCAGCCATGTCAGGCACATGGCAGTCGTGTGGTGAGTGCCGCTGCCAAACGCCAGTCCCGGATCGATAAACAGATTGACCGCTTCCGGCTCTGGCGGTGTTTGCCAGCTCGGGCAGATCCACAGGCGCTGGCCAAAGCGCATGGGTTGGAAATCATCCATCCAGCTGCGTTCCCAGGCCTTGTCAGCCAGCGTTTCTGCATGCAGTGATTCGCGGTTGAGTACCTTCTCTTCGTTACGCAGGGCAGCCAGCACGAAGCTCAGGTCGGCATCGGCTGCGAACAGGGCCAGCAGGACGGTGTTGTCCCACATGGGGGTACTGCCGGGCTCCTCCTGAAAGACCGGTTGGTCTTCCGCGTCAAGGTAGGTAATGGACAGGGCGCCCTGTGCCAGCAGCTTGTCCTCGAGTTCCGCACAGTCGGCGGAACGCGCGTGTAGGGTAAGCTGCTGCCACATGAGTCTGTCGGATCAGGAACTGAGTTTGTGTTCCAGGTAGTGGATGTTAACCCCACCTTTCTGGAACTGCGCATCCCGAACCAGATCCCGGTGCAGGGCAGTGTTGCTCTTGATGCCATCGATGAGGATCTCATCGAGTGCGGTTTGCATGCGCGTCAATGCCTGCTCGCGGGTACTGCCGTAGCTGATCAGCTTGGCCACCAGTGAATCGTAGTAGGGAGGCACGCTGTAGCCGCTGTACAAATGCGAATCGACGCGAATGCCTGGGCCACCCGGAGCATGGAAAAGATTAATTTTCCCCGGGCTTGGAATGAAGGAGCTTGGGTCTTCAGCATTGATACGGCACTCGAAAGAATGGCCGCGCAAGACAATGTCTTCTTGCTTGACAGACAGCGGCAAGCCACTGGCAATACGCAACTGTTCGCGGACGATATCGACACCGGTAATCATCTCTGTTACCGGGTGCTCCACCTGTACGCGCGTGTTCATCTCGATGAAATAGAACTGTTCGTCCTGGTAGAGGAATTCCAACGTGCCAGCACCGCGATATTTCATCTTCTTGCAGGCGTCGACACAGGTTTGTGCGACAGCAGCGCGGATCTCGTCGGGGATGCCGGGCGCGGGGGCTTCTTCCAGCACTTTCTGGTGACGGCGCTGCAGTGAGCAGTCGCGATCGCCCAGATGAATGGCATCGCCCTTGCCGTCGCCGATTACCTGAATCTCGACATGGCGCGGGTTCTCCAGAAATTTTTCCAGATACACCGTGCCACTGCCGAAGAACGATTTGGCTTCCGACTGGGTGACGTAAATGGCTTTCAGCAATGCGGCTTCGTTATGCACCACGCGCATACCACGACCGCCACCACCGGCAGCAGCCTTGATGATCACCGGATAGCCGATCTGTTTGGCCAGCTCCAGTGTGCGTTCGTTGTTATCGTCCAGTGGACCATTGGAACCGGGTACGGTGGGCACACCGGCTTCGCGCATGATCTCGATCGCAGACACCTTGTCGCCCATGGCGCGAATAGTTTCCGCTTGCGGACCAATAAAGATAAAGCCGCTGTTTTCCACCTGCTCGGCAAAGTCGGCATTCTCGGCGAGAAAACCGTAGCCCGGATGCACGGCATCCGCATCGGTGACTTCCATGGCGCTGATGATGGACGGGATGTTCAGGTAACTTTCGGTGGCGTTGGGCGGGCCAATACAGACCGACTCATCAGACAGACGCACATGCATCAAATCCTGGTCGGCGGTGGAGTGTACTGCCACGGTCTTGATGCCCAGCTCTTTGCAGGCACGCAGAACGCGGAGGGCAATCTCGCCACGGTTGGCAATTAATACTTTTTCTATCATGAATCAGGAAACCGTCAGTTAAACGATGGAAATCAGAGGTTGATCAAATTCAACCGGCTCGCCGTCTTCTACGAGAATGGCCTCAACCACGCCCGAGTGATCCGCTTCGATCTGATTCATCATTTTCATGGCCTCGACAATGCAAACAACATCGCCTGCTTTCACGTGTGTGCCCACTTCAACAAAAGGCGGTGAAGAGGGCGAAGGTGCGCGATAGAAAGTGCCGACCATGGGTGAGTTGATTTTTTTGCCCTTGGTTGCCGGAGCAGCAGCGCTGGCCTTGTCGTCGCCGGCGGCTTCGGCCGGGGCAGCGGCAACAGGGGCGGCAGGCGGTGCAGCATAGGTGACCGGTGCAGCAACAGGCGCAGCCGAGGAAACACGACTGATACGAACAGCCTCTTCGCCTTCCTTGATTTCGATCTCGGCGACGTCAGAGGTTTCCAACAATTCGATTAACTTTTTTACTTTTCTGATATCCATAATGCGATCCCGAAAGGCTAGTTCTTTTTCTCCAGTTGAGTGAATGCTGCTTGCAACGCCAATTCGTAACCCTGGGCACCCAGGCCGACGATGGAGCCGACGGCAATATCAGCAAAATAGGATTTGTGGCGATAACTCTCGCGCTTGTACAAATTGGACAGGTGTACCTCGATGAAGGGCAGCTCGCTGGCCAGCACGGCATCGCGCAAGGCAATGCTGGTATGGGTAAAGCCGCCGAAATTCACCAGCATGAATGCCGTCCCGTCGGTGCGCGCCAGATGCAGGCGATCTATCAGTGCCGCTTCGGCATTGCTCTGCAGATGTTCGAACTGGTGACCGGCAGCACTGCACTGTTCAGCCAGACGGCCATTAATGTCAGCCAGGGTGTCGCTGCCGTAGATATGTGGCTCACGCTGTCCTAACAGATTCAGGTTGGGGCCGTGCAGGGCCAATATTGCTGCCATGAGGTGGTTCCGCTGCTGTTATTTGTGCTTTTTCGCGCTGAGAGTCTGCAAAATCGGTAGTTCCCGTCCGATTGCAAATTTTGGCGGCATTTTCTCAGAAATTCCGCTGCTTTTCATCCGATTTCTGTCGAATTCTTGGTCTGGCGGGAGCAATGGTGTCAACAAGCCCTGTTAGCACCAGATAGAAGGCCCTGAGGAGGCGCTGTTCTGGGCTCAGGGAAACAGTGCTCAGGGAAAGAGAGGTAAGGCGCTACGCTGCGGCGGATAACAAAAGCCCCAGTCAGCGCAGCCCTGATATTCGATCCAGAGTTGGGCGCTGCCAGGCAAGTCGCTGGCGGGTTCGATATCGATAGTCACAGCACCGTAATAGGCTTCGATGTCGCCGAAAAACTGGTCGGTCTTCTGCAGGCCCTCGGGGATGTCCACAGTCAGGCTCACAGGTTCGGAGTTGGCATCGCGCTGGATGCTGAAGGCAAAGGCGTGGCGATAAAGATAGTGACCGCTGGCCGGGTTCCAGGTGACTTGCCAGTGATTGTCATCCACTGCGCTCAGATAGAACGGAAATGCCTGTGCCAGCGGCAGGGGTTCAGGGCGGGCGTTGCCGGTCAGCGCGGACAGAGAGCCCTGGGCGCTGACCAGAGTGCTGGCCAGCATGATGCCCAGAGAAAATAAGAGGCTGCTTCCTGTGTTTCTTGTCATAGGGGTAGTGACCGGAACTGTGCCTGTCTGCTTACACCCGGGCAGTTAATTTTTAAAACGATCAAACACCAGGCAGGCATTGGTACCGCCGAAACCGAAGCTGTTGGACATCACCCGGTTGAGGCCGGCGTTGTCGATGCGCTCCAGTGCAATCGGTATGCCTTCTGCGGCCGGGTCCAGCTCTTCGATATTGGCAGAGGCGGCGACGAAGTCATTCTCCATCATCAGCAGGCTGTAGATAGCTTCCTGGGCACCGGCGGCGCCGAGGGAGTGACCAGTCAGTGACTTGGTGGAATTGATGGTGGGGATATTCTCACCAAACACTTGTCGTATGGCGTTGAGCTCGGAAATATCGCCTGCCGGTGTGCTGGTGCCGTGGGTATTAATGTAGTCCACCGGACCTTCGAGACCCGACATCGCCATGCGCATGGCACGGCTGCCGCCTTCACCGGACGGAGCGACCATGTCGTAACCATCGGAAGTGGCGGCATAGCCGGTGAGCTCGGCGTAGATTTTGGCGCCACGTTGCAGGGCATGTTCCAGCTCTTCAATGACCAGCATAGCGCCACCACCGGCGATGACAAAGCCGTCACGATTGGCATCAAAAGCCCGCGATGCCTTGTCCGGCGTTTCGTTGTACTTGGTCGACAGGGCGCCCATGGCATCAAACATGTGGGACATGGACCAGTGTTCGGATTCACCGCCACCGGCAAAGACAATGTCCTGCTTGCCCATTTGAATCAGCTCTGCCGCGTTGCCGATGCAATGCGCGCTGGTGGCGCAGGCCGAGGAGATGGAGTAGTTGACGCCGCGAATCTTGAACGAGGTGGCCAGACAGGCTGACACCGAGCTGCTCATGGTGCGCGGGATGCGGTACGGCCCGACCCGGCGCATGCCTTTCTCGCGCAGGATGTCGGTGGATTCCAGTTGATCTTCGGGCGAACCACCGCCGGAGCCGGCCACAATGCCGGTGCGCTCGTTGGAAATATCTGCCTCGTCAAGACCCGAATCGGCAATGGCTTCGGCCATGGCGATGTAGCTATAGGCCGACGCATCACCCATGAAACGCAGCATCTTGCGATCGATCAGTGCTTCCTTGTCGATGTTGACGGTACCGCTGACATGACTGCGCATGCCCACATCCACATAGGATTGATTGAAGCTGATGCCGCTGCGGCCTTCCTGCAGGGACGCCAGCACTTCGCCTTTATTGTTACCGAGACAGGAGACGATACCAATTCCGGTTACAACCACTCGTCGCATAGAAACCTCTGGGGCAATCAGTTGAATGAACTTTCGGGGGTAAACAAACCCACCTTCAGTGCTTTGGTGGTATAGATAACCTTGCCATCAACGGCAACGGTTCCGTCGGCGATGCCGACAACCAGTTTGCGATCGATCACCCGGGTAATGTTGAGATCGTAGACGACTTTCTTTGCTGTCGGCAGAATCTCACCGGTAAATTTTACTTCGCCGGCACCCAGTGCGCGGCCTTTACCCGGGTAGCCACGCCAGCCCAGATAGAAACCTACCAGTTGCCACAGCGCATCCAGTCCAAGACAACCTGGCATCACTGGATCGCCAGGAAAATGGCAGTCGAAGAACCATAGATCAGGCTTAATATCCAGTTCGGCGATGATCTGGCCACGACCATGTGAGCCACCATCGGCGTTGATATTGGTAATGCGGTCCAGCATCAGCATTTTATCCACTGGCAGCTTGGCATTGCCGGGACCGAATAATCTGCCGTAGCCACATTCCACCAGTTGATCCATCTCGTAGGAGCTCTGGGGAACGAAGCTGTCATTCCTTGTTTTCATCATTTCCTGTTTGCCCAATGCTGGCCTGACTTACAAGGGCTGCGAGTTTATCGTGCCGGGGCCAAATAATCGA
The DNA here is from genome assembly GCA_964592245.1 of uncultured Pseudohongiella sp. Classification (GTDB taxonomy): domain Bacteria; phylum Pseudomonadota; class Gammaproteobacteria; order Pseudomonadales; family Pseudohongiellaceae; genus UBA9145. Next base: position 86,548 of record CAZQFA010000002.1, on the reverse strand, counting down.
TAGTAAAATGGCTCTGAAGCAGTCGTAATGGGCTGAATTGCGCATGATTACTTGCTCTGGGGCAGCAAATTTTTGCTAAGATAGGTGCTGATTTTCTCAGGTTGCCACCATGTTACATCCAGTCATTATGGCCGGCGGAATCGGTTCCCGATTGTGGCCATTGTCACGGGCTCAATTGCCCAAGCAGTTTATTCAATTCCCCCATGCTGAAGGTTCACTGTTCCAAAATACCCTGACGCGTCTTGATGGAGTCGCTGATCTGGGGCAGCCCATCGTCGTAGTGAATTCTGAACACCGCTTTCTGGTCGCGGAGCAACTCAGGCAGATCGGCCTGACAGACAACACCATCTTGCTGGAACCGGTTGGGCGGAATACGGCACCTGCCGTAGCGCTCGCTGCGCTGCGCGCGGTACAAATTGATGCCAATGCCCAATTGCTGGTATTGGCTGCTGACCATGTGATTGCCGACTGCGAGGCTTTTCATGAGGCAATCGCCGGCGCGCTGCCTTTAAGTGCCAGAAACAAGCTCGTGACCTTTGGTATAGTGCCAGGTGCCCCAGAAACGGGGTATGGCTATATTCGTAAAGGAGACAAGGTGGCTGAAAGCACGGCGTGTATGGTGCAGTCTTTTGTCGAAAAGCCTGATCTGGCCACTGCTGAATCCTATCTCGCCAGCGGTGACTATTTGTGGAATAGCGGAATGTTCCTGTTTCGGGCGGCTGACTATCTTGCCGAACTAAAGCAACATGCACCGGATATCCTCAGCGCCTGTGAAGCGGCTTATGCCAATCTCGATGAGCGTGATGATTTCACCCATATTCCCGCCAGCGAGTTTGAGAAGTGCCGTAGTGATTCCATCGATTATGCCGTGATGGAGAAGACAGCCAATGCAGTGGTCGTACCACTGTCTGCTGGCTGGAATGATCTTGGCGCTTGGGACGCGCTATGGGATATCAGTGAAAAGGACGCACGGGGCAATGTCATCGGTGGGGATGTCCTGACTGAGGATGTCAGCAACAGTTACATTGAGGCACGCAGCCGATTGGTCGCAGCTATCGGTCTGGATAACCTGATAGTCGTTGAAACTGACGATGCAGTGCTTGTTGCAGACCGTAATCAGGCGCAGTCAGTCAAACAGATTGTCAGTCAGTTGCAACAGCAACAGCGTAGTGAGGCTGATACAGCATCTTTGGTTTTTCGGCCCTGGGGTTCCTATCAGTCACTGGCCAATGAACCCGGGTATCAGGTAAAACATATCGTGGTAAAACCCGGCGCCTCTCTTTCTCTCCAGTTGCACCACCACCGGGCTGAGCACTGGATCGTCATTAAAGGCACGGCTCAGGTGATTTGTGGCGAGCGCGAATTTGAATTGCCCTGCAATGAATCGACTTTTATTCCGCTTGGCAGCAAGCATCGACTGTCCAATCACCAGAGTGAGTCGCTGGAGATAATCGAAGTGCAGGTAGGTGACTATCTTGGTGAAGATGATATTGTTAGGTTTGATGACCAATATGGTCGCATTGCCTGAGCAGAAACAGACAATGCCTGAGGTGACGTAACAAGACAAGTTACCAGCTCCGCCAGATTCAATACCCGTGACGACTGACCGTGAGAGAGTCAGGCTGCAAGAGTCGGGCAGCACCGTCAACAAGAGGGATATTTATTACAACAATGACTCAACAGCTTTCTTGCATCATGCCCACGTCAGAAAGTTGCGCGCACCGGGTGTCTGCGCTGGTTTATTGCAGCAGATGTCAGCGGTGACGCTGTCGTGCAACTGATAAATTTACGTTACTCAATTCATCGCACAATCAGGTTAGTTACATGTCAGTGATCAAGAAATGTTTATTCCCCGCGGCAGGTTACGGTACACGTTTTTTACCCGCCACCAAGGCCATGCCTAAAGAAATGTTGCCCATCGTCACCAAGCCATTGATTCAATACGGTGTGGAAGAAGCCATGGACGCCGGAATCACCGGTATGGCAATTGTCACCGGTCGTGGCAAACGGGCACTGGAGGACCACTTCGATATCAGCTACGAACTGGAACACCAGATCAAGGGTTCGTCCAAGGAAGCCTTGCTGGACGAAACTCGCAAGATCATCGACAAGTGCACTTTCTCCTATATCCGGCAGGTGGAAATGAAGGGCTTGGGTCACGCCATTCTGGTAGGCGGCAACTTGATCGGCAATGAACCGTTTGCGGTAATCCTCGCCGACGACTACTGCGTCAATAAAGAGGGCGACTCGGTGCTCAAACAGATGGTCAAGCTGTATGACAAGTACCAGTGCAGCATTGTTGCTATCGAGGAAGTGCCGGAGGAAGAAACCTATAAGTACGGTGTCATCGAAGGTGTTGAGGAAGAAGAAGGCATCTACCGCATCAGCAATATGGTGGAGAAGCCGGCACCGGAAGATGCGCCGAGCAATCTGGCGGTCATCGGGCGTTACATCCTGACGCCGGATATCTATGAAATTATCGAGAACACACCGCCTGGCAAGAACGGTGAAATGCAGATAACCGATGCGCTGATGACGCAAGCGGCAAGTGGTAAAGTGATCGGCTACAAGTTCAAGGGGCAACGCTTTGACTGTGGTAGTGTCGATGGCTTTATCGAGGCCACCAATTTCACCTACAAACAACTGCAAGGTTAGGCAGGAAGCGTCCTATGAGTACAGAGATTACCTGTTTCAAACCCTACGACATTCGCGGCCGTATTCCTGATCAGCTCAACGAAGAAATTGCCTATCGTATTGGGCGCGCCTTCGTGGAATACCTGAAACCTAAATCGGTGGTGGTTGGTTACGACATTCGCCTCACCAGCGCCGAATTGTGCGCAGCTCTTACCCGTGGTTTGACTGATTCCGGTGCTGATGTCATCAACATCGGTCAGTGTGGTACCGAAGAAATTTATTTTGCCACTTCGCATCTGCAAGTGGACGGCGGCATCGTCGTCACTGCGAGTCACAACCCGAAAGACTACAACGGTATGAAGCTGGTGCGTGAAGGCTCGCGGCCCATCAGCGGTGATACCGGCCTGAATGACATCAAGGCACTGGCTGAGGCCAATGAATTTACCGAGCCGCCGAGCAAGGGCAGTGTGAGCGAAAAGGATACGCGACCGGCTTATATTGCACATTTGTTGGAGTACATTGATGCCAGCCAGCTCAAGCCGCTAAAGATCGTCTGCAATGCCGGTAACGGTGGTGCCGGCGCGATTATCGATGCGCTGGAGTCGAAGTTGCCGGTGGAGTTTATCAAAGTGCATCACGAGCCCGATGGGCACTTTCCCAATGGCGTACCGAACCCGCTGCTGGAAGAGAACCGTGCACCGACGATTGACGCCATCAAGGCGAACAAGGCCGATCTGGGTATTGCCTGGGATGGTGATTTCGATCGCTGTTTCTTCTTCGACGCCGACGGCCGTTTCATTGAAGGCTATTACATCGTTGGCTTATTGGCGCAGGCCTTTCTGGAGAAGACGCCGGGTGCCAGTATCGTCCATGATCCGCGCTTGACCTGGAATACAATTGAGATTGCCAAAACCTACAATGGCAAGGCGATTCAGTGTAAAACCGGCCATGCTTTCATCAAGGAGCGCATGCGGGCCGAAGATGCAGTCTACGGCGGCGAAATGAGTGCGCACCATTATTTCAAGGATTTTGCCTATTGCGACAGCGGCATGGTGCCCTGGCTGCTGGTGATTGAGCTGATGAGCAAGCAGGACAAATCATTGGCAGAATTGGTGAATGAGCGCATGTTGGCGTTTCCTGCCAGCGGCGAGATCAACAGCACTATCGAGGAACCGGCCCGTCTGTTAAAAGCGATCGAACAGCACTACGCGCCACACGCGCAGAGCATCGATCATACCGACGGCCTGTCCATGGCGTTTGGCGATTGGCGCTTTAATTTACGCATGTCCAATACCGAACCGGTGGTACGACTTAATGTCGAATCCCGCGGTGATACGGCGCTCATGCGGCAAAAGACCGACGACTTGCTGGGGCATATGAAAGACCCGGCATTTCTTTGACGTCTCCGGTATCGGTCAGCATTACGGATGTGAGATTGCTAGTGAGATAGCCGGGTGCACTTTTGTAATTAACCGGTCGAGTTGTAACAGGTGGTCGAGCCCGGCCAACGGGCCTGGTAGTAGAGTCAGCAATGGCAGCAGAAGATAACAAACTCTTTGTCTACGGGTCTCTGGCTCCCGGAGAGAGTAATGAATGGGTATTGCAGGACTTGCCCGGTGTCTGGCAGCCAGCCTGGGTGCGGGGCATTCGTCACGCCGAGGGCCTGCCGACCACAGAAGGCTTTCCTGTCCTCATCCTGTCTGCCGAAGCGCCCTGGGTCGCCGGACAACTGTTTACCTCGGTAGAGCTGGCCAATTACTGGCCGCAAGTGGATAAATTCGAAGGGCCTGCCTATCGCCGTGTTGTCACCGAAGTACGTCTGTCGCAAGAAGGCGCTGCCGAAGAGCAGTGGCAACGAGCCTGTGTCTATGTCTTCAACGAAGACTTCAGCGGCTAACGATGAACAAAAGCGGCGCGTAGTCGTTTGCTAACGCAGTAACAGGATTTTTTCATGCAAGAAATTAGCTGGGATGATTTTGAAAAGGTGCAGCTTTGTGTCGGTACCGTGCTTGCGGTTGAAGCCTTTCCCGAAGCGCGCCGGCCGGCCTGGAAACTCCAGATCGATTTCGGTCCGGAGATTGGTGTACGTAAATCCAGCGCGCAAATTACCACACACTATGATGCTGAAGACCTGATCGGTACGCAGGTGGTCGGTGTGGTCAATTTTCCGCCCAAACAGATCGGTCCGTTCATGTCTGAATGTCTGGTCACCGGCTTTTATGACAGCGACGGTGCCGTTGTCCTGGCCAAGCCAGAGCGGGAAGTGCCTAACGGCGCGCGACTCATCTAAGTCATGACGCCGGAGAAAATGGTTGCGTTTCCGGCTACCCGTTTGATCGGCATGCGTCAGCAAGTCGCTTTGGCCGACAACCGCTTGCCTGCTTTGTGGCAGCAATTTGGTCCGCGTGTTAAAGAGATAGTCGGTGCCGATACTTCGGTTTTCTATAATCTGAAGCATTTCCCGCCAGCGATGGACTGGCAAGCATTCAACCCGCAGACTCCGTTTGAACACTGGGCTGCAGTGGCGGTATCTGCAGAGGCCGAAGCACCACCGGGCATGGCGGCGATGGTGATTGCGCCTGGCCTGTATGCCATGTTCCTGCATGTCGGCCCTGCCAGTGCTTTTGAGCAGACCCTGCAAGCTATCTTCGGACAGTGGTTACCCGCATCTGACTATTTGCTGGATAGCAGGCCCCATTTCGAGATCCTCGACGCCGACTATCGACCCGATGATCCGCAAGGCAGCGAAGAAGTCTGGATCCCGGTGCGTCCGCGAACTCCCTGACTCGGCTGTCGCTGACTTTTCACCCGCTGCAGGGCGGTATTGGAATAACCTTATGATTCTCGAACAAGCGGTTCTCAATGTAATCCCGGGCCAAAGCGCAGCATTTGAACAAGCGTTTGCTGAAGCGCAGCAAATCATCGCCGCAATGCCCGGCTATGTGTCCCATGAATTGCAGCGTTGTCTGGAAGTCGAGAACCGCTACCTGTTGTTGGTACGCTGGCAAACGCTGGAAGACCATACGCAAGGCTTTCGTGGCTCGCCGCAATACCAGCAATGGCGCGAACTGCTGCATCATTTTTATGATCCGTTTCCGACAGTGGAGCACTTCGAACTGGTCATGCCAGTGCAGAAATAGAGCCGGGGTATGGAGCAGGGGTTAGAGTAGGAGTAGAGAGCAGGGGAATCGCGCAGCAGAATAACGCTCAGGGAATCCAGTGCATCTGCAGGCTGTGTTTGTCGCGACTGTATTCAACAAAACCCTGATGCGTGTGAAAACCGATCGCCGGGTTGGTCTGCAAGACGCTCAGACGAACGGGTAGCTGCTGCGTTCTTGCCTGCTTTTTGATAGCCGCCATCATCAGGGCGCCGTAGCCGCGACCCTGATAACTCGGCTCTACCATGATCATGTCCAATAACAGATGATCACTTTTTGGCGTCAGGTGGTAGCTGGCAACCGGGGCTTCATTGGCAATCACGATCTGGAATTCTCTGGCCGGCAGCGTCGTAGCAAAGCCTTCCCGTTGCAGCAGCTCTTCCCAGCCCCAGGCGCGATCGATGAAATCCTGCATGGTGGTACGGAATAGCTGAAACAGCCATTCCTGATCTTCCGCGCAGCCTCTGCGAAAATCTGTTGCCTGCTCCATCACCGGTGTCTCAGTCCTGAGCGACTTCGACGCCCGAGTGCAAGGGCCGCTTCCACTTGAGTTTCTTTTCCACCGCGTGAATGAGTGTGGCGGCGAGGTCTTTGCCGGTGACGGCTTCGATATTCTTGAGCTCTGGCGTGGCATTGATATCCAGCAACAATGGGCCATTGCTGCTGCGCAGAATATCGACGCCCGCCACTTTCAGCCCAAGGGCTTTGGCCGCGGCAACAGCCAGGCGCTTTTCGGCTTGAGTGACGCGAGCCGCATGGGCACTGCTGTCACCGTCGTCTGCAAAATTGTCGTGGTCGCTACGTTGCCGCAACATGGTGGCGATGACCTTGCCGTCCACCACCAGCAGGCGCAAGTTGCTGCCGCCGGCTTCGCGAATGAAGGCCTGAATCAGCAGATCGGCATCCACTGATTTGAAGGCGTTAATCACTGACTCGGCCGACTTGGCGGTGTCGGCGGTGACAACCCCCTCGCTTTTTGGCCCCTGTAACATGTTCACCACCAGTGGTGGCCCATCAATCATGGCGATCAGGTCACTAACATCTGTCGGTGTGTTGGCCAGACAACTGGGCGGGATATCCAGACCATGTTGAATCATGCTTTGCATCAGCAACAGTTTATCGCGTGAGTTGCTGATGGCATTGGCGGAGTTCAATGAGAAAACGCCAATAGAGGCAAATTGCCGCACCAGCGCGCAGCCATAACGGGTCAGGGCGGGCTTGATGCGAGGAATGATGGCATCCAGCTCATTCAGCGTGTGACCGCGGCTGTAATGAATCTCCGGATTTTCCGGGTCGAGCTTCATGTAGCATTGCTTGATGTCGTAAAAGCGAATGTCATGACCCCTTTCCTCGGCCGCTTGCATGATGCGCTTGTTGCTGTGCAGGTCGGGATTGCTCGCCAGCAGGCCAATCTTCAGGCCATCTACCTTGGCAGGGGCATGGCCATACATCTTGTGAATCTCTTCTTTGCTGTAATTGCCACACAGTAACTTCGAAGAAGGATCGACCAGCACACGACCCACCATGGCGGTGCGACCAAACAGCATGCGATAACCCATGGAATCGCGGTTGGTGAGAGTGACTTCGATCTCCCAGCTGTAACCACCCAGTTGTAGCAGGGTCTTGATGACATAGCGTTTTTCGGCGACGCCGCTGGAGCTTTTCACCATACGGCGGTCGACCACTTCAGACTCGCAGCGGACGATGACACGACGATTGTGCTGAATGGGATGCAGCTCGTAGCTAACCCAGGAGATGCCGTTGCGTTTGAAGCTGCGAATGTTGAATGCGTGCAGGGCGGAGGTCTTGGCACCGGAGTCGATCCGGGCCTTGACCGCAGGAATGCCTAGCTGCGGCAGGCCACACCATTCCTCGCTGCCAACGATTATTTTGTCTGCAATTTCAATCAAGACTGATTTTCCCACTGACGTAATTGCTGCAACAGGCCGGCGCTGGAACCATCGAGCGCTGCTGCTGTATTGTCATCGCTGAAGGCGGCGAACATGGATTTGGAGAGCACCTTGCCCAATTCCACTCCCCACTGATCGAAGGCATTGATATCCCAGATGACACTCTGTACATACACCTTGTGCTCATACAGGGCGATGAGACTGCCCAGAGTGGCGGGGGTAAGCGCTGGCGCTATCAATGTCGTGCTGGGGCGATTGCCGGGCACCTGCTTGTGTGGATTCTCCTCGCCCGGTTTGCCGGCCATCAGCGCCAGTGACTGACTCAGGCAGTTGGCCAGCAGATGCCGATGTTGCTCGTCGCTGTCGGCCACAGGAGTCTGGGCGAAGGCGATAAAGTCCACCGGGATGAATTCACAGCCCTGATGCATCAATTGAAAATAGGAGTGTTGGCCATTGGTGCCGGCAGTGCCCCAGAGTACTTCGCCGGTGTTGGTATCAACGGCGCTGCCGTCCTTGCGCACGCGCTTACCGAGACTCTCCATATACAGTTGTTGCAAGTAGGTTGGGAACTGCGACAGCGGCTGGCAATAGGGAATGACTGCGGTGGTGTGGGCATTAAAGAAGCCGGTGTAGAAAACCGTCAGCAAGCCCAATAGCACTGGCAGATTTACGTCCAGGGCAGTGTCGCGAAAATGGGTATCCATCTGTTGCGCACCTGATAACAATTCTTCGAAGCGCGCGAAGCCGACTGCCAACGCGATCGGCAGCCCGATGGCTGACCACAGAGAGTAGCGGCCGCCAACCCAGTCCCACATGGGGAACAGATTCTCGGCAGCGATACCAAACTCGGCGGCGGCTTGCAGGTTAGTGCTGATGGCAATGAAGTGTTTGGCGATATATGCCGGGTCTTCCGCCTGGGCAAGAAACCAGCGCCGGGCAGCGGCTGCGTTCTGATGGGTTTCCAGTGTCGTAAAAGACTTGGAGGCAATAACGAACAAAGTCGTAGCCGGATTCACTTTTTGCAGCACGCTGTGCAGGTGATTGGGGTCGACGTTGGAAACAAAATGCACGCTCAGGTCGGGTACGTGAAAGTCGGCCAGAGCCTCGCTTACCATGGCCGGGCCCAGATCTGAACCGCCAATGCCGATATTGACGACATCGGTAATGGCTTCGCCGGTATAACCGCGCCAGCTCTTGTCGTGGATAGCGGCGACAAATGTTTCCATCTTCTTCAGCGTCTGTGTCACTTCCGGAAAGCGCCCACTGCCGCCTTCGCGCAGGGCAATATGCAGTGCCGGGCGCTGTTCGGTGTTGTTGATGTCTGCGCCGGCAAACATCGCTGCAATGGCTGCGTCCAATTGCTGGTCTGCGGCCAGTTGCAACAATGCAGCTTTGCTGTCGCTGTCGATAAAGTGTTTGGAAAAATCCGCCAGCACATCACCCACCTGTAATGAATACTGAGCAAAGCGCTCACTGTTATCGGCGAAGAGGCTGTCCAGTCGAAATCCTGATTCCTGAAATCGTTGGGCGTGTTGTGCAAGCTGTTGCCAGGCGGAGGATCGGGTCGGACTACTCATGGTGATTACTCGTGGACTGCTTCGAGGGAATCCTGCGGGGGCGTGCGTCGTTTCGGTTTGCGTAACAGCGCCAGCCAGCCATCCTTTTTGACGATCTGATAACAGTCATGGAAGGGGCGATAATGCTGGATCAAAATATTGTTGCTGTAGTCTGCCTCACCGAAGTTATCTGGCACGCGTTCCTTGGGGTAATACGCGGTGCCGAATAAATAGTCGAGGAAGTTAAATTCAGCCGAGAAATTCTTGTCGATGGCTTCCGGGTGGTTGGAATGGTGCCAACGATGAAATTTCGGATTGCTCATGAAGTATCCGAGCCAATGCGGGTCCTTGATATTGCCATGACCGTAGCGGCCCCAGACGTCCCGGAAAGAGATGTATAAAAAAGTGAGCCCGGGATCGGGTTGGAAATACACTACCAGCATCAGGTAAGGCAGCGCGAACATGGTCTTGTCAAAAATATGAAAGCGACTGGTGGAAAACGAATCCAGAGTCAGTGAGCTGTGGTGAACACGATGGAACTGCCAGAGCATGGGGATTTTATGGCTCAGGTAGTGGGCGACATAAAAAGTGACGTGACCCATGAGCAGCAGGGCGATGAGACTCCAGCTCCAGTGGGCGTTGGCCAGTGCGCCTTGCAGGGGGAGTGAGTCGCCGCCGTGTTGTTGGGCATAGGCAGCAACCCAGGCAGCAAAGGCACCGTTGAGCATGATCCAGAGATGCACCGGATGGTAGGTGTGCACCAGATCATTGAGAATTCCCGGCCGCAGAAATTTCTGGCCACGCAAGGGAAAGAGCCGCTCCAGGATGGGGATGATCCAGATCCAGCCATACAGGGACAGCGCTGCTAGCCATTGTTGCAGTACCGGTGACAGGGTCATGTGCTAACTTGCCTCGCGGCGTATTGGTTCATGGTGCTTGCAACGGCCGGTCAGGCACTCGCAAGAGTCAGTCAATACGCAGAATAATGCCATATTTAACGCCCGTTACTTTAGCAAATAACCGGTCAAGTTAGTATGCTTGCGGCTGGCTTCAATCCGCGCAATCGGCGCCATTCGAGACATGAAGAGCAACAATATCGGCTACATTCCGGCTCTGGATCACCTGCGAGGGTTTGCCGCCGTCCTGGTACTGTTCTTTCACGGTCTGCACTACATTTCCTGGGGGATCGAGTCGACCGCCCCGTACAACCCCTCGAATTGGCCGGTAGCCAGTAATCCTTTGCTGGCTCTTGTCATTGAGGGACACACCGCGGTGTCCCTGTTCTTTGTCCTGAGCGGCTTCGTCTTCACGGTTGGTTCCCTGCACAAGCAACTGGATTACACCGGCTTTTACCGCAACCGTTTCTTGCGCACGTATCCGCTTTTCCTTTGTTTTTTGCTGCTTGGATTACTGTTCTATCCGCATAATGCCTCGCTGCCAGCGGTGTTGAAATCGGTGTTCTTCATGGCCAATAGCAGTACAGCGTTCGCTGGGGGGCCGTTCACTTTCGTCGCCTGGTCGATCGCCGTTGAGTGGCAGTTTTACCTGCTGTTTCCGTTGTTGCTTTTTGGCCTGCAACGACTCGGCTGGCGCCTGTTGCCCGGCTTGATACTGGCGTTGATTGCCACGCGGGCACTGTTGTGGAGTGCCGATGCGGACATGCTGCGCATCGGCTACTGGTCGCTGCTGGGGCGACTGGATCAGTTTCTCATTGGCATGCTGGCCGGTGTCTACTATCGCCAGCGTTTCGTCGTCAGCAAGGCCAGAGACTGGCAAGCGCTGGGCGGGGCAGCACTGGTATTGCTGCTGTTGTTCGCATTCAACCGCAGCGGCGGCGGTGCCCAGAATAATTATGTCTGGATTGCCTGGCCAACTCTGGAGGCAGGTGCCTGGGCAATCTTCGTGCTGGGGTATTTGTCAATGTCCCGGCATTTCATGCCGCTAATCGGACGCAGCCTGGTGGCGCTCGGTGCGATCAGCTATTCCATTTATCTGGTGCACTATGTGGTATTGGACTTTTTCATGCGCCGGGATCTGGACACGTTGTTGTCTCTGGGGACACCAATCGGCACGGCATTGCTGAATACCGGTCTGCTGATATTGCCTGTGGTGATCGCCGTGTCGGCAGTGACTTTTCGCGGCATTGAAAAGCCATTCTTGCGCCGCCGCCGGGCCTACATGAAGGCTCCTGCTGCGCCCGGCTGAGCCACCCGATGAGCGGCGCGGGAGGTCAAATTCAGCTATTGAACCCGCCAGATATTTTCTGTACTATGCGCCGCTCGATTCGAGTAGTACACTACCTGATTGAGAGTGCCGCTATCGCACAGCCGGAAGGTTGAAAGTAGCAGCTGACCCCGAGTCAGCTTCACAGGCACAAGGTTCGAAGTACCTACTGAAACTTCACTGTGCCGCTAGTGCTCAGCCGGAAGGTTGAAAGTAGCAGCTGACCCCGAGTCAGCTTCACAGGCACAAGG
>CAZQFA010000002.1:53645-74716 GCA_964592245.1 uncultured Pseudohongiella sp. | reverse complement strand
CTCTCTCTCTCTCTGATTTTCCCTGATTGTTTGGGCTGTAATAATTTCGCAATGTCGCGTCTTGCTGAAAACAAGAGCAAGACCATTACAGGTTAATGTGCATTCGGATATCGATTTTAAAGAAGGTTTGTTTAGCCTGAACTCGGACTCCGTTTATTGGAGAGGGTCTCAATTCAAACGAAAAAGTTGTCTTCCCATCGAAAGGTGGCGCATGGTCATCAAGGCGCAGTCAAAAAAAATCGATATTTGATTGAACATCCCAAATTCTGTGATAGTGTAGACCATCAAATTGATCCCTGTCATAGGCAATATGGCAATTCAGGGACTACCGCTCATAGTTTCAATTTATTTATTTGCCCGCGTCATATGCAGGTCGGCAGCCCGGACAGCAACCGTCAGGTTGTCATTCGTGACAATTCGCAAAAAACATTGTGATTGGTACATGGATTGACAATTTTCGCAGAATTGCATGTCGATTTAACCAAAACAACAGATCCATACCAGCGTAAATGGTTTTGTAATCGAATGCTCTGAAACCAAATTGCCCTTCGAACTAAAGGTTTAGTGTTTGCTTTGTTGTTGGGATTGTCGGAGCGATATTGGTTGTAGCCATTCAAGGCCGCTCTACAAGTGAGTTGTCAATTCACAGAAGCTGAGAGTCCAGCGAACGATTGGTCAGTATCTGTGGCGTGCAGCTACGCTGATCATGAGTGAGCGCCTGGCCTTTAGTGAAATCAACTGCATGCAATAAATTTATTTACGTTGTCCGAACTTTTGCAGCCGTCAATGATTGTTTGTCGAAAAAACAAAGTATCAAGAGTGTCAAGATTCAGGAGGCCGTAATTGAAAGTGCACAGTTCTGGCCAGCCATCCAATAAGCCGGCAGTGGGAGCAAGAGCTAACGGTGACGACTCAAAATCCGTTTTGAGTGGGTCTGCAGTCAGGCATTTTGCTCCAACAGTGTATTTGATAGTAATGGCAGTTGCTGGCATGAGTATGCTGGGATGGCTTCTTGATATTGAGATACTGCGCGTCGTTCTGTCAGGTTTGGCGAGCATGAAGTTCAATACTGCACTGTGTTTTATCCTGTTGGCGCTGGCAGGCATGTTAAGTCGGACGAGCAGCAACAGCACTTCGCCATTTATCTACCGCCTTTGTGTTCTTGCCGTTGCCTTGATTTCCGCGCTAACACTTTTGCAATACATTGCTGATGTTGATGTCGGTATTGATGAGCTTCTTGTGCGGGATTCTGCGACGACTGCTAACGCATTTCCCGGCAGGCCTTCGGCTGGAACAGCGCTGGCTTTTCTTGTGCTATGTCTAGCGCGCTGGTTTGCAATGAAAAGAAAGTTCAAGCTGATGCAGTTGCTGTCTAGCGGCGTTTTTCTATTGGGTGTGCTCGCAGTTCTTGGCTACCTTTTTGATGTGGGTTCGCTTTACAGTTTCACAATGCTCTCAACAATGGCGTTACATACAGCATTGGCTTTTATTTTCTTGGCGGCAGCGCTTTTAACTGAATCACTCGAGTATGGATACCTGCGGATTTTTGGCAGTCCATCTGTCGGTGGAGTTGCTGTCAGAAAGCTATTGCCGTGGGTGGTGCTTATGCCATTCGCTCTCACTGGTGCAGTGCTTGGTGGTGAGCATTTCTTTGGCTATGAAACGCATTTCGGACTGTTTGTGCTGGCTATACTGTCAGCCGCTATATTGACAATTGCGGTTTATCGTATCGGCCGGCTTCTGCAATTTATCCAGTTGAGTAACCAGCGAATCGAAATGAACGAGCGACTGATGCAGGAGCGAATTGACCGGATGGAATATATTGAGTCCATGGGACTTGTTGCGGGAGGAGTCGCGCATGACTTCAACAATATGTTGCTTCCTATAATGTGGGCGACGGAGCAAGCGCAGTCGGAATTATCGCCCGAAGACCCGCTATTCGAAAATCTGGAAACAATCCGTAAATCCTCCGAGAAAGCGGCGACCCTTGTTGCTCGCATGATGCAGCTTGGCAAGGGTCAGGATGTAAAAATGGAGTACCTGAACCTGAATGTCGTTGTCATGGATTTTATTGATATCTTGCGCAGCGTGGTAAAGAGCAAGTGTTCATTGCATGTCGATCTCGAGGTCGGTCTTTACAGTATGGTGGCTGATAAACGTCAACTTGAGCAGGTGATGCTGAATTTGGTGACTAATGCTTTTCACGCGATTGATCAGCATGGTGAAATAGTAATTCGCACGACGAGTGCATATATTAACTCGGTGCGTGATTCATCAACTCCCCAGGAATTACACCCTGGTCAATATGTCGTTCTGAGTGTCACAGACAATGGTTGCGGAATGGACAGGAAAACTTTGGGCCGCGTACTAGAGCCATTTTATACAACCAAAGAGCAGGGAATTGGCCACGGATTAGGCTTGCCTACAGTCAACAAGTTTGCCAGGCGACATGCCGGAACATTGCGCATCGTCAGCGAAGAGGGCACTGGCACAGTTGTTGAAGTATTCTTGCCTGCAACGCGTATCACCAAGGTGCGGCAAGCAGCACGCAATCAAGTCACGTCTGCAGGAATGCTGCAATTACGCGAACTTGTTCAAGGTGAGCGCGTGCGGGTATCGCCAATGCGGTCTGGTTGAAATAACCAGCGTAATTGTTTTTTCTATTGTTAGTCTAATCTGGTAACGGTATCCCGCGCTCCCGCAATACCTCAGCAAGAATTCTGGAACCATTCACCCCGGACGGGAATCCTGCGTACAAGGTGATTTGTGCCATCAGCTCTGCCAGCTCGTCAGGTGTAATCCCGTTGTCGAGGCCAAGGCGGATATGGAAACGCAGTTGATCCGACTGATAGGCTGCCTGGCTCATGGCGATGGTGACCAGACTGCGGTCGCGCGCCGACAGCGCCTCGCGGGTCCACGTCTCGCCGTAGACTAACCCGTCAAGCAGCTCATCCAGATAGGGTGCGCCAGGGAAGCGGGCATCGGGCAAGGTCAACCCGCGTGCTGTGAATACTTCCGCTGCAACCCTTGCTGCATTGACGCCGGTGGGAAAGCCTGAATAGAAAGTGACGTGGGTGATGATCTCGCTGATCTCTTCCTGGGTCACACCATTGTCCAGCGCGCGGCCCACGTGATAGCGCACCTCTGACGAGGCGTACATGGCGGTGCCCACTGCCACAGTGATCATACTGCGGTCCCGTGGTGAGAGTTCTTCGCGGCGCCAGGTTTCGGCATAGACCACCTGATTGAGCAAGTCGCGCAAGTAGGGTGTCTGAGGAAAGGCACCGGGAAACTCCAGCTCCGGATCCACAGGCGGCTGTCGTGGGGAGGCACCTGGTGGCACCGCAGGCAGGCCGCGCTCGGCAAAGACTTCGGCGGCGACTCTGGCGGCATTGACGCCAGTGGGGAAGCCGGCATACCACAATACGTGGGCAATGATTTCTGACAGCTCGGTCTGGGTGACGCCATTGTCCAGTGCCCGACCCATGTGCAAGCGCAATTCATTGGTGGCATAAAGTGATTGGTTGACCGCGACGGTGATCATGCTGCGATCCCGAGGGGATAATTGCGGGCGCTCCCAGATATCCCCATACAGGTAGGTGTTGCGAATGGAACCCAGGTAAGGGGCTGCATCATAGGCGCCGGGGGGTGGCGGTGGCTGCTGACCAAAAGATGCGGTTGCCAGTAGTAACCACAGTGCAGTGATCAGGCCGCTGCGGATAGCGGGGCCGGAGGCTGACCGGGCGAAGAGTGTCGGCAGTCGTGTTGTCATTGTTCTTGTCCTTTTTATGTTGACTGGAGTTGACTGAATTTTGACTGATCAGATTATTGCGCGTCACCTAGAGGGTGCCATAGTTCTGGCCACCATATCCGAAAATCGCTGGGTTTGACCAGTGAAATGGCGCGCAGGCGGTAGCGCTTATTACGCTCTTTGCCGTTTTTCGGCGGGTGGCTTATCTGCAGCCAAACCAGACGGCTTGACCACAGCGCGCAGTGTCCCCATTGCCTGGAAGATTGGTGAGAGCTGGAGACTGCCGAGCGGCCAAGAGCGCTAGTTAAGTGCTCACTCGGCGGAAGAGTTTTTACTCTCTGTCCAAGTTTGCTACGCTTCGCTTCTTTCCTATCAGCAACACAGACTAGCACTCATGTTAGACGAAAAAGATATCCGTGACCTGGTGGCGGCCAACGGAGCAGCCGTTAATGTAGGCAGACCCATCAAGCAGCTCATCGCTGATGGTGAAATCCCGCGCCTGCATGGCTGCACGGTGCTGGAGGGCAAAGTCTCCGACTCGGTCTTTGGCGAGTCACTGGTAACCAAAGGTGGGCAGCCTCTGCGGCTTATGTTCCGCAATAACCGGATATCCACCCATGACGTGAATCGTGGGGCGATCCCCTTCAAGGATCAGGTGCTGGCCATCAATCATGACCACATGCTGAATCTGGTCAAGGACGTGGTGGGAACCTCGCAGTTTGCAGTGCCTGGTCTGGCAGCCAGTTCCACTGTCATCCCGGCGGAAAACCTGAAGCTGGTGAAGTTGGAAAATGTCCTGCGTATGTACATGGCGGAGAGCTCGACATCGACGTCTCTTTACCAGCACTGGATTAAAGCAAAGGAAGCCGGTCAGGAATTGCTGAGTTATGCTGGCCATGAATTGGCTGTATCAGAGCTGGAGCCTAATGGCGTACTGCCTTATCTCATGGATACACCGAGTACCAAGGATGCAGTAGATCGCACCATTGATTCCCAATACTTGTTCGACAACGGTATCTGCACCGTGGCGCAATACAATCAGATTCGCAACTCGACTGTTATGGCCTTTGGCATGGTGTCACAATATTTGCGCGAGCGTGGCATGGTTCTGGTTGACACCAAGACTGAGCACGGCATCAATGCCCAGGGTGCTATTGTCTCCGCCGATGAGCTCTATACCATGGATTCTTCGCGCTTCTGGCGCCTCGATGACAACGGCGAGTTGCTGACACGTGATGGCAAGCCGGTATCTTTCTCAAAAGAATTTGCTCGTGGCATGGTCAAGGAGAAAGATCAGCAATTCACCGACGAGCAAGCCGCTGAAATCGCCGTGCGCTATATCATGGGTTTGCAGCATCTCACCGGTGTTGCTTTCGAACCTGACTTACGTCCGCGTGACGAGCGGCTCGTTGATTCTACCAATCTGATACTGGATACTCTGGCGTAACACAGAAACTATTACAGAAACTATTAATGTTTACAGGCGGGGCAAGTATGCAACAACGAGTGCGCACACTTTGCGGCTTAATGCTCCTTGCCTCCCTGTACAGTTGTGCTGAACCAACCGTTTCATCCAGTCAGTCTGACATCGCCTCAGAACCAGTCACACTGGCCGACTACCAGCGCGCCGAACAATTCCTGTCTGCCAATACCTCTGAGCTGGTAAGCGGCGACATCCTTGCGCAATACTGGCAGCCGGGTGACCGGCTCATCTTCCGGCACTCGACACTGGGCGGTTCCGAGTACCGCATCTATGATTCAGTGACCGGCAACACCACTGATCTGTTTGATGCCCTGTTGTTCACTCGCGCGTTATCCGAATTCAGTGGTGAAGAACTGGATGCCAACGATCTTTCCCTGAGCGATTTGCAAGTCAATGACGCGCTCGACACGCTGCTTTTCACGCATGCTGGCAATGACTATTCACTGAATTTGCTCACCATGGAGTTGCAGCAACGCAGCGTCGATGACGATGAGTTGCTGTCCCCCGACGGGCGCTGGGCGGCGTATATCGACAATTTCAATCTCTGGGTGCGGGACACGCAGACTGATGAGCGCATTCAGTTGACTGTTGATGGTCAGGAGCATTACGGCTATGCAACCAATAACGCCGGTTGGGATCGCGACGACGGCCCGGTGCTGAAGTGGTCACCGGATTCCAGCAAGATCGCGACTTTTCAGCAGGACTCCCGTAACGTTGGCGAAATGTATTTGTACACTACCCAGGTAGGACATCCGGAACTGGATGCCTGGAAGTACCCGCTACCCGGCGATGACCATATTTTCATGCTGGAGAGGGTGATTATTCATCTGTCACCCGAGCCGCGCGTCGTACGTCTCGACATGCCGGCTGATCCGCAGCGTTCAACGACAACGGATCACATCGCTGACAATGACGGTAATTTCCTTGATGTGGAATGGAGTGCAGACAGCGATCAGCTGGCATTCGTGTCGTCCTCCCGTGATCACAAGACGGCTACTCTGCGGGTTGCCGATGCGGCGACCGGCGCGGTGCGAGATATCTTCACTGAATCCGTGCCGACCTATTATGAATCCGGGTCCCAGTATGATTCACCCAACTGGCGCTTCCTGCCGGAATCTGACGAATTCATCTGGTTCTCGGAGCGCAGCAACTGGGGGCATTTGTATCTTTTTGATCTGGCCAGCGGCGAGCTGAAACAACAGATTACCAGTGGTGACTGGTCGGTACTGAATGTTGAACACATCGACACCGGGTCGCGGCAGATTTATTTCCGCGGTGCCAGTCGTGAAGAAGGCAGTCCCTACTATCACTATCTGTACCGCATTAATTTTGACGGCAGTGAATTGACCAATCTGACACCGGGGCAGGCACATCATGTGATTACCTGGTCTGACAGCAAAGATTACTTTCTGGATGAATTCTCGACACCGACGGAACCGGCACAAGCAGTCGTCCGCGATCGTGATGGTAATGAGCTGGCGCCTTTGGGTCAGACAGATATCAGCGCTTTGCAGGCCAGTGGTTGGGTGCCACCGGAGCCGTTTGTTGTCAAAGCCCGGGACGGGCAGACTGATCTTTATGGCTTGCTCTATCGGCCCAGTAATTTCGATCCCGACAAGCGTTATCCGGTTTTGAATTACCTCTACCCGGGGCCACAGTCCGGCAGCGTTGGTTCGCGCTCATTTCAGGCATCGCGGCGGGACAAACAGGCAGTGGCCGAACTTGGCTTCTTTGTCGTCGAGGTCGATGCCATGGGCACGCCTGGCCGCTCCAAGGCCTTTCATGATGCCTACTATGGCAACATGGGCGACAACGGACTGCCGGACCAGATTGCCACCATTCGCCAGTTAGCCGAACGCCATCCGGCCATGGATCTGGATCGTGTCGGTATCTGGGGGCACTCTGGTGGCGGCTTCGCGTCGACGGCGGCCATTCTGCGCTATCCTGATTTCTACAAGGTGGCAGTGTCCGGCGCGGGAAATCACGACAATCGCAACTATGAAGACGACTGGGCAGAAAAGTGGCAAGGCTTGCTCGAGGTCATCGCAGAAACTGACTCGCCTGCCACGGGCACCAATTACGACAACCAGGCCAATCAATTGCTGGCAGAGAATCTGCAGGGCAAACTGCTGCTGGCACATGGCCTGCTCGATGACAACGTGCATCCGACTAACACCTTTCTTGTGGTGCAGGCACTGATCGAAGCAGAGAAGGATTTCGATCTGGTCGTGTTCCCCGAGGCGCGACATGGTTTCGGGAACGGGCGGTATTTCATGAAACGGCGCTGGGACTATTTTGTGCGGCATCTTAAAAATACCGAGCCGCCTGCTGAATTTCGCTTCGCCGACAACATCCCCTGATTGTCGGGTGCGCACCCCGGTCATTTGCGCACCCACTACCGGTGCTTTAAGCTGTCTGACTCCTATCAAAGACTAATATGACGCCTCCGTGGCCACGTACTCCCTTGCAACTGGATATCCAGGAGATAGTGCAGGGGATAGTGCAGGAGACAGTGCGGACAATCGGAACCTAACATGATGCTACAAATTGAACAGGCGCTGGCCGCATTCGCTGCTTTTATGTGGGGGCCGCAATTGGTTGTCCTGTTGGTTGGTGGTGGCTTGTTCTTCATGCTGCACTCACGCATGCAGCACTTTCGTTATATGCGGCACAGCATAGATTTGCTGCGTGGCAAGTACAGTCAGCAATCCGCCAGTGCCAACGGGGATATCTCGCATTTCCGCGCTTTGGCGACGGCGCTGGCCGGCACTATCGGACTCGGCAATATTACCGGCGTAGCCGTGGCTATCACCGTGGGCGGGCCGGGTGCCGTATTCTGGATGTGGGTAACAGCACTCGTTGGCATCTCCACCAAATTCTATACGGCCTCGCTGGCCATCATGTATCGCGGCGTCGATGACAGCGGCAAACTGCAGGGTGGGCCGATGTACGTGATTCGTGAGGGTCTTGGCAAGAAATGGTTACCCCTGGCGTGGGTCTTCGCCATTGCTGGCATGTTTGGCACCTTGCCAGTTTTTCAGGTGAATCAGCTGGTGCAGATAGTGCGCGATGTTGTTGCTATTCCTGCCGGGCTGGCGACCGCGGATGAACATTTCTCTTTCGATCTGGTCATGGGCCTGATGCTGACAGTGCTTATTTATGTGATTGCGGTGGGCAAGGTGAAACGGGTGTCGGCGGTCGCAGCAGGACTGGTGCCAGCCATGGTGATCTTCTATTTTCTCATGACAGTTATCTTGTTGCTGGGCAACGTTGCGGAAATCCCTGCCATGTTTGCCCTGATCTTTCGTGACGCTTTTTCCGGGCAGGCAGCATTGGGTGGGTCACTCGGCGCCGTTATCCTGATCGGTGTGCAGCGTGGCGTATTCTCTAACGAAGCAGGGCTGGGTACCGAGTCTCTGGCGCACGGCGCAGCCAAAACCAATGAACCCGCTCGCGAAGGACTGGTGGCCATGATGGGGCCGATCATCGACACGCTGATCGTCTGTACTTGCACAGCGTTGGCAATTTTAATCACTGGCGTATGGCAGGGCGATGCCATTGGCGTGACCCTGACTACTCAGGCTTATGAGCAGGCATTTCCCGGTTTCGGTTCTTATATCATGCTGGCAATGGTGTTTGTATTGAGCACCACAACCGTGCTGACTTATTCCTACTACGGCAGCAAGTGCATGGGCTTTCTTTTTGGTACAGCCAAAGAGAAATATTATCTCTACGCCTACATGGCATTGATCACTGTCGGCGCCGTGGCTTCGCTGCGGGCGGTAATCAGTTTGTTCGATGGCGCCTATGCCGTCATGGCTATACCGACGATGTTGTCGACATTCCTGTTGGCCCCGAAAGTCAGGGTAGTGGCGCGGGATTATTTTCGTCGTTATGACGCGGGTGAGATTAGCCCGGTCGCCGAAGCTGACACCAGCGACTCCGCTGTGTCCAACTCCGGCTGATCAGGCCAGCTGACAGCTCTGGGCTGTCAGTGAATGGTTTGTTCCGGCTTGGGGGGTTCGTCGGTGAGCTTGACGTTGCTGACGGCACGCTCTTCCTGCGACAGATAGCTGCGGGTGCTGACCGGAGACACAAGATACTTGCCCAGCTTGTTGAGAAAATCTTCCATGTGCTCTGTCTGGTAATGCTCTTCCAGACTGTCTGCATTTTCCCATTCCTGGAGCAGAATCACCTGATTATCGTCGCTGATTCCCGCAAAATATTCATAACTCAGGCAGCCCGGTTCCTTGCGACACAATCGCACCATGTTTTTCATGAGTTTGATGGCGTCGTCTCGAGATCCGGGTACAAGATGAAACGTACTTTGAACCATGATCATAGTGGGTGCTTCCTCAGTAGTTACCGATCATTATACGGAGTCTGAACTGAAAATCAGCTGAACGAAGTGAAATCCTGCTAACTGTCTGTATTTACGCGATTTTGCCAACAAAGAAACAGACGCTGGTCTTTATAGATTCCGCCAGACTTGCTCAGACAGAGCAATGGCAGCGTCTGCCAGGGGGGGCAAGAAACCTGCTGACAGAACAGGCAACGCAGGTGGCAGGTATAGGCAAGAGCTAACTGGCAGGAGCACGCACAGCTGGTGCTACTTGCTGTTGTTTGAGGCGGTACAATTCTACATCGCCCTCCTGCATCATCTGTTGCAGGTGCAGGTCTTCTTCCTTGCAGGTGACACTGCAAATGTGCAACTGCAATGATACTTCGCTGTTATCCAGCGAAATTTTCTGCGATTCAATCTCGGCGCGAATCTTCTCCATGACCACCCTGGCACCTTTCTCGTCAATGCCGGGAAGTAACATCCGGAAATCCTTGAAGCCGCTGCGCGCCAACACATCTTCGTTACGGCGGCGATCGGTAATGGCATGCGCAAACTGGCGCAATGCGTGATTGCCGGCCTTGAAACCGTAGTCCTTGATGATCTTGTCCATGTTCTCCAGCTCAATGGTGAGCATGGAAACCGGCTGCGAATAGCGTAGTGCTACACCCAGCACGCGCTGGCCTACCTCGACAAAGGTGCGGTGGTTGAGAATGGAAGTGATCGGGTCATAGACGGAATTCTCTTTGTACTCCACTGCCAGCTCTTCCATGGACATGATGATGAGTGCGAATGCAAACACGGAGATGGTGATGACGGCGACCAGCAATGCAAGGGCAGTGATTGTCGCGGCCGATGCAATCTCCGGATTTGTGCGGAGGTACATCAATCCCATGTCCGCAACAATGTTGGCAGAAAACAAAGCAATCGCGAGGTAAGCGCCTGAGTGACTGCTGACCGCGGTAGCCGGTCGAAGTCGTTGTTCTATGATCAGGCCACGCCGAATAACGTAAATTGCCGCGATGTTGAACGTCAGTTGCGCGATCCAGTAGAAAACTGCCGGCAGGCGTGAAGTACTGTCGGTGACGACGAAAAAGGCAAATACGGCGATAGTTACGATATAAATCGAAACACAGGCAATAACCAGTTTACTGCGTTCCTGATTCCAAAACTCGGCAAGGCCGAGCAGTATTGGAATCCTGCCGCTGAAGGTCAGGCTGATCGCGATCAATATCAATGGCGACAGGGTGGTGGATTGACTGAAGGCGATCAAGACAAAACCCGGCGTCATGATCATGAATCCCAGACAGATCAATTTCAAACCGGGAATGCTACGGTTGATTGACCAGTTAACTGCCAGCGCGACGTTAGACACAGCGGCGACTATCAGCAACGTCAGTTGGGGAACCAGATTTTCCATTCGCTACCCTGGCTAGCTTATTGTGGCAATGTGACTGATCTTGATTTTGATTCTAGCTTGTTATCGGCAAGTTGACGTAAAGTTATTATGCTTGCTGCATATGCTTTTTAGCGGCCAGATTGCCATTGCCGCCATGAGACTGCGGTATGTACTGTCTGGCAGCGATGACACCGATTGCCAATGCTTGCCAATGTTTGTTGGACTTGACGGGTGCAGTACTGCGCGCGACGGCTTACACTAGACGAAAACTATCAACCCGGTGTTGTAATTTATCGCCATGCTTTCATTACTACGACAGCAACTTCATCATTTGAACCCGTTTTCCGTGGCACGTGGCCGCCGTTGGCCAGACTTCCAGAGCAGTCTGCCCTGGTATGATCAGCCCGATGCCTTGCAGCGCTTACAAGCCATGGCGGAGGAAAAGCAACTGGCCAGTGAATCTGTGCAATTGCTGGAAAAGTGGATTGTCGATGGCTATGTCATCCTCAATAGCCAGCTGGATCACGACCTGATTGACCGCATGTGCGCCGATGTGGATGCCTTGTGGTTTGCCGACGCGCCATTCCCCGATTTGCAGGTGGAAGAGGTGCGCGTTAATGCCAAAGACACACCGGGCATGTCCCATGAAAAATTATTACAACTCCCTGTGGAAGTGCGGCAGCGCTTGCGGGCCAATGAGCGCTGGCGTGTGCACGGTTTCTATCGCTATTCCGAGGCAACCCGGGATGTCTATAACAGTGAAGAAGTGCGCTCGGTTTGCTCGCTACTTTTCGATCAGCCCGCCATTCCCCATTACAGTATTAATTTTATTTACGGCAGTCGTCAGGAGTTGCACCAGGATACGGCCGTGTTTCATGTGTTCCCGGCCAATCATCTTATTGGTGCCTGGATTGCCTGCGAAGACGTGACGCCAGAAAGCGGCCCGCTGGTCTTTTACCCGGGTTCGCACCGTGTCGGTTTGTACGAGAAATTTGATAATTATCCACAGACCAATTTACGTACCTGCAGCTTGCTGACGACGCATCAATACAATAGCCAGCTGGCCAATGCGGCGAGCGACTTCGAGCGCCATCAGTTCCTGGCAAAGAAAGGGGACGTATTACTCTGGAATGGTTTGTTGATTCACGGCGGCGACGCCATCAAGGACGCCAGCCGCACGCGCAAATCATTTGTTACGCATTTCATTCCCCAGGGCATGGACCGCTCACAGGAAGTCAGCGGTCCGTTCAACTGGGGCTGATCCAAGGGACTCTAGCGCAAGTCGGGCAATTGATAGTTGTCTGCTTCCAGTTGCGCGCGGATGGCCTTCTTGTCCAGCTTGCCGGTAGACGTTAGTGGCAGTGACTCGACGGCCAGAATGTCATCAGGCAATTGCCACTTGGCAAACTTGCTGCAGCAATGCTCGAGGATGGCATCCCTGTCCAGTTGCTTGTCAGCCGCGAGCACGACAAGAGCCACGGGTCGTTCATCCCATTTCGGGTGTGGTTGGGCTACCACCGCAGCCTGGGCGATATCCGCCATGCCAACGATGTGATTTTCCAGATCGACCGAGGAAATCCATTCGCCGCCTGACTTGATCATGTCCTTGGAACGGTCGGCGATAATGATGTATTCGCCGGGATCGATCTTGGCGACATCCCCGGTGACCAGCCAGCCATCGTGAAATTTGTCGGGCTGTGGGTCGTTGTAATATTCAGAGGCGATCCAGGCGCCCTTGATACACAGCTCACCGACGGCTTCGCCATCGTGAGGCAGCGGGTTCCAGTGTTCGTCGAAAATTTCCATCTCCAGACCCGGCATGGCCAGCCCGGCCTTGGCAATATTTTTGAACTGCTCTTCTTCATCGATGCCAACGTGTGAGCGTTTGGCCACCATGCGCGAGATGGTGCCCAGCGGATTGGTTTCCGTCATGCCCCAGCCCTGGATCATTTCAATCTTGAAGGTGT
Organism: uncultured Pseudohongiella sp.; assembly: GCA_964592245.1. Taxonomy (GTDB): domain Bacteria; phylum Pseudomonadota; class Gammaproteobacteria; order Pseudomonadales; family Pseudohongiellaceae; genus UBA9145. Next base: position 61,777 of record CAZQFA010000002.1, on the reverse strand, counting down.
CCCAGTACCAGCGCATCATCTCAACCGGCGGTGCGGAACCACCACAGGTCAATTTCTTCAGTTTGCTCAGATCGTATTTGTCCGGCTCCGCGGTCAGCACGGCGCGCACGCCTTGCCAGATGGTGGGGACGCCAGCGGAGATGGTCACTTCTTCCTCGTGCATCAGTTTCAAAAACGCATCCGGAATCATAAAGCGGTGTGGCATCACCTGCTTGCAGCCCAACATCGAGGCGGCATAGGGCAGGCCCCAGCCCATGGCGTGGAACATGGGTACGATACCCAACAATGAATCGACGCAAGAAAGTCCGATGGTATCGGTCAGGCATTCCGTGATGGTGTGCAAATAGGTTGAACGATTGGTGTACATGACCCCTTTGGGTTTGCCAGTGGTGCCAGAGGTATAGCAAAGACCCATGGGAGCCGTTTCGTCAATTTCCGGCCAATCGTATTTTTCCGGTTGTCCGGCAATGAAATCCTCGTAGTCGACCTGCTTGTCGATATCACTCTCGCAGCCTTCACCGTGACGGCAAACAACAATCAATTCCACACAGGGGATCTTGTCCTTGATGGGTTCCAGCAGGGGCAGCAAATCTTCATCAATAAAAATCACGCGGTCATTGGCGTGATTGATGATGTATTCAAGGTCCGCAGGAGAAAGGCGGATGTTGAGAGTGTGCAGAACCGCACCCATAGAAGGTACGCCCTGATAGAGCTCCAGATGGCGATAGTTATTCCACATGAAACTGGCAACACGATCACCAATCTGGATGCCATGCGCGGCCAGCGCGTGGGCAAGCTGATTGGCGCGCTCCCAGGTCTGCTTGAGAGTCTGGCGATGAGTCCCATTGGCTTGCATGGTCACTACCTCGACTTCCGGGTCGAGTTGCGCGCCACGTCCCAAAATCTTGGACATCAGCAATGGTGTGTTTTGCATTGTCATTCCAGTGTTCCCCCTGTTGTTATTGTCGCTGCTGGAGCAATTGCTGACAGTGAGCATAGCTGATTCTCGCAGAGTTGTTCAATGCAACTGGCCGCGGCAGATTGCTTTGCGGACCATTGCGAGCTAGCCTGCCATGACGATGTATGACACTGGCCACGAATATGCTGAGAAGTCACAGGCCGTTGCTGCGCATCAGATGGACTAACCACGAGTCGAGATAATGCAGAGCGACGCAAATAATCAGGAGCCTGTGGATGCGCAGCGTGTACGTGCGCTGGAGGGTAATCTGCGGCGCTTTATCCTGTTTCGATTGTTGTACTCTGCGCGTTTCTATTACCCCGTTTTTACCGTGTTGTTTCTCGACTACGGACTGACTCTTGAACAGTTTTCCATTCTTAATCTTATCTGGGCGGTCTCTATCGTGGTCGCTGAAGTGCCCAGTGGCGCGCTGGCAGATCTGGTAGGGCGTAAAAATCTGGTGGTGTTTGCGGCTGCGCTCATGGTGGTGGAGATGGCATTGATACTGTTTGCGCCAACAGGTGCATCTCCCTGGCTGTTCATCATGTTTCTCGGCAATCGTTTGTGTTCCGGCCTGTCAGAGGCGGCAGCCAGTGGTGCTGACGAGGCACTGGCCTACGATTCGCTGAAAGCGCTGGGGCGCGAGGAGCAGTGGTCGGCGCTGTTGGAGAAGAACAGTGTTGTTGTTGCCGTGGGCTTTTTTACCAGCATGATTCTGGGTGGGCTGGTCTATGATCCGGCCATTGTTAATGGCGCGCTGGCGCGACTCAATCCGGATTGGCAGCTGGCCGGTGACATGATCATTCGCCTGCCGGTGCTGCTGACATTGATAACCGCGATCGCCGTGCTATTTACGGCACTGGGTATGTACGATCTGGATGCCGAAGAGCGGGAAGCAGAAGCAGACGAGCAAGCCTTACAGACATCACGCTGGCAGTTGATTGTTGGTGCCTTCCGACAGATTCTCGTCGCCGGCCAATGGACAGTGGCGCACCGCTTTGTACTTTTTGTGATCATCGCCGCGTTGGCACTGGATTCCACCGGTCGGCAGTTTGTGGTGCTGGCCAGTGAATACTGGCGGGCGATAGAAATTCCGGTACCCCTGTTTGGCATTGTCGGCGCGTCTCTGTCGCTGCTGGCCATCGTTAATGCCCGCATTTCGAGACTGCTGGTGCATCATTGCTCGCCGCTGGTTAATTTTCTGATTCTGTCGGCAATTTTACTGGTGGGCCTCAGTGGCATTGCGCTGGCAATACCGTTGTGGGGAGTGCTATTCGCTGTGGGCGCCTTTGCCATGATGAGCATGGTGCAGTTCATGTCCAGCTATTACCTGAATAAGGAAGCCGATTCGAAAATGCGCGCGACGGTACTCAGCTTCAAGGGGCTGGCCCTGAATCTTGGGCTGGCAGTAGCCAGTTTGCTGTATACCCTGTGGGTCGCCGCTATTCGTACCGCACAACCAACTGACGCCCAGGTGGCGGAAATTCAGCAGACAGTATTCACGCAATCATTGATCGCATTCCCGTTTTATTACTTGCTGCTTTTTGCTGTTATTCTCTTGCTGTCGCGGTGGTTGATCAGTGACCGGGGCAAGTTTTTACAACGCCCCGAACAAGGGAAATCCTCGCGAACAATATAGCCATATCCGTAAAAAGCCTGTAATGATGTGTGACGGCAATTAGCGAAGAGAAACAGTGAAAAACGTGCAGCCAATTTCAACTAGTAGCAAGCGCCAACGGATATTTCCGTCGTTTGTTGTAGCCTGTTTGTGCCTCCTGTTCGCCGCACCACTGTCGGCACAAGACGGGATTGTGCAGCTGATACAGGGACGTTGGCTTATCAATGATGAGCTCAGTGACAATACTGATGATCAGGTGGAGCAGGCCATTGAGGCCGGTGGTGGACGCGGCAGCCGTGGACTGTTCAATAACCGCGAAGATTTTTATCGCGGTGGCCCGCCAGAACACGAGTTGTATGATCGCATCTCCTACGATGATGTGCTGACCATCGTCTACGATGAACCCGAGTTTACCTTGACCTATGAGGACGGTTATCGCCGGGTATTCCATACCGACGGGCGGCGTCGCCGCAGCACGGCAGCTGACTTCTATAACGAAGGCGGCAGCGACTGGTCTTTCGCACTGTGGGAGGGGGAGTCACTGGTTGTCGAAGGGCGGCCAAGAGATGGCGGCTTTACGCTGGAGACCTACACGGTGGAGGCTGGTGGTGCGCGTCTGCGTGTGGCGATGACTATCCAACCCAACTCATTTAACGAGCCAATTACTCTGGTGCGCGTATTCAACCGCGCTGCGGAGTAAGTTTCTCTAATCACTTCCCGCTAAAGACTTGCCGACGTCAACTGACGCCGGCAAGACTGATTTGCAAAGATAAATGACCGGCTTATTCCGGCTTGCGGAATTTCAGCGTCATGCGGTCTGATTCGCCGATGGCTGTGTACTTGTCGCGATCAGTGTCGCCCAGGCGATAAGAGGGTGGCAGTGTCCACACGCCTTCAGGATGTACGGTCGGATCGGCCGGATTCGCATTCACCTCGGATGCCGCAACGAACTCAAAGCCGGCATTTGCCGCCAATTCTTTTACATAAGCCTCGGTGACATAACCGCTGGTGCGCATCACTTCCATATCCGCATCGGGCAGGGCGCGATGCTCGACGACGCCGAGAATGCCGCCGGGTTTCAGAGCCGCATAAAACGTGGCGAAGAATTCTTCTTCCTGTCCCGCCATGATCCAGTTGTGAACATTGCGAAAGGTCAGTGCCATGTCTGCGCTTGCAGCTGGCGCGATGACCACTTCATGGGGCGGATTCAGGTGACGGATGGTGACGCGCCCGTAAAGGTCCGGATCGGCGCTCATCTTGGCTTCAAAGTTGCGCAGATTCGGTGGCATGTATGACAGCGTCGCGTTGGGTGAAAAATGCGCCGCGTAGAATTTGCCATGATCGCGTACATAGGGAGCGATGATTTCGGTATACCAGCCTGTGGACGGCAGGATTTCGATCACGGTCATGTCGGGTTGCAGGCCAAAGAACTCGAGTGTCTCCACCGGGTGACGCCAGCTGTTGCGGGCAATGTTGTCAGCAGAGCGGTGGGCGCCAGTGGCCAGCGCTTGCAGGGTCATACTGGCGCTTTCGCCGTGGTGGTCGGCGCTCGCCAGCGGCGCGAAACCGGTAAAGGCCAGGGCCATTGAAAGCGCTTTGATCGATTGACGGAACAGTGGGTGAATCATGTCGAACTCCGGTAAGCAGGGAAGCCACGGATTCTGGCACGAACGTCGCACGGCCACCAGCGTCTGCCCGGGCAATGGTGACTTTGGCAAGACAATCGGCGGAGCAGTGGAGGCAAAGCTGACGCGACCAATATGCGAATGGGAATAATTATCATTTGCATGTAGGGGAATCTTTGCTTACACTAGCCTGCGTCTGCTTTGGCGATGGTGCTGAGCCCTTGCGGGTTAAGGGGAAGCGGTCATCGACGATGTCGGCAACAGGCACAAGCAATCTAGCGTTGGTCGTCAACGAGGCGCCAGCACGGGCAAGACTCACAGGAAGCGAATCATGAATCAGGATGCGGCAGAGAGTGTCTCCAGCAAAGACCTCCTTGGCGATCGCAAGCAGTTGATCATTGAACACAACGGTGATCGCTACACCTTGCGCATTACGTCGAACAATAAATTAATTTTGACCAAATAAAGCAACAAACCAGTTACTCAATTCACATAGTCGGGATGTGACAACACAACCCGTCGAGTCAAGCAAGCAACCCGGTGCATAGGCAGCAAGCCAGACTCTCCAGACCCACTTCAGGAGAGCAATTATGCAAGCGGTACCTCCCAGTTTTAACCCTTCTTTACTGATGCGCAGCAGCAAACAATCCAGACTCGCCGGACTTGCTATAGGCAAAGTTGGTGCTGGACTTTTACTGGCACTGGCGACGCAAGTTCAGGCGCAGGAAACAGAGCGCCTTGAGGAAATCACTATCACGGCGACCCGACTGCCACGCACTATCGATGATATCGCTGGTACCGTGTCTCTGATTCCAGCGCAACAACTGGAACGTGAAATCGCCCAGGATCTTGATGATGTTGTCCGCTTTCAACCCGGGGTCACCATGGAGAGTTCGGCTCGAGGCGGTAATCAGGGCTTCAGCATTCGCGGTATTGGTGGCAACCGGGTATTGACGGTGATCGATGGTGTTCGCAGTAGTGATATCTATGCCGCTGGCCCGTCGTCCTACGGCAAGGACAGCTTTGAAGTCGATAATCTGAAGGCCGTGGAAATCATTCGTGGACCGGCGTCTGTACTTTATGGCGCCGATGCCATGGGCGGCGCCGTGATTCTCAGCAGTAAAACAGCGCGTGATTATGTAGGCAGCAATCGTGGCAGTTATATCGGTGTTCGCAGTGCGGCGGCCTCGGCAGATGAGCAATACAAGGCAGGGGTCACGGCTGCATTTCAAGCCGGTAATCTGGGACTCCTGACCCAGTTCACCGGGCGGCAATTTGAGCAGCGCGACGTTAATGGTTCCGGGCAATTGAATCCCCAGGATGGCGAGGCCAACAATATATTGCTGCAGGGATTCTGGGACATCAGTGCCGATCAGCAAGTGCGATTGGGCATGGAATCCTATACCGAGGAAGTGCTGGTCGACATTCGCTCGGAACTCAGCAACTCGGTCTACAGCTCGCTCGGACGCGACGAAACCGAGCGCCGCAAGTTGAGCCTGCATTATGACTGGCAACTTGATAGGGCGTTTGCCGATAATTTGCAGTTGATCGCCAATCTGCAGCAGACCGATGCCCTGCAACACACACGGCAGGAGCGGCTCAGTTATTCGTTCATCACTCCCGGCAATCCGGCAACTTACAGCGGCACAGACGTGCTGCGCGTAAGCGATTTCGAGTTTAATCAGCAAACCACCGCTCTGAACCTGAACCTGCGCAAGCAACTGGCAAGTGGCGCAGTCACGCACGCGCTGGCCTATGGTTTCAATATCGATGAAACGGACACCGAGCGTCCACGCAATCGCTGCGAACAAACGCTGGCCGCAGGCGCGACGACATGTGCGATTGCCTCTTACCCTTTCGCACCACCAGAAGTGTTCCCCAACAAGACCTTCCCGGATTCCATCACGACACGCCTGGGTGTTTATGTACAAGATGAAATTCAACTCGGCGACAGCGGGCTGACTTTGATACCCGGACTGCGCTATGACCGCTATGAACTGGATCCGCGGAATGATTCCTTGCTGGGTGGCACTGGCCATATTGAAAACTACGGCGGCTATGCGATCTCTGCCGTTGAGGACAGCAAGGTGTCGCTGAGTTTCGGTGCTCTTTATGACCTGAACCCGGTGTATTCGCTGTTCGCCCAGTACGCAGAAGGCTATCGCCCGCCCAATTTTGATGAGAGCAACCAGGCCTTCGTCAACCTCGGGCACGGCTATGCCACAGTGCCGAATCCGGCTCTGCAGGCGGAATCAAGCCGCGGTCTGGAAATTGGCCTGCGGGCTCGATTTGAGCAGGCCTACTTCAGTCTGGCAGCCTATCAGAATAATTACGAAGATTTTATCGAGAGCAATTTCGTCGGCATGACCGGCAGCATCAGCCTGTTCCAGGATCAAAATCTTGGCGAAGTTGAGATACGCGGGCTGGAAGCCATGAGCACCTGGTATCTTGCCCCCCAGTGGCAGGTGAGAGGTTCGCTGGCTTATTCCCGTGGTGAGGACAAGACCAGCAACACGCCGATTGATTCTATCGAACCGCTAACCGGCGTCTTGGGGTTGGCCTTCGATCAGGAATCCGGCCACTGGGGCGGCGAGTTATTAATGACGCTCGTCGACGACAAGAAGCGCGTGTCCAGTAGCAGCAATGTCACTGCGGACAACTACACGGTGCTGGATCTGGTTGCTTACGTGAACCTGCTGGAACACGCGACCCTGCGTCTGGGCGTGTTCAATCTGCTGGATGAGCAGTATGCCCGCTGGGGCAATATTCAGGGGCTGGCGGCAAGCGATACGGACACTATCGCCAATTCCCAGCAACCCGGTACCAACTTCAGGGTGGCCTTCAATGTGGATTTCTAAGTTGCTTTTACCAAGATCACCAGCTGCGATGGTTAATTTAAAAAGTCACAGTAAACAGAAGGGGGGAACAAGTCATATGACAGGCAATCAGGTGCCACGTCTTGCGAGCTTGCTGACATTGGCCGGACTGGTGCTGCTGAGTGCCTGCAGCACCCGGTATCAGGCAGACAGCGAGCCGGCCGGTAACCCGGTGAATTACGGTGTGCTTGTCATGGCCCATGGCGGCAGTGATCAGTGGAACCAATCGGTGGAAGAAGCCATTGCTCCGCTGCGCGCGCAATACCCTGTGCGCCTGGCCTTTGGCATGGCGGACGCGGGTTCGCTGGAGGTCGCAGTCCACGAACTCGAAGCTGAAGGTGCCCGGCATATAGGTGTTGTGCGCCTGTTTATCTCCGGCGAGAGCTGGTATGAACGTACCGAGCAAATTCTTGGTATCACTCAAGGTGCGCCGAGCCGGGAACAGGCTATGGCTGATGCTGCCGGGCACGAGGCCATGGGTATGCCCATGGGCTTCTGGCAGATTGACACCGACCTGGCGTTTCACATGAGTGACGAAGGACTGGCGGATGCCGAGGAGATGGACGCGGTATTGCTGGACCGGATTCGCAGCCTCAGCTCACAGCCGCAAGACGAAGTGGTGCTGGTGCTCGCTCACGGGCCCGGTGACGATGAGGAAAACAGACGCTGGATCAACAAGATCAGTGAGCGCACACGGCTGGCGCAACAGACTCTGAACTTGCATGATATTCGCGCCTTTACCTTGCGCGAGGACTGGCAGGACAAACGCGAACTGGCGGAACAACAGATACGCGATTTCATTGCTGCTGCCAACGCTGCCGGTCGTCGCGTACTGGTGGTGCCTTACAGGGTGCAGGGTTTTGGTCCCTACCATGACGTTCTGCAAGGGCTCGATTACCGCGCTGATGAGGTGGGTCTGGTGCCTCACGACAATGTCGTGTTGTGGGTGGAGAATCAGGCAAAAGCCCTGCATGAACAGGCAGTCAGCCACGCCGAATCCTTGGTCGTTTCTTCCCGGTAGTCATTCACTATCCCCCAGACTTTCACTCAGACTT
>CAZQFA010000002.1:40457-53545 GCA_964592245.1 uncultured Pseudohongiella sp. | reverse complement strand
CTCTGGGCAGGCCGGTAGTAGCGGACGGGCCTGCCCTTTTTTAGTTCTCCTCTGATTGCGCCTCAATTCTGCTGCAGCCTGAACAACACTCCTTTCATCGCCGGCTACTCTGCGGGTGTTGCTGAACGCTGCGATGCGTTAGGCTAGCGGTCCCGCAGCCAAAGGGTTATTCCATGCCAGACGCGTCATACGATTCTCCATTCACAGTGCAGCTCAAAGTGCGCGATTACGAATGTGATATGCAGGGTATCGTTAACAATGCCAACTACCAGCATTATCTCGAGCATGCGCGGCATGAGTTCCTGCTCAGCAAGGGGCTGAGTTTTGCCGAGCTCACCCGGCAAGGGGTAATTATTGTGGTAGCAAGGGCCGAGCTCGACTACCGGGCGCCACTCAAAGCCGGTGATGAGTGCCGTATTACGGTGAGCGCCAGCAAGCCGTCGCCCATCAGGCTGGTCTTTGCACAACAAATCCTGCGAGTGCCTGATGACAAACTCATGGTGAGCGCGACGATCATTACTACGGCCGTCAACGAGCGCAACCGCCCCTGGTTCCCGGAGACGCTGAATGTGTTGCTCGGCGAATCTTGCGTCTAGGTAATCTGAAAGCAAAAAAAAGCCCCTGCGGGGTACAGGGGCATAGAAAGGCTCAAACAATCACCGACTGTAAGGAGCAAGGTGACTTATCTAAATAGATCACGCCGACGGTAAAAATATTGCGCGCTATACCGGTAACTGATCCTGAAAAACCGGTCGTTCAACGACAAGCGTCAGGAGTCGGTGACAACACTGGCCAGAAAAACAGCCAGCACTTCCGCAAACACTAATCAGGCAACAACGAGGTACACGTGCAGTCAGACAATCTGGAACAGACTCTGCGACAAGCTGAAGCGGCGAAACACGGCAGCTACGACAAGCGTACGCATCATCTGCGGGCCGATGGCATGGGCCAGTTCATCAATCGGCTGATTCTCGAAGATTCTCCGTATCTGTTACAGCACGCACACAATCCGGTGAACTGGTTTCCCTGGGGGAAAGAGGCATTCGCCTTGGCGGCACAAGAGAACAAACCGGTGTTCCTGTCCATTGGCTATTCCACCTGCCACTGGTGTCATGTCATGGAGGTGGAGAGCTTTGACAATATCGAAGTGGCAAAACTGCTCAACAAGGATTTCATCGCCATCAAACTGGACCGGGAGCAGTACCCGGATATCGATGAGATCTACATGACTGGCGTACAGCTCATGTCGGGACACGGTGGTTGGCCCATGTCCAACTTCCTGTTGCCCGACGGACGCCCGTTCTTCGCTGCCACTTACTTCCCGGCGGCAACCTTCATGCAGTTGCTGCAGCAGATTCAGGAAGCCTGGCAAGGCAAACGTGATGAACTGGTAAACAGCGCCGCCAGCATCGACAGCGCCATTCACCGTGTGCTCGACAATCGCCAGGAACGCGTGCCCATTGACACCGGCGCAGTCACCAATTGCGTACAGACCCTGCTCAAACGCGAAGATCGCCAGTTCGGCGGTCTCGCCGGCGCACCGAAATTCCCCCAGGAACCACTGCTGCTATTCATGCTGGATCAGGCGTGCCGGCAGAACTCCAGCGAGATCCTCGGTTTTGTCGAGCGCGCCGTGAATGGCATGGCGGAAGGCGGCATCTATGATCAGGTAGGAGGCGGCTTCCATCGTTACAGTGTCGATCAGTACTGGCTGGTGCCGCATTTCGAAAAAATGCTCTACAACCAGTCACAGCTGGGGCTGGTGTATTTGCAAGCGTATACGGTCACGGGCAACGGGTTCTATCGGCGCGTTGTCGAGCAGACGCTGAACTACGTGCTGCGCGATATGCAGTCACCCGACGGTGGTTTTTATTCAGCAACTGATGCCGACAGTGAGGGTGAGGAGGGCACGTTCTTTCTGTGGAGTCGGCAACAGCTACAGGAAGTACTCACACCTGATGAGACAGCGCTGGTGCTGGAGATTTACGACGTCAGTGATGAAGGCAATTTTGAGGGCAGCAATATTTTGCAGCTACAAGAGCCGTTGCAACAGAGCGTTGACCGTGTCGGCGAAGGACTGCTTGCGCGACTGGATGCCATAATCGAGAAACTGTACGCAGCGCGGGAACAGCGCATTCATCCACTGCGTGATGACAAACTCATCGCCTCCTGGAACGCGGCGATGATTCACACGCTGGCGCTGGCAGGCTGGCAACTGCAACAGCCCGACTGGCTGACTGCGGCTAGCAAGGCGGCTGACACCCTCTGTCGCCAGCTTCTTGGCGCCGACGGACGCCTGCAGCGCATCAGTCTGGCAGGCGCAGCGTCCATAGACGGCTTGCTGGAAGATTACGGTGGTGTGGCCGAGGCGCTGATTACCCTGTTCGATGTCACCGGGCAGTCGCACTATTTGCAAACAGCCGCGCGAGTACTGGACCACTGTCTCACTGTCTTTTGGGATATTGAAGCGGCTGCTTTTTATCTGGGCTCCAGCTCCGCGCAGGGCCCGAAGTTACCGCGCTCGAAAAATGCCGCAGACGGGGCGACGCTGTCGCCCGTTGCCGTCACGCTGTGCAGTTTGCAGCGAATGACGGAACGTGCGGCGCTGCTCGATGGCGATGGCGATGGCCGTCGCTATCGTGAAGTGATCGATACGGCGCTGGCACAGCTGGCCGCCGCTATTAACGAACACACTCTGAGTCATACCAGTTTGCTGCGCTTGATCGCGCAGATCGAAGACGGATCGCTGGAGCCTGTTCGCTATTTCAGTGCGGGACTGGTGCGGGTGACTTGTCGCCAGCTAAGCGCAGAAGAAACAACAAATGCAGTGCCAGTGGGCAGGGCGACAGTTATTTTGCAGATGCAACCCGGCTGGCATGTGACAGCGCCGGCGACAAAGGCAGAACAGGGAAACACTCAGGCTTTGCAACTGATTGCTGTCGATGGTCGCGACGTTGAAGTCAGCTACCCCGATGCCAACACTGTAATACAGCTCGGCAATGACAGATTGCCGGTGTATGAAGGAGAGGTCGAGTTACAGCTGCAATGGTCCACGGGTAGTAGCACGAACGGGGGATCAGACAATAACAGTGATGCCGCTGCCCCGACAGAGAATCCCGTATTCCGACTCACTGTGCAGTTGTGTGATGACAAGCAGTGTTTGCCACCACAGTCCCTGACCTTGCGCTGCGTGTAAGCAAGTCGGGCTGCTTAACGTTCTCTGGTTGCAAAATAATCGCAATTTTTCCGATAGACTTGCGAGTTTTTACACGGCGTGAGTTCGGAGCTAGACGGCGAAAATTGCAATCAGTATGCTGTAGTCATGTCGCTGTGGCGATGTGCCACACACGGTTTAAATCGCTCGCAACCACGCAAAGGAAGAAATCATGCTGCAGGCAGTCACTGTGCCGCTGACGCAGGAAGCTATCTCGCAGTTTCACGAGCAAGGCTATCTGGTAGTTGATTTTGCCTTCGACACCGATCTGCTTGATGCCATCATTGCCAAATTACACGCCTACTATCCGCTGCGCTGGCAACAGAATCCGACCACGCCGACCCGTGTCATGGATGCCTGGAAGCTGGTCGATGAAAGTCGGCAGCTGGCTGTGCAGCAATCGGTGTTGGCAGCACTTCAGGCATTGTTCGGGCGTGAAGCGTTGCCTTTCCAGACTCTTAATTTTCCTTTTGGAACCTGTCAGGCGCCGCACTCTGACACGATTCATTTCAATAGCATCCCCGGTGACATGATGGCTGGAGTCTGGGTGGCGCTGGAAGATATTGATGAGAATAACGGCCCGCTGCTGTACTACCCGGGCTCGCACAAACGCGATGAAATCACCATGCAGGATTTCGGCTTGCGGCCTACCGCCGATGATTATCCGCAGTATGAAGTGCGCATGCGCAAACTGGTGAAAAAGGAAAAGCTGCAGAAAGAATACGGTTTGATCCGCAAAGGACAAGCCATCATCTGGCATGCCAATCTGTTACATGGTGGCGAAGGACACTGGGATGTGAAGCGCAGCCGGCATTCCCAGGTTACACACTATTATTTCGCGGATTGTCGGTATTACACGCCCATGTTAAGCACGCCGGAGGAAAAACATTTTCGCAATCCGCTGTGGATTCCCCCGGAGTTTGATGCCGAGATCGCGGCGCAGGCAAAGGAAGACTTTACGCGTCGGCGTAACGGGGAAATTGAAATGCTGGCGGCCGATAAGGCGTCGGGTTCTCGGCTCGGCCGGCTGGCAGAGCGGTTCTTCAAGCGCCACTAGTCCATAAGGGCGCTGCTGGCATCTCCGGCAAGCAAGTGCGCAAAAAACTCCGGAACGATAAGAGAGGCCGGCCCGGTGACATGGCGGTCGAAGACTGAATGTGTGCGCTCCAGATTCAGCTCCACGGTGTGCGCCTGATATTGCTTCGCTGTCTGGTAAAAACCGGAAGCCGGGTAGACATTGCCGGATGTGCCAATGGCGACAAACAAATCGCAATTGGCCAGAGCGTTATGAATGGCGGTCATGTGCAGAGGCATCTCGCCAAACCAGACGATGTGTGGCCGCAGATTTCCCGGCTCACCGCAACAGCGACACTCGTTGTCAAACGTCAGGTCCTGACGAATATCGAAAACCAGATTGGTTGTCTGGCAACGCATCTTCAGTAGTTCACCGTGCATGTGCAGAAGCTGTTTGCTGCCGGCCCGTTCATGCAGGTTATCCACGTTCTGTGTCACCAGCAGGAAGTCACCAGCGAATTCGTGTTCAAATTTCGCCAGTGCGGTATGCGCGGCATTGGGGCGGACGATGTCGGAGAGCAGCTGTTGCCGACGCTTGTTGTAGAAGTCATAGACCAGATGCGGATTTCGTGCGAAGCCGTCCGGAGAGGCGACGTCCTCGAGGCGATGATCTTCCCAGAGCCCGTCGGCAGCGCGAAAAGTGCGAATACCCGATTCAGCAGAGATGCCGGCGCCGGTCAGTACCACAATGGAACGGGGCGATTGCGTCATGTTCAGGATGTTAGCATGAGGTCTTTTGCAGACACAGCCGCTATAATGCCCCACCCACGCCTATGGATCGCAACACAGGAGGTAACATGGCACTCAAGATTGGCAACAAGGCACCCGCATTCACCCTGCAGGACCAGGACGGCAACAAGGTCAGCCTGAAAGACTTCAAGGGCAAGAGCAATGTGGTGTTGTATTTTTATCCAAAGGCGATGACTCCCGGTTGTACCGTTCAGGCTTGCGGTCTGCGCGACAGCCAGAAAGGGCTGAAAAAAGTCGATGCCGTCGCCCTGGGCATCAGCCCGGACCCGGTGGCGCGCCTGAAGAAGTTTGAAGACAAGCATGATCTGAATTTCACGCTGCTGTCCGATGAGGATCATGCCATTGCCGAAAAATACGGTGTTTGGGGTTTGAAAAAATTCATGGGCCGCGAGTTCATGGGGATTTTGCGCACGACTTTTGTTATCGATAAAGAAGGACGTATTGCCCATATCATGGACAAGGTAAAAACCAAGTCGCACCACGACGATGTGCTCGACATTCTCAAGACTTTGAAGTGACCAATATATGAAGCTGAATTACCGACGTTATTCCGAACAGGGAGAACCATTACTCATTCTGCATGGCTTGTTCGGCAGTCTCGCCAACTGGGGTTGGCACAGTAAACAACTGGCCGAGAATTACTCGGTTATCGCCGCCGACCTGCGCAATCATGGCGATTCTCCCCACGATGAGGCGATGAATTATCAGGTAATGGCCGAGGATGTGCGTGAGTTGCTGGATGACCTGGGTATCGACAAGTGTTCGATTATTGGTCATTCCATGGGTGGCAAGGTGGCCATGCAACTGGCACTGTCATACCCGGAGCGGGTCGCCAAGCTGATCGTTGTCGACATCGCCCCGTCCGAATATACGGGCAGCGCCGAGGACCATGAAAAGATCATGGCCGGTATGCGCTCTCTCGACATGACCACAGTCAGCAGTCGCAACGATGCGGCCGCTCATCTGGAGCAGGGTGGGTATGTGGAAGACGATGCAACGCGGCAGTTTATTTTGACCAATCTGTCACGCTCGGAAGAGGGCGCGTTTTCCTGGCGCCTGAATCTGGATGCACTGGAAACTCACTATGATCGTCTGCGCGAGAAGCTGCACTCAGACAGTCCGTTCACCGGGCCGACCCTGTTTGTGCGCGGCGATCTGTCAGGCTACGTACGCAAGAAGCATGAAGCGGAAATTCTCGAACTCTTTCCCAATGCCAGTGTCAAATCAGTGATGGAAACAGGCCATTGGGTGCACGCTGAAAAGCCACAGGTTTTCCAGACTATCGTACAGGGATTTCTGTCCCAGGAGACGGCCGAGGTATGACACAACTGAGTGTCAACGTGAACAAGATTGCCTTGCTGCGCAATGCGCGCGGGCATGATGAACCCAATGTGATTGATTTCATCAGTGCAGTCATCCGTCTCGGCGTGTGCGGCATCACCGTTCACCCGCGCCCGGACGAACGCCACATCACTCGCGCCGACACGCAGGCCATCAGTGACTTTATTGCCCTGCATCCGGACGTGGAGTTCAATGTTGAGGGCTATCCCTCGCCTGAATTCATCGATTTGGTGCTGGCAGTCAAACCTGATCAGTGCACGCTGGTGCCCGATGCGCCCGAGCAATTGACGTCGGATCATGGCTGGGATGTGGCTGCCAATGAAGCCTTGCTCGCCGATGTGCTGGGCAAGCTACGCAAGGCAGGTATCCGCAGCAGTCTGTTTCTTGACCCGGATCCACTGCATATTCCAGCGCTACAGCAACTCGGTGCGGATCGTATCGAGTTGTATACCGAGTCATTTGCCAGCCACTACGGACTGGAGTCGGAAGAGGATGTCTGGCAGGCCTACGCCAATACGGCGGCGAAGGCGCAGAAAGCGGGTATCGGCGTCAATGCCGGGCACGACCTGAATTTGCAGAACCTCGGCCGATTTCTTGAGATCCCCGGCATCCTCGAAGTATCTATCGGCCATGCACTGGTGGTGGAATGTCTCTATCAGGGCGTTGAAGCGGTCATCAAGCAATATCTCGCCATCACGGGCAGTGCCAGCTAGCCCTCGCCTGCCGGGAGCTGCAGCGCTGACAGCATGCCTTGCCTGCGAAACTGCTGGCAACTTGCTACACTGAACGCCGGCGCTCGCTGCTCGTGGCTGCTGCAGGATCTTCCTGTTGCGGTCGTCATCAGTCACTGAACCCCCTGCGCGCCTGCACTTGAGAGGCACAGATCGATGCGTTATCGCTGCTGCATCCTGTTTTCGTTCTTGCTTAGCCTGACCTTGCCAGTGACCGGCTGGGCCGCCTCCTATGCCGAAATCGCCCGCCTGGCCACGCAACTGGAACGCCTGAGCACCCGCATGGCCGAAACGCTGCGCTATGAACCGGGCTATAACAGCGTCCAGTTTTCAGCGCTGCGGCTCAGCCGTGAGGCACAGCAGCTTATTGAAGAGGTGGCCCGTAGTCGCGAATACCCGCAGCTCAGCGCCCAGTTCAATGAATTGAGTCGTTATTTCCGCAATCTCGAGAAGAGTTTCAATCGTGCCCAGGCAGGCGAGCATGAGGCCGGACTGCAAGCGCAATGGCAGCAAATCGTCACGACCCATGACCAGCTACAGATGGCGGTCATCAGCACCGGCGACCGCTATAACGCGCAGCCCTATGCGGCGCCGCCGGTCATGGTGGTTCCGCAGGGAAACCAGCCCACTGACTTTGGCCAAACCGGCGACGCCTACCGACCCGGTATCAACGCCGCTGCCCAGCAGCGCGAGCGTTGGCAGATACAGCGGCAAAGTACACATCATTCTCCCGTACTGGAGCGTCAGTACCAGCGGCAGGAACAGCGTCAGGCATTTGAGCGCCTGTATCAACGGCGTCATGGTGAGCAAGAGTCAGAAGTGCGCGCAGATCAGGGTGGCTACCGGCTGCCATAGTCCGGCGGGAGTTAATTCAGCAGTGGCGCCAGATACGGCCAGACGTTGTCGACAATCATGGGCTGGGCTTCGGCCACCGGGTGTATGCCATCGTTCTGCATCAACTCGGGTTGTTGCGGAATACCCTCGATCAGAAATGGGACGAGTGGCACCTCTTTCTCCGCAGCCAGTTCACCGAACGTGGCATAGAACGGCTCTGTGTAACGTGGACCGTAGTTCGGTGGAATCTGGATACCGGCCAACAAGACCTGAGCGCCCGCGTCCCTGATGAGGTCAATCATCTGAGCAAGATTGTCCTTGAGGATGGCAATGGGCAAGCCGCGCAGGCCATCGTTTCCCCCCAGCTCGAGAATTACCAAATCCGGCTCATGGGCCTGCAAAGAGGCCGGCAGGCGCGCCAGTCCGCCGGTCGTTGTTTCACCGCTGACACTGGCATTGACGACGCGATAGTCATGTTCCCCGGCTTCCAGTTTCTGCGCCAGCAAATTGACCCAGCCGCGGCTCTCGTCGATGCCATAGCCCGCACTGAGGCTGTCACCAAAGACCATCAGCGTACTGCTGCCGTCACCGGCCTGCGCGCTGACCGACCAGGCGAGCAGCAATACCAACAGGTATCTCACCAGTAACCGAAATATCAGGGTGCTTGTCGTTTTCAGCATAAGTCTTTGAATAGAATGTGTTAAACCGGGACTGCAGAGCAAGCGTAGTGCATTATCTGCAAACCTTGCAAGGCGGATGCGCCAAACGCCACGCGGGCAGCGGAAAATGATTATAATGCCCACCGGCGCAACACAGGCAGTAGGACATGATTCAAGTTAAAGACCTCGTCAAACGGGTGAACACCAGTGAAGGTGAGCTCACCATTCTCAAAGGCATCAATCTGAATATCCATGCAGGCGAGGTCGCTGCAATCGTCGGCGCATCAGGCTCCGGCAAGTCCACGCTGTTGGGACTGATGGCCGGTCTGGACGCCGCCACTTCCGGTGACGTTTTGCTGGACGGTAATTCGCTTGCCAGTCTCGATGAAGAACAACGTGCATTATTGCGCGGCAGATTAGTCGGTTTTGTTTTTCAGTCGTTTCAGTTATTGCCCAGCCTGACGGCGCTGGAGAATGTCATGTTGCCGATTGAGCTGAAAGGTGACCCGCAGGCCAGCGACAAGGCACGGCAATTACTCTCTCGAGTGGGACTTGAGGATCGTGGCCATCATTACCCCAATCAACTTTCCGGCGGTGAGCAACAGCGGGTTGCCATCGCTCGTGCCTTCGCCAGCGAAGCGCCGATCCTGTTTGCTGATGAACCCACTGGTAATCTGGACACAGAGACCGGCAAGCGGGTGATCGACTTGTTGTTCGATCTGAATGAAGAATTCTCCACGACGCTGGTGCTGGTAACTCACGATGAGCGACTGGCGCAGAAATGCGACCGGGTCATCAAACTGGTCGCTGGCGAGATCATCAGCGATGTTCAGAATGAGGCAGCACATGCCTGATTCCTCTGCGGCGCTGCAGCGACCGGCGCCCAAACTTTTTGCCCTGTCCATGCGCCTGCTCAGAAGAGACTGGGTCGGTGGTGAGTTGCGCCTGCTGTTCCTGGCGCTGGTGATGGCGGTGACCTCGGTTACCGGTATTGCCCTGTTCACTGATCGTCTGGAGAAAGCACTGCTGCTTGAGTCCGCCAACATGCTGGCGGCAGACCGGGTCATGGGAAGTCGCGCCGAGCCGCCTCGCTCAATCCTGCAGGAAGCGGAAAGTCGCGGCATGCGTACCGCCGAAACGCTTTCGTTTACCTCCATGGCCTTTTCTGACACGGGCAACATGCTGGTATCAGCCAAGGCCGTCAGTGATAACTACCCTTTGCGCGGTGATGTCATTATTACCGAGCAGGCTTTCACGCGGGGCGAGCCTGTTCAGAGCGGGCCTCCTCCAGGTGAGGTCTGGCTCGAGTCCCGTGCCTTGCCGGCGTTGGGTATTGCAGTGGGTGATGACGTTTATGTAGGCGAGGCAACCCTGCGTGTGGGCCGTATCATCATCACCGAGCCCGACCGGCAACAGGGTGGCATGATGGACAACGCCGGGCCGCGACTGATGATGCATCTGGATGACGTGCCGGCAACCAACGTCGTACAAATGGGTAGCCGCGTCAGCTATCGCTATCTGTTCGCCAGTGACGATCAAGACGTACTGGATGCATTCGGCGAGTGGTTTGACAGCGAATATGACAATGTCTATCGCTTGCGTGATGTGCGTGATGAAAGTGAGGAAGTCAGCGAGGCTCTGGACCGGGCCGAGAGTTTCTTGCTGTTGGGTTCACTGTTTGCTGTATTGCTGTCAGGTCTGGCCATCGCGCTGACGGCAAAACGCTACAGTGAGCGCCATTTCGATTACGTGGCTATTCTGAAGACGCTGGGTTGCACATCCGGGCAGATCACTGCCATCTATTTGCGCATGCAATTGATACTGGCGCTCACGGCAGTGATCATCGGCTGCGTGCTGGGTTGGCTGGTGCATCAGGGCATTCTCGGTTTGCTGCAGTCATTACTCACTGTATCGCTGCCACCTGCGGGCTATCAGCCTTACATTATTGGTGCCATGACGGCGTTTATCTGTTTGCTGGCCTTTGCCTTGCCGCCACTGTTGGCGCTGCGGGAAACGCCGCCGCTGCGCGTATTGCGCAAGGATCTCAGTCAGCAAACGATCTCTGACCGGGTGCCGTACCTGTTTGGTCTGGCTGGCGCCATTTTCCTGGTGTTGTGGTACAGCCAGGATCTGGTGCTGACTTCGGTGCTTGTCGTTTCGGTCGCCGGTATTGCGCTGTTGTTGTCGGTTCTCTCCTGGCTGCTACTGCATAGCAGTTCTTCGATGGGAATGCGGGCCGGTAGCGCCTGGAAACTGGCCATGAGTGCGACGCGGCGCCGACGCCGACAGAATGTGCTGCAAGTGATGGTGTTCTCGGTCACGATCATGTCCCTGTTGGTGCTGTCCTTGCTGCGCACTGATCTCATTGATGACTGGCAGGCGCAACTGCCGGAGAACACGCCGAATCAATTTATGATGAATATCAGTCGGTCACAGATCGACGGTATCGAGCAGTTTTTTGCCGACAACAATATCCAGAGTAACGCTTTCTATCCGCTGATCAGTGCGCGGGTCAGTCTGATCAATGGTGAATTACCCAATCCGGATGACGAAGACGAGGACAACGAACAGGCGGGCACGGTCACCGAAGGTTCCGAAGAAGACCGCTATGAAAATCTGCGGCAGGCAGCAGCCGGCAATTCCGCAAGCGGTGGCGAGGACGCGGCTGCTGACAGCGAGTCGGGCACAGTCGCCGGCGGTGAAGGTGGAGCAGCCGAAGAGGCCGAGGGCGGTCGTCGCATTGGTCGCCGGCAAGTCACCTGGTCGCTGCAACTGCCGCCAGAGAATCGCGTCACCGCCGGTGAATGGTGGGGTGAAGAGTCCACGCCGGGTTATGTTTCGATCGAGGAAGACTATGCCAACTGGTTGAACCTGGAGTTGGGTGATGTGCTGGAGTTCGAGATCAACGACCAGACAGTGACTGCCGAGGTGAGCAGCTTCCGTAGCGTGCGCTGGGACAATATGCAACCGAATTTCTACATCATCTTCTCGCCGGGCACCATTGATCACCTCGGTGGCACCTACCTGTCCACCGCCTTGATGGAGCAGGAACAAAAAGTATTGCTCAATGATCTCATTCGCCAGTTTCCAACCATGGTGGTGATCGAAATTGATGCCCTGATTGAACAAATTCAAAACATCATCGCCCAGGTGACCTCGGCAATCGAGCTGATCTTCTTGCTGGTGGTGGTCTGTGGTGGTCTGGTCCTGCTTGCCTGTGTGAACGCAACGCTCGATGAACGCTTCCACGAGAACGCTATCCTGCGTACTTTGGGTGCCGGCAAGCGGCTGATACTGTCATCGCTGGTGATCGAATTTGCCTGCATTGGTTTGCTGGCCGGTTTCATCGCCACGCTGGGTGCGGAGGCCAGCTTGTTCTACCTGCAGGAGAATGTTTTTGAACAGAGTTTCAGCCTGCATATCTGGGTGTGGATCGTCGGTCCGTTGCTGGGCATGCTGCTGATCGCCGGGCTCGGCGTGCAATCCACCCGCAAAGTGGTCAATACCAGTCCGTTGCAAGTCTTGCGCAGTGTCATCTGAGCGCAGTTATCAGGCTCTTTCAGCGGCAGTAGCGTTTTACGGTCTGGCTGATAGCCGGTAGATAGCTGCTGCCGAAGAGCAACAGGTGGTTGAGCAGGTGGTAGAGGTTGTACAACTCACTGCGCTGCCGCCAGTCCCTGTCGACGTCGCTGTGTGCCTGATAGGACTCGTAGAAAAGCCCGTCGAATTCTCCGAATAACAGCGTCATGGCCAATTCGGCCTCCGGCCAACCATAGTAGGTAGCCGGATCAAGAATGCCGGCTTCTCCGGATTCACAGCAATGAATATTGCCGGACCACAAGTCACCGTGCAGCAAGGCGGCAGGTTGTTTCGGTATCCACTGTTCCAGCCGGTTGGCGATTGCCTCCAGGTTGCGGGTTAAGGAGCGCTCGAGTAGACCCTGATCGTCTGCCTGACGAGCCAGCGCCATCAGGCGCTGCTCGGCATAGAACTCGTAGCCGTCGGCACAGGCGCGATTGCGCTGTGGCGTGGCACCGCAGTAATTATCCAGAGTGAAGCCGAATTGCTCACGCCGATTGCCGTGCAGGTCGGACAGCCCCTTGCCGAGCGCTTCCCAGAAACGGTCGGTTTTGCGGCTACTGCCCAGATCTTGCAGTAGTATGTAGTCGGCCTCGACATGGATTACCTGCGGCAGGCGCAGAAATTTGGCGCTTTGAAGAGCCTGCAGGCCGGCGGCTTCGGCATTGAAGAAATCCTCCGGGGCATTGGGGTTTTCTTTCAGTATCAGGGGCTGACCGCGGTCCAGCAAAAGCCGGCTGACCTGATTGATACTGCCGCCACCTAGCGGTTCTGCCCGCACCAGGTTGCCCAGATCATTCTCGTTGAGCCACACGGAGACGCGATTAATCACGGGCGAAACTCTCCTCTTGATGAGGTTATAATTGAGCTTTAGATTAAAAAGGCCAGATTAAGAAGGCCAGATTA
>CAZQFA010000002.1:6033-40357 GCA_964592245.1 uncultured Pseudohongiella sp. | reverse complement strand
ATGAGGTTATAATTGAGCTTTAGATTAAAAAGGCCAGATTAAGAAGGCCAGATTACAAAGACTGACGCCAGTCTGACTGGCGGCAGTTGCAAACGAAGTTAACCATGCCATGGGACAGGAATTCATGTATACCCGCAAACGACGAATGTCACTTTTCGGCCAATCAATCTTGCTGCTGGGCAGTCTTTGCCTTGTGCCAACAACCTTTGCCGACATGCTGAACAGTGTGACCCGGCAGGAGTGTGTGCGCGGTGATTGTGAAAACGGCCGCGGCACGCTGGAGCTGAGCACCGAGTGGGGCAAGGGCAGCTACGTCGGTGAATTCGCCGATGGCAAATTCGATGGCTACGGGCGGCTGGAGTTGCCGATTTCCTTCCTCGAGAACGAGGTCTATGTCGGTAACTGGAATGCCGGTATTCGTGAAGGCCGCGGCACCCACTGGAACGGTCAGGGTAATCTGTACATCGGGCAGTGGCGTAATGACAAGCGACACGGTCAGGGCTCTTATTTCTTCAATCTGGCGCGCTGGGAAGAAAACGCCCACACCGAATTCTGGTTGCAAGAAAACACAGAGAACTACACCGGCGAATTTGTGAATGACCATTATCAGGGTCAGGGCACCTATCGCTGGCCCGACGGGCAAAAATACGTTGGTGAATTTTTTGCCAGTGACAAGCATGGCCCGGGCACGTTCTACTACGCCACGGGTACAGCGCGGCAACAGTACTGGGAATACGGCGAGTTGTTGCGCTAAGCGGCATTAGCCAGACGAAGTCTGGCGAGTTTTCGGTCAGGGCAGTTAGCGGCACTCAAGGACAGACAGGGACAGACAATGGATCTGGAATCGTTACGCAGGGAATATCTCAGAGGCGGCCTGAATCGCGAGGATCTGCATGACGATCCGTTTGAGCAATTCAGTTTGTGGATGCAACAGGCAATCGATCTGCAGTTTCCCGATCCCACGGCGATGACCATCGCCACTGTCAATACTGGCGGCCAACCCTCGCAACGCATCGTTTTGCTGAAGCATTTCGACAAGCAGGGCTTTGTGTTTTACACCAACTACGGCAGTCGCAAGGCCAGCGATCTTGAAGCCAACCCGCGCATCAGCCTGCATTTTCCCTGGCACAATATAGATCGGCAGGTGAAGGTTTGTGGTGTGGCCAGCAAGGTGTCGACGGCCGAATCTCTCAAGTACTTTGTTACGCGACCCAGAGAAAGCCAGCTGGCGGCGCTGGCGTCAAAGCAAAGCCATGTGCTTGATTCCCGCACAGTGTTGTTTAATCAGTTTGAGGCGCTGAAGCAGAAGTTTCAGGCGGGGGAGATCCCGTTGCCCGATTTCTGGGGCGGTTATCGCGTTGTGGCGAGTGAAATAGAATTCTGGCAGGGCGGAGCCCATCGCCTGCATGACCGCTTTCGCTATCTCAAACAGGACGATGGTTGGCAGATAGATCGCCTGGCTCCCTGAATAACCGCAGCCGTGTCTCAGGCTTTCCACTTCTTCAGTTTTTTCGCTGCCAGTACTTTCTTCAGGCGGGCATATTGCGGTATGCCATTGCGATAGGGTGGATAATCCTCACCGGCGATGAGTGGCGCGAAATATTCACGCGCCTGTTCGGTGATCTGAAAACCGTCGCGGGTGATGTAGCTGCGGGGCATTTTCTTTTCGACGTTGGCAACGTCGGCAAGGCGTGCCTCGCCCACTGACCACGAATACTTCTTGCCTTTGCCACGCACAATGGTCGGCATCACTGCGTTCTTGCCCGCCAATGCGAATTCGACCGCAGCCTTGCCCATCGCGTAGGCCTGCTCCACGTCGGTTGCCGAGGCAATATGGCGGGCAGCGCGTTGCAGATAATCGGCCACGGCCCAGTGATACTTGTAGCCTGTCTCCTGCTTGATCATCTCCGCAATGTAGGGCGCAACACCGCCCAGCTGAACGTGACCGAAGGCATCCGTGCCACCAGCATCGGCGAGGAAGCTGCCATCGGCATTCTGGGCGCCTTCGGAAACCACAATAGCGCAGTATCCGAACTTCTTGACGCAGCTTTTCACCTTGCGCATGAACTTGTCTTTATTGAAAGCGATTTCCGGGAACAGAATAATGTGTGGTGCATCGCCTTCCTGTTCACTTGCCAGTCCTGCCGCTCCGGCAATCCAGCCGGCATGTCGGCCCATCACTTCCATGACGAATACTTTGGTTGAGCTTTCACACATAGACGCTACGTCGAGGCCCGCTTCTCGAATGGAAACGGCGACGTACTTGGCGACTGATCCGAATCCGGGGCAGTTGTCAGTGATCGGCAGATCGTTGTCGACGGTCTTCGGCACCCCGATACAAGTGATAGGAAAGCCCATGTCGAGGCTGAGCTGCGAAACCTTGTTGGCAGTATCCTGGGAATCGCCACCGCCGTTATAGAGGAAATAACGAATATTGTGTGCCTTGAATACAGCCATCAGGCGTTCGTATTCGCGTTGATTCTCCTGATAGGATTTTAGCTTGTAGCGACAGGAACCGAAGGCGCCCGCAGGTGTCGAGCGCAGTGCGGCGATGGTACTGGCCGACTCCTTGCTGGTATCAATCAGGTTCTCGTTCAAGGCACCGACAATGCCGTTGAGCCCGGCATAGACTTTGCCGATTTTGTCCTTGTGCTGGCGGGCGGTCTCGATGACGCCGCAAGCACTTGCATTGATGACTGAGGTCACGCCTCCGGATTGGGCGTAGAACAGGTTGGCCTTGGTCATGAGATAACAGCTTCCTTGTTAGTTCGATATTGGTTCGATTGCGCAGAGGGCTCATGGTACTCGTTGGGCTCATGCCTTGCCAGTCGTCTCGCATTGATGCCAAAATCGACGTCCTTTGGCTGTTAACTCCCGTGGTTTAATGATGCGACTGATAGTGGCAATGTCCGGTGCCAGCGGCGCGATCTATGGTATCCGCTTGTTGGAAGTGCTCAAGCAGGCCGCCGATGTGGAAACGCATCTGGTGATGTCGGATTCTGCGCAGATCAATATCGCAGTGGAGACTGACTGGTCTGTTAAAGACGTGCAGGCGCTGGCTGATCATGTCCATGCCAACAAGGATATCGGCGCCAGTATCGCCAGCGGCTCCTTCAAGACCGCCGGCATGATTGTCGCACCCTGCGCCATGAAGACGCTGTCGGCCATCGCCAACTCCTACGCCGACTCCCTGATCGTGCGTGCGGCTGATGTCATCCTCAAGGAACGGCGTCGTCTGGTGCTGGCGCCGCGCGAAACCCCGCTGCACACAGGGCATTGCGAACTCATGCTCAAGGCCAGCCAGATTGGTGCCATTATCGCTCCACCAATGCCAGCCCATTACATCAAACCGCAATCCATCGACGATCTCGTCAATCATCATGTGGGCCGAATGCTGGACCTGTTTGATCTGGATACGGATCTGGTCAAGCGTTGGCAGGGCATCAAGTCTTCCGGCTGAACCGCTGCCTTGCTGCGAAATTTATGCTGATTTGCCATTGCTCCCGCCAATAGTATGGGTGTAGCTTGTATGCTGAGAGGGAGCTACTAACAGCTTCACTTTCAGGCATCGGTGGAATCTCGGCATTACCGGTGCAGGGACGAGGGCGGGTGCCGATAATTACGGCAACATCAGCAGCACTGTGCCATGTTTCTGCAAACAGTCATCAGATTCATGTGTCCCGCAACAGGCTGTCACAACAATTGCCATAGCAGGACTGTCATAGAATCAGTAACTGGAATATGAAAAGCGAGCAGCGCCTGTACGTTACCTCGCAATTCGGAACGGGCAGCTTGTGGTTTGTGCTTTCTGGAGTACACTTCAGCGGGTGCCGGTTCGGGCGGTAAGCAAGCTGCCGTCGGTGCCAATTTCGCTGCACAGGATCGCACGGAAAGTAAAACCAAAAAGACAACTTACACGTCGGGGCAACAAGCAAGGGGATAAGGAAAATGGAAAAAAGTACAACGTTTGCCAGGTATTCCAAAGGACTGTGCTGGGTAGTGGCAGTGATTTCTTTGTTGCTGGCTGTACTGACTTTCACCGGTCAGGCTGACAATTCGGTTATTCGCGGCTTGCTCTGGTTGGCTCTGGCTCTGGTATTCGCTGTCTCTGCTGTCTTCATTCCTACAGGCAACAAGGAATCGGGCGACTAGGTAACAAACTTGTCGTGCCGCAGCTGTCGCCTCATCAGGTGGTCATCGCGGTAATCAATTTCTCGAACTGTCCGCTCAGGTTTGCGTCAACTCCTGAGTGGTCCTGTAATGCCAGTAAATTGCGCGAGATTGCTTGCACGTCATTGTCGGCGCCTTTTGGTGGCCCGGGTGGTGTATTGGCAATGTGTTGCAGCATGTCCTGCTGAATTTTTTCGGCCGCCAGCTCATTCTGCTTTATCCGTTCGCGCAATGCCGCCTGTGCCTTGCCGAAATCTGCCTCCGCCGGTGCTCCAGGCAGTTCTTTCTTCATACGACGGCGAATCGTGCGCAACGGCTTTACCACATCGGTTCGCCATTGCCCCGATGCCTGCAGAATCGATTGCCATAGTGCCGTGTCAATTTCACCATAGCGCCCCCCATACCACAGACAGAACAGCAGCAGATTAACATCCAGATCATAGCGGTCCTGTAGTTCGAGACAGGTCTCGGCAATACCGCCCTGTGCGTAGAATGTGCAGGAAAATGTCCAGAAATTTTCGTCGACTTTCACAGTTGAGAATCCGCTTGCAGTTCGGCGTCCATGCTAGCGCAGGTTTTATGCTATAAACACACTTTCTGAACACATTGACGTTGGATTGAAACGGATATGCATATCCACATTCTAGGTATCTGCGGCACCTTCATGGGCAGTCTGGCCGTGTTGGCCAAGCAGATGGGATACCAGGTCAGCGGCAGCGATGCGAATGTGTATCCGCCCATGAGCACGCAGCTTGAAGAGATCGGCATCAGCCTCAACGAAGGCTTCGATCCCGCCTGTCTCGAGCCAGCACCTGATCTGGTGATTATCGGTAATGCCCTGTCTCGCGGTAACCCGGCAGTCGAACACGTACTGAATAACGGGCTGCCCTATCTTTCCGGCCCGCAATGGCTGGCGCAGTATGTGCTGCAAGGCAAATGGGTGCTGGGTGTGGCTGGTACACACGGCAAGACAACCACCACTGCCATTCTTACCTGGATCCTTAGCTATGCCGGCCTGAAGCCGGGCTATCTCATCGGCGGGGTGACAAAAAATTTCCCCCGTTCAGCGGATCTCGGTGAATCGGATTTCTTTGTGGTTGAAGCGGATGAGTACGACAGCGCATTTTTTGACAAACGTTCTAAATTTGTCCACTACTCACCACGCACGGCGATCCTGAACAATCTCGAGTTTGATCATGCCGATATATTTGATGACCTGGCAGCGATTGAAAAACAATTTCACCATCTCGTGCGCACAATTCCCGGCAACGGGCTGATCCTGACACCCAATAGCGACGCTAACCTTGAGGCGGTCTTGCAGCGGGGTTGCTGGACGCCACGGCAGCAGTTTGGCATCAACGTGCCGGAGGCGGACTGCCAACGACTGGCAGTGGACAACAGCTTCTGGAATGCCGAGATTCAGGATGCGGCGGGAGCGGTCTTTGTGCTGGTAAAGTATGGTCGTGACGGTGAATCAGGCCAGGTGTCAGAAAAAGCCCGACATCAGGTAAACTGGACCATGTCCGGACTGCATAATGTTAACAACGCCGTGGCCGCCATTGCTGCGGCTCACCATGTCGGCGTTGATGTGGCAGCAGCCTGCGCTGCCTTGCAGGAGTTCGCAGGGGTGAAGCGACGGCAGGAACTGCGCGGCGAAGTGGCGGGTGTCCGGGTCTTCGACGACTTCGCTCATCATCCCACCGCAATCAAGACGACGCTGGAGGGTATGGCAGCGCAATTACAGCAGGGGCAGGCGCAGGGTCGCTTGCTGGCGGTGATTGAGCCGCGCTCCAATACCATGCAAATGGGGACACATCAGCAAGAGCTGAATGATTCCTGCCTTGCCGCGGATATGGTTGTCTGGTTCAAGCCGGAGAAGGCGGCGCTGGACTTTGATGCGCTGGTAGCGCAAAGCAAGGTCCCGGGATATGCGTTTTCTGCCGTCGATGACATTGTCGCTTTCGTCTGCGAACAGGTCCGACCGGGTGACTCGGTCGTAGTGATGAGCAATGGCGGTTTCGGTGGTATCCATGAAAAGCTGCTGCAAGCGCTCAAGGTTGCAGCCGCGTAACAATCTGACTGGTTATGAGTGAGCTCGAACAAATTCCCCTATTCCCGTTAAAGGTCGTGCTGTTTCCGGGCGGTAAGCTGGATCTGCAGATTTTTGAGCGTCGCTATATTGATCTGGTGAGTTCCTGCATGCGCAGTGACAGTGGCTTCGGTGTCTGTCTGCTGAAGTCGGGCGATGAGGTGGTGCGCGAAGAATCGCGGCAAACGATTCATCGCACCGGCACCTACGCGAAGATCGTAGACTGGGACCAGCTGGAAAACGGCTTGCTTGGTATCACCGTCAGTGGCTTTGACAAGTTCCGGGTTGAGGACTGTTGGCAAGGAGACAGTGGTGTCCTGCAGGCAAAAGTACAGTTCAGCACAAGCGACAGACTGGGCGCCGAAACAATTGCGGTGCCGGACGAGCAGCAACCACTGGTTGAGTTGCTGGAAAATCTGGAAGAGCATCCATTGATCAGCGAGAAGAGCTTGCGCATCGATCACACTGATCTGCGAGCCGTCGGTTGGCGCCTGAGTGAATTACTGCCCATCGAAAGCGAGCAGAAACAGGATCTGCTGGAGATTGATGATCCGTATCAGCGTATCGAAGAATTGGAGCGGCTGGTCTCGGATATGGCAAATGACGCCTAGTGCGGTGGCAGTGGCCGTCCACATTGGCGCATAATAACGATTCAATCCGCAACCTGATTCGTCAGGTAACCCGAAGTTGATCAAGTGCTTGCAGAACTCATTGATGTATCCGGCTGGACGCACATGCATTGGCTGGCGGCATGCATTCTCGCATTTATCGTCGTCACAGTAATTGTTGTGTTGTTCCGTATAGTCAGCATTATTCGGCTGACCAAGAGAGAAAAAAGAGCGCCCAATTTGCGACCACTGCGCAGACGTCGACGCTAATACCAGCAATGAAAAATACCGCGCTGATAAAACTACTGTTTGCCCTGTTGCTGCTGGCACCGGCGGCGCAGGCTATTATTATCCGCCATGATGTGGATCCATTGCTTTACGAGGCGCGTAGTACTGACTACCCGGCCGTGTTCTTTCTCGAGCAACAGGGTTCGCGCAAAGTGTGTGTGGCGACTCTCATCCACCCACAATGGGCGATCACTGCGGCACACTGTACAGAGGAGACTTTGCTGGGTGAGACGGTAGGCCAGCGGCGACGCTTTGCGGTCGAAGTAGCCAACGAAGTGCGCGAGATCGATGTGGCGATCCTGCACCCGGATTACGATCAGTCGTCAGCCAGTGACGTGGATCTGGCGTTATTACGCTTTACTGAACCACTCGGTTTCCCGCGGCCAATACCATTGAATCTGGATGGCGATGAGCAGGGCAAGGTGGCGACGCTACTTGGCTGGGGCTATTCCGGTCGTGGCACTCAGGGCAGACAGTTTGATGATGGTCGATTGCGCCGCGCTGAAAACCGCATCGAGCAGGCCAGCCAACGGCTACGTTTGCAATTCGATGACCCGCGCGATGCCGCGCCTGCGGCGCTGCCATTGGAAGGCACTCTGGGTCTGGGTGACAGTGGTGGTCCGGCGCTGATCATTGAAGAATCAGGGCTACGTCTGGCAGGCGTTGCCATTGGTGAAGTACAAGTGGCCGGCTTTACGGAGGAAACCCAGGGACGCTATGGTGCAACGTCTATTTTTGAACGAATCAGCAAGCATTTGGCTTGGATCGAAGCCGTGATCGGCAGTGCGCCCCCGTACGACAGCTAGCTGCGAGTTAGCAAGGTTCTGACGCCGATTTATGCAGACTGTGAACTGCCTAGCGGACGTGCAGCAATAGCGCCATACAATAGAATGTGAGGGAAAGTCGGATGAGCAATTGCTGCAGAGTCCTGTGCAGCAGGCATTATTCACTGGCTTGAATGGACTAAAGACACCGGGAGGATGGAATCATGATCAAGAAAATAGTGTTAGGCCTGCTGTTGCTGGTTGTACTGGTAGTCGGTGGCATTTTTTACTATCTCGACAGTATCGTTGAGAGCGGTATTGAAGTGGCCGGTAGTCGTGTACTCGGCACGTCCGTGACCGTGGATTCGGTTGGACTCTCGCCCTTCTCCGGCAGTGGCGCCATTGCAGGCCTGCGCATCGCCAACCCGCAAGGGTACAGTGCGGAGAATGCCTTTGAGCTGGGTGAAATCTCCGTCGCTTTGAATACCGGCTCGCTGACCAGCGATGTCATCGAGATTGATTCGATCATCATCGACAGTCCGCGCATCAGCTACGAAACCAATATTCGCACTGACAATATTCGCACACTGCTGGCCAACATCAGCGGTGGTGATAGCAGTGAACCTGAGACAGCATCAGAAGGCGGCGGCAAAAACCTGTTGATCCGCGACCTGCAGCTACTGAATCCAAGACTCGACCTGATTACAGCGGTGGCTTCAGCGCCGGTGGTGATGCCGGATATCCGCTTGACTGACATCGGCACAGGAGGCGACGGTGCGTCAGTGGAAGAAGTGGTGCGCCTGGTTCTGTCTCGCATTAATCGTGCGATTGTTGAGGGTAATATCCCGGGTGTGGCGGAGTACCGCGAACGTGCCCAGGAGCGCTTGCAGGAAGTGGAATCCGATGCGCGCGATGCACTTGATAACGCGGTTGAAGACGTCAGCAATCGCGTGCGCGATATCTTCAATAACCAGTAACGCCTGTAATCAGTCCTGCTCGAGACCGCAGTGCCTGCCGTCACCTGGTAACAGTTGCGCACTGCGGCCGGTCACGCGGTAGGCGATCAGGCCGACCCATTCACGAATCGCCGTGCGCAACTCGGTCAGGTTCTCCGCAAAGGCAAATTCGATACGCAGCAAACGATTGCGTTCGCTGTAATAATCAACAGGGTAGGGTGTCACCGGCCAGTCTTGCGCACAGAACACCCCTACGGCTCTTGGCATGTGGAATGCCGAAGTCACCAGAATCCAGTTCTCATCCGCCGATGGCGTCACCAGCGCATAGCTGTTGGCCGCATTTTCAGCCGTATTGCGTGATTCGCTCTCATAAATAATGGCGCGGTCTTGCAAGGCCAGCTGATTCAGCAAGGTCTGGGCTGAGTCGGCCTCCTTGTATTCCTGCTCCAGCACGGAACCACTGCCACCGGTGAACACCAGTTGGGCGCCGGGATAGAGATTGGCCAGATAGACGAAATTGGTCATGCGGTCGGCACCGGCGCCCAGCTGCACCTGATTCCAGGCTTGTGAGCGCGAGGGGGCGATGGCGCCGCCGAGGACGATTATGCCGTCGGCTGCGGCTGGCAATGCTGTATTGGCACTGAAGCGCCGCTCCAGTGGTGATAACAGCCACTCGCCTACCGGCAGGAAGCCAATCACAATCAATAGCAGCACGCACAGGGACAGCAAGCGCCGGCCCAGCTTCTGCCAGCCCACTACCAGCGCCAGCCAGGCGGCAATGCCCAGAATGACGATCAGGCTATCGGGCGATATGAGTGCCCAGATGATTTTCGAGGCCAGAAAAAAGACGCTGTCCATGCTTTCTCACTCATGCAGATACTGCCCCCATGCTAACGCAAAATGGCGGTTGTCGGCAGCGCCAGATACTGTGCATTCGCCCCCGCATCGGCCGCAATGCGCGGAGCTTAGAAAGTCGCAGCGAATTTGCTACTATCCCGGGACATTTACCCCTTATGAGAAGGAGCTTCACGCATGACTATTCAGGTTGGTGACAAAATTCCCGCCACAACATTCAAGGTAATGGGCAAAGAGGGGCCGGAAGATCTGAGCAGCGATGCCGTCTTCGCTGGCAAGAAAGTGGTATTTTTTGCCGTGCCCGGTGCCTTCACGCCCGGTTGTTCAGTGACACACTTGCCGGGATTCGTCGTCAAGGCCGACGAAATCAAAGCCAAAGGAGTCGATACGATTGCCTGCATGGCAGTGAACGACGCCTTCGTCATGGGTGCCTGGGGCGAAGCCCAGAATGCTGAAGAAATCCTGATGCTGGCGGATGGTAATGCCGAATTTACCAAATTGCTGGGACTGGAACTGGATGGTACCGGCTTCGGTATGGGTACTCGCGCACAGCGCTTTGGCATGATCGTCGATGACGGTATTGTCACCTACCTCGGTATCGAAGCGCCGGGAGAAATCAAGGTCAGTTCTGCCGACGCGATTCTCGAGCAATTGTAAAACCGTAATATCCGGCGCCGACCACCTGCGGGCCAACATGCCTGTGTCCCACGTGGTCGCCGTCCAAGAATAAAAGTAAACACAGTGAAGTCAGACCTTGCCTGAGGGTAAGGTCTGGCAAACTGACAGGGAGCCTTTGATGATTACTCAGACTCTGGATTATTTCGACGGGGACACGGCACTGGAAGCCTATCTGGCTTACCAGGAGGCAGACTCGCAGAAGCCTCTGGTGCTGGTGGCGCATGACTGGAGTGGGCGGCGAGAATTTGCCTGCAAGGCCGCTGAATATGTGGCATCTCTGGGCTATGTCGGCTTTGCGCTGGATATGTACGGCAAAGGTGTGTTCGGTGCGGACGGCGATACTGCTGGCAATTCGGCATTGATGTCACCTTACGCATCGGATCGGGCCTTACTGCGCAAACGCATACGCGCCGCATTGACTGCAGGCCGCAATGTGCCGCAAGTCGATGCCAGCCGGGTGGCAGCGATGGGTTATTGTTTTGGTGGCATGTGCGTTCTGGAACTGGCGCGTTCGGGTGCCGATATACTGGGCGTCGCCTGCATCCATGGCATTCTGGCCCCCGGTGATGTGGCCAATGAAGTGATCAAGGCCAAGGTACTTTGCCTGCAGGGTTATGATGACCCCATGGCGCCGCCGGAACAGATACAGGCCTTTGAAGAAGAAATGACAACCGCAGAGGCAGACTGGCAAGTGCATGTTTACGGTGGCACGCGTCATGCCTTTACCAACCCGGTCGCCAACGATCAGGAGTTGGGTACTGTCTACAAAGAGCAGGCGAAAGATCGGGCCTACACAACGCTGGAGAGTTTCTTCAAGGAACTTTTTTAGCCAACTCTAAACTGACTCTAAGCCAACTCTGAGCCAACCCTAAAAATCCTAATAAAAGCGGTCCCCCATGTCAGCAACATCAGAATCGGCTGAAGCCGAGCGTAGCGAAGTACCACTTTACAGTCGAATTGGTCTCTGGTTGGGGCCACTTGTCTTTTTAATGATGTTGCTGCTTGTGGATCTCGATCCGGAGAACCCGCAAGTCACACGCATGGCTGCGGTCATTCTCTGGATGGCGATCTGGTGGATTACTGAAGCGATTCCGTTGGCAGCTACTGCTTTGCTGCCTATCGTATTGTTTCCGTTTCTGGGCATTATGCGAGGTCGGGAGTTGCCGGCCAATAGCAGCCTGAACCTGACCGATGCCAATCTCGCTGACGGTGCTTCATTTGCCGAGATCGATATCACTTTTGCCAATGTGGCGAACCAGTACATGGACTGGATTATTCTGCTGTTCATGGGCGGGTTTATCATTGCGGTGGCGGTGGAGAAGTGGAATCTGCACAAGCGCATCGCGCTGCACATCCTGCGGGTCATCGGCGGTCAGCCCCATCGGCTGGTACTGGGCTTCATGGTGGCCACCGGATTCCTGTCGATGTGGCTGTCGAATACTGCCACAGCGATGATGATGCTGCCCATGGGATTGTCGCTGATTCTGTTGTATGAAGAATTGAACAAGAAGTTGGCGGCGCAAGGTCAGGAGATTGATCCCCGCGCTGGCAATTTTGCCCTGAACCTGTTGCTGGGCATCGCCTACTCCGCTTCCATCGGTGGTGTCGCTACCCTGATCGGCACGCCGCCAAACGGCATCATGATCACGCAGATGTCACAACTGTTTCCGGAAGCGCCGGCCATTACCTTTTCCACCTGGATGCTCTTCGCTTTGCCCATGAGCATTTCCTACATGCTGATTGCCTGGGTGTTGCTTACCCGGTTTGTATTCCCGTTACCGGCCAGCACACCGTTCAGTGGCAAGGCTTTCATTCGCGATGAAATTGCTGCATTGGGACCGATGAGCCCGGAAGAAAAACGCGTCGCCGGTGTTTTTGTAACGGTGGCGATTCTCTGGATGACGCGCAAGGAACGTCTTTTTGGACCCGAGATCGATATTTTCGGCTGGAGTCATTTTCTCGACCGCTTCCTCGAATCCATCGGTACGACGCCGGTGGGATACATGATTGATGACGGTACTGTCTCAATTGCCATGGCGCTGACGCTCTTCATGATTCCGGCAAGCAAGGCGGTTGGCGGCCGATTGTTGGATTGGGAGGACGCACGTAAGGTGCCGTGGGGGATCTTGTTGCTTTTTGGCGGGGGACTGGCCATAGCCAAAGGCTTTGGTACGTCCGGCCTGTCCGATTACATTGCTGCTCAATTGCAGGTGTTGATGGGCGATGCCAACCCGCTGACTATCGTTATCAGCACCGTCGCCTTTATTACAGGGCTGACTGAAGTGGCGTCCAATACGGCGACGATTTCACTGGCCTTGCCAATCATGGGCAGTTTATCCCAGGCCATCGAAACGCACCCTTTACTGCTGATTATCCCGACTACATTGGCGGCGTCCTGCGCCTTCATGTTGCCGGTGTCGACACCGCCGAATGCGATCATCTATGGATCCGGGCGTGTACCTATCATGAAAATGGTGATCGCCGGAATCTGGCTGGATGTCTTGTCGGTGATACTGCTGACTGGTTTTGTCTACACGCTGGGGCACTTCACTTTCGGTGTGCTCGGTGAATTTCCAGCTTGGGCTATACCTTGAACGACAGGCTTGACTACTAACCCGGGTCAATAGCGGGCAAGTACTATTCTGCGTAATTCTGCTTTATGCTAATGTCCAAGGAATTGAAATCACGGTGATTTTCAGCGTCCGGGTCATTTCACTCAGTAGAGAGAATCTCCTACAGGTTGAAACCGGTACTTCAATGGAGCATAGCAATCATCATACGAAAATGATGGCGAGTCAGGATGAACAATCAACATCCAGTCAATAAGGGTACGACGCATTCCTGTCCCGCAGGTGATGAGCAGTGCCCGCATTATCAAGAAATGCAGCGCCTGCGCGAAGAGGTCAAGCAACTTGCTGCACTGGTGCGTACCGATGAACTCACTGGCCTGTTTAATTTTCGTTATTTTACCCAGGCGCTGAGCCTGGAAATGGAACGTACGCGGCGTTCCGGCCAACCTACTTGTCTGATCATGTGCGATCTCGATCACTTTAAGGAGATCAATGATATTCACGGTCATGAAGTGGGCAATGAGGTCCTTGGCCACGTTGCCAATCTGATTCGTAAAGCCATCCGTCGCCTCGACATACCCTGCCGCTATGGCGGCGAGGAATTCGCGCTGGTCTTGCCCGATACCACGCTGGGTCAGGGCATCCGTTTTGCCAACCGTTTACGTCTCATCATCGAAAACTCTCCACTGGTCACCGCCAACCTGACCCTCAATATCGAGGCGAGCTTTGGTGTGGACGTTTACGCCCGCGGCCAGCAACTGACGGAGAAAGAATTCGTCGAACAGGTGGACAGTTATTTATATCTGGCGAAGCAGGAAGGCCGCAACCGTGTCTGTCATGCCGAACTGGACAACAACAGCGATGCTGCACACGCCGCAGATCAGCTCTGAACCACAATGACTGTTTTTTCTGCTGCTTACGGATGCAGGTATTCGTCGGTGCTCAACTCGGTTGCCAGATGAAAGAGAATCGCGGCGGTAGCGCCCCAAATACGATAGTCCTCGTAGTGCAGCTCCAGCGTCATGCGTGGTTTGTTTTCATAGCTGAACTCTGAACTCCGGTAGCGCTCGGGATCCAGTAGTACCTTCAGTGGCACGTGAAAGATATCCGCTACTTCTTCCGGGCAGGGGGTTAGTTGAATATCGTTGTCAACCAGACCAACAACCGGAGTAATGATAAATCCCGAGGGTAGCGCCATGTCGCCCAAAATACCCAACACCTCCACCTGGGCGGCGGTGATACCCACTTCCTCATGTGTCTCACGCAGTGCAGTAGCGATCAGGTCAGCATCCTGCTCCTCATAAGACCCGCCAGGGAAGCTGATCTGGCCAGCGTGACTGCGCAAGTTTTCCGAACGTACAGTGAGGATGACCTGATTGTCATCCGTATGACGAGTAATCGGTATCAGCACAGCGGCGGGTCGCAGCGTGCCATCGTGAGCTGCCAGTAATTCGTTGACTGCGCGGTCAGGATGCGGGATCGGCTTCAGGGGGGATGGCCGGGGCGTGCGGAAATAGGCCAGTAATTCAGCCAGATCATTGCTTTCCATCACTGTGTTGCCGGTGTTCATGCGTGTTATCACTTTCCCTGATGGCTTGCTGCGAGTGTGCAGGGTGCGGCCGTCAGCATTTCTGAGCGGCAGAGACAAGAATGCCGACTTGGCGCCGGCATTATTATTGTTGCTCTCGCCACTATAGCTTTTCGTCTGTGGCTTGTCAGCTGCCCCCGCCGGCTTTTGCGCGACCCGGACAGACCACGTACACTAGCTTTCGCAGTCGGCCTTACTCTGATTGGCCAGTGTGTCAGGAACTACCCGCACGGGTCGCGAAAAGGAGATGAGGCAATGAAAACCCGAATCACGGAACTGCTGGGTATTCAGCACCCTGTGGTACAGGGCGGCATGCAGTGGGTCGGATTGGCGGAAATGGCAGCAGCTGTTTCCAATGCTGGCGGACTGGGTATCGTCACGGCGCTCACGCAGCCTACTCCCGACGCACTGGCCGCCGAAATTACACGCTGTCGCGAGCTGACAGACAAGCCATTCGCGGTCAACCTGACAATCCTGCCTACCATCAAGCCGGTTCCCTACGAGGAATATGCCCGGGTCATTGTCGATGCGGGTGTCAAAATCGTCGAAACAGCTGGCCGCAATCCGGAACCATTCCTGCCTCTGTTCAAGGGCGCCGGTATTACCGTCGTGCACAAGTGCACCTCCATTCGCCATGCCCTGAAAGCCGAACGCATTGGCTGCGATGTCGTCAGCGTCGATGGCTTTGAGTGTGCCGGTCATCCGGGCGAAGACGATGTCACCAATCTGATTCTGCTGCCGTTGGCAGCCCGTCAACTCAAGATTCCGTTTCTTGCCTCGGGTGGCTTCGGTGATGCCAGAGGACTGGCTGCAGCTTTAGCCATGGGTGCTGACGGTATCAACATGGGTACTCGCTTTATGGTGACTCGGGAAGCGCCAGTGCATGAGAACGTCAAACAGGCGATGGTAGCGGCCAGCGAAATGGATACAGCACTGATCTATCGCACCCTGCGCAACACGGCTCGCGTCTTCAAGAACGGTGTTGCCGAGCAAGTGTTGGCGATCGAGGCGCAACCGGGCGAGACGCAGTTCGAAGAGATACGGCCGCTGGTGCAGGGCACACTCGGCAAGGAATTACTCGCTGCGGGTGATCTTGAACGCGGTATCTGGTCGGCTGGTATGGTGATCGGTCTGATCGACGATATTCCCAGCTGTGCAGAACTGATTACGCGCATTGTGAGCGAGGCTGAAGAGATTATTCAGCAACGACTTGCGGCAATTGCAGCGGGCTGAGCCTGAGCAAACAATAACAAGCACAAAGAAACACGAGAGTTAACATGCAGATCAAAGACAAGGTTGTGGTAGTAACCGGCGCTGGCAGCGGCATAGGCCGGGCGTTGTGTGAACGCTTCGCCCGGGAAGGCGCCGGTGCCATCGTGGTGGCTGATATCAACGCTGACAGCGTTGCTGACACAGAAGCCGCCATAGAATCTTCTACCCGTACGCTGGGCATGACTTGTGATGTCGCTCAGGAGTCGGCAGTCGAGGCGCTGGTTGCTGCAGCGCTGGAGCAATTCGGGCATATTGATTTGTTCTGCTCCAATGCCGGCATTTTCACGCCGGGCGATGAAAATGTGAGCACGGCCGAGTGGCAGCGCATCTGGGATATCAATGTCATGGGGCATATCTTCGCGGCACGGGCGGTGTTACCGTCGATGCTGGCCCGGGGCGAGGGCTACTTGCTGAATACCGCCTCGGCCGCAGGTCTGCTGAGCCAGATTGGGTCCGCTCCCTATGCCGTCACCAAGCACGCCGCAGTGGGTTTTGCTGAATGGCTGGCAATCACCTACGGGGGGCGTGGTATCAAGGTGAGCGTGCTCTGTCCACAGGCTGTGCGCACAGCCATGACGGCCGGTGGTACCGGCGCCGCTGGCGTTGACGGCATGCTGGAGCCGGAGCAGCTGGCGGAGTCGGTGATGGCAACATTGGCTGCTGAACGCTTCCTGATTCTGCCGCACCCCGAAGTGCTTACCTATATGCGACGCAAGACCGATGACTATGATCGCTGGCTGGGTGGCATGCGACGCTTGCAGGAGCGATTCGCTGACAGTTATAAAGACAAATAACAGATAAAAAAGACAGAAATAAACAGAAATAAACAGGCGCCTGCCAGCAGAAAAACGGCAAGCAACACACAACAATCAATAACAGCCCGGACTGACCGCGCGGAGAGAATCATGTTACGCCAGACAATGCTGCTGCTAACGCTGCTAAGCGGATTGCTGCCGATGCTGACCCATGCGCAAGAACGCATCACGCTTGCAGATGGCTCCGAATTGAGTGTCTTTTTGGTACAGCCGGCAGAAACTGTCACAGAACCGGCACCGCTGGTTATTCTCATGGCGGGAGGACCGGGCAACGCGTCAATATCCCGCGATACCTCGATTTGGCTGGGTGGTGGTTTTGCCCGCCGTGGCTGGATGGTGGCGGTACCGGTATCGCCGAACAACCGGGCGTTCCGCGGCCGCAGCAATAATGACAAGATCTTGCAGCTGGCTGAGACATTGCAGGCACGAGATGACGTTGCCGAGGGCAAGGTACTGTTAGCCGGTATTTCCAACGGCGGCATGTCGGCACTGGAAATCGCCCGTCGCAACCCGCAGCGCTACATGGGGGTTGTGGCAGTGCCGGCCTTGTCGGCTGCAGACACGGACAACTCGGCGTTGGCCGGCTTCCCCGTCTATTTGCGCATCGGCGGTGATGACCAACTCGGTTGGGCCGATCGCTACGAGGAAACGGTAGCGTCTTTGGCCGATGCCGGCGTTGCTCTTGATGCGGAGCTGCTTTACGGGCAGCCGCATATGTTTCGCATGGACTGGTATACGCTGGAGCCCTGGCTGGAAGCGCAGCAACAATAATTCAATAACGAGAAAAACAGGAGTCGACCATGAAACAATTTAATTTCCCTGCCCTGAGTTTGGGATTCTTGCTGACACTGGCAGCGTGCCAGAGCGCAGCCCAGCCCGGTGCAAGCATTGAGCAAC
This sequence comes from uncultured Pseudohongiella sp., assembly GCA_964592245.1. Lineage (GTDB taxonomy): Bacteria > Pseudomonadota > Gammaproteobacteria > Pseudomonadales > Pseudohongiellaceae > UBA9145. The sequence continues at coordinate 22,807 of CAZQFA010000002.1, read as the reverse complement.
TGCAATGGATGACGGGTAACTGGGCAGGCATGTTGGGCCCTAATCAGCTGGAAGAAAACTGGATCGGCACCGAAGGAGGGTCAATTGCAGCCATGGTGCGTATGACCGGCAATGGTGCCACCAGCATGTTCGAAACGATTACCATCGAAGAGCAGGATGGCACGCTGGTGTTACACATTCAGCAATTCGATCCGGGGTTTGTGCCGCGTACCGAATCTGCCCAGGAAATGATTCTTGAAGAAATCACTGCCAACAGCGTACGCTTTCGCGCAGTCTCTGAAGGCGGCATGGCAAGTCTGGGCTACAGTCACCCGAATGAAGAGACGTTCATCATTCACGTCGGCCGACCAGATGGCAGCGAAATAGAAATTCCGCTGCAGGCACGTTCAATCTGGTAGCCAGGCAAATCGACTAATCGCCACTAACCGGCAAGCGCGTCCTCATAACTGACAAAAGCGTCGCAGCGGGCCAATTGCTGCCATAGCTGTTGTCGCAGGCGAAGCTGATCATCGTAAGGATGAATGCCGACACGCAAGGGCTTGCCGGTGGCGACAGCTCGCTTTTCATTCAAGCGATTCCAGGGGCGCAGTGTCAATGCGCGCCAGGAATTGTCCGCCTCATATCCGGTCAGCGGCAGCGATAGCAGCTGCTGATCGGCTACCCGTATCACGCCACTCAGTACTTCCAGCAGCGTAAATGGCAGACTGGCCAGCCGCGAGTGAGATACCGGACCCAGCGCCCAGGCAGGAGGCACGTAAAGGTCAGGTGCCTGCAAGTCATGCTCGATAAACCAGTCGTAACAGCGCTGCATCAGTGCAAATAATGAATCTTCATCGTGGCTAAGATGTTCTGCCGCACGACGCGACAACAGCAAACTGTGTAAGCGGTGATGCAGGCTGCGTATGTGCATCACTTCGTGCGTCCAGCCGTGACCGGCGAGCAGACAACCGGCTCGTTGCCAGTCACGTAACAGATCGAGATCGCTGGCCTGCCACGGCCGTCCGGGAACGACCAGCAAGGTAATCGGCCCGTTGTTGCGAGCGAGCAGGGGTTCAAGCAGGGCAGCACACTGTGGCAGTGTCTGCGGCATCACATCGTGAATCGACACCAAAGCGTGCAGGGGGTTATTTTGGTTCGACACAGCTCAGCTCGGTGAATAACTGTAACCAGCCCGATATTGCCTGTTGATGCACCTGCAATGCCGTTTCGCGGGCGCACTCCATCTTTTTCTCAAGCAGTCGTGGGTCGAGACTGGTTATACGCTTGATGGCCGCACTGAGAGCTTCCTCGCTACTGAATTGAAAAAGCCCTTTACTTAACGAATCCCAACTCAATATGCCACAGTGGCTGGAAACCAGCACCAGCCGCTGCCGGATCATGGCTTCCAGAGCAATGGTACCAAATGCTTCCAGATGCGATGGCAGCACCAACAGATCGTGGGCATCGATCACCGCGACGATATCGTGCCGCGGCAGGTGGCCGACAAAATCCAGATTCGCCAGCTCACTTGCCTGTGCTTCTATCTCGCCTCGCAAAGGGCCGTCACCGGCAATGGTAAACTGCAGCTCTGGCAGTTCTTTGGCGCAATTGATAAAGCCTTCGACATTCTTTTCCGGCGCCAGCCTGCCAGCGTAGAGCACGTGCGTTAATGCATCGGCCGCGGGCACAATGGGCGTGGTTACAAACTGTTCATCCAGCGGCGTGCCCATCAGTGATACAGGTGTGTCAGACAAATTGCCGGCCGAATCGATCATGCTATTGCTGTTCACCACAACACGCGCGGCATTGCGGAAGATAATCTTGTTCTGCAATTCCATGTAACCCCGGGTTACCGTTCCCAGTACCCGTCCCCAGTACATATTGCAGAGATCTTCTATCAACGTATGGAAGCCCGCCACCAGCTGCGCCTGCAAGCGACGTGCGGCATAAACCGCAAACATGCCGAACGGTCCATTGGTAGCGGCGACGATAATATGCGGCTGTAATTCCTTGAGTTCTGCATAGAGACTCGTCGCATGGGGAAAGACTACTTGCTGCGTTGAGTCGCCTGGCATGGGGAAACGGAAACGGGTATAGAGTTCGCCGTCTTCCGGGTTGGGTGTCAGGTACTTAATTTGGGCGACATGGCGCTCCAAGTGGCTGACGAGATCACGATAATAAGCATCCACTCCATTACGGTCCTTGAGCGCATCGGAAAGAATGGCAATCCGCAGCTCCTGTTCAGGAACGGATTCGGGGCTTGCTGCGGTGGCCAGTTCCTGAGCGTCTGAACTGGATGTGTTCTCAGTCATGATGTCTCTACTGAACTGCGTGATTGCTTGTTGCCGACATGCCAGATCGCTGTTGGCGCGTGTTGATTGTCGTAGTACCAGGGAAACCGGGAATGGTAGTAGTCAGACTGCATGGCAATGCCGGGCTGGATTACCTGCGTTTTGGTCTGGTATTCGCTGGCCTGCTGCCGCAATGTTAACAGTTTCTCATTGTATTCCGGGGTGATTTCGTCGCCAAATCCGCTATAGAGCGACGCAATTGTGCCGGCGATATCCTGCTTGAGCGCCTGCATCGGTACGACTGGCGCGTTGACCGGAAATTCTGTCAGTAGATGACGATAGTAGTGTTGCATCATGTCGACGAGCCGATCAGGCATTTTGCCCTGCTGCAAATCCAGATCGAAAAAGCGAGCACCACCGGCCAGCGAGCCGAGCAGTGACGGAATGGCCCGTTCCGGCTCGCGCATGCAGACGATAAAGCGAGCGTCGGGAAAGTACTCATGCAAGGTGGCTGGCCAGGATGCAAACGCAGCATTTTTTGACAAGTAACGGCGTCCCTTGCCGTGCACATACAGATGTTTCTGCAAGCAGGTGCGGTAGAAATGCATGATACGTTTTTTGCTGGCCTGATCCGCTTGCCAGTCGAAACGGGCGAGATTCCAGATATGCGTGGATTCCGGGAAGGGCAGAAATAAAATAAAACAGGAAAGCACGGGCAACAGCAACAGATAGTCTTCTTCTGCCGCATCCAGTGCGACATCGTGGACACCCTCAAGGCCTTTGAAAAGTTTTGCCTGCAAGTAAAAAACGAGTTTGGCAAATGGTCCCCCCAGCTTTCGATCAGCGGCGCACAGCAGCAGAATAATCTTGCGTTGCAGAATGGAGGGGGCGAGAAAGACTTCCCAGGTGGCTACAGAGGAGTAACGCTGATCATCCGCGGCCATGGTGCGGTGCAGGAACGTGGTGCCGCTGCGTGGCACGCCAAGAATAAATACGGGCTGTTCGATAGGCTCTTTGTGATAGCCGCGAAACAGCAGTTCATCCAGAAACAGACAGAGCCAGTGCATGAGCAAGACCAGGAGTGCGGCGATGTAGATCAGCACGCGCAGCAGTCGGCCTTTGAAAGTCAGTTTGCCGATATTGTCCCGGCGCTTGAGAGACTGCAGGCAAAGGGTGAAATACAGCTTGATGGAGTAAAAGAATGTCGCAAGCATGTTGGCGCAATCTATGTCAGGGATATGTCACAGGTATGACAAGAGCGACTTTAACTGCGTTATTTTTATCTCGAATGTGACACCTGACCTGCTATGAGTTGTTGGCGAGTAAATTGATTGTCTATCACTGTCACTCGGCGTGCAGTAATTCAACCCAGTTACCATCCGGGTCGGCGACAATGGCAATGGTGACGCCAGCGCGAATGGTTTTGGTAGGCACGACCACCTTTTGACCGGCTTCTTCCACTCGTGCGAGTACCGGCTCCAGCGCATCCACATGCAGTGTCCAGTAGCGATAACCGGTGGCACCACGGATGCCGCCCGGTGCAGCCGCTACCTCTGGTGCCGGTTCGGTGGCGATGACCTTGACGATACTGTCGCCCACTGCAAAACGATGCATGACGCCGCCACCGGGCATATCGATAACCGCTTCCAGTGGCAATTGCAGGACTTCACCATAGAACGGCAACATGGCATCGAGATTGTTTGTGACAATGCCAATATCAATGGCCGGTTTTTGCAGAGTCGTCATCGTGATCTTCCTGGGTTAGGGGTTGAAATCTTCAGGCAGCACCCAGCAGTGATTTGACTTCCAGGAACTCCTCAAAGCCTTCGATGCCCCACTCGCGTCCGTTGCCGGATTGTTTATAGCCGCCAAAGGGGGCTGCGAAGTCCGGCCCGGCACCGTTGATATGGACCATGCCGGTGCGCAATTGCCGGGCGATCTGCTGAGCATGTTGAGGTTCACCGGAGACATAACCGGAGAGGCCGTAATCCGTGTCATTGGCGATGCTGACTGCATCGGCATCATCGTCATAGCCGATAATGCATAACACCGGCCCAAAAATTTCCTCGCGGGCGATGGTCATGTCATTACTGACATTGGCAAATACGGTGGGTTTCACGAAATAACCTTTTTCAAGTCCGTCCGGGCGCCCGGCGCCGCCAATAACCAGCTCCGCGCCTTCGGCAATGCCGGCATTGATCAGATCCTGGATCTTGTCGAACTGGGTCTCGCTGACTACTGGTCCCAGACGTGTAGTCTCTGCCGCCGGGTCGCCGACAATCGCCTTGCTGCTAGCCGCTCTGGCAATTTCGATGGCTTCGGCCATGCGTTCTTTGGGTACCAGCATGCGGGTCGGGGCATTGCATGACTGGCCGCTATTGGCGAAACAGGCGCTGATGCCGCCAGCGACAGCTTTGGCAAAGTCGGGCGCATCGTCGAGAATGATGTTGGCAGACTTGCCTCCGAGTTCCTGTGTCACGCGCTTGATGCTGTCGGCAGCCGCTTTGGCGACTTCTTTGCCCGCCCGGGTAGAGCCGGTGAATGAGACCAGATCAATCTGTGGGTGACTGGCGATAGCGGCACCGACTGTGGGGCCGTCGCCGTTGACCAGATTGAAGACACCTGCGGGAAGACCCGAAGCGGCAATAATTTCGGTCAGAATGGCCGCACTCACCGGTGCCAGCTCACTGGGTTTGAGGACGATGGTACAGCCGGCTGCCAGCGCGGGCGCCACCTTGCAGGCGACCTGATTGAGTGGCCAGTTCCAGGGGGTGATAAAGCCGCAGACGCCGGCGGGTTCTTTGACGATACGGGAAGTGCCTCGTACTTCCTCGAAAGGGTAGTCAGCCAGAATTTTTGATGCGGTGATGAAATGCGCTATGCCGGCGCCTAACTGTGCTGCTTTGGCGAACGCCAACGGGGCACCCATTTCATTGGAGATGGCCGTCGCCATCTCCTCGCCGCGCTCTTTCAGTCCACTGATGATATTGCCCAGAACTTCCTGACGCTGTTCAACACTGGATTGTGACCAGGCGGGGAATGCAGCCCGTGCTGCCTTTACGGCTCTGTCTACGTCATCGGCGGAGCCGAGACTGATACTGGCGAAGGCTTCTTCTGTTGCGGGATTGATGACATCGAGTGGTTTGGCGGAGACGGGATCTACCCATTCGCCATTGATATAGAACTTGTTGTAGGCTGTGCTCATCACAATGCTCCTGTTGTCTGGAGTAGCGTGGTACAGACAGGTATTCAGCTCATCCTGAGTGATGTCCTCTGTACCACAGCGTGGCTGTCGTCACTGTGTTCGATGTGCAGCAAGCGCGAGTCTGACAGGACTATCGCGGCTGCCTGTGACTATTCGGGTCGACCAGGGCAAAGCGTTTGAACTGGCAAATTGCGCCGGAATTATCGTCAGGAAGGTTGACGACATTCGTAACGCAAAAAACCGACTCTGTCTCGATTCGAATCAGTGTTTCGATAAAAACATTTACAATCAGAGTATAACGAGAATCAGGTGACTGAAGAAGCCATTGATGTTTAGTACCCTTCCCCGCGCGTTAGGGCGTCTGCTGGCGTCCTATCTCAGTAAAACCCTGCCTGGCTACCAGCGACTGGATACCGTACCGGTTGATAAGATCGCTGCAGTATTAAAAGCAGGGGACATTATCCTCGTAGAGGGTAATACGCGGATTAGTGTCGCCATCAAATACCTGACACAGTCATCCTGGTCGCACGCGGCACTGTATATCGGACAGCCGGGTGACACGAGCGATGTGGTGAATATTCTTGAAGCTGACCTGCAGGATGGTGTGCGGCTGGTCAGTCTTGACCACTATGCCAATTTCAACCTGCGCATCTGCCGCCCGGTATCGCTATCCACAGAGGAGATTCAGTCGCTCATCAATTTTGCCCGGACTCGTCTCGGCCATCGCTATGATCTGAAGAACGTGTTCGATCTGGTGCGCTATGTCATTCAAAAACCGGCGATTCCTAATCGCTATCGCCGGGCTTTGATAGGTCTTGGAAGTGGTGAGCCTACAAGGGCGATTTGCTCAACCCTGATTGCCGAAGCGTTTCAGTCGGTTGATTATCCTATTTTGCCACTACAGAAAGGGCTGCTGGACAATGATGTGGGCGACGATGGTGAAGTGCCTGAATTTTACCGGCGCCACTTCACACACTTTACGCCGAGAGATTTTGATCTGTCCCCTTACTTTCGCATTATCAAGCCAACTATCGAAGCGGGGTTCGATTTCCACGATGTGGTCTGGCGGGAGCATGTGCCGGGAGGAAAGCAGTAATTGTGCCGGGTAACGTTGTTGCCCAGTCTAGATAACGCCCATCAGCACATCAACGGCACTTTGAAACTGGGGGTCGACGCGCCCGGGGCGAGTGTAGGGGTAGGGTACTTGCTGTTCTGGCTGCAGGCCCTGATCTTCGAAGCGTATGCCGTCAACAAGGGTTTCCGTGGCCGGCAAGTAGCGCAATTCTTCAGCCCCGGTTTCTACGTTTGCCGTCGCGTCGGCGTTGCTGTATCTGCCAATCTTGCCGGCGGTGCGGCTACCGACGGTGATGACCCGGGACAGCTTGTCCAGTTGATAGGCCAGTAATTCGGCGCCACCGCGCGTTTGCTCGTTGATCATCAAGGCCACAGGTTGCCGGTAGTTTGTTGCCGGCTCAAGAGGGTAACCCTGCTGCAGAAGGCGGTCGCGGGAATCGTCAGAAACGGTAAGCAGGTCGGCGCTTCCCCGGTAAACAAGTTGCAGATGCGCGACGTCGAGATAACCGTAAGCATCACGCAGGTCGATAATAATGCCGTCGCAATGGCTCAAATCAGCAATCAGTTTATGCAGGGTGATCAGGTCGTTGCTGTTGCGTGACAGACTCCAGAAGCGGACGTAGCCAATGATCTTGTTGCCGTTAGGAAATTCCTGCACGCTGTTGGCGGTGGCCGAGCGCATGCTGTCATAAATTGATTCGAAAACAGGCGCCACCTCAACAGTCAGTTGTTGTTCGCCGCGAGTGATATTCAGTGTGTGGTTCTCTGCAGAAGCAACATAGTCGTCCGGCGCTGCCGATTCCGTATTGAAGGTATAAACGGGATGAAACGGCTCACCATTGGCTGCAGTGATAATGTCACCGCGTAAAATACCTGCGGCCTGTGCCGGATAGTCATTCAATACAGCGGTGACGAGATAGCCTGTGGCGGACGGTATGGTGCGGATACCGATGTGATTCAGTGGCAGCATATTGCTGCCAGTGGAATCGCGGTAAGCCTGATAGAGGTAGTAGTCCTCGTCGCTTGCAGTCAGCGTCTCGGCGCTCAGCCCCGAGATGGGCGTCATGGTCAATGTCGCCATCAGCGCCAGTAGCAAGTCAAATACAGAAGATCGCATACTCAGGTCCCAATGACCTCAAGGGCACGCTGCGCCGCCGGTCGGGCATAGAGACGATCGCGCATGTCGCGGTATTTTTGTGGCACGTCGAACTCAAAGCGTATGGCCCAGTTAAACGTGTGGGCAAGCAGGATATCAACGACTGTAAATTGATTGGCCACCGCGAATTCATTGTCGCCAAGCAGATGGTCGAGCGTGCGCACGGCTTTGGCGAATTCGAAATTGGCAGTCTCCAGCATCTGTGGGATACGGTATTCCTCAGGCAGGGCGAAACGATGCTTACCGTTGCTCCACAAGGGTTGTTCCAGCTCCGCCATGATGAAGATCACCAGCTCATCCAGCTTGGCATAGACATTCATGCTGGCATTAGGCAGCAGCCCGGATTCCGGCGCACAGCGGGCGATATAGTAAAGAATGGCGGCGCTCTCGGTGAGTACCAGATCACCATTGACCAGTGTCGGAACCTTGCCCTGGGTATTCAGTGCCAGATAGTCCGGGTGTTTACCGGAGTTTTCTTGCTCGGCGGGAGCGCGAATATCCAGCGCCACGTATTCGTAATTCAGCCCGGCTTCTTCCAGTGCCCACAGGCAGCGGAAAGAGCGAGATGGACCCATGCCGTACAGTTTCATGAGGATTCTCCAGCCATAAAAATGGCGCGCTCAGGAAGACCTGGCGCGCCATTGGATTGTAGCGATTGACGACTATTAGTCTATAGCAAAGCAGTAGAAGTAGCCGTTACCACCGGTGCCGACCAGATCAGACTGGCTGCAACCCCGGGAGCCGTGAGCACTGTTCCAGGAAGTCGGGTTGGCGCCACCACCGGTGCGGTCAAAGTGACCTACCTGGGCTGTGCCGGTGCCATTACTGGTCCAGTTATTACAGGTGTGATTGCTGCCATCTTCTATTTCGCGCCCATCCAGAGTGGAACCGGTGAGAATGTCATGCTGGTTTGGTGTATCGCCCCGGCCATTTACCACATCACCGTTCTCGGTCAGCGCAGTTTGCTTGTTGAGATTGTTGTTAGGGCCATGCAGGCTATTGATATTGGCTGCCACTTCCACGCCATTAACGTTGTACCAGGGGCCGAAACCAATGCGGTCGCGCGCATCTACTGCAGGCGAGCTGGCAGTGGCATGGGCACTGAGGTAAGCAACCCATGTCTTGCCGCTGGAGCCGGCGTCTGCGGCCAGTGCTGCGCAATGTGCGTCAGCGCCTGCGAGACCGCCTAGATTGGCGCCGTCGCCGGAGCCTACACTGGTGATAAAAAAGCTCATTTCATTTTGCTGTGAATTGACTGTCGTCAATGTCGTTGCCGCTGTCAGCAGTGCCAGCGAAGTAAACAGTACTTTCTTCTTCATTCGAAACTCCTCGAAGTTGCCAGGTTAATTGTTATTGTAGGTTGTGTTGAGCAGGAACGATATTCGCCGGGGCGTGGCACACGCCCCGGCTGTCTGATCGTTAATCTGGCAAGGCCATGGCCGTCAGCGTGCTGCCTGTCTGCAGAATCACATACTGCTTGTCATTGTGCACCCAGGAACTCATGCCATAACGTGTGGCAGCTGGCGCCTCAACGCGGGCCAGCTCTGCGCCGGTCTGCTTGTCGAGTGCGAACAGGTAAGGAGTGCCATCACTGATGACATTGGTGTACATCAACATGGTGTCGGTCACGACCATCTGACCAACGGCGCCGGAACCGGTGTTCTCAATTTCCACACCCTGCAGGGCTGGCAGATTGAGAATGCGTTCCGGGGTATAGCCGGCCGGTTTCATCCACAGATGCTCGCCAGTGTTCAGGTCGATAGCGGTGATGCGGCTGTAGGGCGGTTTCCACAGCGGGATTCCGGCCGGGTGGCGCGGGCTGGGGCCGCCGCTGGCTGCTGCGTATTGCGACAGCGTGACACCGGTTGGCGCGTCGTAGTAAGTGTCAGCCTCTTCGCCCGTCACCAGCGTGCGCGAGCCGCAGCTGTAGCGTGACATGACATACATGACACCCGTTTCCGGGTCGGCTACCGGCGGATGCGTAATGTTGACTGCGCCAGAGGGGCACATCAGGGCTGCACTTTTACCTGACGGGTCATTGCGGCGCAGTGGCGGATTAAAGACCGGGCCAAGCTGGAAGTCGGCAATAGCGGCGATAGCCTGCTGGCGCAGCTCCGGAGTGAAGTCGGTTAGCAGATCGACGCTGGAACCGGTGTACTCGAACGGCGCTGGCTTGCTGGGAATCGGCTGTGTCGGCGACAGCTGCTCACCGGGCACAGTGGAAGCAGGCATCGGCGTTTCAACAATTGGCCACAGCGGCTCGCCGGTGGCGCGGTTGAATGCGTACACATAACCCTGCTTGGTCGCCTGGGCGACAATCGGGGTCTCGCCCTGACCGGGGATATCAACGTCCAGCAGGATCGGCGCCGTTGGTGTGTCGTAGTTCCAGATGTCGTGATGCACCATCTGGAAGTGCCAGGCACGTTCACCCGTGCTGGCATTGAGCGCTATCAGGCTGGTGCCATAAAGGTTGTCGCCCGGATGGTGACCGCCGTAGTAATCGATGGTGACGCCGTTGGTGGGCACATAAACCAGATCCAGTTCCGGGTCGGCAGACAGCGGCGCCCAGGAAGAGATATCGCCGGTGTATTGCCAGGCGTCGTTCTCCCAGGTTTCGTGGCCGTACTCGCCGGGCTGTGGAATGACATTGAATTTCCATTTGAAGGCGCCAGTGCGGACATCGTAGCCGAGCATGTCCCCTGGTACGTTCTCGATTCGGGACTGGTGATAACCTTGCTCGGCGGAATTGCCGACGACAATGGTGTCATTGACGACAATCGGCGGTGATGAGGAAGTAATGTAGCCGCGTTCCAGCGGAATACCCTCGTAGGGATCATAGGGATGGCCGAGGTCCTTCAGCAAATCAATGACGCCGGTTTCCGGGAAGCCTTCAATGGGAACCGGCTCACCGAAGCCCTCCAGCGGCTTGCCGGTGGCTGCATCCAGCGCTGTCAGGAAGAACGCCGGTGAAATCGTATAAATGACGTCGCGTCCGTCGACGTTGGCATAACCCACGCCCTTGCCGTAATCAGCGCGCATGGAGTATTCCCAGCGCTCGGTGTCGGGTTCGCGATAAGACCAGATGGTCGCACCGGACTCGGGATCAATGGCGACTACATGGCGGCGAGCACCTGCTACTGTATACAGGCGGCCATCGATATAGCTTGGCGTGGAGCGTCCACTCTGCGCCTGAAAGCTGGCGCCATCCCAGACCCAGGCCACTTCGAGATCGGCAAAGTTATCCGGCGTGATCTGGCTGGCTGAGGTTGAACGAGTATGGGCAAAATCGCTGCCCAGGGTGACCCAGTTTTCACTGTCTTGTTGCGCCGAGACTGTTCCGGCCATCAGCAGAGCCAATGCAGCCAGTGAAAGTCTGGCGAACTTGCCAGTGTGTGGGCCTGATACAGATGGTTTTATTCTTATCATGCCTGGCACCTCTTTGATCGTGCGCTCTTTATTATTTAGGGGGAATAGCAGTCACCGAGAGTAACTCAGCAAGGCCTGTTTGTCATGCTGGAGGCGGCGACTGGCGCGGGTTCCGGGCCCGCGCCGGGAGTGCCTGGGGCGGGCCGGGGCAATGGTCAACCCGGTTGGGTGGGTAAACTAATGACCAGACGACCGGGTCAGGGTGACAGCGAGGCAGCAAAAATTCAGCAAAAGTCGCGAAAATCTTTGAAATGGCATTAAAAACCCAACAACAGGTTGGTTCTGGACGATTGGCGCCGCCGCGGTCAGCGTGGCGCCGGGCGCTCAGTCAAAGGAGCCAGCCGGGCCGGGAAACACTACCGGGCTTTGCGTACCGTCAGCGCCGACACTGGAGACACCGAAGAAGTAGTTATCAATGACGATGTTCTCCAGCGTGTAGCTGTCCACATCACCCACACCGCGTGAGAAGTCCCAGGTGGGCGAGGTTGTCAGGCGCCAGTGCACGCGGTAAGAGGCAGCGCCGGGCACCTTGTCCCAACTCAGGGTGGTGCTCGGACGCACGGCACCGGCAATTTCGACATTGGCCGGCGGTGCCGGAGCCAGCGCCAGTGAGGCCAGAGTTACCGCGTTCAGTGACGTCAGTTTCGCTGCATAGTCGAAATCCACGTGTTCGATCACGTCACCATAGGCGATGCCGTCTTCCACACGAATGTCCTGATGCTGCTGGGTGTAGTTCTCATTGGTTTCCATGATGCGTACTGCCGGGAAACCGGCTTCATTGAAGGGACGATGATGCCCACCACGACCGAAGCGGTCGAGTCGATAAACCATCATTACATCGAGATTGGGAATATACAGGTCTGCCATCTGGTCGACATAGCGGGCGATATTGCGCGATGGTGAGTCCACTTCGCCACCCTGAAAGCGGCGCTGCGTCGCTTCTTCGGCGGTTTCTACGTAGCGGGTGCCTTCGGAGAAAACGCGCGCTGTTGTATTGTTGGTAACCCCGTTAACGCCTGTGATATTGCCTATCATGTCGTTGTTCAGGACGACGTCCAGATTCCAGTTATTGGCAATGGCGTATTCGGCAAGAATGGCACCACCGTGCAGGCCCTGTTCTTCGCCGGACAGACCAACAAAGGCGATGGAGCCCGGAAAGCGGTGTTGGGAGAGGACGCGTGCCGATTCGAGTACACCGGCCATACCGGAGGCGTTGTCATTGGCGCCGGGAGACTCTGATTCAGAGTTCATGGGATCGCTGACCCGGGAATCGATATCCCCACTCATCATCACAATCCTGTTCGGGTCTTGCGTGCCGCGCAGGATGGCGATGACATCCACAACCTCGGTCGGGTCGGGAATGCGGTTGACCCCGGAGATTACATCGCTGACGGTGAATACCTCGAGACAGCCACCACAGTCGGCCGAGATTCGCTGAAACTCGGCTTCAATCCAGCGCCGGGCAGCACCGATGCCGCGTGTTTCCGATTGCGTTTCCGACAGGGTATGGCGAGTACCGAAATTGACCAGCGTCTGTACGTCGGCAGCAATGCGCTGCGCACTGACATCGCTGACTATACTGTGCATCAGGGCTTCATCAGCTGCAGCGGGCAGGGAGACCGCCCACATGGCTGCCGCCAGCAGCGGCAGTGTGAAACGGGGTTGTGGCAGTGTCAGGGATGCGGTCATAGCGGGACTCCAAAATGCACTGCCGGGGCAGATGTAATACTTCAGTGGCGGCGTCTAGTGACGCAACTGGTCATCAAAGGCTTTGATTTCACGACCCAGGCTGCGCCAGTATTGTTCCATTCGGTCCTGCACATCGTCGAACTTTTCATCGCTGGCTTGCACCAGTTCCTTGAATGTCGACTTTGAACGTTTGTGCAGATTGTCCAGTTGCGAAAACTGGGCCTTTTGTTCCTCGCTCATTTCGTCTTCAAGTTTGTCCAGATCCTCGCGCAATTGTTGCACGGCGGCGTCCAGAATCTTGAGGCGGTCAGCGATCTCTTCTTCATAATTTTTGCGTGACATGGTGCGATCCTCCTGCTGCGTTTTGTGGGTGAATGGTCAACTCTTGAGTTGTTTCACTGGCTGACGCGGTAGTCAGTCGACTTCATCTCGCTCGGGACTTGCCGAGAGTGTCTGCAATGTCATCCCGTCCAATGGTCGGAATTCGAGTTGCGAGCGCTCCGCGAATACCATAAACCGAGTGGACCATTCGATCAAGAGACGGGATCACTGCAGACGACTGACGGTTTGACTAAAATGCGCGACAAGGTGCCAGTTGCAAGCGCTTGAGTAAGGTTGCATGCCGGTGGCCGTAACTTGTAAGGTCAAACTTTCAAGTCAATCTCTTTGCTTGTGGGGTGGGTTGTGCGGGCAAAGCCAAAGCAAGTCGATTTCAGGTTGTATTGGCAGCATGCCGCACGATCAGGACACAAGCAGGATAAAAAACAGTCAAATTAACATTCAGCATATTTGCAGGGAGCAAATCAGAATGAAAGCAGTATTCGCTATTGGTCTTCTAACCCTCAGCTCAACGCTCCTGGCGCAGCCAGCGATTTATCAACAAAGCCAGTTGACCATTCCCCAGGGCGTGGTTGTGGGTGGTGAGGTCCCTCTTTATTACGAGAATATCGTTCTCAATAACAGTGGTGGCAGCTTCGTACCCGAATCAGCCGACCTGCGACCTCTGGCCAATGTTGAGACAGCTACCATCAATGTGATGGAGTCGCTGCCCTTGCAGGTCAGTGTGACGATTACCGGTAATAAATCAGTGCCGTGTATTGATCTGCTGACGCCAGCGGTTGTCTACGCAGACAATACATTCCAGGTGGTTCTGGCAGTGAGTGAGTTGGGGCCGGCAGAGACTTGTATCCAGATGGTCGAACCGTTCGAGACTACAGTGTCGCTGGATGTGGCCGGGTTGAGTGCGGGCACGTACTCGGTCGTGGTGAACAACGCGCTCACTGAAGAGTTTGTATTCACATCCGATAATTGATCTGAGCAACAGATCGTGAAGACAGTATCCGGCTCTGCACAGCAGGGCCGGATACCTGGCAGCAAGCACTTACCACCGATATTGCAGTCGGCCAAAGAAGTTCCTGCCCTGTCCGAACATGCGACTACCCCGAGGCACCACGCTGCCGATGACGCGATTGAAACCGGTCAGGTGGTCAACATAATCCTCATCAAACAGGTTTTCCGCTCCCAGTGACAGAATCATATTGCTGTCATATTGCCAATTGAAATAAACGTTGGTCAGCGCGTAGCTGTCCGTGGGTACATAGGAATTATTACCATTGGTTGGGTCCAGCGTGTTAGTGCGAGAGAGTTTGTCCTGTTCTGCCACCAGAACTTGCTCAAATTTGACTGCATAACTGCCTTCTTCATAGAACAGTGCCAAGCGGGTATTGTCCGGACTGACGCGATACAGGTTGTCATCGATATCCTTGCGTTCGCCATCAACGGTCGAGGCTACGCCTTCAAAGCGCCAGTTGTCATTGATTCGGAAGCCGAAAGTGACATCGGCGCCGGTAAACTCTGCGTCTGTATTGGCAAACATCAACGGGGTCGGATCACCATTGGCATTGGCAGAAACACCGATCACTGCCATAGAAGTGGCGGGGATGCCCTGAATGTAGTCGTCGACATCGCGGCGATAGAAACGCGGCGAGAAATAGAAATCCCCGAAGTCCCAATCCAGGCCGATTTCAAATTGAGTGGATTGCTCCGGGCGCAGTTGCGGATTGCCCACGTAATTGTTGCCGTCACCAATGCCGGCGTTGGCTTCAAGAGGAATCCACAGATAGCGCTCCTGATACATGGGCACGCGATTCTTTTGCGCGACACCGAGTTCCACAACCAGTGCATCGGTGGCCTGATAGCGGGTCTTCAATACCCAGTCAGTGACGGAGTCATCCTGTGTCCGGTCACTGTTATTGAAGCTTTCTCGCAGCATCCAGACGGCACGTGGCGGCGTGCCCATTGGCCACATGGCCGGATTCATATCCACCAGCCGGGCCGGAAAGGCATCAACTTCGCCGGTATTCATATCCACCCGGGCATTGCGCACACCGGCTTCGACGTACCAGCGGCTGCCGAGCAAGGAAGACCATTCGGCGAACCAGGCCAGGCTGTCGACCTCGGTGTCGGCAAAGTTGTTGACGAAGAACGGCGCAAAATCCGGATCAAGAACGGTGGCGTTGTGCGAAGCATCTTTACCTTCCACACCCACCACGGCTGAACCACCGGCCAGCGACCAATCCAGAGACAGCTTGAAACCGGTCTCTTCGCTGTCTGCCAACACTCGTCTCTTGTCATCGCCGGCAAACGGGGGCAGGGGCAGACTGGAAAAATCCGGCGCCGGGCGCAGCAGATAGTTCGCCATGCCATGATCAATAGTCGAACCATAGACGCGAGCCTGCAGGCCGATGCCGTTGATCAGGGTGCTGTAACTGGCATTCCAGACTTCTGTCTCGAACCAGTCGATATCCATGGGCAGGCTGGGGGTGCCGGTATCTTCGGTGGCGATCTTGTGAATATCGATGTCGAATTCGTGCAGTCCGTAGCGAAAGCCATAACCGAGTCCATAGACATCACGAGAATATTCAGTGGCTGCCACTTCACCGCGCGCCGCTTCATAGTTATCACCGCTATCGAGTGAACCGACCGCGTACAGACGCTGGTTGGCGGAGCTGCTGCCCAGAACAGCCGACAGGCTGGTGCCACTATCAACGCTGCCGACGGCTGCTTCGGTATCCCCGGTAAAATCCCAACCATCACCGCTATTGTAATCCGGTCGTTTCCACAGAGCCGTGGCGGCACCACCAATGCCACCGCCAGTGGTTATAGAGGCGATGCCTTGTTCAACTACCAACTCTTCCATGAGTCCGGCAGGAATGTGGTGCAGGGGAGGGGCCATCCAGTTAGGGCCGCCGCCATGAATAAGCATGCCGTCGACACGCACATTGATGCGCGGACCGAACATGCCGCGATACTGGATTTGACCGGTGAGCGGCCCGTTGTTGGTGGCAGCGCCACCGGGTACCTGATTCATCAGTTTTGCTGCGTCCACGTTGGCGCCTGCGCGCTGGGCGGTGAATTCTTTCTCGATGAATTCCTGGCGGCCGATAACGGTGATTTCTTCGACACCTGCACCACTATCCTGGGCGCGCAAGCTGCTGGTGGCAGTCAGTGCGATGCTGATTGCAGTGAATAAAGTCCCTGAGCTGAAGACGTGTCGCTTACTCACAATTTTCTCCCCTGTTATTGCTGACTATCGGGGCGAGATTATAGGTTCCTGACTAGCGTAATACGTGTGGCATATTGTCACACCGAACAGGCAAAAAATGTCGAAATATGTTAAATAACTTATTATAAAACATGGGGTTAGAAAATCATGGCTGTCAGATGCCTTGTCCGGCCGGCAACTAATCGCATTCACCCTTGATTCATGTCAATCTGTCATCATGTCAACTTGACAGCGGCGATTGCTAGCGCCGCCGAAAGCAGCGCTGCAAACACTTTGCAGAAGCCAGAAAAAGACAAACCGGACGCACCCAAAGAACAGTGAGAAACGCCTGTCTGGGCGCCGCACAGAAACTAATGGCAAGTAAGTGCCAGGCGAATGTCAGGCGAATG
>CAZQFA010000002.1:0-5933 GCA_964592245.1 uncultured Pseudohongiella sp. | reverse complement strand
CAGGCGAATGTCAGGCGAATGCCAAGTGAATGACAGACGAGTGACACGCAAGTCCAGGACAAGTGGCAAAGCGCAGCCAGACAGCACCCGCTACGGAGATGACTTCTCAGCAATGAGACTACACGATCACACAAAGGCCGCCAGCCCGGGCTTTTTATCAACAAACCCAGTAGCTTTGCTGCTGAGGCACGCCATGGCCGGACTCATCGTGGCGTGCTTGTACTGGTCATCAAGTGTGCTCGCCCAGGAGTCTGTGGACACAGCCACGGGAGCAGAATCGGTCAGTAATGAGTCCTTGTCACAAGCAGAGGCAGCGACTGAGCGATTGGCGCAGGAGCGTCTGGCGGAATTGTCACGATTGCTGAGTGAGCAAGAACGGTTTATTGAAGACTTGCAGAGTGACTACAGCGTCTATGCACCGGAGCTGATGGAAGCCTATTTCGATCTCGGTGCCTTGTATCTGGAGATGGGTGAGCCGGAGAATGCCATACGCGTTTACAACAACGCCTTGCAAGTGGCACGGATCAACACTGGACTCTACAGTGAAGAACAGCTTCCCTATATCAATTCATTGTTGACCAGTCATGCCAGTATGCAGGATTGGCAAGCAGTGGATGACCTGCATCATCTGCGACTGCTCACCCACGACCGTCTCTATGACATTACCGACGAACGCTATCTGACAGCGGTCGAATTATTCGGAGAATGGAAGTTACGCATGTTACGTCAGGGTCTGCTGCGGCAAAGTACCCGTGGCCAGATCGATACGGCGGAGGAGTTGCTGGGTCTTTACGATCGGGTATTGGCTGCAGCCGACGAGGCCGATGCCGTGGCGCAGACCAAGGTCGCCAGCATGGTGTTTGGCAAGACCCAGGCAGACCTGACACTGGCGCGCATGATCGCCGAAACCCCTTACACTGCATTCGCAGGCACAGTGCCTGCCTATGTGTCGCAGACCCGTTGTCGCAATGTGCCCAATGCACAGGGCCAGCTGGTGCGTGAGTGTTATGAGGTACGGGTCGAGAATCCCCGTTACCGGCAATCACAACGCCAGGCCAAGCGTATGGCACTCATGCGGCATTCCGGCGAGATAGCCGATGGCATTGCCCGTCTTGAATCCATTCGCGATTTGCAGGATGCCCCGTTCAGTGAAGAAGAGCGGACCTGGCTGGAGGGGCGTATCGAAGAGTTGCAGACAGCGTCAGCGGAGTTGCAACAGAGCACCCGGCGCATGTCCCTGTTCTGAATCCCGGCACTGAGGTGTAAGCAAATTGTGGCGAAATCCTGCCAATCGGTGGCGATAAAATGATAGTTACCGACTTGTATTGAGGCGCTCGGGGCGCTATGCAAAAATAGCACTGGAGAAGTTAACGGAAGACTTATCATGGCAAAAACAGGATTGTGGATCATCGCTGCTGTGGCAGTGATTACATTGCTATCACTGGTTTACTTTGCGTTGACCTACGAGGCGCCGCAAGGGACGACCACCGTGGTGCTGCCCGCACCAACGCAACAACCGGAAGAAACCCAGCCGCGGGAAGCAGAGCCCGCCAGTCGCAGCCTACCCAGTATCCGGATCGAACCTGAACGTGCAGCGCCAGCTGTCGCCAGCGAACCGGAAGTGGCACCTCCGCCGGTGGAAGTCGAGGCGCCTGAACCGGAACCCGAAGCAACAGAATCCCTGGTGCAGTTACCCTCATTAAATAACAGCGACAGTTTTGTACTGGAGCAGGTGCGTTCCTTGCAGAACGGGGTGCAATTGGCGCAGCTGATGACCGATCAGCAGCTCATCCGTCGCTTTGTTGTGCTGGTGGAGAATGTTAGCCGTGGCAGTATGCCGCAGACGGAATTGCCCTATCGCGGCATGCAGGGCGAGATGCCGGTGACAACACTCGATGAAGGCCTCTATGCCATGGACGATGCCGCCTTCGCGCGTTTTGACCAGATCATCGATACCTTCGTCGCCATTGATACCGATGCGGCCATGGGGCTCTACCGCCTGCTGTCGCCGCTGTTCCAGCAAGCCTATGCGGAGATCGGCTATCGTAACCAGAGTTTCGATGACACTTTGCAGGCAGCGATCAGAACTGTGCTGCAAACCAGCAATCACGACGGCCCGCTGCAACTGGTGAAGCCATCGGTCATGTATTTGTACGCCGATGCCAGTCTGGAAAACCTCAATGCTGTTGAGAAGCAATTGATTCGTCTCGGCCCTGAGAATACAGCCAAGTTGAAGGCAAAGTTGCGGCAGTTTGCCGATCGCCTCTAGGCCCGATATGCTCTGGTCGATCATCCGACCAGAGCGAACCCTGCTATGAACCAACTTCCCATGCCAGTGGTGGACGTCCACTGGTTGCACGACAATCTTAATGACCCTGACCTGATAGTACTGGATGCCTCGGTACCACCGGTCGTGCCTGGCTTTGTTGCCCTGAACGCCGAAGGGCCGTTAAAGGTAATACCCGGGGCTCGGCGTATGGACTATGACAAGGAGATCTGTCAGCCGGACTCCAGTTTGCCCCACATGATGCCAACACCCGAGTTATTTCAGGAGAAGGTCCGTGCCCTCGGCGTCAATAACCGTAGTCGCCTGGTGATCTATGACGATACCGGTGTCTATGCCAGTCCGCGTGGCTGGTGGATGTTCCGTGCCATGGGCCACGAGCAGGTGGCAGTGCTGGACGGCGGCTTGCCCGCCTGGTTACAAGCGGGTTATCCGGTCGACGCTGCGTTTGCCAGCGCCCCAGCCGCCGGCGATTTTAACGCGCAACCGGCAGCCCGGGGGTTCTGTGATTTTGAAGTGGTGCTGCAAGCCTTGAATAATGAACACTTCCGGATTCTCGATGCCCGCTCGGCCGGACGTTTCAACGGGGTTGATCCCGAGCCGCGTCCCAATTTGCGCGGCGGTCATATGCCGTCGGCGAAAAATCTGCCCTGTCGCGCGGTGCTCAATGAGACTTCACTGAAATCCGCAGATGAGCTGCGCGCATTGTTTACCGAGCTTGTGACACCGGAGCAAACATTGATTACTTCCTGTGGCTCGGGTTTGACGGCGTGCATCCTGACACTGGCGGCCACGGTGGCGGGACATGATAACTGCCAGGTCTACGATGGCTCCTGGGCGGAGTGGGGCATGCCGTCGAAATTGCCTGTGGTGACCGATCAGGATTGAGCTGCATCAAGGTTCTGACCTTCAAAACACGCCGCATCTGCACTAGAATGCCTGCGTTTTGAACTTGCGCCGGTTTTACGTTCCGGACAGCAACGAGGATGCAACATGAATACTGCCAATGACAGCGTGGTGGTCGCTGCGCTATACCGTTTTGCCACCTTTCCCGATTTTGAGTCTTTTCGTCAGCCGCTGCTTGAGCTGATGGAGCGTTCTGCCGTACGCGGCACGCTGCTGCTCGCTGCTGAAGGTATCAATGGCACCATTGCCGGTCCACGTGCAGGCATTGATGCTGTTGTGGATTGGCTGCGTCAGGATAGTCGCTTTGCCGAACTGGAGACTAAAGAATCCCTGACAGCAGAGAATCCTTTCTACCGCACCAAGGTCAAGCTGAAGAAAGAAATCGTCACCATGGGCGTCGAAGATATCGACCCGAAGCAAATTGTTGGCACTTATGTAGAGCCCGGTGACTGGAATGCCTTGATCAGTGACCCGGAAGTGCTGTTGCTGGATACCCGCAACAAATATGAAGTAGAGATCGGCACATTCGACAAGGCCGTCAATCCGCAAACTGATTCTTTCCGCGAATTCCCGGATTACGTCAAAAACAATCTGGATCCTGCCAGGCACAAGAAAGTGGCGATGTTCTGCACGGGCGGTATCCGCTGCGAAAAATCCACTGCCTACCTCAAACAGCAAGGTTTTGCCGAGGTATATCACCTCAAGGGCGGCATCCTGAAATACCTCGAAGAAGTGCCTGAGTCAGAATCGCACTGGCAGGGTGAATGTTTCGTCTTCGACAACCGGGTTACCGTCAATCACAAGCTGGAACGCGGAGAGTACGAACAGTGTCATGCCTGCCGCATGCCTATCACGCGGCAAGACATGGACAGTGAGTACTATCAGCAAGGGGTCAGTTGTCCTCACTGCTATGACAAGCACTCCAAAGACCAGGTCCAACGTTATGCGGAACGCGAGCGTCAGATGGCGCTGGCCCGCGCGCGCGGCGAAGAGCATATTGGCCAGCCGGTGCAGGATACTATCGAGCGGCGCAAGCAGGAGAAAGCGCTCTTCAAGGAAAGGCAACGGCAAGTCAATCTCGGCAAGGATGCCTGAGACTGCAGGCGGTCAATGGCGTACAGCTAGGCCACGTAGACAGTCTTGGCGTTGACGAATTCCTTGATCCCCAGATGACTGAGTTCTCGCCCATATCCGGAATCCTTGATGCCACCAAAAGGCAACCGGGGATCTGATTTCACCAGAGAATTCACGAAGCAGGCTCCGGCCTGCAGTTTCTCCGCTGCAATCTGCTCGCCACGTTCGGTATCACGGGTGAATACCGCTGCACCCAGCCCGAAGTCCGAATCATTGGCGATGCGAATGGCTTCTTCTTCGTCTCTGGCGGAAATGATCGCGGCAACCGGCCCGAACAGTTCCTCATCGTAGGCGGGCATGCCGGGAGTGACGTTGCCAAGCACTGTGGGCGGGTAGAAGGCACCCGGCCCGGATGGCACTTCACCGCCGAGCATGAGGTCTGCGCCTTTGCTGATACTGTCAGTGACCTGTTTGTGCAAATCATCTCGCAAGTCAGCTCTCGCTTGCGGGCCGAGGTCAGTATCCGGGTCGTTTGGATCACCCATGGTTTTCTTTGCCATCAACGCCGTGAATTGTTTGCTGAATTCCTCATAACAACTCTCGACGACGATGAAGCGCTTGGCGGCGATACAGCTCTGTCCGGCATTGATCAGACGACTGCTGACACAAGTCTCGACAGCAGCGGCCAGGTCGGCATCGGCAAGCACCACGTAAGGATCGCTCCCACCCAGTTCCAGTACCGATTTTTTCAGATACTTGCCAGCCTGAGCGGCAACTGCACGGCCAGCCGGTGTGCTGCCGGTGAGAGTTACAGCAGTGATTATCGGGTTGGCGATAACGCGTTCAACCTTGTCACTGCCGATCAGCAAGCTGCGAAAAACACTGTCAGGAAACCCCGCCTCGACGAATACCTTCTCGATGGCCAGTGCGCAACCACTCACATTGCTGGCATGTTTCAACACGCCGGTATTGCCTGCCATGAGGCCTGGAGCGGCGAAGCGAAATACTTGCCAGAAAGGGAAATTCCACGGCATCACGGCCAATACCGTGCCCAGTGGTTTGTAAACAACCTTGCTCAGCGTGGCATCGCTGCTGATGGTTTCAGCAGCGAGAAAGGATTCCCCGTGCTCGGCATAGAAATCGCAGACCCAGGCACACTTGTCGACTTCCGCCTCGGCGCTGGTGTAGGTCTTGCCCATCTCCATCACCATGAGTCTGGCGAGTTCGGCTTTTTGTTGCCGCAAGACTTTGGCCGCATTGCGTAACAAGTCGCCGCGCATGGAAAACTCGGTACTCTGCCAGGTTTGATTGCTGCGCTGCACCTGTTCGAGAATGGCGTCTACTTCAGCATCGCTCATCGCCGAATATTCTTTGATGACTTCATCGGTTGCGGGATTAATGCTCTTGAGTGTCATAAATTCCATTTCCTGTTGACTGGTTTCAGTTTTAGGCGAGTTGATTGGTAGTACGTTTAAAATGCCACAGGCGATCAGGTGGCCTGGTTGAGGTCGGTTTTACCTCCCGGGTGCTGGCTCTGCGACAAAGCATCAATGGCTTCGTCGGTAGTGAGAACCTGAGCATAGCGGTCCTTGCTGGTAAGTAAAGTGGCTTCATGTAATTCGGGGGTGATTGCCGCAGTGGCGTCGTTAATCAGACGCACATCGAAGCC
>CAZQFA010000001.1:278831-294675 GCA_964592245.1 uncultured Pseudohongiella sp. | reverse complement strand
ATTCCTCTGGCACCCGGCTCGTCGCTCAACCGGCAATAGACGACGTAGGCATCGGCGTGGCCGGCGCCGGAACACCAGCGTTTGCTGCCATTGAGTGTGACAGTCCCGTTCTGCTCGATGCCACGGGTGCGCAGATCAGTGAGCGCTGAACCAGCATCGGGTTCTGACATCGCGACAGCAACAATACACTCGCCACGGCAAACCTGCGGCAGTATTTGCTGCCGCAGTGCGGCGCTGCCAAAGTGGGCGATAGCCAGTGCCGGGCCGAAGCAGGACTCGAACACGGGGAAGGCGACGGCGATTGAAATCTTCGCCAGTTCTTCCAAAACCAGCACGGCTTCCAGATGCCCCTGCCCGGCACCACCGTATTCCACGGGCAGGTTGATCCCCAAGTAGCCCAACTGCGCGTAGCGTTGCATGAGTTCTGGTCCGGGCGGCTCATCGTGCTCTTCTATGCGCTGCGCGGGGGCGATAAGTTCGGCATTGGCGAACTGCCTGACAGATTCCTGTAAGGCGCGCTGTTCGTCGGTGAGTGCAAAGTCCATGGTGTTTCCCCCTGTTGCCTGGCGAGCAGGTCATTTTTGTTATCGGCCCGGTTGCGGCCTTCCGGATCAGGAATGCAGGCCTGGTACCGGGGTCTTGCAAAGTCCCTAATCCGGGTGTGAGAGTGGTCGGCAACTGCTATAATCGCGCCTTTTTTCAACCCAGCCGGTTTGTTCCCTGCCGGCGCTGTAGAACGCAATCATGTCCGCACAGTCTTTGCTCAAGGAAATCCAGCGCCGCCGCGTGCTGGCCATCATATCGCACCCGGATGCGGGTAAAACCACAATCACCGAGAAACTGTTGTTATTGGGTAACCTGATTCAGGTCGCCGGTGAGGTCAAGGGTAAGAAAGCGGACCGCCATGCCACGTCTGACTGGATGGCCATGGAACAGCAGCGGGGCATCTCCGTTACCTCATCGGTCATGCAGTTCCCTTACAAGGATCGCATGGTGAACTTGCTGGACACGCCCGGTCACGAGGATTTTTCCGAAGACACTTACCGTGTGCTGACAGCCGTTGACTCGGCCCTGATGGTCGTCGACGGTGCCAAGGGTGTGGAGGAACGGACCATCAAGTTGATGGATGTCTGCCGGCTACGGGATACACCTATCTTTACTTTCGTCAACAAACTCGATCGTGACATTCGCGACCCAATCGAAATTCTGGATGAAATCGAGACGGTGCTGAATATACGCTGCGCGCCTATCTATTGGCCGCTGGGTATGGGCAAGTCGTTCAAGGGGGTCTACAACCTCTATACCGATACCATTCACGTCTACAAGCAGGGGCAGGGTCACAAGCTGGCCGATGACATTCGAATCGACGGCCTGGACAGTGATGAGGCGAGAGCGTTGTTGGGTGGCTATCTGGAAGACTTTAGGGATGAGATCGAGTTGGTTAAAGGTGCCAGTCACCAGTTTGACCGCGAAGCCTATATAAAGGGAGAGTTGACCCCTGTTTATTTCGGTACGGCGCTGGGTAATTTCAGCGTAAGAGAAATGCTCGATGATTTTGTCGAGTGGGCGCCACAACCTCAGGACCGCGAAACCGAGACCCGGGTGGTCAAAGCCGAAGAAGAGAAATTCAGTGGTTTCGTGTTCAAGATCCAGGCAAACATGGATCCCAATCATCGTGACCGCGTCGCCTTCATGCGTATTTGCTCCGGTGAGTTTTCCAAAGGCATGAAGATGCGTCATATCCGTCTTGGCAAGGAAGTGAAAATTGCCGATGCAGTCACTTTTCTCGCCGGTGACCGGACCCAGGCTGACAAGGCGGTCTCGGGCGACATCATTGGTTTGCACAATCACGGCACTATCCAGATTGGCGATACTTTCACTCAGGGCGAGGAACTGAAGTTCCGTGGCATCCCGAACTTTGCTCCCGAGCTGTTCCGGCGTATTCGCCTGAAAGACCCGCTAAAACTGAAGCAATTACAGAAGGGTCTGACGCAGCTGGCCGAAGAAGGTTCTACCCAGGTGTTCATGCCGTTGGCGAACAACGATCTGATCGTTGGTGCCGTCGGCGTGTTGCAGTTCGAGGTGGTGGCTTTTCGTTTGCAAGATGAATACAAAGTGGACTGCATCTACGAGCCGGTGACGATTTACGGCGCCCGTTGGGTACACAGCGACGACAAGCGCAAGCTGGAAGAGTTTCGCAAGAAGGCGCATGACAATCTCTCTGTAGACGGCAGTGGCTACCTTACTTATCTGGCGCCGACACGGGTGAATCTGCAATTGATGCAAGAGCGCTGGCCGGACATTGAATTCAAGGCAACCCGGGAACACTGAGCCAGACCATGAAAACCAGTCACATGACCTTTTCTGTAGACGCCACAGACGGCAATGCCCGCCGTGGGCGCATGCAGTTTCCACGCGGTGAAGTGGCGACGCCGGCTTTTATGCCTGTCGGCACTTACGGTTCGGTGAAGGGACTCAACCCGGGTCAGGTGGCCGAGACCGGGGCGGAGATATTGCTGGGCAATACCTTCCATCTGATGTTGCGCCCCGGGACCGAAGTCATCAATGCTCATGGCGATCTGCACGAATTCATTGGCTGGTCGAAACCGATACTGACCGACTCCGGCGGTTTTCAGGTGTTCTCACTCGGCGAGATGCGCAAGATTAGCGAAGACGGCGTACGTTTTCGCTCACCGGTAGACGGTGCGCAAATATTTCTCGGTCCGGAATCGGCGATCGAAGTGCAGCACAAACTGGGTGCCGACATCATCATGGCCTTTGACGAATGCACACCGTATCCGGCCACACCGGCGCAGGCGCGTGAATCCATGGAACTTTCGATGCGTTGGGCGGCGCGTTGCAGCGTGGCTCATGGTGACAATCCGGCGGCGCTTTTTGGCATCGTGCAAGGTTCCATGTATCCCGAATTACGCGATGAGTCGCTGGCGCAATTGCAGGAGATTGGCTTCGCCGGCTACGCCCTTGGCGGATTATCTGTTGGCGAGCCGAAAGACGAGATGGCCGGGATCGTCAGCCATTGCGGACCACAGCTGCCGGCAGACAAACCACGCTATCTGATGGGGGTGGGAACTCCAGCGGACATCGTCCACGCTGTTCAGCAGGGCATCGATATGTTCGATTGCGTCATGCCGACCCGCAATGCCCGTAACGCCCACCTGTTTACTTCTCAGGGGGTGCTGCGACTGCGCAACGCCCGCTACCGTGATGATACAGCGCCACTGGACCCGCAATGCAGCTGTTATACCTGCAGGCACTTCTCCAGAGCCTATCTGTATCATCTTGATAAGTGTAAGGAAATTCTCGGTTCGCAGCTCAATACCATCCATAATTTGCACTACTACCAAAACCTCATGCAGGGTTTGCGCGGTGCTATAGAACAGGGTAGATTGAGCGCCTTTGTCAGCCAGTTTCACGCCGATCAGGCGGCATTGAGCGAGTCCTAGGCGTATTTTGGCCGCACGCGGCGGCGAGTCGCAGAAAAAACCGCTGCGCTGGCTTGAATTCGCCGTTTTTGGCCCAAGCTATTGCTCAGGTTGCACAAACTGCCTGCCAGAGCGAAAAGACGTCGATAAATGACGCGACAGCAACATCGATTTTGACTTTGAGAGTAAACCAATGAGCTTTTTATTCCCCACTGCCTATGCGCAAGACGCAGCAGCCCAACAGCCCTCCATGACTTACAACCTGATTCTGTTTGGCGGCATGTTCCTGCTGTTCTATCTGATTTTATGGCGTCCACAATCAAAACGCGCCAAAGAGCATCGTGAGCTGGTAGCCGGTATAGGCAAAGGCGATGAAATCATGACGTCCGGTGGTTTGCTCGGCAAGGTCACCCGCGTCAGCGAAGACTACATTGCTATTGAAGTGGCTGACGGCGTTGAACTGAAGCTGCAGAAGTCTTCTGTCGCGGCAGCTCTGCCAAAAGGTACGATCAAGGAAATCTGACGTACTCTGCCAGTCATCGACCCGGGCCCATGTCCCGGTCCTAATTGTGTGAAACTGATCTTATGTTGAATCGTTATCCGGCCTGGAAAAATATCCTCATCCTGTTGGTCGTCCTGTGGGGACTGCTTTATTCCATTCCCAATCTCTATCCGGATGATGAAGCAATCCAGATATCCAATGAAACCTTCCCGGTATCGGAAGCTGATCTGGCCGGTATTACCTCGGCGCTGGAAGCGGCGCAAATCGAATTCTTTGGCGAGGAAGTGGAAGACGGCACCATTCTGTTGCGCTTTGATAACGTTAACGATCAACTCCGTGCCAAGACCGCCATTGAAGAAGCCCTGACAGACGACTATATCGTTGCCCTCAATCTGGCACCGACGACTCCCGCCTGGATGCAGGCAATCGGTGCCGGCAAGATGAATCTCGGTCTCGACCTGCAAGGTGGCGTGCACTTCCTGATGGAAGTGGACATGGACGCCGCGTTGCAGCGCCGTATGGAAGATACGCTCAGCAATGCTCGGTCCATTTTACGTGAGGAGCGAATTCGCTCCCGCGGTATGAACCTGATTGACAATACGCATCTGGAATTGCGTTTCGGCAGTAGCGAAGAACGTTCGGCGGCACGCAGCGTCCTCAGCGATACCTTCACCGATATGCAGTTTCAGAATCGCGATGCCCAGGGCATGTCGATTCTCGATATCCGCCTGACCCCGGACACGGTCCTGCAGATTCAACGCGACACCCTGCAGGCCAATCGCACGACATTGATAAATCGAGTGGATGCGCTGGGTGTGTCCGAACCGACTGTGCAGCAGCAGGGCTCCGATCGCATTGTCGTTGAGTTGCCCGGCGTACAGGACCCGGCTCAGGCCATTCGCATTCTGCAACGTATTGCAACTTTGCAATTCCATCTCGAGGCAGAGCCGGGTGCGCCACGTTCCAGCTACGAAACTTACGAGTTCGAAGGGCAATTGCTCAACGTTGATAACGACGTGATCCTGCAGGGCGATCGCATCAGTAGCGTGCGGCCGACACTGGACCAGAACGGCCTGCCCCAGGTACAGATCAATCTCGACGCCCAGGGCGGCAATCAGATCAATCGGGTGACGCGGGATAACGTCGGTCGCAACATGGATATTCTGTTGATCGAGACGCGCTCGCGCACCAATACCTACCTCGACGAGAACGGTGAAGAAGTAGAGGAAACCGAATTTTACGAAGAGAAGCGCCTGATCAGTCACGCCACTATTCGTACCGCCTTGCCGCGTTCTTTCGTCATTACCGGTTTGTCGCAGCGGGAAGCGCTGGATCTGTCCTTGCTGATCAGTTCCGGCTCGCTCGCAGCTCCCATGACTATTGTCGAGCAGTCTGTAATTGGACCGTCTTTAGGGGCAGAAAATCTGGCTCAGGGTATCGAAGGTGTTGAAATCGCTGCCGCACTGGTGGTGCTGTTCATGTTCGCCTATTACCGTGTCTTCGGACTGGCGGCCAATATCGCGCTGATCATGAACATCCTGCTGATATTCGCGGTACTGTCTTCGGTATTGCCAGCCACGCTGACCTTGCCGGGTATCGTCGGTATCGTCCTGACGGTGGGCATGGCGGTGGATGCCAACGTGCTCATCTTTACGCGTATCCGCGAAGAACTAAGCGCCGGTATGCCGCCACAACAGGCGATTGACTCCGGCTACGACCGTGCTTTTACGACAATTCTGGATGCCAATCTGACCACCTTCCTGGTGGCGCTGGTGCTATTCACCATTGGCACTGGTCCAGTCAAAGGCTTCGCCGTCACCCTGATGATCGGCATTATTACTTCCATGTTCACGGCGATCGTGGGCACCCGCGCACTGGTCAACCTGATTTATGGTGGCCGCAAAGTGCAGAAACTCTCGATCGGTTATTACGCGCCGCCGGAAAAGAGTGCCAGTTGATTGAGGCCGATGTCGGAATAAAGCATGTTTGATCTACAAAATACCAATATTGATTTTATGGGCGTGCGCAAGATTGCCGGCACCATCTCGGCGATACTGGTCGTGGTCTCCCTGATCTCGCTGGCTATTAATCAGCTGAATTTCGGCCTGGATTTCACCAGTGGCACAGCGGTGCGCCTGAATTACTCCGAAGCCGTTGATATTGATGCCGTCAATGAGTCGCTGGATAACAATGGTTACGATAGTGCATTGGTGGTGAATTTTGGTTCCGACCGTGATATCCGCGTGTTGTTGCCAGTTGACGAAACAGTGGCAGAAGCAGATCAGGCGGCGCAAGCAGTTCAGGTGGGCGAAACCATTGCTGATCTGTTGCGCAGTGAGTCTGACAGCGACATTACCTTGCTCGGTTCAGACTATGTCAGTGCCAAGGTCGGTGAACAGTTGGCCGAGCAGGGCGGTCTGGGCATGCTGGTCGCGTTGGGCATCATCATGGTGTACATTGCCATACGCTTCCAGTTCAAGTTCTCCGTCGGCGCCGTCGTGGCGCTGGCGCACGACCTGATCATTACGCTGGGTATCTTCTCGGTGTTCAATATCGAGTTTGACCTCAACACGCTGGCGGCGTTGCTGGCAATTATCGGCTACTCGTTGAACGACACAATTGTCGTCTCGGACCGGATTCGTGAAAACTTCCGTCGCATGCGCAGTGGTACGCCACTGGACATGGTCAATGTTTCGCTTAACCAGACACTGGGACGTACGCTGATCACCTCGTTTACAACACTGCTGGTGCTTTTCTCAATTTTGTTTATCGGCGGTGAAGCGACCCAGGGTTTTGCTCTGGCGCTCATTATCGGTGTCGTCATCGGTACCTATTCTTCTATCTACATCGCTTCCAACGTCATTCTCATGATGAATGTCACCCGTGAGGATCTCATGGTGCCAGTCAAGGAAGGCGCCGAGCTGGAAGACACCCCCTGATTTTCACGGCGCCAGCTTTAGTGCTGGTGCCAGCTCTTCCTGTAATCGTTCCTGCATTCGGCACAGTGCCTGATTCGCTAACACAGCAGGCTTTGCCGTTCATACCTGCAGTCCGGCTGACGAACATCAAGTTGCCATTCGATTCGGCGATACATTGATATACCCTCACCAATTTCGCTTGGCGATTTAAACCATAATTGATATGTTCTAGCCCGTTGCCAATTTGGTGTTGCGACAGGTCGGAACAGTTTGAAAACGCTGATAAAAATGAACAAGAAACTGGCAGGAATGTGGCATAAACCTCTCCTATTGTTGGTGTTGCTGATCGCGCTCGGTCAAAACAAACTCGTTCTCGCCCAGACTACCGAGCCGTTCCCGCGCCCGCCGGAACTGGAACCGGCAGTGACGTTTTGGGTCAAGGTTTATACCCAGGTCGATACCGAAAGCGGCTTTCTGCATGATTCGCAAAACCTGTCAGTCATTTATGCCGCGCTGCCCAGAGACCGACAGCGTATTGAATCCACTCGCACTCGTATCCGTGAAGATCTGCGCGTATTGGCCACCGGCAAGCGCAGCGGGCTGACGCGAAGCCAGCGCGAAATTCTTGAACTCTGGCCTGCGGATGTGAGCAATGCCACATTGAACGAAGCGGCGGGTAATGTGCGCTGGCAATTGGGCCAGTCAGACCGCTTCCTCGGCGGTTTGCAGCGCTCTGGCGCCTATCGCGATCATATTCAGCGCGTCATTGCCGAAAAGGGCCTGCCACCCGAACTCGGCGTCTTGCCCCATGTCGAGTCTTCTTTTAATCCCGGTGCCTATTCCAGCGCTTCGGCAGCGGGCATGTGGCAGTTCGGCAGGGCCACCGGTTTGCGTTTCATGCGCATTGATCACATTGTTGATGAGCGCATGGATCCCTACATCGCCACAGAAGCGGCGATGAGTCTGCTGCAATACAACTATTCAGTGTTGGGCACCTGGCCACTGGCCCTGACAGCCTATAACCATGGTGCCGGTGGTATCGCCCGGGCAGTCAGAGAGACAGGCACGACGGATATCGAGACTATCGTCGCTAATTATCGTGGCCGGGCCTTCGGCTTTGCCTCACGCAATTTCTACGCCCAGTTCCTGGCCGTGCTGGAAGTGGAAGAGCGAGCCGAGGAGTTCTTTGGTACGGTGCGCTTCAATTCCTATCCTGATTTTGTGGAAGTGCGCACTGATTCCTTTATCGATGCGGAGGTCTTTGCCAGCTCCATCGGTATCAGTCTGGAACAACTGCGTGCCGATAATCCGGCATTGCGACCGGTCGTCTGGGAAGGCAACAAGCGTATTCCGCGCGGCTTTCCAATGAAGGTCCGCGCCGGAGCAGTATCAAGCAATGATCTGTTGGCGATGATTCCCAATGATTTCAAATTCGCCGTGCAGACACCTGACGTCGCCTACGTGGTAGAGCGGGGTGACAGCCTGTCGGTGATTGCGTCGCGCTTCAACACTTCCGTCAGTGAACTGGTGTCTTTGAATCAGCTCGCCAGCCGCAACCGCATCCAGATTGGTCAACGGCTGTTACTGCCGCAAGACAATGCCAGCACGCAACAACTGGCTGCAGTAGTTGATCAGGCGGTCAACGAGAGTGGTGTCTATACCGTGCGTCGCGGCGATACCCTGTCCCTGATCGCCACCCGCTACGGTGTCGCCGAGCAAGCATTGCTGGGGGTCAACGGCATCAGCGATCCGCACCTGATTTATCCGGGGCAGGAACTGCGCCTGCCCGGCTTTGGCCCTGATGGTGAACAGCTGGCGGCTATTGAGGCAGGCGGCAGACCACAGCCGCCTACGGAAGTTGTCTTCGCCGAAGACCCGCCCGCACGGACTACACCAGCCCGTGAAGTTGTCAGAACGCCGCCGGCTGAGCCGGCGACACCTCCCAGTCGGGCAACTGCCGCAGTCTCCGCGCCCAATACCGGTCCGGCGCAAACCGGCGTCGTCAATGATCTGCTGCCGCCGGCGGCGGTCTTGCCTGACAATCAGGAACTGGACAGTGAAGTCACCGTTGCCGAGCAGGATGCCGTGGCACTCGATCCGGCAATCGATTCGGCTCAAAGCAATGAGCAGCTGACAGAAGAGCTGGCGGCTGACCCCTCCGACTACTCGGTAGCCAGCAACAACAGCATTGAGATTCAGGCATCCGAAACGCTGGGACACTATGCCGAATGGCTGGGAATACGTGCCTGGGATCTGCGCCGTCTGAACAATATGGCGTTTCGTGATCCGGTAGTGATCGGCGATCGTCTGCGACTGGACTTTTCGCAGGTGAACATCGATGAGTTCGAACGCCAGCGACGGGAATATCACTCGGCGCAGCAGCGTGAATTTTTCAGCAATTACCGTATTCAGAATGTCGAGCAATACGAAGTTCGTCGCGGCGACAATATCGGCACTATCGCTCGCAATCGCTATTCCACACCGATCTGGTTGTTGCGTCAGTACAATCCGGAACTGGACTTCAGCCGCATTCAGATCGGCCAGCAGATCGCTTTCCCGATCCTTGAATCGGTGCAGTAATTCACCACGCCAACCCTTACTTGCGGTCTGACAAGCCCGCCAATATCTCCGCGTAACGCGGTTTCAACTCACTGCCCCGGTAGGCGGTGAGGGTGGCAGTGGGCAATGGTATGCCAGCTTGCTGCTGCTTGCTATATCGGGCCAGACGGTCAGCAATCTCGTTGGCCATGCCTGCCATGTCATCCTGCCAGGAATAGAGAAACTCGGGGTCCAGGTACTCCGGGTAAGCCAGCGCATCCGGGGCAATTGGAGTGCACCGCAAGGCCGCAGCCTCCTGCAGCGCCAGCCCCTGAAAATCATGCAAGGCAGTGGACAGCACCACATCGCTGTCGGCCAACAGTTGCAGGTAGGCATGGCGATCTGCCATGTAGCCGAAATGGCCCCGGGGTTGTCCCTGGCTAGCGGCAATGGCCTCCAGAGTGCTACCCAGTTGCTCAAAGGCGGCCGGTGAGTCGCGAAATTGCTGACCAACGATATGCATCTGCACTGGCAACTCTCGCTGTTGTATCTGTTCGGCAACCGCCAGTAACAACTCTGGGCCCTTGTCGTATTCCCAGCGGTGATTCCACACCACTTGTAACGGCGCTTGTTCGGTTGCCTTGCCTGCGGCTACCGAGGCCAGCTCGTCTTCATCCAGAGGAACTGGCAAAACGATACTGTTGTTGAGTCTGGCTACAATGTCGGGCGTGAGGTTGTCAGGCAATCTATTAAAAAGAGAAGTGACCCCTTTTAAAAAACTCTGGCGATTGAATTGGCTGTTGAAAACAACCGCCTCGGCGCTGAGTGCGGAATAGATTGGAACCAACACAGGTTCAAGATTCTCGGCACGGCCGGCGTTGGCCGGATAGACAAACTGGTTTTCATGGAAGTAGACCATTGCGGGGATTGTGCCCAGGGTCGGCAGCAACCCGCGCAGGCTGGCCAAATCCACCATCGAAGTGGCCACCAGCAAATCATAGGGTTGCCGTAAGACCTCCCGCTGCTGCAGCGCCCATTGCAGGGAATTGCCGCGAATGCGCCAATTGAAATGCCTGGCCGGCAGCGCCAGCTGTTGCCAGTGGCATTCGGCAAACAGCGATTGCAGGCGCAGGCGCCACAGACGGTGGCTGACGGCATCGTAAGCCGAAAGCAGCAGGATGCGCTTGCCGGCGAGTGATTTCACTGCCCGGGATCGCCTAGCGATGCGGCTGCCGCTCGAGAATGCCAGCATTGCTGCTCATATCGAGGATTTCGTCGATATGGCTGGCAATGTCTTCCACACTGGCGCCTTTGCCCAGATCTACGCCCTGATTCTCGCGCACGTCGGCGGAAAAATAGCGTCCACCCATGGCCTGGATGATACGACCGTTCGGTGCCTTGTCACTGCACAGGAAAACGACTGCCGGTGTTACCAGCTCCGGCGCCAGACGCTCGGCACTGTCTTCAAAGCCGGGCAGATTCTCGGTCATACGGGTGGCGGCAATCGGGGCGATGGCATTGGTGAAGATGTTGTACTTTGCGCCCTCAAAGCGCAGCGTGTTCATGAAGCCAACCAGTCCCAGCTTGGCAGCGCCGTAATTGCTTTGTCCGAAATTGCCGAACAGACCGGACGTGGAGGTGGTCATGACGATGCGACCGTAGTTCTGTTCGGTCATGATCGGCCAGGCGAACTTGGTGCAATTCAGACTGCCAGTCAGGTGCACGTCGATCACGGCGTGCCAGTTGTCCAGCTCCATTTTGGCAAAGGTCTTGTCGCGCAGAATGCCGGCGTTGTTGACCAGAATATCCAGACGGCCCCATTCACTCCGGGTGCGCTCGATCATGTCCTGTACCGCAGCGACGTCCGTCACCGAAGCCGTGTTGGCCATGGCAGTACCGCCACCAGCGCGGATCTCCTCAGCCACCTGTTCGGCGGCAGACGTTGAGCCGCCACTGCCATCGACGCTGCCGCCGAGATCATTGACGACGACTTTGGCGCCACGGCGACCCAGTTCCAGCGCGTGCTGACGGCCCAGACCGCCGCCGGCGCCAGTGACGATGGCGACACGGCCAGTGAAATCAATCTTCATTGTTGCTCCTTGTATGGCTTGCTCAGTTGCAAACCGGCACAGCATTGCCGGTACCGACTCACTTTGGGCTATTATCAACCACATCATGAGTGTACTGGAACCGTTACCCGCCGCGACCGTGGTTATTGTGCAACATAGCCCGCAGCGCGGTGCGTTTGAAGTGCTTTTGTTGAAGCGCAATGCGGATCTGGTTTTTATGGGTGATCACTGGGTCTTTCCCGGTGGCCGTGTTGATCAGGGTGACTATCAATCTGGCTCTGCAGTTGGCTCGGCTGCCACTGTGTCCCAGCGCGCGGCTGCGCTGCAGGCGGCAATTCGGGAAACCCGGGAAGAGGCAGGAGTGACTCTTGATCCGGCGACACTGGTGCCAATCGCACACTGGACTACACCTGCCGGCGCCGTGCGGCGTTACGCCACCTGGTTTTTCCTCAGTGTCCTGAGGCAAGCTCAAGTAATTGCGATCGACAATCAGGAGATTCTCGATTATTGCTGGCTTGCTCCGGCTGAGGCGATCGCCCGGGCGCGCTCCGGAGCTCTGCGACTATCCGTTCCAACTCTGCGAACGCTGGAGCGACTAGCTGGCCACACAGATGCGGAAGATCTGCTGCGTAGTGTCACGGGAAGTAACATCGAAGTGTATCCTGAAAATTCTGTTCACTTTAGCGAATAACCGGCAGTCACCGCCGAATGCTGTTGGCAAATGGCAGCCAGTTCGGTGCGATCGGTCGTTTCTATAGCGCTGATAGCAAGCTGCCGAATGTGGCGAAATACGGGCAATCAATGGCCAGAATTGCGTCCGTTTGCGGTGATTTGCACAGCAGCGTAGCCCTTTTCCCACGCGTCTTTCCGACTAACTGATCTGACCGGGTTTTTGTCCCTCGCCCGGCCGGCCAAGCCTTGCTTTTAAGTGCAGGATAGTGGGATAGTTGGTTGGCGTTGCGCATTCAGATCAGAGCATTGCTGGCACGTAACTCACGGGGTTTTCCACGCGCTTGCAGGAAACTACTCCCGTGGCGTTGGTGATCTGGCATTCATTCGCTAACAGAGCAGCAAATCTGGCAGACTGACGAACTTTTATATGTCTACTCCAACATTCGCAAGCCTTCGTTCTACCCTCAAAAATCTGCGTCGTCGACGCAGCAGTCTGTTCATCCTCAAACAAGTCAGTTTCTTTGCCATTGCCGCCGCCTTTATCGTGCTCGGTGCAGTCGCTTTTGCTGCCTGGGGCGAATTGAACAAGGCGGGCACTACCGCACTGTTCGTGGTGACACTGCTTGCTCTTGCCGGCTTGCTGGTGTGGCTGATCACACAGTTCAAGAAACTGAAAACTGATGATCGGGTGCTGGCCCACTATGTCGAAGATCACATCCCTGATCTTGAACAACGCCTGCTGACTTCACTGGAGTTCAATGACGAGGATGTGCTGAACGGCAGAGCCGGCGTCTCACGACAATTCATTGAAAAGCTCTGGCAAGATGCACAGGAACACGTCGCACTGCAGCAGCGTCAGGTGGATACTGTGGCGCCAGCCAGAAATTCCTGGCTGTCTTTTGCCGCAGCAGTCTCGGTAGTGGCCGTCGTGAGCGGCTTGTTGCTGACCTCAGAATTACTCTCACTCGCCGGTAGCCGATTGGCCTGGCCGTTTGCCATTTCCGAACCTGTCGTTGTTGAGCAGATTGCCTTGCCAGTCGAGATTTCGGTTGAGCCCGGTAACGTCGAAATGCAGCGCGGCGAAAGCATCACTATCGTCGCCCGGGTCAACAATGCCACGCCCGGCGCGGTGAATCTGCGACTGCAAAACGATAATGTAAACTGGCGCGATGTGTCGATGACGCAGGATGGAGCCGGCAGCGACAGCGCTACCTACAGTTACTTCATCCCGTCCTTGCAAGAAGACACTACTTACTACATCAGTTTTAACGAAGGCGGCGAACAAAGCTCGCCACAATACGAGATCAATCTGTTTGACTTGCCGCAGATCGAGCAAATCGATGTTGCTTACGATTACCCCGACTACACCGGCATTGAGGACAATACTGAAGAAGACAGTGGCGACATGATCGTGCCGGAAGGCACGGTTGTTGACCTGACGATCAGTTTTAACAAGGCCATCGCCAATGCCGGGATTGAATTTGAATTCTCACCACCCGTAGACGAAGACGGCGAAGTGGGCGAGCCGGTGTTTGAAAACCTGCCATTGCGAATCGATGGCGACACCGGCTACGCCTCATTCACGGTGAGCCAGAACGGTGTTTACCGCATCAATGCCACCGACACCGCGGACATGCAAAACCGCAACCCTCTCGATTACTTTATCCGCGCCATTGCTGACCAGCCTCCGGAGCTGGCTCTGGAGCGACCGGGTCGTGATCAGGACGTGATGCCGCTGGAGGAAGTCGTGCTGGAAGTAAACGCCAGCGATGACTATGGACTGAGTGAATTCACCTTGAATTACAGCGTCGTCGGCGCTGATGAGAAACAGGTGGATTTCCTACCGCAACAGAATGTGCGGAGTGTTTCTGGTAACGAACTGATTTATCTGGAAGACCTGAATGTCGAGCCGGGCGATTTCGTCAGTTACTTCCTGACGCTGGCAGACAACAACGGCCTGACCGGTCCCAATCAGGTCATTTCCGATATTTATTTCCTGCAAGTGATACCTACTGATCAGGAATTCCGACGTTCTGGCAATATGGGCGGCGGCCAGGGTGCCGGCGGTGGCCAGGGCGGCGATTCCAGCGCGCTGGTCAGCGTCCAGAAAGACATTATTGCGGCCACCTGGAAGTTAAAGAACAGACAGGGTCAGGTGTCACCTGAACAGTTCACGGCCGATGCCGAAATTATCGCCGAGTCGCAAAAGGAAGCCACCAATCGGGCGCGCATGTCCATCGACCGTTTGGCCGAGCGACTGAATTTTTCTGATTCAACTTATGACGCAGCGGTAGAAAATCTGTCTCTGGCCATTGAGCAGATGAATCTTGCTGCCAGTGAGCTGGATCTGGAACAGATCACCAGCGCCCTGCAGCCGGAACAGTCAGCGCTGCAATACATTCTCAAGGCTGAAGCCAATATCAACCGCACCAACATCAGCATGCAACAGGGCGGTGGCGGTGGCGGCGGCGGTGCTGCCCAGCAGGAACGCGAAGACCTGCGTGAATTGTTCGAAATGGAAATGGGGCAGTTGGAAAATCGCTACGAAACACCGAACAGTGCCGGTGGGGGCAACAATCAGAACAGCGAAGAAGTAGACAAGCTGGAAGAACTGGCGCGGCGTCAGGAAGGCCTGACCCGCGCGCAACGCAATCTGGCGCGTCGCGAAGAGCAGATGACTGAAGAGCAGCGCCGCCGCGAGCTGGAGCGACTGATGCGGCAGCAAGAGCAACTGAGTCAGGAAGTGCAGCAACTGGCGCAGCAGTTGTCACGCAGCCAGCAGAACTCACAATCATCCAGTAGTTCACAGAGTCAATCGCAAAGCCAGTCGCAATCTCAGTCGCAGTCACAGCAGTCAAGCAGCAGCTCCGGCAGCAGCGGGCAGCAACAGAGTCAACAACAGCAGACTGCTCTGCAGCGGGCGGTGCAGCAAATGCAGGAAGCAGCGCAATCCGATTCTGCGTCTATCGCCGCAGCTCGCAGCCAAAAGGCGCTGGAAAACTTGCGCCAGCAACAGCAGGAGCTGAGCGAGAGTGGTGAACGCTCGGTGAATCAGATTGCCCAGAATCTCAGCCAACGCGGACAGCAACTGTTGCAACAACAACGGCAATTGCAGGATGCGCTGGAATCCACCAGTCGCCAGCAAGGGCTGGGTCAAACGCGGCAATCAGTGCGCAATGATGAATCCTTGCAGGCATTGATCGAACAGCAACAGCGGCAGCAACGGGATCTGGAAGAAATCGAAGACATGCTGCGTGCCATCATCGCCCGCGGCGATAACGACGATCAGCGTCTGATGTCGCAGGCCCAGGCCGCGTCGCGTGAGCTGCGACCCATTCAGGAAGAGATGCAGACCAGTAACCGGGTATTGCGTAACGGCATGGTCAACCTGTCTGTCGACATCGAAGAAGAACTCAGCGGTCAGATCGAATCACTGGCGCGCAGTCTGGCACAGTTGGACCCGGCGCAAGCCGACTCCCCGGGCAATCAGGTGCAGCAGGCGGCGCGAGATGCTGAGGAGCTGCGACAACAGCTGGAAGACTTGCAACAGCAAGCACTGGCATTCAATGAAGGCGGTCAGCAATCCGGCCCGGGCGCTCCCAGTGTGCGCGAGATGCGCGACCAGCTGGCACGTTCGCAACAGCTTGCACAGCAATTGCAACAACAGCTGGATCAGCAAGCCACTGGCCAGCAGCCAGGGGG
>CAZQFA010000001.1:259805-278731 GCA_964592245.1 uncultured Pseudohongiella sp. | reverse complement strand
GGCCAGCAGCCAGGGGGGCAGCAGCCCGGAGGGCAGCAATCCGGAAGCCAACAGGGGCAGTCAGGGCAGCCCGGTCAGCAGCAGGCCGCCGGTGGGCGACAGCAACTCAGCGGCGCCAGCGGCAACAATCAGAATATTGGTGGCGGCAGCACCCAGGCAGACCGCTCTGGTGCCAACACTCCCTGGGGTAACGCCCGCTCTATCCGTCAGCAACTGACGCAGCAAGATATAGAAGATTTCCTCAATCAGCCGGAACTGTTCCGTCAGCTCCTGCAACCCATCGTCGAGCTGGAAGAAGCACTGCGTGCCCAGGCCGAACTGGAGTCGATTAACCAGAAGCTTTATGCCACGGTTGATGAGGATGTGCCCGAGGAATATCGCGCCCTGGTTGAGCAGTACTATCGCGTGCTGTCAGAAAGCCGAAGGCCCGCAGAAACGACTGAGTAGCAATGCAATCCGTACAGCCTAATCTGCTATCCGCCCTCTCGGAAGGGACACTGACTTTCGCTTACGGAATTAGCCCCTTGTGGTTTGCAGCACTCGTGCTGCTGATCATTGCCGCAGTCTGGCTCAGCTACTACAAAACGACCCGACCACTTACACCTGCCTGGAAAACGTTTTTCGTTACTGTGCGCAGCGCCGTGCTGGTGTTGTTGCTGTTCTGTTTGTTGCGACCGGTGGTAACGACGACGCAGATTTCGCCTCAGGAAACCTATCTCGGTGTTTTAATTGATGACTCCCAGAGCATGTCGATTGCCGACATGCCCGGTGAGCAGACCCGTGAAGCAGTCGTTGAGCAGGCTCTGTTTGCCGATGGTTTGCTGGAAGAGCTGGGTGAATCATTTCAGCTGCGCAGTTTCCGTTTTGACAGTGCGACGCAGCGTATCGCCGACTTGAATGATCTTGAACAACAAGGCACTGCTTCTTCGATTGATCAGGCGCTGGCCTATGTCGACGATCAGCTGCGCAGTTTGCCGCTCGGTGGTCTGGTCATTATTTCCGATGGTGCTGATAACAGCGCGATTGATCCGGCGCTACGGGCACAGGATTTTGGCAATCGGCAAATCCCGTTGTTCACCGTCGGTGTGGGCCAGGAAGAAATACCCCAGGACATCGGCATTGTCGATGTCAGTTCTGCCAAGACAGTGCTCGAGGGCTCTGTCTTCAATGTCAACGTGGCGCTCAATCACCGCGGCTATGAAGGCCAGGAAGTCATGTTGTCAGTGATGGATGGTGATACCCAGGTGGCATCCGATGTGGTGACGTTGGGCAGTGAAGGGGTGACCCGCCGCTATGAGCTGGAGCTGACGCCGGAGCGTCCTGAGCTCATTGTCTATGATTTGCAGGTAGAGCTGCAGCCGGGGGAAATCATTCCCGAAAACAATCGCTACAGTTTTCTGGTGGATAACACGGCCAAGGCACCGCTTGATGTGCTCTATATCGAAGGTCATCCGCGCAATGAATACAAGTTTATCCGCCGCGCCGTTCAGGGTGACAATTCCCTGCGTCTGGCCACCTACCTGCAGACTGGTCCGGAAAAATTCTATCGTCAGGGTATTAACTCGCCAACCGAGTTGAGTGACGGTTTCCCGCGGGACAAGGAAACCCTGTATCAGTATGAAGCAATTATCCTGGGGGATATTGAGGAGAGTTTCTTCAGCGCCGAGCAATTGCAACTATTGGAAGACTTTGTTGCCGAGCGCGGCGGCGGTTTGCTGGTTGGCGGTATGGTGGATGAAGAATTCATCGATACACCGCTGGCTGACATTTTGCCTGTCACGCTGGTGGAAGAGAACTTCCTGCCCAGCCATCTGCGCGGCGGTATTCGTCGTGGCAATCATCCAACCGGCGAGTTGTATTACCCGCGCTTGACCCGCAATGGCGAGTTTTCGCCGTTGCTGCGCTTGTCGGGTGATGATGCTGAGAACAGGTCACTGTGGAATGCCTTGCCAGAATTACAGGGGGTTTACGTCAGCGGGCGCATCAAGCCCGGCGCCACCGTGTTGCTGGAACATCCCTTGTTGCAGTACCAGAATCAACCGTTGCCGATTATCGCTTCGCAGCGGTTCGGTAGCGGCCGTGCCATGACCATGGCCACGGCCAGTACCTGGCGCTGGCAAATGATGATGCCGTACGAGGATCAATCACACGAAACGCTGTGGCGACAAATATTGCGCTGGCTGACCGTTTCTGCGCCAGAGCGCATCACCATCAATTTTGATCGTGAGTTCTATAATGTGGGCGATGAGGTCAATATCACCGCCACCGTACTCAATGAAGAATACGAGCCGGACAACGATGCCACGCTGTGGATGCAAACGGTCGATCCGCTGGATCAGGTTACCGATACCCCGATGGAATGGGACATAACTGAAGACGGTGTCTACCGCAGCAGTTTTATTGCCCAGAACGAAGGCGTCTTCAGTCTGCTGGTGGATGTGGCCAGTGCGGCCGGCGAGGCCAATCCGGACAATTCCGAAAAGCGCGCCGCCTTCGTGGTGACGCCTTCGCTGCGCGAATACACCAATGCCTCTATGGACGCCGGGTTGTTGAGTCGTATCGCCAATGCCAGTGGCGGTCAGTTTTTCAACTGGCAGAACGTGGGTAATCTGGCCGAGTCGATTCAGTACACGCCCAATGCCTATTCCACGGAAGAGCAAATCGACTTGTGGGATCGACCCTGGTTGTTAGCCTTGCTGATCAGCTTGCTGTGCATGGACTGGATCGCGCGGCGG
Organism: uncultured Pseudohongiella sp.; assembly: GCA_964592245.1. Taxonomy (GTDB): domain Bacteria; phylum Pseudomonadota; class Gammaproteobacteria; order Pseudomonadales; family Pseudohongiellaceae; genus UBA9145. Next base: position 275,996 of record CAZQFA010000001.1, on the reverse strand, counting down.
ATGAAAGGGCTGTCCTGACAGGAGCTGTTAAGCTGACGAGTGATGAACACATTGATGAGCGATAATCTGCGCAAACATTTTCGTACCCTCACGGCGGCGCTGGCTCTGTTCGCCAGTTCGGCGCTGTGGGCACAGTCCGAGGAGGAGCGCGCGCCGGATTATTTTCTCGATACGCCGGACACCACCAAGTACGCGCTGATTCTCACCGGTCCGACGGTGGGTGATGAGAACGTCAGTCAGTTCCGCCAGTGGGCTTTTTCACTGCACGATATCCTCATCCGCGATTATGGCTACAACTCCGAGCGCATCAGCTTGCTGTATGACGATGGCAGTACCGACATGACCGGGGGAGATCGTGTCGACGGCGCCTGTGACCGGGAGGGTATTGAGGCCGGTTTGGCAGCCCTGGCCGGGCAAGTCAAAGACGGCGATCAAATCACAATCTATCTGATTGGTCATGGTTCCGGCGCCGAAGCAGAAGCCAAGTTCAATATCGTCGGTCCGGATATTACCGGTCCGGACTTTGCCCGCTTGCTGGATCCCTTTACCCGGCAGGACATCGTTATCGTCAATACTACCAGTGCTAGTTACGGCTTCTCCTCGTCACTGTCCAGCGAGGGCAGGGTGGTGATCTCGTCTACTCGCTCCCCCTCCGAGCGCTACGACCCGGTGTTTTCACGTTACTTTATCGAGGCACTGGATAGTCGCAATGGCGACCGTGACAAAAACAATCGTGTGTCGATGCTGGAAGCGTTCGAGTACGCCAAGGCCAGTGTCGAGCAATGGTATGAAGATCAGGGTCGACTGGCTTCCGAACACGCCGGACTCGATGACAATGGCGACGCCATGTTCGCGCTGAATCCGGCAGTGGATGGTGCTGATGGTCGGCTGGCAGAGATTGCCTATATCGACACAATGGAAAATGAAACAGCTGGCCTGGATGCGCAGGCGCTGGCGCTGAAAGCGCGCATGCAAGAGCTGGAGCGCGAGATCTTTATCTTGCGTGGACGCAAGGCTGATTATCTGGAAGCTGACTACTGGCAACGTCTCGAGGGTTTGCTGGTGGATCTGGCACGGACAACGGGAAGGTTTAATGACTATGTTGCGCAATAAGCTATTACCCATTCTGCGAACCGGCTGCTGTCTGGTTCTGCTATCAGGCAGTTCTTCTTTGCTGGCCCAGCAAGCGACGGGAGTAGGCAGTGAATCGCCTCTGTACCGCGGCGAACAATTACTGCAGAACGGCTCCTATGCCGCTGCTGCAGAGATTCTGCAAATGACGGATGGTCTCGATCGCGCCGACGGTCTGGTCGGCGCGAGCCGGGCACTGGCAATGATGGGTAACTATCAGGAAGCCATGCAAATCATTGCGACCGAGATTGATGGCGAGAATTACGCCGACCACCCCTTGCTGGCAACACAGCTGGCAGAAGTGCATCGCCTGGTCGGGCAGTCAGCAGAGGCGATCGCGATTCTGGAAGCCATCATTGACGGCCTGGCGGAACCGCCGGTGCGTACCCTGGTGCAGTATGGCAGCTTGTTGCAGTTCACTGGTCGCAATGCCGGGGCGACTACCGTCCTTGATCAGGCGGTGCAGCGTTACAACAATGGTCTGGTCTTCGCATCAGAAGACGTCGCGATGGTGGCACTGGCCAGTTGGTTGCTGGGCAACTTCCACGATGCCAACAGCCTGTTTGATGAGGCGACTCGCGCCAACCCGAATAACCTTGAAGCCTACGCCCTGTGGGCTGATCTGTTCATGGAAAAGTTCAATGCGTCGGATGCCGAGCGTACCTATCAAGAGGCACTCGATATCAACAGCCGTTATGTCCCGGCCCTGGTTGGTGTGGCCCGGGTAATCAGCGACGAGCGCGCCTTGCAGCGTGCGCTGGCGATTAACCCTAACTCGATTCCTGCCATGGAAACCTATGGTCAGATGCTGCTGCGTGCCGGTCGCGAAGAAGAAGCTATGGATTATTTCACGCAGGTTCTGGCGCTGAATCCCGAGGCGATCAAGACACTCAGTATTCTTGCTGCGCAAGCCGCGCTCGAAGAGCGCATGGATGATTACGAAGACTACCGTCAGCAGGTGGAAGCGTTCAGTCCGAATAACCCCGAATTCCTCGGTGATGTGGCAGACGCCTTCGGTAACAACTACCGCTTTACTGAAGCGGTCGAGTACGCGCGCGCCGCGATCGCCGCCGACCCCGAGTACTGGCAGGGTTACACGCTGCTGGGCAGCAATCTGATTCGCCTTGGCGAAGAAGAGGAGGGCAGGGCCAATCTGGAAATCGGCTTTGAGAATGACCCGTTCAATGTCATGACCTCTAACATGCTGACAGTCTTTGACGAGTTGGAAACCTACGCCACTGTTGAGAGTGAACACTTCAAGGTGCACATGAGCGAGCGCGATGCGCAGATACTCTGGCCCTATCTTGAGCCGTTGTTGGAAGAAGGCTGGGATACGCTCACCGCCAAGTACGGTTTCGAGCCGGAGAGTCCGGTACTGATTGAAATTTTTGAACGCACCGAAGATTTTGCGGTGCGCTCGGTGGGTCTGCCGGATATTGGGCCGCTGGTCGGTATCTGCTTCGGCAAGGTGATTACGCTGATTTCGCCGGATACGCTGAGTGCCAACTGGCAGGAAATTGTCTGGCATGAATTCATGCACGTGATTACCTTGCAGATGACCAATAATCGCATGCCACGCTGGTTGTCCGAGGGTATCTCGGTGTGGGAAGAACGTGAGGGTCGCCCGTACTGGGGTCGCGATCAGGGTCTGGATCTGGTGCGTGCAGAACGCGAGGGCAAGTTGATCCCGGTTGCTGATCTCAATTCCGGCTTCAGTGGTGCCCGCAACAATGCTGACCTCAGCTTCGCTTACTTTCAATCCTATTTGGTAGTGGACTACATCACGCAACAGCACGGCTTCGACAAGCTTGTCGAACTGGTTGATCAGTACGCCTACATCAAGGAAGACAGCGAGCGCTTCGAAGAAGTCTTTGCCCAATCACTGGACGAATTCGACGCCGGCTTCCGCGGCTGGATCGATCAGCGAGTCGACGAAATCAATGTGTTTGTGCACACCGAGGATATGCCCGATGAGGGCACCGGTCATGGCCATGGCGTGCGAGAAAACTCCAGCGCTATTCTTGCCGAGCTCTATAACAATGCCTCGCTGGAGCAACATATGCGAGCCCGCCTTGAAGAGAACAATCGCGATTTTCAGGCGCATTTGCAACTGGGTATCGTCCTGTTCAAGGAAGAAAAATTCCAGGAAGCGAAAGCGTCACTGGAGACTGCCTATGACTTGTTGCCAAGTTATACCGGCTATCCCAGCCCGCCATTGGTACTGGCGCAAATCTATGCCGCCGAGGGCAACGAAGAGCGCCGGCTGGAATGGTTGTCGGTATTGCTGGAGAACCAGCAGCATGATGATGATTCGGCGCTGATTCTGGCCGAAGCGGCGATGCAGCAGGGGGATATGGAGCGCGCCGACTACTATATAGACCGGGCGTTGCAGGTTGATCCTTACCGCACAGATGTGCATCGGTTGAAAGCACGCTATGCCGACGAAGTGGGTGACAGTGCGCTGGCGGTGACTGAGTACGAGGTATTGATGAATCTGGATATTACCGACCCGGTCGAAGCGCGCACGGATCTGGCAGAGGCCTATCTCAACAATGCGCAATTCAGTGAAGCGCGCCAGAATATTCTCTTTGCACTGGAGCTGGCACCGAGCTATCGCCGTGCCCAGGAAGTCTTGTTGAAGTCAATCGATGGAGCTGGCAATTAGGTGTTGATGCGAATCCTCGTCAAACGACTCTTGTTACTGCCGTTGCTAATGGCACCGGCGGCGTTGGCGCAGGATTTTGATTTTGGCAACAACGAGGAGTTGTCGATTTATGGTACCGACATTACCGAGTTCACCTGGATTCGCGGGCAATACACCAATTACGGAGGCGGTCGCGGCGGCTATGGATTCCGGCGCCGCGGTGGCTGGTGGGACACCGATTATCCCGACTCCGATGAAAACTTTCTGCGTGGGGTGCAACGTTATACCAATGTCGACACCAATCCGCGCAGCCATACCTTTGTCGAGTTAACTGACCCGCGCCTGTTCGAGCATACGTTTCTGTACATGAACTGGAAGCGGGTGCCGATTGGCTCATCCCATAGCGGCCCCAATTTTAATCCGGAAGAGATTGAGGCTTTGCGCGAGTTCATGTTCCGTGGCGGCTTTGTCATGGTCGACGATTTCTGGGGGCCGCCGCATCTGGATGACATGCATGTAGAGATCAACAAGATCTTCCCGGACCGGGAGATTGTGCAACTGGATACCAGTCATGAAATCTTTCACGTCTTTTTTGACATCAACGAAATAGCCCAGGTACCGGGGCGCATGGTGACATGGGACTTCGGCGGCTTCATGAATCTTGATGATCCCAGTTATCCGCCGGAAGTGTACGCGGTTCTTGATGACGATGGTCGGGTCATGATGGTTGCCAATTACAACACCGATCTGGGCGACGGCTGGGAGCATACCTTCTATGCCGGTTACCCTACCAAATACACCAATGAAGCCTACAAGATAGGCATCAACTTTCTCATTTACGCATTGAGTCACTGACTAGCAGGATAAGCACATGACAGAAACAGAAGAAGTAGTGGAAATCGAAAACAGTGATGATCTGGCACTTGTTAAGCGTATGCAGGATGGCCGCGATCAAATCGTCAACGAGATCAGGAAGGTCATCATCGGCCAGTCCGACATCATCGACGAACTTCTCATTGCCATGTTTGCCGGCGGCCACGTGTTGGTGACCGGGGTGCCGGGTCTGGCGAAGACGCTCTTGATCAAGACAGTAGCCGACATTCTGCAGGTGGACTTTAGTCGTATTCAGTTTACCCCTGACCTGATGCCAGCCGATGTGGTCGGTTCGGAAGTAGTCGAGGAGACTGATGGCAAACGGGCACTGAAATTCGTCAAGGGGCCGATCTTTACCAATATCCTGCTGGCGGACGAGATCAACCGAACACCGCCAAAGACCCAGTCATCCCTGCTGGAGGCGATGGAAGAACGCCAGGTCACCGCCGGCGGTGTAACGCACCCGATGGCGAAGCCGTTTTTCGTGCTGGCAACGCAAAACCCCATCGAGCTCGAGGGGACCTACCCGTTGCCGGAAGCACAGCTCGACCGTTTCATGTTCAAGATTGAGCTGGGTTACCTGTCTGAAGCCGAGGAAGTAGCGGTAGTGGCCAGCACGACCCAAACCCATGACCGCACGCTGGCGCATCCACTGTCCGGCGAAGACATTCTCGAGTTCCAGCGCATTGCGCGTCAGGTGCCTGCTGCCGAAGCCGTGATTCAGTATGCCGTGCGTCTGGTTCATGCCACACGCCCGCAGTCTGATGGCGCCCCCAGCTTTGTCAAAGACTGGGTCAGCTGGGGAGCCGGTATCCGTGCTTCGCAGAATCTGGTGCTGGCAGGCAAGGTACGAGCACTGTTACACGGTCGCTATAATGTGTCCTATAACGATATTCGCGCGTTGGCACCGTCAGTACTGCGCCATCGTGTGTTGCTGAATTTTCATGCTGAGGCGGAGCGGGTGACAACCGATGAGGTCGTTCGCCTGTTGCTGGAAGCGGTGCCTGCACCGGCGTCGCAGATTTAACGCCCATGTCTGATTCACTGAATTTTCTCGACCCTTCGGTTCTGACCGGCCTCGATAATCTCGAGCTGCGCGCACGCGTGGTGGTGGAAGGCTTTCTGTCCGGTTTGCACAAGAGTCCGAATCGGGGATTCAGTGTGGAGTTTAATGACTACCGCCACTATCACCGTGGCGATGACATGCGCCACGTTGACTGGAAGCTGTACGCTCGCAGTGACAAGTTTTACATCAAGCAGTATGAGGACGAGACCAATGTCCGCTGCATGATCCTGCTGGATACCAGCGCTTCCATGACCTACGGCTCGGGCAAGATGACCAAGCTCAATTATGGGGTGACGCTGGCCTCTGCCCTGGCTTATTTTGTCATGCGGCAGCGTGATGCCGTCGGGCTGATGACTTTCGATGACGAGGTGCGCAATTATCTGCCGACGCGCTGTCGACAACCGCACCTGATGCGAATCCTGCGTACACTGGCCACTATCGAAGGCGGCAAGAAAACCAATGTGGTGAAGCCGCTAACTGACCTGGCGACGAGCCTGACCAAGAAGAGCATGGTGGTGTTGATCACCGACATGCTGGACGACGAGGACCGTATAATCAGCACGCTGCAGAATCTGCGTGCTATGGGCCATGATGTGATTATGTTCCAGATCATGGATGCTGATGAACTGACCTTTCCGTTTAACGAGGCGTCCGAGTTTATCGACATGGAAAGCAACGAGTCCTACATCACTTCACCGGCGGCGGTGCGCAAGGCTTATCTGGAAAACCTGCAGGAATTCCTCGATTTCTGCAAGAAGCAATGCCAGACCAGCGGCGTCGATTATTGCCTGATGAATACAGCGCAGCCGCTGGACGAGGCCTTGTCGGCGTACATGACCAAACGGTCCAAGAGTTTTTGAGTAGCGCGTAATGGTCTTCCTCACCCCCTTATTTTTGCTTGGCCTGCTGGCAGCCGCGATACCCATCGCCATTCACCTTATCCGCAAGGAAAAGCCGCCCAAGGTGATGATCAGCACCATTCGTTTTCTCAAAAAGACATCGAAAAAACTCGTCCTGTTTCAGCAACTGCAACAGATTCTGTTGCTCCTGCTGCGCTCGGCAGTCATCGCCTTGCTGGTCATCGCCTTTGCTCGTCCTTTGATCAATGCCTCGGTAGCGCGCTTGGTGGACGCCGATCCACAAGCGGCAGTGATCATGCTCGATCTGTCCATGAGCATGCGTTATGGCGACACCTTCGAGCGCGCCAAAGAGGCGGCATTGGAAGTACTGGGCGACCGCTCGGCGGGTGACGAAGTAGCCTTCATCGGCTTCTCCCAGTCCGCGGAAGTGGTACGTGAGCTCAATAGCGACCTCACTGCCGTGCGATCGACCATCAACGAATTGAGCGAGCCCGGCTGGGGCACCACCCGTTATTTGCCGAATATCCAGTTGGCAGATCAGATGCTTGAATCGTCAAATTTCGACAATCGTGCCGTCTACCTGATTTCCGATTTTCAGGCGGGGGCGATGAACGCCGATGACGCCGGTTGGCAGTTGGCGCCGGGCGTTGCCTTTACCGGTATCGATGTCGGTACGGAGAGCAGTCGCAATCTCACGATCACCGATGTGCGCTCGCCGGAGCAGCTACTCGAAGACGCGCCAAGTCAGCAGATTCTGGCGCGGGTACGTTCAACCGGCTCGGTGTATCTCGACAGTGGTCAGGTCAGTTTGCTGCTGAACGGGCAAGTGGTAGACCGGGTTGATGTTGACCTCGGTGAACGTTCGGAAGAGGTAGTTACCTTCGAGGCCGATTTCTCGGCCGAAGGCAGTTACGTGGGCGAGGTGCGCGTCACCGGTGATGAATTCACGGCGGACAATTCTTTCTACTTCACGGTCGATGTGCTGCCGAAGATCCGGGTCTTGCTGGTCAACGGCGAGGCTTCCGACAACTGGTTTGATGACGAGGGGCACTGGTTCGGTCTGGCCGTCAGTAGCACCCAGGACTCTCCCTTTTCGCTGGACGTCATTCAGCCTGAAGCGCTCAGTGCAGCAGCGCTACGCGATCACGATGTGGCGGTCCTGTTGAATGTCGGTGGTCTGGGAGGCAATCAGGCGGCGGCCCTGACCGACTATGTCCGCGGCGGCGGCAGTTTACTGCTGGCTCCTGGTGACCGCGTCGATGCCGAAGTCACCAATCGCCAACTGGCCGATGTCTTGCCTGCTACCCTGTTGGGTCGTGGCGATCCGGGGCTGGATGATTATCTGGTGATTGCCGATTTCGACCGTCGCCATCCCATACTGCGCCCGTTGGACAGCGATTGGGCGGCGCGTTTTCAGGCGCACTGGAGTCTGGCTCCGGCCGCTGATGCCAGCGTTCTGATGCAATTCGACAATACCGAGCCGGCGCTTGTCGAGCGTCAGGTGGAACAGGGGCGTGTATTACTGTTCGCCTCCAGCCTGGATCTGGAGTGGAATAACCTCGCCCTGCAGGGGTTATATCTGCCCTTTGTGCACGAGACGCTGCGGCATCTGGTACAGCCCCCCGTCAAGGAGCGCGCCTACAGTGTAGGCGACACTATCAACTTCGATCCGGAGCAGCGCGCTGATTCAGTGTCTGTGGCTTATGAAAATGGCGGCAATCCGACATTCACCGGTGACCGCTATGTCATCGCGGCGCAGCGTCCGGGCTTGCTCAATGCCGAGATCGACGGAGTGCCAGCGGTCTATGCAGTCAATGTGCGGCCGGTAGAGGCCAATCTGGCGCGAATCGCTCCGTCTACGCTCTACGACGAGGTGATTAACCCGGACACCAGTCCCGTGCGCTCACGCGCCGTACAGACAGCACAGCTCATTGAAGAGCTGGAGCGACCGCAGCGCATCTGGTGGTGGTTACTGGCAGCAGTTATGCTGCTGCTGTTGGCCGAGGCAGTGATTGCCAATCGTACCTACCGCTAACATGCTTGCCCCTGGCAGTTGACAATGCTGCTGCTGCCGGCTGTTAACTTCGCTCCACACGCCAGTCAATTCACGTCGCATCCCGTCACAATGACTACGCCAGTCAGCTAAAAATAGCCTTTGCTGTGGGCATTGACGCCGCGAAATGACCACCTTGCGGCCTTGCCGGAGAGGTTTCATGAAAGTGTCATATTCGCCCTGTTATGACACATGGTTTTTCAACTGCCTGAATTTATTAAAGAAAAAATTTTCAAATGTAACAAAACAGACACATTTTTGTAAAAAAGGCTGCAAAAAGTATTGAATGGCGGAATTGCTTGCGCCATAGTGAATCGTAATAGGGGAGTTTCACTATGCATTTCCAAGGCGTTGCTCGACTAGTTCCGGACCATCTAACAAGCCAACTAACACGCCAATTCAGTGTGCCGGCGTTTTTCATTCTGACGCTGTTACTGAGCAGCAACCCGGCTGCAGCACAATCCCTGGCAAACCTGACCATCAATACCTCGCCTTCCCCTACAGCGACTGTGCCTGATTTTCAGGCGATGATCATGGCGGCAGACGAGGCTCAGGATGAGGCTGCCGATGAATCTCCCTTCAATCCCTATGAGTCCGCGCAGATGGATGTGCTAATCGGTCGTGCCATGACTTTGCAGGAACAGAATAAGCATGAGCCAGCCATTGCCCTGTTTGAACAGGCCTGGCAGATCAGCCGTATCAGCCACGGCCTGTACCATGAGCAACAAATCTTTCTGATTGACCAGATTGTGCACAGCGCTATGGAAGCGGGTCAGTGGGAGTTGGTCGACAATCAGTATGACTATCTGGAACACCTGTATCGACGTTTGTACGAGCTGGATGACCCACGACTGGAAACAGGACTGCAGAAAATTTCATCGTTCCACGTCAATGCCTACAATTTCAATATCGACGGCCGGCGTGAGCATCACCTGCGTCGGGCCGCGCAGATTTTTGATACTCGACTGGAAGTGGCCAACCTGACTCTGGCTGAAGGGCATCCTAAATTCCAGTTTCTGCAAGAGAGTCTGGCAATCAGTCGTCACCAACTTTACCTGATGTCGGCGCAATACAAGGAAAACCTGGCGCGCCGCGAACGCTCGCGGCGCGATCAGATTCTGGCCGGTATCGACTGAGTTATTCCGGCGCTCTGGCTGGCCAGCACCTGCTCCATCACCACGTTATTTGCAGTGGCGGCTGCATGCTCTCAAGCTAGTCTCTGTTCTTACTCTTCTTGCTGCTCTCACGACACTCGCTACTCAGGAATAATCCGATACTCAGCTTTTGCTGACTCCCTTACCTGTGTCCTTGCTGACTTCTACAGCGGCCAGTAACAGCGCTGCCGACGGTGCCTGTGCGGGCAATAGCAATCGACGAAGCTGTTTGCCCGGTTAACTGCGCAGAGAAAAGGCTGATGAAAGTTTAGGGTAATACAGGTGGGGGCAAGATTTAGGGCGCTAAAGCGGAGGCATGGAAGTCGCTCAATGCTTTAGAAAAGGGGGGAACAAAGAATAACTCCCAAGCTCCAGACTTTAGCTGTTTACCGCCGCTGCGACATTTCCCTTATGCCCGCCTGCGATAAAGTGGAAAAATAGTAGCACAGCTTCACAGCGTTAGCGAAGCGATTACAATTTGTCACAATGCCCGGTAAAAATCGAGCGAGCGCTTGATTTTTTTATGATGGTGAAGAAAAAGCCTGTTACTGGCAGGGTATTTCCCGAGCGACAAATAGTGCTGCTAGCGATAAAGATTGTAATCTTTCTCAAAATAGTGCCATGTCGCACAATAATTAAATAATCGCACATCTTCACGATAGGAGATGTGTTTTTTCGGAGAGGTGGGGGCGCGTGCGGCGGTGTGTTAACTGGTGATCTTGCAGAGCGGAGTTAATTGTCGTTAATCTTCTTCGTAGCCGCTTTCAGCTGCTCTGGAGTAATGAAGCCGAGTTTGCGCGCGCGTTGTTCCCAGTTCTTGCGTGCCAGTACCTGCATGTCTTCAGTGCTGTCTGACTCGTCGACAATCTCCAGGCCCAATAACGTTTCGATGATGTCTTCCATGGTGACGATGCCTTCCATGCCGCCGAATTCATCAACAACGAGCGCCAGATGTTCTTTTTTGCTGATAAAGATATTGAGTAGCTCGGGGATGGGCAAGGTCTTGTGGACCGTGGTGATATCGCGGCGAATTTCTTTCAGGGTGCGGTGATCATTGTCGTCCACGAGATTGAGCAGCAGCTCGTCGCGCAGTACATAGCCAATGATGTTGTCATTATTGTTTTCATACAGGGGGATGCGTGAAAACGGCAAGTTCTGGTGGCGATCGTGGAATTCACGCGCGCTCGTGTCAGCGTTGGCTGCAACCACAACGATGCGTGGTGTCATGATGTCCTTCACCAGGATCTTGGAGAAGCGCAATAGGTTTTCAATGATCTTGTGTTCATTCTCTTCCAGTACGCCAGCGTCCTTGCCAATCTTAGTCATCACCAATAAATCGGAGCGACTCAGAACCGGCTTGTCCTTGTCTTTCTTCAGATGACGGGTCAGGAACTGACTGAGCCAAACCAGCGGCGCCAGAATAAAGAGCATGACCTTCAGCGCGTAGACGGAGAAGGGTGCCAGAGCTTCCCAATTGTTGGCGCCGATGGTCTTGGGGATGACTTCCGAGAAGATCAGCACGGCCAATGTCATCAGTCCGGCAGTCAATGCCTCGATACTGATCAGAGAAACACCGAACAACTCGATGGTAGTTGAACCAAACAGCACGCTGGCCTGAGCGCCGACGCCGATAGCGCCTACTGTATGAGCGATGGTATTGAGCGTGAGAATGGCGGCTAGTGGATGGTCAATATCATCCTTGAACCGCGCCAGATCTTCGGCAATAGGGTTTCCCCGTTCCTTTTGCACGCCAATATAGGCAGGAGTGATACTCAGCAGGACCGCTTCAAGAATCGAACACAGAAATGAAAAAAAGATACTGAGACAAAAGTACGCGGCGAGTAGGGCCATGTGTGAGCGGGCAATATCCGGTGTTGTGAGTAAGGAACAGCCATTCTGACACGAATGAAAAACGCCTGACAATCCGGTTTCACCAGAGAGTCAGGCGGATTATTACTGCGCGCTGAGTTCCGTGTTGCGTTTGCGTGAAGGTAGTGGCAGGGCGCGGATCAGCTCACGCAGGCGATCGGGCAATGCCAACATGGCCGGCGTGACGATCAATGTCAGAATCGTGCCGAACGACAAGCCAAAGACAATGGCCGAGGCCAGTGACACCCATTGCGAGGTAATGGGGCCGCCGACTTCAATCTCGGCGCCAATCAGGTCAATGGAGACGTGCATGGCCAGTGGCAGCAAGCCGAAGCCGGTGGTGAACGTGGTCAGGAATACCGGCCGCAGACGCTGTACACCGGTTTGCACGATCACTTCCTGCAGTGTCCACTGCGGATGTTCGCTGCGCAGCACATTAAAGGTGTCGATGAGCACAATATTATTGTTCACAATGATACCCGCCAGGGCGACGATGCCAATGCCCGTCAGGATCACCGAGAAGGTCTGGCCGGTGGTCAGCAGTCCCAGCAGCACCCCGGTGGTCGACAGCAGAACAGACGACAGGATGAGCAAAGCCTGATAGTAGCTGTTGAACTGGGTGACCAGCAGGATTGCCATTAGCGCCAGTGCCAGAGAGAAGGCCTGGCCCAGGAACGCGGCCGATTCAGCCTGTTCTTCATTGGCACCGCGGAATTGATAGAACACCCCCGGTGCCGGTGGATTCGCTTCCAGCCACGCAGAAATCTCCTGCAGTTTGTTGTCGGCGAGAATCCCTGGCGCCGGGTTGGCGCGTACGTAAACGACACGCTCGCCGTCAACACGCTGAATAGAGCTTACCTGTGGTTTGGCTTCCACAGTGACGAAGCTGCTGATCGGCACCGGGCCATTGCTGGTGCCGATTCGAATGCTGTCGAGCTGATCGAGGCCGCGGTATGCCGCCGGATAACGTACACGGATATCCACTTCCTCTTCACTGTCATTGGGTCGGTAATCACCCATGAAGATGCCATTGGTCATCAACTGGATAGCGGCACCGACTTCGCTCATGCTGGCACCCAGCATGGCAGCACGGGCACGGTCGACAACAATTTCCCATTCGATGCCTGGTACCGGTGCAGTGTCATCGATGTCGATCAGGTCATCACCCTGCTCGTCTTCGAAATAGCTGCGAATACGATTCGCTTCGGCGAAGAGCTGATCCAGATCTTCTCCGGACAACTCCAGTTGGATTTCCTTGCCCACCGGCGGGCCCTGCTCAATGGTCGCCACTTCAGCGCGCACGCCGGGAATGCCTGTGATGGCGTCACGATAGCGATTCTCGACTTCGAAGCCATCGATGTCACGGTCGCGCCGGTCGGTCATCTCGATAAAGATAGAGCCAACCAGGTCGGGAGCCGTTTGCTGGTCACCGCCCATTTGCTGGCCGGCGCCGGATTGCGTGACGATACCCTTGATATGGCCCACCGAGCGAATGCGCTCTTCTACGTCCAGCATGATGTCGCGTAACTCGGCCGGCGAATAGTTGCCGCGGGCAAAGACTCGCACCTGGGTCTGGTTCGGTTCCACGGCGGTGAAGAACTCCACGCCGCGGCCAAACATGCCGTAGGCGATCACAATCGCCACCATGACGCCAATACTGGCAAAGAAGATGGCGATCGGTCGGGCCACTGCGAACTCGAGAACGCTGGCATAGAAACTGGTGATGAAGCCAGCCTTGTGCGGGTCACCGGTTTCCAGATTCTTCAGGTGATCCTGACTGGCGGCGGTGGAGCGGCCGATCAGGGCACCAATCGTCGGTGCAAAAAGCAGCGCGTAGAACAGTGAGCCAATCAACACCGCAAAGACGGTGATCGGCAAATAGCTCATGAACTGACCGGCAACGCCGGGCCAGAACATGATCGGCAAGAAGGCGGCCAGTGTCGTCGCCGTTGAGGCCATAATCGGCCAGAACATCCGCGCCACCGCTTCTTTATAGGCTTCCTGACTGTCTAGCCCTTCAGCCATCTTGCGGTCGGCATACTCAACCATGACGATGGCGCCATCGATCAGCATCCCGAGACCCAACAACAGGCCGAAAATCACCATAAAGTTATAAGTGAAGCCGAGCATGCTGATGATGATGAAGGCAAAGAAGAACGAGAACGGCACTGCCATGGTCACCAGCAAGCCGGAGCGCACACCGACAGAAGCGATGACGACAATGAGCACCAGCACCATGGCGGTTGCCATGTTGCCCTGCAAGCCCATGTTCTGCTCAATTACCAGCGGTGCCGTGTTGTTGATGTAGGAGATGGACACCGCCGGTGGCAGGGTAGGTGCCATGGCCTGCACTACCTCATCAATTTGCTCCATTGCCTGAATCAGGTTGGCACCCTTGCGCTTCATGACGTTCAGCGAGATGGAGGGTTCGCCATTGGCGTAGGAATAACGTGTGGCGTCCTTGAAGGTGCGACGCACATCAGCAATATCGGAGACCGTCAGCACACCCAGCTCATTGGACGCCAGCGGCAGATTGAACAGATCATCCGCAGTTTCGATCAGGCCAGGCACTTTCACCGGGAAGCTGCCCTGGCCCGTATCTACCTGACCGGCAGGGATTAGCCGGTTATTGGAGGTGACGGCCTGCACCAGTGCGTTGTTGGGGATGCCGTAGGTTTCCAGCTTGGCCGGATCAACAACAGCCTCCAGCAATTCCTCACGGTTACCCACCATGTTGGCTTCCAGCACAGGTGGCAGAATTTCAATCTCTCGCTGCAGATCCTCGGCGATGCGCAGCAGCACGCGCTCGGGCACACCTTCACCACCGATGGCAATCTGCACTACCGGGAAAGTGGCTGCCGAGACTTCCTGAATGATGGGCTCTTCCGTATTTTGCGGGAAGCGTGCCTTGGCGCGATTGATTGCCTCACGGACATCAGCCACGGCGGTATCGGAATCGAAGTCGATGTCGAATTCGACGATGATAGTGGCCGCGTTTTCGCTGGAGAAGGAATCAATCTGGGTGATGCCGTCGAGCGTCTTCAACTCCAGTTCCACAGGCTTGGTCAGCAAGCGTTCGGCATCCTCAGGGGAAATACCGTTGTGAATCACTGTGGTGACGATGACCGGCACTTCGACGTCGGGATTCAATTCCACCGGAATGGAATTGTAGGCGACCAGACCTGTCAGCAAGACGGCAACGAACACACTCAGCGTCGTGCGCGAGCGCGAGATGGCGGAATCAATGTAGTTTTTCATTTAGGTGCCTTTAGCGACGGTTTTCTGCCCAATCGAAATTGGCTTCGACAGTCTGGCCATCAAAAACGACTTCCTGGCCTAGGGTGACGAGGGTGACTGTGCCACTGAGACCAGTGACCCATACACCCGGGTCCATCTGGTCGGTGTCATCACCAACAATCCGCACATTGCGGAAGACGATCTCGTTATTGCGATCAATCAGTTTCACACCCACTGCACCAGCGTCATCCAGAGACAGCGCTGAAGAGGGAATGCGATGTGCCTGAAACTCGGCCGCATCTACCAGCATCTCGGTAGTGATGCCTGCGCGCACAGGCTCGCGGCCAGGCTCGACCGTCACTTCCATACGGTAGCTGCGGGAGATGGGATCTGCGGCACTCGCCAGGAAGGTTACCTCGCCAGTCAGTTGGCGGCCGCCCAGCAGCGTGCCGGTGACGTTGGCGCCGACGCTGACACGGTCTACCTGTTGTTCCGGAACCAGACCCACCATCAGCATCGGGTCGGTATCGATGATCGATGCACAGACTTCGCCAATATTGAGCAAGTCACCGACTTCCATAGTGCGCGTTTCCACGACACCATCGAACGGCGCTACCATGCGGGTATTGGTGATGGCCAGGCGGGCGCGGCTGACAGCGGCTTTGGCAGATTCCACGGCCGTGCGCAGCTGCGCGACAGCGACATCAGATTGCAGGCTACGGCGCTGCAAATCCAGGGCGGCCTGATATTCGAATTCGGCCTGCTCCTGACGGGCCAGCGCTTCTTCCAGATCGGACTGGCGATTATCGATGGCGATCTCGCAGAGTACATCGCCAGCGCTGACCTGAGCGCCCCGGGGGATCGGTTCGCTGACGATACGACCTGCCTGTTCGGCGCGGACTTCTACCTGGCGGAAGGCCTGGGTGCGGCCGCGAATACGAATGCGTTCTACGTAGGATTGTGGCTCCACACGACGTGCGCGGACGGTAAAGACAGAAGGGTCTTCACCGGGGGAAGCGTCTTCCGGAATCGCCGCGATGGTGCGTTCGTTGCCGATTGTTTCCTCAGCAGCACTTTGACGTTCACGCGGAATCACCATCCAAACTGTGACTACTACGAGTATCGCGATAGCAACGACATGCTGATTTTTCACTAGGGCCTCCGGTTTCCCATGCGCCACAGCAATTCAGGCCTGGCACAGGTTAAAAGTTGGGCACACAGAGACAGCGTCGAGACGCTATTCTGCTTGCCTGATTCAAGCGCTTGGGTTGTTCGTCCTTGTTGGATCTATTAGTTCGATCTAT
>CAZQFA010000001.1:255630-259705 GCA_964592245.1 uncultured Pseudohongiella sp. | reverse complement strand
GTTCGATCTATCCCGATTTGGCGGGCATTGGCTTGGTCAGTTCCGAGGTGTAAGAGGGAAGACCAAAGTGTTACCTATTGTAACGTCAATCGCAGGCTTTGCAACGACTTTTTAATACGAAAAAAAGCGGGATTCCACCATGGCACGGGGCCTTGCAGTCGGGGAGAAGGATTTTCGGGGTAAGTGTGCTAATTTCCTCGCCAGACAGTCACAGCACAGACAAAAACAACACAATCAGGAGAGCGGGAGTGAAAGACATTAACGGACGCGTGGCCATCGTCACCGGTTCCAGCAGTGGCGTTGGCGCAGCCACCGCGCTGCAATTGGCAGCACTTGGTTGCCATACAGTGATTAACTACAACGCCAATTCAGGCGGGGCTGAAGCAGTTGCCGCCCAATGCGCCGAGCGTGGCGCCGAGGCGCTGGTATTGCAGGCGAATGTGGCCGATGACCGTGACTGCCGCGCCCTGGCGGCAGCCGCAATAGATAAATGGGGACGCGTCGATATTCTGGTGAACAACGCCGGTACCACAAAATTTGTTGATCATGCCGATCTGGATGGTCTCGACGATGCAGATTTTCAACGTATCTACGGAGTCAATGTCGTTGGTGCCTACCAGATGATCCGCGCGGTGAATCCGCATTTTCAGGCGAATGCCGACGGCGGCGTTGTGGTTAATGTCGCCTCCACTGCCGCAGTCACCGGCATCGGCAGCAGTGTGGCCTATGCCGCCTCCAAAGGCGCTCTGGTGACAATGACGCTGTCACTGGCACGGGCGCTGGGTCCTGCGGTGCGCATGAATGCGGTATGCCCCGGATTTATCGAGGGTGATTGGCTGCGTGAAGGTCTCGGCGAGGAGAAATACGAACAGTTGATTCAGGTGAATCGCAAGCAGTCGGCGCTGGGTGTCACGGCCACGGCGGAGACGGTGGCGGATGCTATTCTGCATTTCATCACTGGTCCGCAAATCGTCACAGGCGAGACCCTGATCGTCGATGGTGGTCGCCACCTCAGCATGACACCACTAACGCGACGCTAGCTCGCGCCGCAGACACAGGAGAAACTAGGATTGCGTAACGGGTTGCTCAAACTGGCGAGTCTGGTGCCAGTAATTATTCTGGCACTGAATGGCATCGTCTATTGCACATTGGCTGTGCTCTTCAGCATCGACACCGTTCAATGGTTTTCAGACTTGACGATTGAGCTGCAAGATCCTGTTGGCTATACCGAGCTGCGCACGACATATGTAGGGTTGATGTTGACGCTGGGAGTCTTCTCGCTACTTGGCGCAGTCAGCGGCACGTTTCGATGGCCGGGTCTGTTCCTGATGGCATTCAGCTATCTGTCGTTGGCTACCGTGCGCGCCTGGGGTATCTTCATCGAGCAGAGCAGCAACGAATTCATGCTGCAGTTATTCACTACTGAAATTATCTGTTTGCTGTTGGCACTGCTGGCCATGTGGGCGCAAAAAACAGCGCAAAACGCCTGACAGTCAAACCTTCGCTAAAGCATCGTCTACCTGGCAACAGGGCGTTTCTGCAACTTGCGCTGTAATGTGCGGCGATGCATTTTCAATTGCCGCGCCGTGGCGGAAATATTGCCATCGTTTTCCTGCAGTACTTTCTGAATATGTTCCCATTCCAGACGACGCACTGACATTGGCTCCAGGTTGAGCGGATCGGGTGTGTCACGCTCCTGATCGGCATTGCCTACCAGCAGCGCGCCCAGGATTTCGTCGGTATCGGCGGGCTTGGCCAGATAGTTGTCTGCGCCGAGTTTGATGGCTTCCACTGCGGTAGCGATACTGGCGTAACCAGTAAGTATCAGGATGCGGATATCGGGATTGTGCCGCTTCAACGGTTTGATCAATCCCAGCGAGGTTTCGCCGCCAAGGTTGAGATCAAGAATGGCGTAATCAAAACTCTGGTCGTTGATAAAAGCCAATGCCGAGTCTGCGTCGGCGGCATGGGAGACTGAGTATTCGCGATGCTCCAGGGCGCGAGAAATGACGCGCGCAAACACTTCATCGTCTTCAACCAGCAGTGTATTGGACAGTGAATTATCCATACTCAGGCTTCCTGTTGTTTGGGAATCGGCAATTTGATGACAGTCAGGGCGCCGCCGATTTTCAGATTAAACATTTCAATAGTGCCACCGAGTCGCTGCACAGCGGCGTTCGCCAGAAATATGCCCAGACCCATACTGTCTTTGCGCATACTGATAAACGGGCGCCCCATGTTTTCCATCACCTGACTGGGAATGCCCGGGCCGTCATCGTTTATCGAAATCTCCAGAGGTGCGTCAGGCTTATCACCAATTCTGAAGGCGACGGTGACATTTTCCTGCGCCGCCTTGATGCCGTTCTCAATGATATTGATGATTGCATGCTTCAGCGACAGATCGGCAGTGACCTGAGCGTCCACATGGGCATCGATTGTAAACTGTACCGAAGCCGTAGGGTGAATGTTAGTGATGTAGTCCTGAATATCCGCGACAAAAGTCGACAAGGCCGCACGCTCATCACGCACCGGATTGTCCTTGTTGTAGTAGCGAATCAGCTGATTCAATGAATCCTTGCAGCGCGTGACTTGTTGCCGCAATACCGTAATGTCTTCCTTGATATTACTATTGCGCAGGCCCTCAGCGTCCAGTTTGTCCAGTTCGGTCAACACGACTGCCATCGTCGAGAGTGGCGTGCCAAGCGCGTGTGCCGTGCCAGCCGCCAGAGTGCCAATGGCTACCAATTGCTCATTGCGCATCTCGTTTTCCCGTGCCTTGGCCAGGGTCAATTCGCGCTCCCTGATCGCCGTTGCCATGCGTGTAATAAACACACTGATAAGTATGGCGCTCACCAGGAAAATAACCCACATGCCCACCAGGTGGAGTTGAAAGACCATGTCCTGATTGGCCATCATCATGCTCTGCTGATGATCTGCCTGCAGGTCGAGCAACAGGAAGAATGTGTAGATCACAATGCTGCTGACTGCCAGCGAGTAAACGTATTTTCGTGGCAGCAGCGTCGCAGTCACCGCCAGTAACACCAGCAAATAGGAAATCAACGGGTTGCTGACGCCACCGGTGTTGAAAACGAGAATAATGAGGAAACTGGCATCGATCAGCAGATGACCAAACAGTTCCGTATCACTGATGACCCAGGATTGTTGCAGCCGCCAGTAGCTGACACCGATGGAGACGACGATGGCGGAGATCAGCACTGCAATAAACGTGAAGGGTATATCGAGATCGGAGACGGCCTGAAACACCAACAAGCCCAGCGTGCTGACCGCGGTAACAAAGGCGCGTAACAGTAGCAGCCGCTGCAGTCCCTGCCGCGCCGCACTGGATTGATCGGCGCTTCCGGGGAGCAAAAATTCGGTAAACCTGATGCGCTTTGATGAGCCTTTCATGCTGCTATTCTAACTGAACCAGCCGGACGTGCCAGCACTGTGAAAGATGACCTGACAGCTATTCAGATGGCCACCGGCCAGTCGGCTGGCGGGCTTTGCAAAGGCTGGCTGTCAGGTTATATTGCAACGCCGGACATGCACACTTCTTATCGAGTCGCTTCTTCTTGATTGCCCAACAAGAACAGAATAATCATCAGTTCATCGATTTCATCGCCTGCGTCCTGCAGCGGACCCTGAATACAAATCCCTTGCTTTGTTACGGCTCTGTACCACCATCGCATGATCTGCCAGAGGATGCGTCAGAGACGGTAACAGCGTGGCAACAAGATTTTATCGCGCATCTGGGCAGGCTACTTACTGCAGGTATTGGTAGCTCTGATTCTGTTTTATTGTGCGGCCCAAGTGTGGGACAACTGGCACATCGATTGGCCGATGCGGGTTATCACTGCGTCTGGCTCGGCAAACGCGCTTTACAACAATCTGAAGCCCACGAAAATCTGCAAGTGGCTTATTGTGATTTTGCCGATTATGCGACGGATCGCAGATTCGCTGCAGTGCTGGTCGAAGGAACGCAGCGCTATCTTGATCAACTGGCAGTGTTGCAGAAAGCACGTTCGCTGTTGCAAGTCGATGGCTTGTTGATTCTTGCAGGTGAATATCTGCCGCC
>CAZQFA010000001.1:248400-255530 GCA_964592245.1 uncultured Pseudohongiella sp. | reverse complement strand
AATCGCGGACTGCCCGACAAGGAATTCAGCGCTGCAGAATTTACCGACATCCATTCCTATTCTGTTGCCGAGATTGGTGAGTTGTTTACAGCCAGTTTTGGCGTCGAATTCAATCCTGAATTGTGGCGCTGGAAGTACCAACTGGGACAGGGACGCTGTGTGCTGGCCAGACAAACGCCGGGCGGCCCGGTTGTTGCCCATTACGGTGGCGCGCCGAGGCGCATTCGCTATTTCGGGCAGCCGGAACTGGCTATTCAGGTGTGTGATGTGATGGTCATGCCAGGTGAGCGACGGCGCTATGGCAAGCAAAGCCTGTTTTTCAAAACAGCCGCCACTTTTCTGGAGCGGGAAATCGGCTATAACGTCGAGCATCTGCTGGGTTTCGGATTTCCCAATCAAAAGGCGATGAATATTGCCAAACGTCTGGGGCTCTATCAAAAAACGGATGATTTCGTCGAAGTGGTTTATGCCAGACCGGAGTCACCGGGCGCCATGCCGGAAGTGACACTGCAGGCGTTCACTATGGACAGCCCGACGGACCAGCAGGCACTGAATGAATTGTGGCAACGCATGGGTCCCGGCTTTGTCGGTGGCATCATCGGTGTGCGGGACAGTGCCTATGTCCAATACCGCTATCACCAGCATCCGGCCGCCTCGCGTTACCAGTGTTTCTGGCTGCACGTCGCGGAGCAGGGGCCATTGGCATTTGTGGTCCTGAAGCAGCACAACGACAACTGGCTGCTGATGGATATAGTCTGTCCTGAGTCGGCGGTCAAACAGGTGTTGCAAGCGCTGTGTCAATGGGCAGCGCAGCAGCCACAGTCGCCGTTGTTAATGCTCTGGGTTACCCGGGGTTGGCTGGAGCAGGTGTTGCTGCCGGCTGCCAGTGTGAATGCGCTGAATATTGAGATACCCTGTAATGACTGGAACCCCGGCCCGAAAGCGCAAGATCTCTATGGCCGCTGGTGGTTAACTGCCGGCGACATGGACTTCATGTAGAGTTGCAGAAAATTGTCAGGAGCACTGTAAAGACAATAATGCAGATTTTTGCGGTGCAACAGCCAGCACCCGGTGGCCGCTGCGTGATAATGTATAAAGCAAGCACAAGACACTAAAACAGAACAAGAAGTAGCGCCCGATCGCTCTGACTGCAGGAAGAATAACAATGAAAGGTAGTCGCAATATCTACGAGCAGGATTTACCGCAAAACGCTGCCAATTACGCAGCGCTGACCCCCCTGACTTTTCTGGAACGCGCAGCCAGCGTTTACCCCGATCATATTTCGGTTATTCATGGTGCCAGCACCTATACCTGGGCACAGACTTATCAGCGCAGTTGCCTGTTAGCGTCTGCCTTGCTCAGTATGGGTATAGGTGAGGGTGACACCGTTTCGTTCATGGGTGCTAATACGCCTGAAACATTCGAAGCGCATTTCGGTGTGCCCATGACGGGGGCTGTGCTGAACGCATTGAATGTGCGTCTGGACGCCAAAGCAATTGCCTTTATTCTGCAGCATGCAGAAACGAAAGTTCTCTTCACCGACCGGGAATACTCCAACACCATCAAGGGCGCGCTGGCGCTTCTCGAAAATCCGCCTGTAGTGATTGATATTGATGACCCGGAGTACGAAGGTGGTGAATGCCTCGGCGAGAAAAACTACGAGGATGTGCTGGCGCTTGGTGATCCTGACTACCGTTGCTTTCAGATAAATGATGAATGGCAGGCAATATCACTCAACTACACCTCAGGCACCACGGGTGACCCCAAAGGTGTCGTCTACCATCATCGCGGGGCGTACCTGAATGCTCTCTCAAATGGCCTGTGTTGGGATCTCGTGTCGCATCCGGTGTATCTCTGGACCTTGCCGATGTTTCACTGCAATGGCTGGTGTTTTCCATGGACGCTGGCTGCGGTTGCTGGGACGAATGTTTGTCTGCGTCATGTGCGCGACGATGCAATATTCTCTGCCATCAAAAAGCATCAGGTGACACACTTTTGTGGAGCGCCTGTGGTGCTCAATACACTGGTGAACGCGGCGGACGAGCTGAAAACCGGCGTTACTCACAAGGTTAAAGCGATGACCGCCGGTGCCGCGCCACCGGCAGCAGTCATTGCCGGCATGGAAACCATGGGCTTTAGTGTTACCCACGTGTACGGACTCACTGAAACCTATGGTCCGTGTGTGGTGTCAGCGCCGCAAGCCGATTGGGCCGACATGTCAATTGAGCAACGTGCAGAGCGGGTGGCCAGACAGGGCGTGCGTGCGCCATTACAGGATGAACTGATGGTTGCCGACCCGGAGACCATGGTGCCCGTTCCACGCGACGGCAAGACCATGGGTGAGATTTTCATGCGCGGCAATATTGTCATGAAAGGTTATCTGAAAAACCCGGCGACCACAGAAAAGTCGTTCGCTGGTGGCTGGTTCCATTCTGGCGACCTGGCAGTTTGGCATCCGGATGGCTATGTCGAGATCAAGGATCGTTCCAAAGATATTATTATATCGGGTGGTGAGAATATCTCGTCACTGGAAGTGGAATCCGTCCTGTTCAAACACCCAAAAATTCTCGAAGCGGCAGTTGTGGCTGCCAGTGATGAGAAATGGGGTGAAGTGCCCTGTGCCTTTGTTGCATTGAAGCAGGGAGCCGAGCTCAGTGCCGAAGAGTTGGTAGCCTATTGCCGTGAGGAACTGGCTGGCTTCAAGATTCCCAAGAAAGTGTGCTTCGGACCGATTGATAAAACCAGTACGGGCAAGGTACAGAAGTATTTACTGCGCGAACGGGCGGAGCAGGTCGAGTACGTGTAGCGACTGTTATAAAAAGTTTACCGTTTCAACACAAGTAGACGCGCGGACATTGGCGCGATAAAAGAAGATCAAACTAACAACCTGATAACAGCAATTGAGGAGTCAAGATATGAAACGATTGTTAGCAGCAAGTTTATTGACGCTGGCCACAACGCAGGTACTGGCCGCTGACGCGCCCGAGTCGGTGACAGTCACCAGCACTGCGTTCGATCACCATGGCATGGTGCCGGAAGCCAACTCGGCCTACGGTGCCAATGAATCCATTGAACTTTCCTGGGCTGAATTGCCAGCCGGAACTGTGGAGCTGGCCCTGGTGATGGATGATCCCAAAGTCGTCGAGTTGGGGATGATGCCGGAACCGTTTGTGCACTGGGTCGCCTATAACATTCCTGCCGCAGCCGGCTCACTACCGGCGAATTTGAGCAAAGATGCCGAAGTGACCGGCGTCGATAGCCTGAGCGGTATGGTTAATGGCCTCAATGGTTTGGGCCGTGCCGGGTATTTCGGCCCGCGACCGCCTGCCAATGGGCAGTTACACGCCTATCACTTCCGCCTCTATGCGCTGGATGCCGATCTCGATCTGGCACCAGGTCTGAACAAGGCAGCGTTGCTGGAGGCGATTGATGGCCATGTGCTGGCGACTGGACTGTTGATGGGCCATTACGAGCGCAAGGAATAAGTGCAACAGTCCCGACGAGGCAATAGCCTGGCCGGGAACAACGGGTAGGATGAAGCGGGCCTGTGGCCCGCTTTTTGTTGTCGTCCGTGCAAGAGACCACGCGTCGCCATACCAATTGCACAGGTGTGCGCGCGAAACAGGCTAGCGATAGTGGTGATAAATCTTGCCGACGCTGGCGCCTTCGTCAATTTGCAACTGCACTGCCTGATGCAGATGGATGTCGCCTTTCACACTGGAGCTGGCATCGATAGTCAGTGATGGCATGTTGTCTGCGCCGATCCATCCCGGCATGCTGGATGACTCACCATCGACAATGATATCGCCCAAAACCTCTGCCGCCTTGCGCAAGACGATATTGCCATTGCTGGTACGCAGTGACCGCCATACCCTGCTGCCCGATAGTTGAATATCGCCGTTAACCGTCTGCAAGTCGCCCTGCAGTTCGCTGGCCCCGGTCACTTGTACATTGCCATTCACAGATTCAATATCCCCGCGTACTGTGACCGCTTCCTGCAAGGTGATTGCACCATTGATTGTGGTCAGATTGCGCAAGATGACACCAGTGGTTGCGATTACCGCGCCATTTACTGTTTCCACGTCATTGGCTTGGACGTGACTGCCGAGCGTGATGCGGCCGTTCACCGTCGATATATTCCCGTTAGCTGTCATTGGCGGCACGGCGATTGGTCGATTTATTTGTGCGAGTGCAGTACTGCGCTGGGCAAGCGGCTGCAGCTCTTGTTGGCGATCCGATCCCTCTGCGCTGGCGCCGACGAGGTAGCTGCTCAATATCATTCCCAGCAGCAATGAAGCCCCCACGTTGATCTTGTGGTTAAGGTGATTAAAGTTTCGCATCGTTATTCCCCAGAGTAAAAGTGTTAGTTTCTTGGCTATTTGCTCAACTATTTACCCTGTTAGAGCAATAAGCTTGCCAATGATAAAAAGGCTTTAAAAACAGTGAGATAAAAATTATTTCTGGCAAGGAGCAGGTGCGGTGTGGTGAATTTGACCAGCGAAGTTAGCGCATTTGCCTATCTGTTCGGCCAATCGCTGTGTCTAGCATCGCGGTCCGAATCAAGCCGCACTGAGTTCGTATTCAGGTTGCATTGAGGGTGCCAATGGACCCGACCAAACTAATCCTGCAGCCGCCCTGAACTCGCTGATCTGCCTGTGCTGATGACACTGCGAGACAGACTTTGTTGTCGCTTTACAGGCCTGCAGGCATGGGCTAATGTCATTGCCAATCACGTTGCTGGCTGTGGCCCAATTACCGTGACGGCCTTTTACATACCAATAAAAACAGGTAACTCCCATGAAGACTTTGCCCCACTTTCGTATCGCTCTCCTGAGCGCCCTGACGCTGCTGAGTTCAAACTGGCTGCAGGCGCAGGAAACTGTCGTCGAGTCAGACACGCACCGCTTCGTGGAAGTCACTGACGGTGTCTGGCTTGCAACCGGTACAGGCTCTGTCTACACCATGAGTAACGCCATGGTGCTGGTAGGCGAATTCGATACGCTGGTTGTTGATTCTCACGTGACGCCGACGGCCGCTCGAGCCTTGCTGGATTCCCTGTCTGTGATTACTGACAAGCCGGTGCGCTATCTGGTCAATAGCCACTATCATTTCGACCATGCCCACGGCAACCAGGCTTTCCCGCAGGGCGTGGAAATCATTGGCCACGAATTTACCCGCATCAAACTCAATGGTGAGCAGGGCAATGTGCTGGAAGAAAACACCTTCCTCAGTTTCTCTGATCCGGTACCAGCCACAGTCGCCAGTCTCGAACGTCAGGCCGCAGCGGCGACCGATGCGGCCGAGCGCGCCCGTTTGCAAGAGCGTCACCGTGTGCAAGAGGCCTACCTCAACGCGATCGATGAGGTGCGGCCGACACCTCCGAATATTACGCTGGAAGAAAAGATGACGCTGTTTCAGGTTGTGGCCGATGGCAGTCGGGAAATCCAGTTGCGACACTTCGGGCGCGCGCATACCGGTGGTGATGTCGTGATTTTCCTGCCGCAGGAGAAAGTCATCTTTACCGGCGATATGATGTTGCCCGGTCTGTCTTATATGGGCGATGGTCATGTTGATGAGTGGCCGGCGACCCTGGAAGGACTGAAGACGCTGGATTTTGATTACTGGCTGCCGGGCCATGGTCCTGTGATGACCAGCAAGCAACCTATCGACAATTTCCAGGCATATTTGCGCGACTTGTGGGGCAAGACTGCCGCATTCTACGATGAGGGTGTCGCCTGGGAGCATGCGGCAACGGAGATCGACATGACCAACCATCGGGCGAACTACCCGCAACTGAGTGAGCCCGGCGTCGACCCGCGTGCGGTGCGTCGCATTTACCAGTTACTGGACGGACGATAAGACTTACTGAGTCTTCAATTAAAAAAGGGGCCATGAGCCCCTTTTTTGTTGGCTTGCTTCAGCGATGGCTATGGCAATATCGGGTAACCCATCACCGGATAGGGCTTATTGCTGTAGCTGTCGGTGATCGCCTGCATGGCAGTAACACCGACCTCCTGGCGGACACTCAAGTGACTGTAAGAAGTGATCTGCGTCATCATTATGCCGATCATATTCTCCACCGGATCGATCCAGAACACAGTGCCCCAGGCACCGCCCCAGGTGAAAGTTCCCGGAGTCAGGGGGTCGCGCGCAACACCGGTATTACTCATGATGCCGAAGCCGAGGCCAAAGGTGTAGCCGGGGCCGCGCACATAGACATCATGGGAGCCGCTGTGGTTGCTGATCATCAGGTTGACTGTCTTTGGGCTAAGCAGGCGCACGCCATTGAGTTCGCCGCCATTGAGCAGCATCTGGCTGAACTTAAAGTAGTCGGAAATGGTCGAGAACAGACCGGCTATACCGCCGTAGTAGTTGCTGCCGAAAAAAGGAGAAGTACTGTATTCCGGCGTGCGTGACAGTTCGATACTGTTGTTCGGGCCGGTTGGGCTGTAGACGTTGGCGACGCGATTAACTTTGTCCGCGGGCACTTCGTAAAATGTGTCCTGCATGTCCAGGGGATCAAATATCTTGCGCTGCAGGTAGTCCTGAAGCGGTTCGCCGGCGATGCGTTGCACCAGTAGCGCAACATAGTCTGTGCTGCTACCGTACTGCCAGTCATCTCCGGGATGGAACGCCAGCGGTAACGGTGCCCATTTCAGTAATGTGGATTCAAGATCGTCCTCGCGCGAGGTCAATTTTCGCTCTTCGGGGCTGAGGAATTCAGCAGCGGGATCCAGGCCAGCCGTGTGCGACAACACGTGGCGGAAGGTAACCGGACGCTTGGGCGGCACGCGGTGGGTGCCATACTGATCCTGCACGATCACCTCTTTGTCTGCGATCTCCGGGATCCAGTTACTGATCGGATCGGTTAGCAGAAAGCGACCTTCTTCATACAGCATCATCAGCGCTGTCGAAACGATCGGTTTGGTCATCGACATGATGAAAAATATCGAGTCCTCCTGCATCGCCACACCGGCTTCCTTGTCTTTCCAGCCCTGGGTATCCAGATGAATAACCTTGCCATTGCGAGCTACGAGCGTCACGGTGCCGGCCAGCAAGTCGGCATCGATATAACGTTGCATGGCCGCCGGCAAACGCGCCAGTCGTTCACTGGAAACACCCTGACTCTC
>CAZQFA010000001.1:237951-248300 GCA_964592245.1 uncultured Pseudohongiella sp. | reverse complement strand
CCGGTGATCTGGTCGAGGCGAGGCAGTGGAAAATCCTGCGCGAAGAACGTGGTCTGGTGGAAGTGGAGGCGCATTTGCCTGCACATCTGCTGAACCCACGCGGGCAATTGTTCGGCGGCTTTACCGGTACTTACGTTGACATGATATCCATCTACACACTGCGTACGCTGTTCAGTGCTGGTGACTTCCAATGGTCGGCCACGGTGAATATGCGCATCGACTATTTTGCGCCTGTCATGGGGCCGCACTTCAGGCTGCGGGGTGAATTGATACAGGACGGCAACCGCACAGCGCTTATTGCTACCACGTTCACGGACAGTGACGCCAACAAACTGGTATACGCTATTACCACCATGCGAAAGAACCCCTGATGTCGACCAGCTCTGGTGTGACAGCCAGGGCAGCCATAACGGGAGTAGCACGATGCAAATAGAGCAACTCGTCAATCAGGTGCTGGAAAATGAAGGCGGCTTTGTCGACCACCCGGCAGACCGCGGTGGGCCCACCAATCACGGCGTGACCCAGCGGACGCTGGCGCACTGGCGCAAATGCGAAGTGTCGAGTGACGATGTGCGCCAGCTCAGTAAAGAAGAAGCCTGCGAAATTTACTGCCAGATGTACTGGCGCGACTACAAGCTGGATACGATCTGTGACAACCCGGTCGTCAATGAATTGCTGCTTGATTCATCTATTCAGCACGATCCGGTGTCCACCATAAAGATGTTGCAGCGGGCCATTGGCTCGACACCTGATGGTCTGATCGGGCCGATGACGCGGGCTGCTGCGCAGGCCTGTTCGGCACAGGATTTGGCCGCGGCATTTGTTGCAGAAAGGGTGGTTTATTACGGCAAGGTAGTGAAGAGAGACCCCTCTCAGGTGGTCTTTATTGACGGCTGGTTACAGCGCATGGCGCGCTATATTCGGGCCATTCCTGCCGCCTGAGACCTGCCTCGCAACCTTGCCGGGCGTGGCAAGGTTGCAAAACAGATGCGGTAGTGGAGACTACATCGAATAACCTTTCTCGTCGTGATCGGTGATGTCCAGACCTTGTTGCTCCTGATCCTGAGATACGCGGATGCCGCCGGTGACGACGCCCACCAGCTTGAACAGCAGGAAGGTCAGCACAGCAGTGTATAAACCGGTAGCCAGAATACCCAGCAGTTGCACGCCAAGTTGCGAGCCCATGGTCATGCCTTCGGCGTAGCCATTGCCGCTGAAGAGTCCCAGATCACCGGACACCAGGATGCCCGCCAGCAGGGTGCCAACAATGCCGCCAACGCCGTGCACCGGGAACACATCCAGAGAATCATCAATGCGCAGTGTTTGCTTGAGGTAGGTCGTGGCAAAGTAACAGACGATACCGCCGCTCAGGCCAACCAGCAGCGCACCCGCGGGGCCAACGGAACCTGAAGCTGGGGTGATGGTCGCCAGTCCGGCAACCATGCCGGTAATAGCGCCGAGGCCACTGGGTTTGCCGAATTTTAACCATTCAATCAGCATCCAGGTCAGGGCACCGGTCGCTGCCGAGATATGAGTGACAAACAATGCCATGCCGGCGGCGTTATCCGCTGCCAGTGCGCTGCCAGCATTGAAGCCGAACCAGCCGACCCAGAGCATGGCCGCACCAGTAAAACTCATGGTCAGGTTGTGGGGCAGAGTGGAAGCAGAAAGGAATTCCCGGCGCTGACCGAGCATAATCGCAAAGACCAGTGCGGCAACACCCGCCGTCACGTGTACTACCGTGCCGCCGGCGAAATCGATAAGGCCGCGCTGTCCGAGCCAGCCGCCACCCCAGACCCAATTGGCCACGGGGAAATAGACGACCAATGTCCAGAGAATACTGAACAGCAACATGGCCGAGAACTTGATGCGTTCAACAAAGGCGCCGACGATAAGGGCTGGCGTGATGATGGCGAATGTCATCTGGAAGGCGGCGAACACGGTCTCCGGAATATCACCCGACATGGAATCTATGGTGATACCGCTAAAAAAGCTTTTTGACAGGCCGCCCCACCAGGCTGATTCCGACGGGCCAAAGGCGATGCTGTAGCCAACGGCCAGCCAGAGCAGGGAAATTACCACGGCAATGGAGAAACATTGCATCAGGACCGAGAGGACGTTTTTGGTTCGCACCAGTCCGCCATAGAACAATGACAGTCCGGGCAGGGTCATAAACAGAACCAGTGCTGTGGAGGTAAGGATCCAGGCCGTGTTGGCGCCGCTTAATGCCTCACCCTGCGCATAAGTCAGGGAAGGCAAAAAGAGTAGCAGGAAGGCGAATAGGGATTTGGGCGTACTTATTCTTGTCATTATTGTGTCCTGCTGGAGAAATTAGAGAGCGTCGTTGCCGGTTTCACCCGTGCGGATGCGCACGGTCTGTTCCAGTGCAGTAACGAATATCTTGCCGTCACCAATCTGTCCGGAGCCGGCAGCCTTGCAGATGGCCTCGATGGCCTGATCCAGAATCTCATCGGCTACCGCGATCTCCAGTTTTGCCTTGGGCAGGAAGTCGATGACGTATTCGGCGCCCCGGTACAATTCAGTGTGTCCTTTCTGGCGGCCAAATCCTTTTACTTCAGTCATGGTCATGCCGCTGATGCCGAGTTCCGACAAAGCTTCCCGGACATCCTCGGCCTTGAACGGTTTAATGATCGCTGTAATTAGCTTCATGCGAGTTCTCCTGCGCTATTTTGGTTCGTTTTGCGCTTGCCATTGTGTAAGCCCATAAATGGTGCGTTTTTGCCGGGCTTTCAGAGGGTCACCTGCAGGTGACGCCGCCACGCCGCGCAAAAGCCGTGAAACTGTATCACGCAGCCTCGGAAACCGCCAAATCTCTCGCTTTGCGGCCAATCTGACTGTGCAAAAACTGTGCAGTCGTCGATGATTCGGCTGTGGAGAAGGGCGGGTATGCCATTGCCCGGTGCAAAAAAATGGGGGCAGCCACTCATTAGGGGAGGGAGAGGGATGAGTGACTGCCCCCGAGGGGGGAGGGGACTGGTTAGGCAGCAGCCCGCTGCTGAATCGTGCGCACCGACTGAATGAGTGGCCACATCACCAGGAAGAACATTCCCAGGAAGCACAGGGCCAACAAATTCAGCGTCATGCTGAGTCCTCGTGTTTCGGCGAGGTATCCCACCAGCGGACCGGTGATGATGAACGACAGCCGGAACAGGAAGCTGGTGAACGAGTTCGCCGTGGCACGAAAAGCGCTGGGAATGCGCCTGTTCAAGGCATTCACCAGAATGACCTGGTTCAGGCCGCGGCAGACAAAGACCAGTAAACCGATCCCGATGCCTGCCCAGCCCTCGAACCACGCCATGCCAAAATGGCCGATCACTGGCAATATGCCGATGATTGTTAACGCCATGGCAGCGCCGAGTCGACGCTCCAGCTGGAAACCAAACTTGTTGGCCAGCGCGACGGTCAGGCTCTGGGCGAACCAGAGCAAACCAAATATCGCCAGTGATAAACCCTGTGCCTCCCAGTAAGGCTGCATCAGCCAGGCAACGTGAAACGTGGCGAGACTGTAGAGCGGGATGGCGATCACGATCTGTCGCAAAATCGGATCCTGCAGAAACAAGTGTCTGAGGATGTCCATAATGCGTACCCGTTCGGCAATGTTCTGTTCGCGCTGAACCGGAGGTTCGACAACCAGCAGGGCGAGTGCCAGACAAACCCAGGCGGATGCCGATTGCACCAACACCATCAGATCGAACGAAATCAATGCCAGAGCACCGCCGATCAGTGCGCCGATAGCCTCGGCGCCACTCTTGAAAAAGCCCAGGTGAGCAATGACCTTGCTGTGCTCGACTCCTTCTTCATCCTCGAGTGCTTTCTGCGTGTCGTAGAGCAAAGCCAGATCGGCGCCAGACAACAGACTCGAGGCAATACCGAGGGTGATCTCAAACACAATCAGGCCGGCCAGATCGTCGGTGAAATTCAACATCAAATAGCCAGCGCCATGCATGACGCTGCCGATCACCAGCGCAAATCGCCGTCCGAAAAGATCTGCGAAATACCCGGAAGGTGCCTCGAGTAACACAATCGTTGTGGCAAACACTGCTTGCAGATAAAAAATCTCAGCCAGGCTCAACCCTTTCGACATGAAGAAAGGCACGATAACGGGCACGATGACCATGAAGCTGTGAAAGAAAGCCAGTCCGTAGATCGCTGTTATGTTTCTGTGCAGTTTTTTAGGCACAAAAGTTCCCCAGTGCCTGCTCCAGTGAGCAAGCAAATAAAATTCAAAGCAAAAAAAAAGACCTCTAGGTTTCTGGACTTAGAGGTCTTTTCTTTAATTCGATTGCTAGTCGATTGTTGGTCAGAAAATCACTCCAAGCAGGTCTCCCAATTCTTTTCCACGCGCACGCAGAACTGATGACCCTGGGAAGCCATGGTCATGGTCTGTAGCGTAATGGTTGGAAGGATGTAAGTGTTCATGGGCCTGACAACTAAAAATATTTTGGACGCGCGAATTGTAGTCCTATGGGATTTTATGTCAACCCTCAAAAAGACTTTTTTACTTATTGTTCCGCATTGATCTGTTGTTGGTCAGAAATAATGTATTCCAGTGAATTTCTTTTGCGGCTCCAGTGTGCAGCGAGTAATGATCCGCTGACGTTATGCCAGACACTGAATAGTGCGCCAGGTAATGCGGCGGTCGCTGAAAAATATTGCAATGCCAGGGCAACGCCGAGACCGGAATTTTGCATTCCCACTTCAATCGCAATGGTTTGACTCTGTTTCAAACTCAGGCCAAACAAGCGGCTTATATAAAAGCCACCGGCGAGTCCCAACGAGTTATGCAATATCACGGCGATGAGTGTCAGTAATCCCACTTCAGGAAGTCGGTCTGCATTCAGGGCAACAACAGTGGCAATAATAATCAGGATCAACACGATGGCCATACTGGGCAAGATAGTTTCAATCTTCTTCACTAACGGACGCTGGTAATGACTCAGTAATGCACCGACAACCACTGGCAGGATGACCATCTGCAATATACTCATCAGCATCGCTGCCACATTGACGCTAATGGTTTCTGATAGATAAAACGCACACAACAGTGGAGTGGCAATCACGCCTGCCAATGTCGAGACGAGCGTCATGCTAATGGACAGAGCGACATCGCCCTTGCTCAGGTAGGCGATGACGTTGGACGCCGTACCGCCGGCACAACTGCCGACAAGTACCATACCGGCAGTCAATTGCGTGGACAGGCCCAACATATTGGCCAGCGTGATCGCCAGCAGCGGCATTAAAACGAACTGCAAGACTACGCCAATAAACACCGGTTGCGGACGTGTAACGATGCGCCGGAAGTCGGATTGCTCCAGCGTCAACCCCATGATGAACATGATGCCAGCCAGCAGCGGGACGATACCGGGTTCCAGAGCGGCAAAGGTGTCGCGGGCGACAAAGGCCAGGACTGACAGCACTATCGCCCATAAAGGGAACAGTTGATTGAAGCGTTGCAAGGCGGCGGACATGATGGCTGATATGAAAGTGAAAGCAGTGAGCGATGGTCGTGAATTCTGCTGCGGCCGTCAACGCTATCACGCTGGCGACACGGTTTGTAACCTTTTTTCCTTACCGACGTCATAGATCTGTGGGAGTGCTCTCAGGCACGCTCGCAGGGTTCAAAATTGTGTAGGCAAGTAATAACAACGGCTGCTTTACAAGCAGCCATGACAAGCGACTAGCGCGGGGAACAACATGATCAAATCAAGTTTACTATTGGCTGCAGCACTCTGGCTGACAGGCTGTCTGGTGACGGTCGATTCCGATTCACGACCTATCTCAACGGGATGGAATGAGGGTGAAGTAGCGCGACTGCAAGTGGGCAGAAGCGATCAGGAATTCGTTCGCAGCTCATTCGGTGATCCGATCACCAAACTGACCTACGCGGACGGTACAGAAGTCTGGAAATACCGCAATCGCTCGGAAAAGGATACCGAATTCGGTCTGTTCCTGTTGTTTTCAATGGATATCGAAGAAGAGCGGATTGATACTTTGTCTGTGGAGTTTCTCGATGGTGTAGTGACCAACTTCTGGATTGAAGAGCAGCGCTACTGATGCTTGATGCAGCCGCCTGCTCCATGCGAGCAGGCGCTTAGCGGCGTGATATCAAAGTGATAAGAGGAGATATCGCGCTACTGAGAGCTATTGCAAGCTATTGAGGCTTATAAAGAGTAGCTCTGGATTAGAAAAACAAAAGAAGAGATATCGCCGCGATTCTGGCGGGATTTTTTACTGCGTGGCAGCGTGTTGGCGCGCCACTTCCAGCCAGGTTTCCAGCTCATCCCAATTCAAAGGGAAGGTGTGACGGGCGCCGGGAACCACGGCGGCGTCGACAAACGCGCCGGCCCGCTCCAGATGCTCGATCATATCGGTGATTTCCTTGTTCCAGCGGAAATCGTCTTTCTCGCCGATCCGCAGATAGACGGGCAGACCGTGCAGGGCGCCCAGATCAACATCGTTATGAATACGGCCGGGAGCGGCAATGACGCCCATGTACTGATCCGGGTCGCGGGCGGCGATTGCCAGGGCGGCACTACCACCACTGGAGATGCCTACCAGCAGAGTCTTGCGTGGCTTAATGCTGTGAGTTTCCCGAACATGGCTGATAAGATCAGGGAACAGGGCGGCGTTCTCGGTAAAGTACTTTCTCCCCTCCGGTGAAATCGGAATGGCAATGGCCCAACCGCGGGCAACCATTTCCTTACCCATCCAGAATTGCGTGCGGGCCATAAACTCATTGTTGGAGCCACCGGCCAGCAGAACGGCCAGGGGGGTCTGGGCACCGAAGTTATCAGGTTGGAAATACAGCACCTTGATCAGCTCTCCGTCGATGAGCGTCACCGTCTCCTCCGCCGCGAAAGCAGAGTAGCTGATGAGCAAACAGAAGATGGCTACCAGAGTGTTTTTCATGACTTGTTGTGATGTCCCAAGGCCCTGACTGGAATGTGGCGCAGTATAGCAATGATCGACATTTTCGCGCAGAACCTTGAGATGAATGTGCGCATAAAGCGGTCAATCGCCCGGCGCCCGGACGGGCCGATAATACCCGTCGACAGCTGTTGTAACTTTTTTTCTCTACCTGCGTCATTTAACGACAAATGATCACCGAATATCGACAGGCTATCGCAACGCACCGGCAACGGATCTACTCCTTTGCCCACTACAGTTTGCGCGCGGCAGAAGATGCAGACGATGTGACCCAGGAAGTGTTCATCAAGCTGTGGCAGCACTGGAAGAAGATTGATCACGACCGCCTCGGGGCCTGGCTCATGCGGGTTGCACACAATGCCGTCATCGATCATGTCCGCAAACAACGTACAGTGCAGGGCCAGGTCGACGATTACAGTGAGGTCGATGAGCAGGCCGAGCATGTGGATGTCGGGCAGGAGCTCGATCAGCAATATCTGCGCGAGAATATCGAGCGCGCTATCCAGACTCTGGAAGACCCCTTCCGCAGCATTGTCATCATGCGCGATGTGCAGGGCATGAGTTATCAGGAAATTGAAGAGAGTCTGGATATGAGCGCCAGTCAGGTAAAGGTCTACCTGCATCGCGGTCGGCGCAAGTTGCGGGAGAATCAGGCACTGCGACAGGCTTTTGCCAGCGTCTCCGGGGCAGGTCGCCAGCCGGAAGCGGGCCAATCCAGGACGCGGCAGCCCGGTAATGCGCCGGATTGAGCCGGCTATAAGTCAGAATCAGAATTTATGAACAAGCACTGGTAACAATCGTTGTTGTGGCACGTCTTTAGTCTTAACAGGATGCAGATTTACAGGACTGGGCAGGACTGAAAGGCGGCCAGAGCGAACGAGTAGCCAGAAGCAACCAGAAGCCAACAGGTGAGTCGAAATGACACAGAAGAATGAATCGCAATGCTATTTCACGCAACTCCAGATAGACAGCTATCTGGATGGTGAGATGAGCGCCGCCCAGCAGGAAGGCTTCGTGACACACATGCACGAATGTACTGCTTGTGCAGCTGAATTGCGGTTCGCACAAAGCTTGCATGACGCCGTGCTTGATCTGCCAATGCTGAATTGCACGGAAGAGGTGCTGGAGCCGGCCTTGCGTCTGACCGAACAACCGGCGCCGACCGAATCGGCAGCACCGTTCTGGCAGGGCTTTCTGGATTGGTTGGCTGCAGCCCCGGCGGCTGTGCGTTATGCCGTACCGGCGGCAGCGCTAACCGCGCTTTTATTGAGTCTGGCGCCGGCCCTGCAACTGACCGAGCAACCGGCCCCCGAAGTGGCCAATCAGGTTGCGGTCGGCGAACAGGAGTACAGTCCCGAGGAAGTATTCAATGCTCTGCGGGACCTGAATCTGGCGATTGATTACCTCAATGAGGTGAGTCAACGCACCGAGGTCATGATTGGTGACCGTTTTATTATCACGCCATTGCAGGAGACGCTGAATGCCTCCTTCGAGCATCTCGCTACCGAAGGTGACGAAAATGTGAGCAATGGCCCTATTTGATTGTGGCCTTAGAGATCTGTTCGAAGGCCCTGAAAACGAGGTAACAGCAATGAAGAGTTTAAAGAAGTGGATTTTACCTCTGGCGGTGATTGGGCTCATGCCTGTTGCTTTTGCCCAGAGCGACATTGAAAGCCATCCCGGCTTTGTCGATTTCTCCTCGCTGACGACCATGGTGAATGCCGAGCCGACTGTGGAAATCAGTCTCAAGGCACCTTTGCTTAATATGGTAACGAATCTGATTCGTGCCGAGGACGAGCAGGCTGCCGATTTTATTTCCCGGCTGTTGCGGGTCACTGTGAACGTCTTTGAGAGTTCGGCAGTGGATGTGGATGAAATATCCCAGTCGATGGAAGGCATAGCCGGCAATCTGGAAACCGAAGGCTGGGAGCGAGTTGTGCGCGTGCGCGAGGACGACAGCCATGTGGACATATATGTCCGGCTGTCCACGGACGGCGAGTTCATACATGGTCTGGCGATCATGGTCGCCGAACCTTATGAGACAGTGTTGGTCAACATAGTCGGTGATATCAGCGGCAACGACCTGGCTGCACTGGGCCGCCGCTTCGATATCGACGAATTGTCTGACCTCGACGTGACCGTCGACTAGGTAATCTGGACAAACGATCCCGGGAGCCGGCATGACTTTACATTACTTCAAGCGCTTGCTGATCTGTGTGTTAATGGTCTCCGGGACCGGCTGCATGAGTTTTTCCGATCGCCACTTCCGGCCAGTGCGGGATTCCCTGAGCCAGCAGCTACCAAGGATGGAACTGCACAAGGAAATGGCCCTCAGTGTCGGACCGGGGATGATCAGGCTGGTGGATGTGCTCGGCGGCAATGAGGTGGAAATTGATAACCTCCGTCACGTCCGGGTGGCTACCTACCAGGTCACTCCGGGCAATGAGCTGCCGCGCTTCAATGATGTGGTGTTTGAAATGGCCTTGCTGGCAACCGACGCTGATCTCGTCTGGGAGCGCATTGTCCGGGTACGTGAGGAAGACGAGCAGATCTGGATCTTCGCCGGTATGGATCTGGTCAATACCCGCCTGGAAGCCCTGTCGATTTTTGTGCTGGAGCGCAATGAGCTCACACTCATCAGTCTGGCAGGCGACCTGAACAGTCTGTTGCAACAAGCGATGTCTCCCGCCAAGGGGCGTCGCGGTGTGTACCGCTCGACCTGATTAACTCGCCACGCTGCTAATCGGCAATCCCCTCAATCTCCATACGCTCGCTGCTGGCCACCGTGACAGCGACACCGTCAACGGTGGTAAAACTGCGCTGTCCCAATTGGTACTTGTAGACCTCGTAGGTCACTGGCTCTGCCGCATTGTCGCGATGTAATGTCACTGTCACGATAGTGTGGTCATCTTGCCACTGGTAGTAGTAGAGCGCGGCGCCAATAGCGACCATAAAGATAACGAACAGGTAGGCGCCGATGCGCATGTCTCGCGCCAGCGTGGCCTTCGCTTCCGCCTTGTTGGCTTCCTTTGCGGTTGGTGCAGATTGTTTGGGCGCGACGGATTGCTGTTGCTGACGCTGTCTGACAAAGACAAAGGCAATCACGATGACAGCCAGCGTGATCAGTAGTTTCGACAACACTTGTGAGTTCCCGCGCAGTATTCAGGTCAGGATGTTAGCAGTGGCGTCCGTCTGTGCCTAGTAAAGTGGCTGCAGCGACGGCGCCCGTTGGGAATGGAAACGCGATGATCAGGGTCTTGTTGATTGGTGACTTATGTTTTGTGTCCTTGCCTGCTTGCTGCTAGGGTCTGCTGCCACGAGTTTTGCACAGGCGGGTCTGGTTCCAGCTACAGACCCGATGTCCATGAGGCGCCTGTCGTTAACAAGACAGTTAACAAGAC
>CAZQFA010000001.1:224307-237851 GCA_964592245.1 uncultured Pseudohongiella sp. | reverse complement strand
GCTACAGACCCGATGTCCATGAGGCGCCTGTCGTTAACAAGACAGTTAACAAGACAGTTAACAAGACCGCTAACAAGACCGCTAACAAGATCGCTAACAAGATCGCTAACAAGATTTGAGAACTGCAATTTGCCCCAAAGCAATAACAATGAGCCGGCAAACCATGTGGTACCCGGAATGCCGGCACTGGAACATGACGGCAAAGCGACGTCCTATTTTGAATTCTGGCCGCTGTGGCTGATGTATTTGCCCGTGGTACTGCAATGGTTGGTGTTGGCCATACGTTATCGCAGCCTGACGGTACCGTTGCTTGCCAATCCGGCATTGCCGCTTTCCGGGATGGTCGGTGTGGCGAAGTCGAAAGTCTTTGAAGTCGCCGGTGATTCAGCGCGGCAATGGATCTTGCCTTGGTGGGTCTACCCGGTTAGCAGCACCGATCTGTCGGCGCAATTGCGGGCAATTGCTACTGGTTTGCAAGAGCACGGTCTGCAATACCCGTTGGTGGCCAAGCCCAATATCGGTTGCCGGGGCGCCGGAGTGAAGTTGCTGCAGGGCAGTACTGATCTGGAAGCCTACGTGCGAGCTTTTCCTGCTGGTGGCGCGATTCAGTTTCAGGCGCTGGCAAAATTCGAGCCCGAAGCTGGCGTATTCTACGTGCGCTATCCAGGGCAGTCCCATGGCGAGATTACTTCCCTGACGTTGAAATACACCCCCTATGTGGTTGGCGACGGGCGCCGCACTCTGGCGGAGCTGGTGGCTGCCGATCCGCGTGCCGGTACACTGCTGCATCTCTATCAAAAGCGCCACGCACAGTCATGGCAGCAAGTGGTTGCGACGGGCGAGGCTGTACGTCTCGTTTTTTCTGCCAGCCACTGTCGAGGTGCCGTCTTTCGCGATGGCAGGGACTACATTACGCCAGAGCTGACACAGGCGCTGGATCGGCTGTTTGATGATATTCCCGGCTTTCATTATGGCCGCCTCGATATCAAGTTCCGGGATCTGCAGAGCCTGCAGGCTGGAGAAGATATAGAAATCATCGAGATCAACGGAGCCAGCGCCGAATCCATCAATATTTGGGACCGTCGCGCCAGTCTGCGCATGGCCATAGCGACCTTGTTGCAGCAATACAGGACCCTGTTTAAACTTGGCGTCGCCAATAGAAAGCGCGGACATAAACCTCCCGGCATCACTGCCTTGTGGCGAGCCTGGCGCTATGAAAATAATTTGGTAAAACAATATCCGCACAATGACTAATCCCTGTCGCTTGCCCATCAAGCCAAGACCGATCGCCGCCATTCTGGAGCGCGCCCTCGGTTTGTCACCTCTGGCCGCTATTTACGACCGCCGTCCCAAGGGGCTGGACCCGCTGGCCTTCCTCGACTATGGACTCGATGCACTGGGTGTCTCAGTGACCTTGCGCAATGCCGAGAATTTGCAGGATATCCCGCGCACAGGGCCGGTACTGATCGTCGCCAACCACCCGCTGGGCGGTCTGGAAGGCATGGCCATCGCCCGCGAAATCGCTCGTGTGCGACCGGATCTGCAAGTGCTGACCAATGAATTGCTGCGCCTGATCCCGGAACTGGCGGATCTGTTTATCGGCGTCAACGTGCTCGATCGGAAAGCCGCTGCCGGTAACGTTGGCGGCATCAAGCAAGTACACCGCCACATGGCGAGCGGCGGCGCCGTCCTGCTATTCCCGGCCGGCATGGTTTCCGCCTACGAAGTCAGACAGCGTCGTATTCAGGATCGGGCATGGAATCGGCTGGCGGGGCAATTGGTGAAGCGCTACGAGACGACCACGGTGCCGGTCAACGTCAGCGGACGTAACAGTTCTTATTTCTATGCAGCCGGCCTGATACATCCGCGCTTGCGGACGGTGTTGCTGCCGCGGCAACTGGCCAACAAAAAGAACTTCACCTTGCCACTGACCATTGGCAGGCCGATCCCTGCGCAGGAGCTGCGCTTGTTGCAGAGTCCCGAGGCCGTTACTGACTACCTGCGTGTCAGTACCGATGCTCTGGGGCACAAGAATGTCCGCTACAAGGCGCCTAACCTGCAAGGCATTGATGTTTACGATTCCCATCGCAACATCGCCCAGATTGATGCGGCCATTGCCAGGCTCGAAGGCCGGCGTCTGGTCGAACACGAAGAATTTGATGTCTATTGTGCGCCGTATGATGAGCTGGGCATCATCATGGAGCAGATCGCCATTGCGCGCGAAGTGACTTTCAGGGCGGTTGGTGAGGGCACGGGTCTGAGCCGGGACTCGGACCAGTTCGATCCACACTACCTGCATCTGTTTTTGTTCGACAAGCAGCAGCGCCGTATCGCCGGTGCCTACCGTGTTGGTCTGGTGGACGAGATTGTCGCCAGGCAGGGCGTTAAAGGCTTGTACACGCGCTCGCTGTACAAATACAACGCGGCGTTTATCCGGCAATTAGGCTCGGCCATCGAGATGGGGCGTTCTTTTATTCACCCGGACTATCAGCGTCGCCCGGTTTCTCTCAACTTGTTGTGGCGCGGTATCGGCGCCATTTTGGTCAATAACCCGAAATATCACACGCTGTTTGGTTCCGTCAGTATCTCCAGAGAGTACAGCGATCTGGCACGGGCGCTTATCGCCGATACCATGTTGACCAACTACCGCGCCAACGAATTTGCGCCACTGGTGCAACCGTTGACGCCGCACCGTATCGATAATCGCGTCTGGTCACAATGCATGCTGGCCGAGCTGGCCAATGTGAAGATGCTGGGCAAGCTCATCGGGCGCTGTGACCCCGGCAAGGCGGTGCCGGTGCTGCTACGGCACTATCTGTCGCTAAACGGCCGACTGGTCTGCTTCAATATACACTCGAAATTCAATCACTCTCTGGAAGGGCTGATCGTTGTCGATGTGCGCAAGACAGACCCGAAAACCCTGTCCCGCTTCCTCGGGGCAGAAGGCGTGAAATATTTTCTTTCCTGTCATCAATTGCAAGACTCCGCCTGAGCTACATATAATCCGCCCCATGAATAAATTCTATGCGGCCCTGCAGTTGCTTCTTGCCGCCTTTCTACTTGTACTGGCGTTGGCCACTCTGGTTAATCTGCTGTTGATCATAACCCGCCCGGAAACCATTTCGGTCGTCAATACGCTGATTGGCCAGGGGCTGTTGATCATCTGTTTGCTGGCTCTGTCGCGTATTCTGTTCCGTAAAGGCATGGCCGGGATCAAGGCGGCGAATGTGGGGCAAGATAGCGCCGAATAGCGCCGGCCGGGGCACTTTCAGCGCCTCAATTTCTCCTGCACAGGCCCGTGAAAAAGCGTATAATCTCGCGCTTTTACCGGCAGTCCGCCATATTCCATGATCATTTTTGACGACCCCGAACGGTTCACCCAGCTCGAACAGAACTGTGTTGCCACTATTGGTAAATTCGACGGAGTTCACCTTGGCCATCAGCTGATCATCGATCAGCTCAAACAAGTGGCTGAGGATCTTGAATTACCCTCGCTGGTGATCCTGCTCGAGCCGCATCCGGAAGAATATTTTGCCGGTGAGTCAGGTACCAGTCCGGCCAGATTGACGGCATTCAGGGAAAAACTGGAACTGCTGGAAAGCTTCGGCATCGAATATGTCTTTGAGTTGAAGTTTGACAAGGCGCTCTCCGAGGTCAGTCCGGAAGACTATATTGAGCAGATTCTGGTCAATGGTCTGGGCGTGCAGGCGTTCATCGTCGGTAACGATTTCCGCTTTGGTCACGAACGTCGCGGCGATTTCAGCCTGTTACAGCAAAAAGGGCAGGAGTTTGGCTTTGAGGTCATTGAAACGTCGCCCTACGAGCGCAACGGTCAGCGCATTAGCAGCACCTTTATCCGCGAGGAACTGGCGCAGGGGAATTTTCCTTTGGTCGAGCAGATTCTCGGGCGTCCGTTTTCCATGAAGGGCGAAGTGCAAAAGGGCAAGCAACTGGGTACTGACCTGGGCTTTCCGACGTGCAACATCAATCCGCATCGCCGGACAATTCCGTTGCACGGGGTTTACGCCTGTGTCGTACGTATGGTGGACCGCTATTATCCGGCAGCCGTGAATATTGGTTACCGACCAACGGTCACGGAAGATGGCGAAGCCTTGCTGGAAGCGCACATTCTTGATTTCGCGGAAGACCTTTACGGCAAAACCATAGAAGTGATATTCCGCAATAAAATTCGCGATGAACAAAAATTCGCCGACCTGCAGGCCCTCAAGGCGCAGATCAGTGCGGATGTGGAACAGGTTCGAACTATCTTCGGACTTGCGACAACTGAGTAACCGATACCATGAGTGAATATAAAGACACACTGAATTTGCCACATACCGAATTCCCGATGAAAGCCAATCTGGCGCAGCGGGAACCGGAAATGCTGAAACGTTGGCAGGAGCTCGATCTGTACCAGAAGATCGGTGCCAAGAACGCGGGCAAGCCGAAGTTCATTCTTCATGACGGCCCGCCTTATGCCAATGGCGAATTGCATCTGGGCCATGCGATCAACAAGACACTCAAGGACATCGTTGTCAAAAGTCGTCAGCTAAGCGGCTTCGATGCGCCCTATATTCCCGGTTGGGATTGCCACGGCCTGCCCATAGAACACAATGTCGAAAAGAAGAAAGGCAAGGCTGGTCAGAAAATCAGCTTTGCGGATTTCCGCAAAGCCTGTCGTGAATACGCCGCGAAGCAAGTTGAGATTCAAAAAGAAGGTTTTATTCGTCTCGGGGTTTTCGGTGACTGGGACAATCCCTATCTGACAATGAATTTTCAAACCGAAGCCGACATTGTGCGCGCTGTCGGCAAGATCACTGCCAATGGACATCTGGTCAAGGGTTACAAGCCGGTTTACTGGAGTGTGGTTGGTGCGTCGGCGCTGGCCGAAGCCGAGGTGGAATATCAGGACAAACAGTCTTTCGCCATTGATGTACGCTTTCCGGTGCTCGACCGCGATACCTTCCTGGCTTCCTTTAGCGCCAGTGCAGTCAAAAATTCGAGTGAGCCTCTTTCGGTTGTTATTTGGACAACCACGCCCTGGACCTTGCCTTCAAATCAGGCGGTGTGTTTGCACGCCGAGCTGGACTACGCCCTTGTGCGTTGTGATGTCGGTGAGGGTGCCGAGCTGCTGGTAGTGGCTAACGCCATGGTGGAAGACATCATGCAGCGTTATGAATGCACGGATTATGAAGTGCTGGCAACGGTCAAGGGTGCCACACTGGAAAATCAAAAGTTACGGCATCCCTTTGCGCAGCGTCACGTGCCCATCATTCTCGGCGAGCATGTCACCACCGAGGCCGGTACCGGAGCAGTGCACACGGCACCGGATCATGGCGTGGATGACTTCAATGTCGGTCGTGAGTACGGGTTGGGCACGCTGAATCTGGTCGATGAAAACGGCGTATTTGTGGAAGCGGCGGGCGAGTTTGCCGGTGAGCACGTCTACAAGGTCGATGAAAAAGTCATTGCCCGCTTGCAAGCAAACAAGGCCTTGGTGGCACAAACCACCATTACACACAGTTACGCACATTGCTGGCGTACCAAGACTCCGCTGATCTATCGTGCCACGCCGCAGTGGTTTATCAGTATGACCGAGAAGGGGCTGATGAATTCTGCCCTGGAAGCAGTCAAAGGGGTCAAGTGGATTCCGGATTGGGGGCAAGCGCGCATTGAACTCATGATCAAGGGCAGTCCTGACTGGTGTGTATCCCGACAGCGCACCTGGGGCGTGCCGATCACCTTGTTTGTGAACAAGGAGACCCAGGAGTTGCACCCGCGTACTGATGAGATTTTTGAGGAAGTAGCGCAGCGTATCGAAGAGAAAGGCATCGAGGCCTGGTTTGAACTGGAGCCTGCCGAGTTGCTGGGTGATGAAGCGGCCAGCTACGAAAAAGTCACCGACACACTTGATGTCTGGTTTGACTCCGGCGTGACGCACTACTCGGTCATCGAGCGGCGGGAAGAACTGCGTTACCCGGCTGATTTATATCTGGAAGGCTCTGACCAGCATCGCGGCTGGTTCCAGTCCTCGTTGAAGACGGCGATCGCCATGCATGGCACAGCGCCTTACAAGGAAGTGCTAACCCATGGCTTCTTTGTCGATGCGGAAGGTCGCAAGATGTCGAAGTCGCTCGGCAATACCGTGGCGCCGGCAAAAATATTCCAGCAGTACGGCGCCGATATTTTGCGCCTTTGGGTAGCGGCCACCGATTATCGCGGCGAGATGACGGTCTCTGACGAAATCTTCAAGCGCGTTGCCGATGCCTATCGCCGCATCCGCAATACCTGTCGCTTTATGCTTTCCAATCTCAGCGGCTTCTCGCCTGCCAGTGATAGGGTGAACAGTAATGAATTGCTGGCACTGGATTACTGGATTGTGCGTCGTTGTCAGTTGCTGCAAGAGGAAATGATCAAGCACTATCACGAGTACAACTTTCTTAATGTCTATCAGAAGCTGCATAACTTCTGCGTGATCGAGCTGGGTGGCTTCTATCTGGATGTCATCAAGGATCGTCAATACACGACCCAGACAGATTCACTGGCGCGACGTTCTACGCAAACAGCCATGTATCACATTTTGGAGATGTTCAGTCGTTTGATGGCACCCATACTCAGTTTTACTGCGGATGAAATCTGGCAGAACATTCCCGGCGAGCGCGCCGAGTCGATCTTCCTCAGTGATTTTGCTGCGGCACCGGCCTTGTTCCCGGAATCGGACGATTTTAGCGACAGCTTCTGGCAACAGGTCATGGCAGTGAAAACCGCCGTCAACAAAGAGCTGGAGAGCAAGCGCGCCGCGAAAGTTATCGGCAGCGGACTGTCAGCCGAGATTGACCTGTATTGCGATGAAGCCTTGCAGGCGCGATTGCAGCGACTGGGTGAAGAATTGCGGTTTGTACTGATTGTCTCCCGAGCGACCTTGCATGCTGCTAGCGCCGCCCCGGCGGAGGCCGTGAAGACGGAAGTGGCAGGCCTGTCCTTGCAGGTCAGCGCCAGCGCTGAACCGAAATGCGAGCGTTGCTGGCATCACCGCAGTGATGTGGGCAGCCATGCGCAGCACCCGACCTTGTGTAATCGCTGTGTCGATAATATCGATGGTG
Source organism: uncultured Pseudohongiella sp. (assembly GCA_964592245.1). Classification (GTDB taxonomy): domain Bacteria; phylum Pseudomonadota; class Gammaproteobacteria; order Pseudomonadales; family Pseudohongiellaceae; genus UBA9145. The sequence goes on along the minus strand of CAZQFA010000001.1, from coordinate 230,748 downwards.
ACGGCGAGCAGCGGGCGTTTGCCTGATCCCTTCCTGTCATGGTTGCTGATGCGGAGATTCAACAGGGTTCACAGGTCAGTCTGCATTTTTCGCTGGCACTGGCCAATGGTGAATTGATTGATTCCAATTTCGACTCACGCCCGGCCAGTTTTCGCCTCGGGGATGGCAGCATGCTGCCAGGCTTCGAAGAGAGTCTGTTCGGTCTCACCGCGGGCAGTGAACAGGAAACCCTGGTGCCTGCGGCCAAGGCGTTTGGCGCCATAAATCCGAAGAATGTACAGTCGTTCCCGGTGGAGAAATTTCAACACCTGCTGGAAGACGATCTGATTCCCACCGAGCCGGGTAGTGTGGTGTCATTCAGGGATCCGGCCGGGTTCGATTTGCCCGGCGTGATTCAAAGCATCAATGAACAAACGATCCGCGTGGATTTTAATCATCCACTGGCCGGCAAGGACATACTGTTCCGGGTGAAAATACTGTCGGTCCTGCCGCCAACAGTAGACACAGTAGAAATCAAACTATAGTGTGCTAATACTATGAACCAATCCGCAGACTCCATGGTGCAGCATCAGGCTGCCGACTCGTCGATACGACTCGCCAACCCGCGCGGTTTCTGCGCCGGTGTGGATCGGGCTATCGACATCGTCAACCGGGCGCTGGATATTTTCGGCGCCCCAATCTATGTACGCCATGAAGTCGTGCACAACAAGTTTGTAGTGGAGCGCCTGAAGACTCGCGGTGCGGTGTTTGTCGATGAATTGAGTGACATTCCCCTGAAAGACAAGCGGGGCCGCTCTTCGATCGTCGTGTTCAGTGCCCACGGCGTCTCACAATCGGTCAAGCAGGAAGCAGCCCACAAGGGGTTTAAAGTGTTTGACGCCACCTGTCCACTGGTGACCAAGGTGCATCTGGAAGTAACCAACTTCAGCAAGTCCGGTCAGGAATGTGTCTTGATTGGCCACCAGTTCCATCCGGAAGTGGAAGGCACCATGGGGCAATATGACGAGAGCCGTGGCGGCAAGATCTATCTTGTGGAATCAGTGGATGACGTAGCCAAGCTGGAAGTGAATAATCCCGAGAAGCTCTCCTACGTAACCCAGACTACGCTGTCCATGGATGATACAGCGCGTATCATTACCGCCCTGCGGGAGCGCTTTCCGGCCATACAGGGGCCGCGTAAGGAAGACATTTGTTACGCCACTCAGAATCGCCAGGATGCTGTCAAGCAATTGGCGCTGGAGTGCGACCTGGTGCTGGTCGTAGGCTCGCCCAACAGTTCCAATTCCAATCGCCTGCGCGAGCTGGCCGAGCGCCTTGGCTGCACGTCGTATTTGATCGACAGCGTCGATGATATCCAGCCCGAATGGTTTGTCGGTAAACGACGCTATGGTGTTACAGCTGGCGCCTCGGCACCGGAAGTGCTGGTACAGCAAGTGGTGTCACACCTGAAAAAACTGGCTGCACAGGACCCGCAGGAACTCTCCGGTGTCGAAGAGAACATCGTTTTTTCGATGCCAAAAGAATTACGGCTCTAACAAGTACATCAACTAGCCCCGTGTTGTTCATGCCGAATCTGACAGCCTAACTATTTTTCGTTGTGGCTGTTGTTCTGCCAATTTAATCGATGATGTAGCAGGGTCGGTAAGATTCAGCGCTGATCTTCATGCGTTTATGCGCTACAAAATCTTTCAACATAGTATCCATGGCGGCCATGAGATTGGGATCACCATTGAGTCGGAAGGGGCCATGTTGTTCTATCTGGCGAATACCATAAGCTTTGACGTTGCCGGCAACGAGCCCGGAATAGGCTTTGCGCAGTTGGCTGATCAGCTCGCCCCGTGGCAAGGTAGGGTCGAGCTTCAGCGCCGCCATTGATTCGTGTGTTGTGTGGAACGGCATCTGCATGGATTCCGGAATCGTCAGTCCCCAGTTAAAGGCATAGGATTCATTGATCTTGCGGCGGTGAGCAACAACCTTGTTGATATTGCGCAGCGTCAGTTGCGCGACCTGTTCAGGTTTGTCGATGACTATCTCGTAGTACTTGGCCGCTTCGTCACCCAGTGTGTCACGAATGAAACGATCCATCGCCGTGAAGTAGTCACTGCTGGCCGCGGGCGCGGCAAAAATCAGCGGCATGGGAATGTCGGCGTTGTCCTCGTGCATGACCAGCCCCAACAGATAGAGAATCTCCTCCATCGTGCCGACACCGCCAGGGAAGACGATAAAGCTGTGTGCCAGACGCACAAAGGCTTCCAGGCGTTTTTCGATATCCGGCAGAATGACCAGCTCATTCACTGTGGGGTTCGGTGATTCCGAGGCGATGATGCCGGGCTCGGAGATGCCGACATAACGGCCCCTGGAGTTTTTCTGTTTGGCATGGCCAATCATGGCACCCTTCATCGGCCCCTTCATGGCACCGATACCGCAGCCGGTGGCGATGTCGACACCGCGCAGACCAAGGTGATAGCCAACCGATTTTGAATAGTCGTATTCCTCACGGCTAATGGAGTGCCCACCCCAGCAGACCACCAGATTGGGCGCCATGTTGGCTTTGACGACGCCGGCGTTACGCAAGATGCGGAATACGGCATCGGTGATACCTGGCCCGGTAGTGATATCGAAGCCACCGGCACGGTCGATCTTGTCCTGCGTATAAACGATGTCTCGCAGCGCCGAAAACAGGTGTTCCTGCACACCGCGAATCATCTTGCCGTCAACAAAAGCCGTGCCCGGTGCATTATTGATCTTCAGCTTGATGCCGCGAGACTCCTTGACAACCTCGATAGTAAAATCAGCATAGGCTTTTAATAACTCGTCAGCCTCATCCGTGTCGTTACCGGTATTGAGTACTGCCAGGGCGCAGTCCCGAAAACTGCGAAACACTTCATCGTTGGTTCGAATGGCGGCCTGAATTTCCTTGTGGGACAGCAGGTCCAGGCTTACCGAGGGCCGCACCGTACATTCGCTGATTTTTGTCATGGGCTGATTTCTCTACTTCCTGTGGTCACTATTGACCTGAATAGGTATCACGAATTGCTTGGCAACAGTTTACATCATTCCTCCGTTACGACAGAGCGATGAGTAAAAGCGGAATCTCCGGACGACAACGAGAAGCGCGGGGAAGTTCTTGGCTGGAGCAGGCCGGTCAGTTCGCGATTGCAGAGTCAGGGACTGGTGGTTAAAGATCGGTGAGTAAAGCAGGTGACCGAAAGCGCTCCGGGTCAGAGCGCATCCAGTTCAAGCAGCTTCTCACGCAAGGACGTCAGGGCGCTGCTCATTTGTTCCTGCTTTTCCTTTTCCTTGGCGACGACATCAGCCGGGGCGTTATCAACGAACTTGGCATTGCCCAGCTTGCGTTCTACCGCCTCAAGGCCTTTTTCGTATTTGCTGATTTCCTTTTCGAGTCGCGCGCGCTCGGCGGCCACATCAATCAGGCCAGCCAGCGGTACCAGAATTTCGATCTTGCCGTGCAAACCAGTGGCCGCGGCGGGCGCATCCTGATTTGCTGCCAGCCAGTCAATGGATTCCAGTTTCGCCAATTTCTGTAAATACAGGCGATGGGTGTCCAGACGCGCGAGATCGCTGTCCTCACCATGACGCAAGAAAACAGGAATGGCCTTGCCAGGAGCGATATCCATTTCACCACGAATGTTGCGAATGGCGACGATAATGCCCTTGAGCCAGTCGATTTCGGCCTCCGCTTCCTGATCCACATTGGCGCTGTCGAACTGCGGATAGGGCTGCAGCATGATGCTGTCGCCACTGATCGCCAGTAGCGGCGCAACCTTCTGCCAGACTTCTTCGGTGATGAAGGGCATGAAAGGATGCAGCAGGCGCAGACTCTTCTCCAGAATAGTCAGCAACACACGGCGGGTTGTGCGCGCCGCCTCTGGATTGTTGTCTTCATCCCACAGCACCGGCTTGGACAATTCCACATACCAGTCACAATACTCATTCCAGATGAATTCGTGCAGCGTTTGCGAGGCAATGTCGAAGCGGTAGTTCGCCATGGCCTCGGCTATGGTTTGCGCAGCCTGTTCGAAACGGCTCATGATCCAGCGATCGGCGACCGAGCACTGCGCCGGGTCGATTGTCTCGGCAATGGCTTTGTCTTCGCAGTTCATCATCACATAACGGGCGGCATTCCAGATCTTGTTACAGAAATTGCGGAAGCCCTCGGTGCGACCCAGATCGAACTTGATATCGCGTCCGGTCGATGCCAGTGAATAGAAAGTGAAGCGCAAGGCGTCGGTGCCATAGCCGGTGATGCCATCGGGGAAGGAATCGCGGGTGTACTTCTCGATCTTCTCCTTGAGTTGCGGCTGCATCATGTCGGCTGTGCGCTTGCTGACCAGCTCGTCCAGGGTGATGCCGTCAATCAAATCTATCGGATCAAGAATATTGCCCTTGGATTTCGACATCTTCTGTCCGTGCTCATCGCGCACCAGGCCGGTGATGTAGACTTTCTTGAAGGGTATCTCGCCGGTGAACTTCAGGGTCATCATGATCATGCGAGCGACCCAGAAGAAGATAATATCGAATCCGGTGACCAGCACATTGGTCGGATGGAAGCGATCGAAAAACTCGCGATCATCCGGCCAACCCAGCGTGGAGAAGGTCCACAAGGCGGAGGAGAACCATGTGTCGAGCACGTCCTCATCCTGCCGCAGAATGACCGAGTCATCCAGTTCATGCGCCGCGCGGACCTCGGCTTCGCTATTGCCGACATAGACGTTGTCTTGCTCGTCATACCAGGCAGGAATGCGATGTCCCCACCAGAGTTGCCGCGAAATACACCAGTCCTGAATATTGCGCATCCAGGCGAAGTAGGTGTTCTCCCAGTTCTTCGGCACGAACTCGATGTCGCCATCTTCTACTGCCTTGATGGCCGGATCGGCCAGTGACTGAATCGCCACGTACCACTGGTGAGTGAGGTAGGGCTCGATGACAACACCGCTGCGATCGCCACGGGGCACTTTCAGTTTGTGCGCTTCAATCTTTTCCAGCAGGCCGGCGGCTTCCATGTCGGCGACGATTTGCTTGCGCGCGACAAAGCGGTCAAGGCCGCGATAAGACTCGGGTACTTCCTCGTTCAGCGACGCATCGCTGTTGAGGATGTTGCGCATCTCCAGATCGTGACGCTTGCCAATTTCATAGTCGTTGAAATCGTGCGCCGGTGTGATCTTCACGCAACCGGTACCGAACTCGGGATCGACATAGTCATCAGCGATGATCGGGATGCGGCGGCCGCACAGGGGCAGATCGACGAACTTGCCTATCAGGTCGGTATAGCGCTCGTCTTGCGGATGCACGGCGACGGCGGAGTCGCCGAGCATGGTTTCGGGGCGGGTCGTGGCGATGGTGATGTAAGTGGCGCCCGTGGCGGTGGTGGCGCCGTCTGCCAGTGGGTAATTGAAATGCCAGAGGAAGCCGTCCTCTTCTTCGGCGATGACTTCCAGATCCGAGATCGCTGTATGCAGTTGCGGGTCCCAGTTAACCAGACGGTTACCGCGATAGATCAGTCCCTCGTTGTAGAGGTCGATAAAGACCTTTTCCACCACGCTGGAGAGCTGCTCGTCCATGGTGAAACGCTCTCTGGACCAGTCCAGCGAAGATCCCATGCGCCGCAGTTGCTGCGTGATGATGCCACCAGACTCCTCTTTCCATTCCCAGACCTTGCTGACGAAAGCGTTGCGGCCGATTTCCTGGCGCGACGAGCCGGCGGCATTGAGTTGCCGCTCTACCACCATCTGCGTGGCGATGCCGGCATGGTCTGTACCGACTTGCCACAGGGTCTGGCAGCCGAGCATACGGTGGTAGCGGGTAAGGGCATCCATGATGGCGTGCTGGAAACCGTGGCCCATGTGTAAGCGACCGGTGACATTGGGTGGCGGAATAACGATGCAATAGGGATCGCCGTCACCGGAGGGGGCGAAGTAACCCCGTGATTCCCAGGTTTTGTACCAGTGGTCTTCGAGCTGCTGTGGTTGGTAAGTCTTTTCCATCGGTGGGTCTTTACGTTGCGTCAGGGTGCTGATTTTAAAAGGCGCAAGTATACATGAAGCCGGCGCGTAATACTGTGCTGTCAGGGATCGGTGGCGGCGCTCACACTGGCTGGACCGCAGTGCTCAGTGCTCGCACTTCAGAGCTTGAAGGTTTCCAGAGTATGGCCGGCTGCCGCATATTCACGGTAGCGCGTGCGGCCGAGGGCGAGGACATCCGGAGCGGCACAGATAATTTCGTTGATGCGGGAAAAGCGTTCAGGCGACTGACAGGCATCCCTATCCAGATTGATCAGCACATCACCATGCCAGCGGGCGTGAGTTGCCTGGCCAATGGCCACGGCTTCCGCATCCGCCTGATCCTGTTGCGCATTCACTGTGTGCGGCAGGAAGGCGCCCGGGCGAAACTGCCAGAGCAGCTCGCTGAGAGCCCGGGCCT
>CAZQFA010000001.1:210203-224207 GCA_964592245.1 uncultured Pseudohongiella sp. | reverse complement strand
GGCAGGAAGGCGCCCGGGCGAAACTGCCAGAGCAGCTCGCTGAGAGCCCGGGCCTGCTGATCCGATTCACTCTGTATGAAGACGCGATGGCCCAGAGAACGGGCCTTTTCTGTCAGCCGACACGCGAACTGCAAGCGGGACTGCAAGTCCGCGCTATGCAGGGAATAGAAATTAATCTGTGTCATCGCAGGTGATGGCCGTTCAGGCTTTCTGTCGACGCAGGTACTCCACCAGCAAGGCCACCGGGCGACCGGTCGCCCCCTTGGCGGCGCCGGAATTCCAGGCGCTGCCGGCGATGTCCAGATGTGCCCATTTCTGCTTTTCCACGAAGCGCGAGAGGAAGCAGGCGGCAGTGATTGTGCCGGCACGAGGACCGCCGATATTGGCCATGTCGGCGAAGTTGCTGTGCAGCAGCTTCTGGTATTCCTCGCTCATGGGCAATTGCCAGGCCGGGTCGTTGGCGCTGTCGCCACATTCCAGCAAGGTCTTGGCCAGACGCTCGTTGTTACTGAGCAGGGCAGTGACGACCGAGCCGAAAGTGGCAACGGCGGCACCGGTCAGGGTGGCAATATCGATAATGCTGCGCGGTTCAAAGCGTTCGACGTAGGTCAGGGCGTCGCACAACACCAGTCGGCCCTCGGCGTCAGTGTTGAGAATCTCGATAGTCTTGCCGGACATGCTGGTAACAATGTCGCCGGGTTTGGTGGCCTTGCCACTGGGCATGTTCTCGGCGGCGGCGACGACCCCGACGACGTTGATTGGCAGTTTCATCTCGGCGATGGTCTGCATGGTGCCGAAGACACTGGCAGCTCCACACATATCGAACTTCATTTCGTCCATAGCCAGGCCAGGTTTCAGGCTGATACCACCGGTATCGAAGGTGATGCCTTTACCGACAATGGCGTAGGGTTTGCTCTTATCGGCGGCGCCCTTGTACTGCATGATGATGAGTTTGGCTTCTTCGGCAGAGCCGGCAGCCACCGACAGCAAGGAGCCCATGCCAAGGCGCTCCATTTGCTTTTCGGTCAGAATCTTGGTGGTAATGGACTTGTTGCGGGCAGCCAGTTCATTGGCCTGTTTCGCCAGATAAGTCGGCGTACAGATATTGCCGGGCAGATTGCCTAACTCCTTGGCTTTGTTGATGCCCTTGCCAACAGCGGCACCGTGGCGCAGCGCATCTTGCAATGACTTGCGGCGGGCGCCCGTGCCCACTGCCAGTGTGACGGTCTTCAGAGCAATGGCTGGCGCTTTCTTGCTCTTGGTCGCATCGTAGCGATAGCAATTGTCCTCTGTCTGCTGCGCCAGTCGTGTGGCCAGCCAGACGTCATCCCTGTCCTTGATCTCGAGGCTGCCCAGCGCGAAGTGGGCGCTGCCAGCCTGCAGGCGGGAGACGGCCTTGATGGCGGCGTTCAATAGCTTCAGACATTGCTTGTCGGTGAATTTACTCTTGGTGCCGGCACCAACAAGCAGTACACGTTTGGCGGCAATACCGGTCGGGCCGGGCAGGAGTTGGGTTTCACCGAGTTTGCCGGCGAAATCACCCGTCTTGACAAATTTGCTGATCAGCTTGCCACAGGCCTTGTCCAGCTCACTGGCCTCGGCGCCAAGCGTTCCTTTGCTCCAGACGGCGACGACGACACAATCTGTACTGACTTTTTCTACTGCTCCTGCTTTCAATGAATACCGCATAGGAACTTTTACTCTCCCTCACTGTCTGAATTAGTCGCCGAACCGGGACAAATGTTGCTGCTGGATGGCGAAGGATAATCCTAAAATTATTCAGTAACTTAAGCAACTGCAACCCGGTCAGGGACGGGATAGCCCGACCACTATATGCAAGCAGCAACGAGTTTTGGCAGCAGATTCAAGACACGTTGATAATATGAATGCAGATAAAAAAGTAGATCACAGCAGATAAGAGAGAAGAGCAGGTTGTCGCCCGGTCAAAGGCAAATGACAACCAGCTTGTTGCAGCACTGCCAAGGAGTGTTTATGGCCCGCGTCAAAGTCACCACCCCCGATAATTTCTTGTTCAGCATGGAGCGTACGGTGGGTATCAGCGACGTCAACTATGCCAAGCACCTTGACAGTGTGGCCATGGTGCAAATACTTCATGAAGCCCGTTTGCAGTTTCTCGCCAGTCTCGGCTTCACTGAGAGCAATATCTACGGCCTTGGCCTGGTGGTGACTGACATGGCGGTCGATTACCGTTCCGAATCCTTTGCCAATGACCAGTTGATCATCGATGTCGGTGTCTCCGCCTACAATCGTTATGGCTTCGACATCGGCTTGCAAATCACCAATAGCGCGCTGGAATCCATCGTCTGCAATGCCAAGATTGGCGTTGTATTCTTCGATTTCGATCGCCACCAGATTGCCCCCATCCCGGAGCAGTTCAAACGGCTCGTCAACCTGGAAGATCTGGAGGCGGTGGTTGCCGAACCAGCGCCGCAACAGAGTCGGGTTGCCTGATACGCCTGCACTGCGCTGCCGTCTGCCTTGAGAGCGCATAGGGGGGCCGAGGCCCGCCAGGGCTCTGCTATTTGTCCGGTCTTTTTATCCGGCCTTGCGGTACACTTGCAGTCCTTGACCCTCAATACGCCCTTCACCACGTCCGGGACCGCCTGCTTGATCATCTTTCGTTATCTCAGCAAACAGATTCTTCAGGTTACTGTGGCAGTCACCCTGATCCTGCTGGTGGTGGCACTGACCAGTCGCTTTATTCAGTATCTGGGTGATGCAGTAGCCGGGCAGCTGGCCTCTGATATTCTGCTGCTGTTAATGCTCTACCGCTTGCCGGACTTCCTGCTGGTCATTCTGCCGCTGTCATTCTTTCTTGCCATCATTCTCGTTTACGGGCGCATGCACGCGGACAACGAAATGGTCATTCTCAGCGGTTCCGGGTTCTCCCAGCGCCGCCTGCTGCTATTCACGCTGGGCACTGCAGCGATAGTCGCGCTGCTGGTCGCCAGTCTGAGTCTGTTTCTGGCGCCCTGGGGCGTGCGCAATACCGAACAAATCAAGCTGAGTCAGGAACAACTCACGGAGCTTGACCTGATCGTCGCCGGACAATTTCAAAGCTTCGGCAGTGGTGAGCGGGTTACCTATGCCGACGCCATAAGCAACGGCCCGGATGGCCGGCAACTGCAAAACGTCTTTGTGGCCCTGAATGCGACTGATGCCGGCAGTGAACAACCGCCACGGATCATTCTCGCCGCCACCGCGCAGCCGGAAATCGATCCGCAAACCGGTGCCCGCTTTATGCGGCTACAGGACGTACAGCAATATGATGGCAGTCCCGGAGCAGCTGATTTCACAGTCGGTCGTTTTGCGGCGCAGGGCATCTTGCTGCCAGAGCCTGCCGAATTTGAAGCGGTATTGGAAGAAGCCACGCTGCCCAGTGCGACCTTGCTGGGATCCGGTGTGCTGGCACACCGCGCCGAATTGCAATGGCGCATCTCGCTGCTGATTCTGGTGCCAGTCATTGCGCTGGTGGCGGTACCCATGAGCCATGTGAATCCACGGCAAGGGCGTTACAGCAAGCTCATTCCCGCAGCGCTTATCTACGCCACGTATTTTGTGCTTCTGCAATTCAGTCGCGATTTGATTGCCGACGGCAGTCTGCCTGCGACCCTTGGCCTGTGGTGGATCCATGCGCTGTTTCTTGCGCTGGGGTTCGCTATGCTGCGCTATCCGCGGGTACTGCAAGTGCTCAGGCTGGCTTAACCATGCAGAAGCTCGATCGCCATATTTCCCGCTCTGTGATTCTTGCCATGCTGGTAGTGATTGCGCTGATCGCGTCGCTGGATCTCATTTTCTCACTCATTGATGAGCTCGGTGACAGCGATGGCAATTACTCGGTGCTGAATGCGCTGACGTTTGTATTGCTTACCACGCCCACCAGTATCTACGAACTCTTGCCATTTACCGCACTGGGTGGCGCGCTGATCGGGCTGGGTGTGCTGGCATCCAATAACGAACTCGTGGTGATGCAATCCGCCGGTGTGCGCAACTCGCGCATTGTGCTCGCGGTCTTGAAACCCACGGCCAGTGTCATGTTATTAAGTCTTGTTATCGGTGAGTACGTGGCGCCGCCGCTGGAACAAATGGCCAACAGCAACAAGGCCGTGCAAATCAGCGGTTCCGGAGCGATCAATGCCGAGCAGGGCATCTGGCGCAAGATCGACAACGAGTTTATTCACATCAATGCCATCGCCCCCGGAGGCAATTCCCTGTTCGGGGTGTCGCGCTATCAATTCGACAACTCTCGTCAACTCACTGCAGCCAGCTTTGCCGCGTCGGCCGAGTTTATGGCCGAGGCCACGCAGCCATACTGGCGACTGCAGGATGTGCAGACCACTGTGTTTGAAGACAATCAGGTGCGGACGCAGCAGTACCTGCAGGAAGAGTGGGTAGTGGATCTGTCACCCGAGCTGTTGAGTGTGCTGCTGGTTGAGCCGGACAAACAATCTATCTCCGGGCTGTACCGCTTCGCACAATTTTTTGCCGCCCAGGGACTGGACAGTGCCACCTATTTTCTCGCCTTCTGGAAAAAGTTGCTGCAGCCGTTGACAACCCTGGCGCTGGTTATCCTCGCCATCTCGTTCATCTTTGGTCCGCTGCGCGAAAGCACGATGGGATTTCGCGTCTTCATTGCGCTGGCTATCGGGCTGGTGTTCACGATTTTGCAACGGCTGATGGAACCGGCAAGTCTGATCTACGGCTTCAGCCCGATTCTGGCGGTATTGCTTCCGATACTGATTGCTGTGGCTGGGGGCGGTTATTTGCTCAGCCGCACCCGCTAGCCTCAAGGATTATTGCCGGACTGGCGATTGTGTCGTGAAACGTGGCCTGAATGGCTGGCATAGTGCAATCAGAGTTGGCTATGATGGCAGACAGATAATGATGTTTCGGGCTCACGGTGAGCTCGCGTCGCGCTTGCAAGGAGGAACCGTTGCAGGAACTCTATTCAGCCCACCCGGCCATGTTCAAGAACAGGCCATTCAGTTTCATTTTCAGCATCATTCTGATTCCGGCTTTTGGCCTCGGAATTTTGATATTGCTGGTCTGGTATTTACGGTGCAAATCGTCCAAGTTGGTCGTCAATGAAAAAGAGATACTTTTTGAACAGGGTTTGTTGAGCAAGAGCCGTTCGGAAATTACCCTGACCAGCGTGCGCACAGTGCGAGTGAATCAGTCCTTTATCAACCGCATTTTTGGCGTTGGTACTATCGAGCTGTATACCGCAGGCGATACACCGGAAATTGTCGCTCACGGTATGCCTGACCCGAATAAATTGCGCGATTTACTCTGAGTGGATGACACAGGATTAGACACGGGGTTGTAGAAATGGTGGGTGAATCAGACCAAAGAGATAAAAACGAATCGCGCAAGATTCTTATTGCCTTGGTGGCGCTTGTGCTGATTGCTGCGGTCGGCACAATACTGTTGTTTCCGGCGTTCTCGGAAATCATCAGCACACACCTGTCTCCCGGACTGGGATTGCGCGATGCTGCCGTCATTTCGTTCTTCATCACTCTGGTCATCATGGTGATATTTGCGATTGCTTCGGGCGATGGCTTGCTCGGTGAATTGCAATTCATTCTGGCAGGATTCTTCCTGTTCTTTATCATTATCTGGCTCATGTTGGCCTGGATCTTCTAACCCGGGCTATCCGGACCGGGGTTGTCATGTTCATCGCCTTGTACAAATTCGAAATCAAGCCCGGCACGGCAGAGACGTTTCGCCAACACTGGTTGCAGACGACCGCTGGTATCGCCAGTGAGTATGGCGGTCTCGGTTCACGCTTGCACAGCACCGAGTCCCCCAATGTGTTTATTGGTTACGCCCAGTGGCCAGATCGCGAAACCTGGGCGGCGGAGAAACCGCCGTTGTCGCCGCCCTACGAAGCCGCCAGACTGGCCATGCGTGAGTGTCTGGTTGACGTCACTACGCTGTATGAACTCACCGTCACTGACGACGCCTTGCAGCTGGCCGACTCCGCGGGAGCGCAATAGTGGTATAGCAGGCGTGGAGCATAAGCGCTTGCATCATCTGTCGCAGACACTACACTAGGCGCCGCGCGGGTCGCATCGAGTCATTTGCCGCATTCACCGACGCTTTACAAACCATCCAGTGAGGTACTTCCTGTGAAACGATGGCAGTGGTCTGTTGAACAAACAGTGCTAATCGTCCTGGCAGCCATTTTCGTAGCTCTCAGCGCCCAATTCTCCTTCCCCATTCCCGGTACCCCCATTCCGCAAACCGGTCAAACCGTCGCCGTACTGATTTGTGGTGCCTTGCTGGGGCCCGGACGCGGCGGGCTGGCTATTATGCTCTACCTGCTCATGGGGGCAGCAGGTCTGCCGGTGTTCAGCGAAGGCGGTTCCGGCTGGGCAGTCTTGACGGGCGTGAGTGCGGGTTATTTCGCCGGCTTTGTGCTCGCTGCCGTCTTTCTGGGGATGGCAGCAAGGCGCCGTCAGATCAGGTACGGCATGCAGGGCTTGCTGGTCTGTGTGCTGTTCATGATGGCAGGGCATCTACTCATTCTGCTGGCCGGATGGGGCTGGATGGCGCTGGAGTTAGGTCCGTTCCCGGCCTATGAATCAGGCGTACAGCCCTTTTATTACGGGGGTTTCGTGAAATCTGTCATTGCCGCGGTGGTCGTTGTCCTGAGTTGGCAGGCTCCCGTTAAATGGCGGTTGGCGCTGACCTCGCGCAGTTAAGTGCTGCGGGAATTTTCCGTAACCAGCTAATACGGCTGGCACTATGAGTTGCCAGCGGCGACAAGATGCGTACAATACGCCGCGCGCACCGTGAAAGTGCCCTGATCCCGGGGGCGGAGAGAGCACACGGAGAATTCTATGGTTCTGACATTACTGAAAGGCAAACTGCATATGGCGGCGGTCACCCAGGCGGAAATCTGGTATGACGGCTCTTGCGCCATTGACGCCGATTTGATCAAACTGGCCGGTTTGCGAGAATTCGAACAGATTGACATCTACAACGTCTCCAACGGTGAGCGCTTCACGACTTATGTCATTCAGGCGGATGCGGGCTCCCGCACAATTTCCATGAATGGCGCTGCTGCACGCAAGGTGCAAGTGGGTGATCGTATTATTATTGCCGCCTATGGCCAGTTCAGCGAAGCAGAAGCACAAAACTTCAAGCCCAGTCTCGTCTACCTGAATGAAGACAATTCCATTGATCGCATCACCAATGCGATTCCGGTGCAGGCAGCCTGATCTGGCTGACACTATTTGCTGTCGTCTGACGGCAGTAAATTCGCGGTTTTTCCTCCTCAGGCTTCAAAAGTCGGCGCCCGATTGCTAGATTGGGCTCATGACAACAACTATAAATTATCTGCAAGACAGCATTCCCCCCGATCAGGAAGCGCAGGCGCTGGCCGACCTGTGTCAATATCTGGTGGCAAAGGGTAAATACAAAAACAGCAATGCCGCCATGGCCGATGCCGGCAAGCGCGTCGATTTCCTCGAGGGCGCTGATGTTTATGTTGACGACCCGCGCATGGCCACTGCATCGCGTGAATTAAAATGTATTCATGCGCTGATCGCTGCCCATCACCTGCAGTCTGTGCTGTCAGAAAACGACGGCCACCTGCCAACCACGCAAGACGCTACAGTGACGCAGGAAAGTGTGGTGCCAGGCGAGCCAGGCAAGACGGGCGAGCCAGGCAAGACAGACGAGCCAGATGAGAAGGCCGCGGCAAAATCTGCCGAGTCGGCCCATTCCATTACTGATGTGTTTTCAGTCATTGCGCTGGATCTGAAGCTCGGTATGAATCGTGCCCAGATCATCGCCAAGCTGAAAGACAACGGCCTTACTACAGAAAATGCCGCCGACGCAGTTGATTTTGTCTTGCGGCAGCGGGAGCAGAAAAGACGCAGCCGACTGGCCGCCGCGGCGACGATTGCTGTGATTGCAGTCGTCCTCTTCGCCCTGCGCAGTTTGTGGTTCTGACAGATCCAGGAAATGCGCAGCGCGCCCGGTTGCTCGCTCCTCGATTGATTCAGCTATTTTGAATTTCGCTTAAACTGGCGAAACTGAAGAGATGTTCTACGCTGTTATTGCGCAATTCATTAATTCAATCAAAGGAGTGAAATCATGCGTGAATTAACAGTGAGTGAGCAGGAACAGGTAGTGGGTGGGTCATTTATCGCTGATATGGCCGCAGACGGGGCTGCATTAGGGTCAGTGGCTGGTGCTGTCGTCAGGAACACAGTGAGAGGAGCCACAACCGGCGGTGTATATGGCGCAGTTGGCGGTGCTATATTCGGAATCACCTACTCAGTTGGCACCTATATTTACGATCAAGTTTCATGAGTGTCATGATTGGTAGCCGAACCGCTCAAAATTTCACAAGATTTATGTTTTGTTTAGCGATATTCATGTCGCTTGAAGGCACTTTTATTTCTCTAGATTTTCTACGAGCTGTTATTAATATCTCAGCTGCATTCGTTTTGTATTTTCTTATTCGGAATCCCAACTTATTGATTGCTAAAAACTTCGACGAGTTTGGTGACTTGTTGGAAGATGCAATAGACAAGAAATTTATCTGGGGAACTACGCCTATCTATCCAGCGATTCTATTGTGTTCTATCAGTTACATTGCACTTATGAAGTATGGATCGCCTTTTTGAGCAATCTCCATGAAGCAGCTGACTGAATTCTTATAAGTTTTCAGTCGGCTAGCTTTCTATTGGTAATTGTCTTTGGGGCGTCCCTACATCAACTTACTTAAACGGTTGGTGAGATTTCGGCAACAAGACGACACGGGTGCGACTGAAACGGTCATGCATGGTATCACCGTTGGGGTCGATGTAGAGCCAGAGAAAGCCGATACCCAGCAAGCCGAAGGATGGCCAGGCCAGTAGCCAGCGGATTAGGGCGTGACGCAGAGTCACCAATTGGCCGTCTGGAGTTTCCAGGCGCAAACGCCAGGCGATCATACCCAGTGTCTGCCCGCTCTTGATCCAGAACCAGGCATAGAAAGAAAAAGCGCTGGCAATCATCAATATGAACAGCAAGGTGTCCATCAGCGGGTCGGTTTGCACCTGCCCGTCAACCAGTTGATTGGAATCGGGCCCGAAAAGCAGCTGCACAAAGTAGCCAATCACAAACCAGATCGCCACGACGAGGAAACCGTCATAGAGCAGGGCAGCCAGGCGTCGCAACAAACCCGCGCTGGGGTTTGCTGCGCTTGCATTCGCTTGTGCAGATTCATTGTTCATCAGTCAAATCGCTGTCGGCGGCGGGCGCAAGATTGGCGAGTATGCCTATCCCAGTTCCTTGACCGCGACGATCAGTTCGTTGGCAGCTTTCTGTCCATCACCGAACAGCATCTTGGTGTTGTCGGTGAAGAACAGCGGGTTCTCTACGCCGGAGAAACCCGTGCCGCGGCCGCGCTTGATGACGATGACATTTTCCGCTTTCACTGCATCAAGAATAGGCATGCCAAACAGCGGACTGCTGGCATCGGTCTTGGCTGATGGATTGACCACGTCATTGGCGCCGATCACCAGTGCCACTGTCGTGTTCTTGAAGTCGGCGTTGATATCTTCCATGTCGTAGATCATGTCGTAAGGCACGCCGGCCTCAGCCAGCAATACGTTCATGTGACCCGGCATGCGCCCGGCGACCGGATGAATGGCGAACTTGACCTTGACGCCACGCTCGTCGAGTAACTGCGTGAGCTCCCAGATCTTGTGCTGGGCCTGGGCCACCGCCATGCCGTATCCGGGAATGATGATAACCTGGCTGGCGAAGGCCATGAGGATGCCGGCATCCTGCGCCTGAATTTCCTTCATTTCCCCTTGTTCACCGTCAGCAGCGGCCGCTGTGCCGGAACCGACACCGGCAAAGAAGACGTTGGTCACCGAGCGGTTCATTGCGACTGCCATCAAATGTGTCAGCAGGCTGCCGGCAGAGCCGACGACGATGCCGGCGATAATCATGGCAGCGTTACCCAGCACATAGCCTTCGAAGCCAACGGCCAGGCCGGTCAGGGCATTGAACAGGGAGATGATGACGGGCATGTCGGCGCCGCCGACAGGAATCGTGATGAACACGCCGAGCACAAGAGCGAGGCCGAAGAACGCCAGGATAGGTGCCAGGTCATTGCTGAAATAAATAGCGATGGCAAAGCCGATGGTGGCAATGGCGATCATGGCGTTGACGATGTGTTGCGCTGGCAGCAAAGTGTTGCGATTCAGGCGGCCATCGAGTTTTGCCCAGGCAATGATGCTGCCGCTGAACGAGATGGTGCCGATGATGGCGCCCAGAATGGCGAGAATGGTGACATCGTTACCCAGAGCATCGGGAATGGTCAGCGTGCCAGTCGGATCGACGCTGACTTCACGCGTCGCCTTCAGCAGTTCGACCGCAGCGATGGTCGCTGCTGCGCCACCGCCCATGCCGTTATACATGGCGATCATTTGCGGCATGTCGGTCATGGCGACTTTCTTGCCGGTTACCCACGCGTAGCCGCCGCCAATCGCGATAGCGACAATGATCAGAATGATGTTGGTTGCTGCGTGCTCGGAATCGATAACTTCCGGCACAGCAAAAGTCACCAGCGTCGCCAGCACCATGCCCGCGCCAGCCCAGACGATGCCGCGGCGTGCTGTGACCGGTGAACTCATTTGCTTCAGGCCGAGGATAAACAGTACGGCGGCGATGAAGTAGGAGCCCTGAATCAGAATATCCATGGAAAACATCGCTTACCCCTCGCCTTTCTTGTTGCTGGACTTGAACATCTCCAGCATGCGTTCGGTCACCACATAGCCACCGACAGCATTACCTGCACCCAGCAAGACAGCGATGAAGCCGATCACCTGTTCGGCAGGAGTCTCGGCGATGCCGAGCGCAAACATGGCGCCAACGAGCACGATGCCGTGAACGAAGTTGGAGCCGGACATAAGCGGTGTATGCAGAATCACCGGTACGCGACTGATAATTTCGAAGCCGGTGAATCCGGCCAGCATAAAGATATAAAGTGCTGCCAGACCTTCAATCATGCGCCACCTCCCTGAAGTTGTTCGTTGATGCCGGCGTGGACAATGTCGCCGTTATGGGTAATGAGACTGCCTTTTATTATTTCGTCTTCGAGATTGATGTTGATCTCACCGTCCTGAATGAGCAGGTCGAGGAAGCTCAGCAGATTCTTGGCATACAATTCACTGGCGTGGTTGCCTACTGTGGCAGGCACGTTGATCGGGCCATGAATTTTGATGCCATTGTGCAGCACAGTTTCTCCGGCTTTGGTAAGTTCGCAGTTGCCACCGCCTTCAGCAGCGAGATCGACGATTACTGAGCCACCTTTCATGCCTTCCACCATGGCAGTGCTGATGATCTTTGGTGAAGCACGGCCAGGAATGGCAGCGGTACTGACGATGACGTCGGCGGCCGCAACATGTTTGGCGAGGATTTCCTGTTGCTGGGCCTTTTCTTCTTCAGTGAGCTCGCGGGCATAACCGCCGCTGCCTTCCGCCTTGATCTCGATGTCGACGAATTTCGCCCCCAGTGATTCCACTTGCTCTTTGACCGCAGCACGCACGTCATAGCCTTCGACCATGGCGCCGAGTCGGCGGGCAGTGGCAATGGCCTGCAAACCGGCCACGCCGGCGCCGATGACGAGCACCTTGGAAGGACGGATCGTGCCAGCCGCGGTGGTCAGCATGGGGAAGAATTTGCCCAACAGGTTCGCGGCCATCAGGACCGCTTTATAACCGGCAATCGAGGCCTGTGAAGACAGGGCATCCATAGCCTGGGCGCGGGAGATTCGTGGAATGAGCTCGACGGAAAAAGCGCTGATGTTGCGCTCGGCTAATTGCCGGAAGCGCTCCAGATCAGAGTAAGGATTCATGTAGCCAATGAGTACGGATCCGCTCTTGAGCTGCGCGATTTGCGCACTGGTCAGCGGATTGACCGCCAGCGTAATGTCGCCGCTGCTCAATATTTGTTCGCTGGCACTGACAACTTCGGCACTGCTGTAATCGGCATCGAAGTAGCCGATGCGCTCGCCGGCGCCCGCTTCAATATTGACCGTCAGTCCCGATTTGCTCAGTTTGGCTGCTGCATCCGGGACTAGCGCTACCCGTTGTTCGCCGTCGCGAACTTCCCTGGGTACACAGATTTTTATGGACATAATTTACCTCAACGGTCGGCTCGAGCACGGGGAGGGCAGTATATAACGCGCGCCGGTCAGGTCAACTGATTGCTGATGCCGGTTGCTACAACTATTTTCGCCCTTCAGCTTCTTGCAGGCTCTTGTTTTTGATAGAATTCTCGCCCTTCGCGCCGGGGGTGGTCTCGACGCGTTTGATTACAGACTTTATTAGGACACGATCATGAGCGCAAATGCGCAGCACAGACACATTCAATTGCTCGACACGACCCTCCGTGATGGCGAGCAGACTCAGGGCGTTTCTTTCTCGGTGAACGAGAAGATGAACATTGCCCGGGCGCTGCTGCAATCGTTGAAGGTGGATCGAATTGAGGTGGCGTCTGCTGGTGTGTCCGATGGTGAGAAAGAGGCGGTGAGCCGCATTACTGCCTGGGCCGCTGAGCACGGTCTGGCTGATCGTGTGGAAGTTTTGGGATTCGTAGACTACAAGCGCAGTGTCGACTGGATTACCAGTGCCGGATGTCGGGTGTTGAATCTGTTGACCAAAGGCAGCGAGAAACACTGCCGCGAACAATTGGGTAAAACTCTGGCGCAACATGTGGCCGATATCGAGCGCACCGTTGACTATGCCAAAGAGCAAGGTCTGCAAGTCAATATGTACCTCGAAGACTGGTCCAATGGCTATCGTGATGACAAAGACTATGTGTTCGGGCTAATTGAAGGCACCCGGCACCTCGGCATAGGTCATTACTTGTTGCCGGACACACTTGGCATGATGTCGCCTGATGAAGTGACTGTGGCGCTGACAGACATGTTGACGCAATTTCCTGATCTGGTTTTCGATTTTCATCCGCACAACGATTATGGTCTGGCCACTGCGAATGTGCTGGCAGCCGTCAACGCCGGTATCAACAATATCCACTGCACCATGAATTGTCTTGGTGAGCGAGCGGGCAATGCTTCGCTGGCCGAAGTCGCCGTCGCCTTGCGTGACAAGCTTGGGGTCGAGTTATCCATCGACGAGACCAATATCGCCATGGTGAGTCGTATGGTGGAGAATTTTTCCGGCAAGTGGATTGCGGCGAATACACCTATCGTCGGTGCGGATGTATTCACGCAGACTGCAGGCATTCATGCCGATGGCGACCTGAAGGGCGATTTGTACAAAACCAAACTGAGTCCGGAGCGATTTGACCGCAAACGTGTCTACGCGCTGGGCAAGATGAGCGGCAAGGCGTCTTTGATTAACAATCTGGAAGAGCTGGGCATCAGCCTTTCTGAAGAAGATCAGGCCAAAGTGCTGGAGCGCGTCGTGCAGCTGGGTGACTCCAAACATATCGTCACTGTCGACGATCTGCCGTTCATCATTGCTGATGTGATGGAGAGTCGTGAGTTGCATCACATCACCATGCTCAATTGTTACATCAACACCGGATTCAATGTCGACAGTACCGCCAGCATCCGTGTCGAGATCGAGGGCAAGGAAGTGCAGGGCTCCGGTTCGGGCAACGGCGGCTTCGATGCTTTTATCGATGCCATCAGTCGAATTCTCGCCGAGCGCAATTTCACCATGCCGTCACTGGAAGATTACGAAGTGCATATCCCCAGGGGTGGCAAGACCGATGCGCTGACGGAATGCATCATTACCTGGAATTCCGGCGAGCGTAATTTCAAAACACGTGGCGTCGATGCGAATCAGGTTCTGGCGGCAGTCAAAGCGACCATGCGGATGATCAATATGCGCATGGCAGCGTTGGCTGGCAGCTAGCAACCTCCTCTGGATGCTGGCGCTGACCACTGTTCAGAGCCTGAATTAAAACTGAGCACAAAAAAAGGCTGCCTGAAATCAGGCAGCCTTT
>CAZQFA010000001.1:200148-210103 GCA_964592245.1 uncultured Pseudohongiella sp. | reverse complement strand
TTTCACAACTGCGGTTATTGGCGGTTAATTCAGCTCTTGGCCAGTGCGGCCACCACGCGGTCGCCGAAATCGGCAGTGCTGATCAATTTCGCTTCAGAGCTGGCGCCTTTCAGATCGGGTGTTGAGAAACCGTCAGCAAACACGCTTTGCATGGCGTGCCAGACGTTCTTCGCTTCTTCTTCCATGCCGAAACTCATCTCCAGCATCATCGCCACAGAACCAATCATGGAATAGGGGTTGGCGATACCCTGACCGGCGATATCGGGAGCCGAACCGTGCGACGGTTCATAATAGGCTTTCTCTGGCCCCATGCAGGCAGAAGGCATCAGGCCCAGTGAGCCGAGTATACCGCCACCCTGATCGGAGAGAATGTCGCCGAACATGTTCTCCATCACCATGACGTCGAACTGGCCGGGATTCAGGCACAGGTAGGTGGCAGCAGCATCCACCAGGATATTTTTGATTTCCACATCCGGGTAATCCTTGCCCACTTCTTCCATTACTTCATTCCACAGCACGCTGGATTTCAAGACGTTGCTCTTGTGAATGTTGTGCAATACTTTCTTGCGCTTCTGTGCCGCTTCAAAAGCGACCTTGGCAATACGGGCAATCTGGTCCTCATCGTATTCCAGTGATTCATTGACGTAGCGTTTGCCGGCAGCGTTGACGCCGGTCTCTTTTTTGCCGAAATACAAACCACCGACCAGTTCGCGGATGATCAGGAAGTCGATACCCTCGCCAATAATCTCCGGTTTCAGTGGAGAGAAATGTGCCAGACCTTTGGGCAGAGACACGGGGCGGAAATTGGCGAAGGTGTCGTAACGGCGGCGCAAGGGCAGGAGCGCACCACGCTCGGGTTGTTCATCGACCGGGATCTTCTTCGATTCTTCATGGCTCAGGCCAATGGGGCCCTTGATGATGGCGTCGGCCTCATCACAGAGCGCCTTGGTTTCCTCCGGAAAGGATTGACCGTGGCTGAAGTAGGCGCTGGCGCCGAAGGCGCCGGGCATTAACTGGAAGTCGACTTGCTGTCGCTCGGCGACCAGATTCAGGACCTTGACGGCTTCGGTCATGATTTCGGGACCAATACCGTCGCCGTCGAGGAGGGCGATTTTATATACGCTCATGCCATTTCCCTGTGTTGTTTGGCGGGGACTTGTCTGTGCAGACTGAAATTTGAAAGGCGCGTAATTTAGCACGCAGAGGCGCCCGATAACAGGGACTTCGGACGCTGGGAAACGGGTCGCGTTGGGGAAAGCGGGTGGATCGGGTGGGTATGGGGCTAGCTAAGGGCCTGAATCACGACCGAAACCTGGCGAATGAACACCAGTGTCAGGATGATAACAATAGTGTAGACCACACCGTCGCTCAACTCGAGGCCAAAAAAAGTCTTCGTTTTGTTTTCCTCGCCAGATGATTTTTTGGCAGTTTGTTTGGCCGTATCCTCATCAAATCCCATGACTGAATTTCCCCTGATGGCTATGTCGGTTAATCAAAAGTCGATCTTCTGTGGATCAGTTTGCATTAATGTCGCTCGTATATCAGTCTTTGATTCCTGATTGTTATCGGCTGAACAATTACATGCTGAAAGCGTTAGCGGGAAAAATTAGGGATTAATTCCCGGCCCCGAAACGTTATACCACGGAATTATAGGGATTGCTCTTTCCAGATTTTGTCAATTTTCATCTTCAAGAGTGGTACCAGCGGGCGGACTCGAACCGCCACGCCCGTGAAGGCAATGGATTTTGAATCCATCGTGTCTACCAATTTCACCACGCTGGCCCTGTCGACACCGCTAGCTGGCTGCCATCAACGATTTGTTGAAAGCCTCGGCTGGCGCGGTGTCAGGGCGGGGATTATACCAGTTGATCAAAGCGGCGCAATCAGAGCCTTGCCTCCAGTATCACGAATTCTTGTTGCCTGCGCCGACTTGGAGCTGCGCTCTAATTCCGCTAGGCTTGGCGCACTTTTTTGCCAGTGCATCAGGAATACACATGCGGCTCACTGATTTCAGCTACCAGTTACCCGAGGAGTTGATCGCTCGTTATCCGACGGCAACCCGCAGCGCCAGCCGTCTGCTGACTCTCAATCGACAAAGCGGTCAGATCGAGCATCGGCATTTCAGCGATCTCGTCGACTACCTGCAGCCGGGCGACCTGTTGGTGCTGAACGATACGCGAGTGATTCCGGCGCGGCTGTTCGCGCAAAAAGAGTCCGGTGGCAAAGTCGAAGTATTGATTGAGCGCATTCAGGCAGAAAACAGGGTGCTGGCCCAGCTGCGTGCCAGCAAGTCGCCGAAGCCGGGTTCGGCACTGCATTGTCTCAATGCTGCCGGCGAAGTAGACACTACTGCCGAGGTGCTCGGTCGTCAGGACGAGTTTTTTCAATTGCAATTTCCCACCTCTGCGGATCTGGGGGAAGTCTTCGCGCGCATCGGTCATATGCCGTTACCGCCCTATATCAAACGCGATGATGATGCCTCGGACAGTGAGCGCTATCAGACGGTCTACGCCAGGCATGCAGGTGCCGTTGCGGCACCGACAGCCGGCTTGCACTTTGACGAGGCGCTGTTTTCCGCGCTCGCTGCCAAGGGGATCAACAAGGCCTTCCTGACCTTGCATGTGGGTGCCGGCACGTTTCAGCCGGTGCGCGTGGACAATATCGCGGAGCATCGCATGCACAGCGAATATGTCAGTGTATCGGCGGCGGTCTGTGAGGCGATTGCTGCCTGTAAAGCCGGGGGCGGGCGCGTGGTGGCGGTAGGTACCACGTCGGTTCGCAGTCTGGAAACCGCTGCGCTGGGTGGCAGTCTGGCACCCTATACGGGCGAGACAGACATCTTCATCTATCCCGGATTCGAGTTTCGTGTCGTTGATGCCCTTATCACCAACTTCCACTTGCCCGAGTCCACATTGCTGATGCTGGTCAGTGCCTTCAGCTCGCAGGAGCTGCTGCTTGCAGCTTATGAAGAAGCGATTGCCCAACGTTACCGCTTCTTCAGCTACGGTGACTCCATGCTGCTCTATTAGTCAGTGAGTGACTTTGCGGTCCTTGGTCGGGCTCGTCATCAGGCCGGTCAGGCAGAACGGCAAGCGGTGCCGTGCACTTGAGCGTCACAATTCACCCAAGGCCCTCGCCGTCAGTGAGTATTCGTGTCAGTGCGCGCAGACCCTGCACAGTCCCGGGTTTTCTCTCCAGCCGGCAGATTCTGCTATACTGCGCCACATTGAGCCGAGCAGATGGCAGCAACAGGCGCAGCCTGCTGATTCTTGCCAGTCCTCGATCACGGTTCTGATCACAATAATGTGTCTCACTGCAGAGTTACTCCCGGCAATGTTGCGTCCGGACGGCAGAGCTGTCAGGTGCTTTCGTTCAGGGGGTTGAGCAGTTTTTATTGGTCAGTCAGACAAGATCAGTTTCCTGGCAGACAGGTGCTATAACCTGTAATGCCGACCCGCAAGACAACATTTAAGCAATCAGTAGAAGGATTCAATTACTATCATGAAAGTACCAGTACGCGTCGCTGTAACCGGAGCCGCCGGCCAGATTAGCTATTCACTTTTGTTTCGTATCGCCTCTGGCGAAATGTTGGGTGCTGATCAGCCCGTCATTCTGCAATTGCTGGAAATCACTCCGGCACTGGAAGCGCTGAAAGGCACTGTCATGGAAATCGAGGATTGTGCATTCCCGCTGGTAGCCGGAATCGTGCAGACAGATGATCCGGAAGTCGCTTTCAAGGATGTCGATTACGCGTTGTTGGTCGGTGCCCGTCCGCGCAGCCAGGGCATGGAGCGTAAGGACCTGCTGGAAGCGAACGCACAGATTTTCTCGGTGCAAGGTGCTGCCCTCAATAAAGTGGCCAGCCGCGAAGTTAAAGTCCTGGTTGTCGGTAATCCGGCCAACACCAATGCCCTGATTGCCTACCGCAATGCGCCAGATCTGAATCCCGGACAGTTCACCGCGATGACACGACTCGACCACAACCGCGCCGTTAGTCAACTGGCAGCAAAAACAGGCAAACACAGCACTGACGTGGCCGGCATGATCATCTGGGGTAATCACTCGGCGACGCAATATCCGGATATCCATCATTGCACCGTAGACGGCAAGCCAGCGACCGAGCTGGTTGAACAATCCTGGGTGACCGAAGAATTTATTCCCACTGTGCAGCAGCGTGGCGCCGCTATTATCAAGGCGCGCGGTGCATCCAGCGCTGCTTCGGCTGCCAATGCGGCCATCGAGCATATGCGCGACTGGGCGCTGGGCAGTAATGGCATTGTCTCCATGGGCATTCACAGTGATGGCAGTTATGGTGTTGCCGAAGGGTTGATCTATTCCTTCCCCGTAACCTGTGAAGGTGGCAAGTACACCATTAAGCAAGGACTGGAGATCAACGAGTTCAGCCAGAATCTCATGGATAAAACCGAAACGGAGCTCAGCGAAGAGCGCGATGCCGTTGCGGACCTGCTTCCTTAACGGCTGATACTGGCCAGCGCCTGCGCTGGCCAGCATTCCATGGCTAACAGACCACTCCCGCTGATTCGCAAAAGCCAGTTCTGGATATTTCAACTGGTAGGCTGGACTGCGTGGGTGGCCATGTTGGTCTTGCGTGACCTGATATTTGTTCCGCCCGAGTACATCTTTCCCCGCGCCCTGGTTTTTTCTGTGAGCGCCTTGCTGGCAGTCTTGTTGACCAGTTGTCTCAGATACCTGTATACGCTGGTATGGGAACAAGGTCTGTTCATCCGTTTGCTGATGACATTCTTTGGCTCGCTGGGTGCGGCCATGATCTGGCAGCCTTTCCGTAACTACATCGCATTGCTGCCCTTTGGCGAAACCATCGATTTTGCCAATGCCAGCGCCGAGGACCTGTTCGATGGCTTGTTCAGCAGCTCTTGGCTGTTGTTGCTGGTATGGAGCGGTCTTTACTTCATCTTCAAGTACTACCAGCTGTTCCAGGAAGAGAAAGAGAAGGGTTTGCGCTCCGAGGCACTGGCCCACGAAGCACAACTGCTAATGTTGCGCTATCAATTGAATCCACACTTCCTGTTTAATACGTTAAATGCCATATCGACGCTGGTTCTGGTCAAGGCCAATGATCAGGCTAATGAAATGTTGACCAAGCTAAGCAAGTTTTTGCGCTACTCGCTGGATCATTCGCCACTCGATCGGGTGAGTCTGACCAGAGAACTGGAGACATCCAGACATTATCTGGACATTGAAAAGGTACGTTTTGCAGAGCGTCTGCGTTTAAAATTTGATATCGAGCCCGAAGCAGAGAAGGCGCTGGTTCCAACCATGCTATTGCAACCGATCATAGAAAATTCGATCAAGCATGGTATTTCCAAGTCGGAATCAGGGGGTAGTATTGTAATCAGGGCGAGAAAAGAAGGTAATAAGTTGCATCTCGAGGTGACCGATGATGGTCCCGGATTGACCGAAAACAGCGGTCTGGACAATGAACTTTCGCTCTCCAAGGGAGTGGGTGTGAGTAATATTCGCAATCGCCTACTTGAAATCTATGGTGAGCACCACGAATTAATTTTTGAGAACGCGAAACCCAGTGGTCTGACAGTAAAGGTAATTATTCCGTATGACACAGAGTGAGCAAGCATTGAAAGCCATCATTGTGGATGATGAGGAACTGGCGCGACAGGGACTGGCGATGCGGTTGGCGGACATTTCCGGCATCGAAGTCGTGCAGCAATGTGCCAACGCCAGAGAAGCGATGGCGGCCATCATGGAGCACGAACCTGATGTTGTGTTCCTCGATATCCAGATGCCTGGCAAGAGCGGGCTGGAAATGATCGAGGAGATTCAGGGCGATGTCATGCCCATGATCATCTTTGTCACTGCCTATGACAGTTTCGCTGTGGATGCCTTTAAAGTGCACGCCATTGATTACCTGTTAAAGCCGGTCGAAGCCGAGCGTCTCGAGGAGGCAATCGCTATTGCTCGCGCGCAACGCGATCAGGAGCAGGCGAGCGATGAGAAGAAAAAGCTCATGGAGATGGTGGTGTCACTCACCGGCAAGTCACCGGCAGCCATTGATGAAATGATAGAAAGCGGCGAAAAACTCGTCGAGCAACCCGACCGACTGGCGATCAAGGATGGTTCTTCGATCACCTTTGTCCCCGTGCACGATATCGACTGGATTGATGCCGCCGGCGACTACATGTGTGTGCATGTGCAAGGGGCTACCCATATCATGCGCACGACAATGAAGGAGCTGGAAGCCAAACTGGATCCCTCCATGTTTCAGCGTGTACACCGTTCGACTATCGTCAATCTGGAGCGGGTCGAGAAAGTGTCGTCACACATCAACGGCGAATTTCACCTGACGCTCAAATGCGGTACTTCCCTGAAAATGAGCCGCTCTTACAAAGACAAGGTTAAGCATTTTTTCTAGACGCTCTGGCCAGGCGATATGATCAACCCCGGTCTTGCACTCAGTTGCTCAAATGATTTAGCGGCAGCTCGGTGGAATTGAGCACTTCCCGGAGCATAAAGCTGGAATGCACGTCGGAAACCCCTTCAATGCGGGTGATCTTGTTGAGCAGAAACTGCTGATAGTATTCCATGTCGGGCACTACCACCTTGAGTTGGTAGTCGGCTGATTGTCCCGTAATCAACAGGCACTCGATAACCTCCGGGTAGCTCTTCACCTTCTCTTCAAACTGTTCGAATCGGTCCGGCGTGTGCCGATCCATGCTGATCTGGATCAGCGCGGTCAGTTTGAGGTTCAGTTTCGAGGCATTGAGCAAGGTGACCTGGCCGCGAATTATGCCGGCATCTTCCAGTTGTTTGACCCGTCGTGCACAAGGCGAAGGGGAGAGACCAACCTTGTCAGCCAGCTCCAGATTGGTGATCGCGCCATTGCGCTGTAATTCGCCGAGAATACGAATATCCAGCTTGTCCAGTTGCATCAGAGAATCCCTCCGAGTGCAGACCTGTGCCACAGATCGACTGGGCAGAGAATCTGCTTGTTTGCATATAATTGGTAATAATAGCTATTAATATAGTAAATAATAGTGATATATGCTAATTAAATTCAAAATCGGAGTAAAAAAGACATAGAATCACCCCTGATTCTGGCCTATTCTACTCATCCTCGAGCCTGCCCCGGTTCACAAGACCGCGGGCCAGTCAGCAAGCTTCACACCCCGGAGCTGATCGAGACAAAGGTTGCCTACTCTGCAGCCGATGACTAGCGCACAACACTGAACAACGAATCAATCAATTATTGCAGACAACCGCTCATGACCAGCAAACGATTTGACCACCGGAAGTACAAACCTTTTCCTCCGATTGCTTTAAAAGACCGCACCTGGCCTGATCAGGTGATCACCGAGGCGCCGACGTGGTGCAGCGTGGATCTGCGTGATGGCAATCAGGCGCTCATTGAGCCAATGTCGGTGCAACAGAAACAGAAACTGTTTGAGTTGCTGGTTGAGGTGGGTTTCAAGGAAATCGAAGTCGGCTTTCCGGCAGCGTCGCAACCTGATTTCGATTTTGTCCGCAGCCTGATCGAAGGTAATCGTATTCCTGATGATGTCACTATTCAGGTCTTGACCCAGGCTCGCCCGGAATTGATTGAGCGCACCTTTGAATCCCTGCGCGGTGCGCGTCGTGCCGTCCTGCATGTGTACAATTCGACGTCGGTTGTGCAGCGCCAGAAAGTCTTCAAGACTGACAAGGCAGGCATTGTCGATATTGCCGTCAAAGGCGCCCAATGTGTTAAAGCCTGTGCCGACAAGGCGCCAGAGACCGAATGGGTGTTCCAGTATTCACCGGAAAGTTTTACCGGTACCGAGGTGGATTTCGCTGTCGAAGTCTGTGATGCCGTCACTGATGTCTGGCAGCCGACACCGGAGAATCCCTGTATTCTCAACCTGCCTTCGACCGTAGAGATGGCAACGCCGAATGTCTATGCCGATCAGATTGAATGGTTTGGTCGCAACATCAAACGCCGCGATGCGGTAATTATCAGTTTACACACGCACAATGACCGTAGCTGTGCCGTTGCCGCTGCCGAATTGGCAGTGATGGCTGGCGCGCAGCGCGTCGAAGGCACCTTGCTGGGTAATGGTGAGCGCACCGGTAATATGGACATCGTTATCATGGCGATGAATCTGTACAGCCAGGGCATCGACCCGAAACTCGACTTGCACGACATGGATCGCATCGTCTCTGTGGTGCGCGAGTGCACGCAAATTGATGTCCATCCCCGCCAGGCTTATTCCGGTGATCTGGTGTTTACTGCATTCTCCGGTTCACATCAGGATGCCATCAAGAAATGTCTCGATATGTACACCGAAGGTGCGCCCTGGGAAATCGCCTATCTACCGATTGATCCACGCGACATCGGGCGTACTTATCAGGACGTCATCCGCGTTAACAGTCAGTCCGGTAAAGGTGGCGTGGCTTATGTGCTTGCCAACAAGTTCGGCTTTGAACTGCCGCGCTGGTTGCAGATCGAGTTCAGTCGGGTGGTGCAAAAATACACCGAAGATTCGGGACAAGAGATTCATCCGGAACAGATCTGGAATTTGTTCAATGAGCACTACCTGAATACGGACAAGGCGCTGAGTCTGGAAGATTTTTCCATCAACAAGAGCGAAGGCCGGGAAACATTTACCGCCAAGCTGGATTACTTCGGTAAAGAGCTGGCGGTGAGCGGGCAGGGCGACGGCGTGCTCGATGCATTTGTTGAAGCCCTGAAAGAAGTGATCAAGGTCGATTTTGAAATTCTCGAGTATGGCGAACACGCTCTGGGTCAGGGCGCCGATGCAGAAGCCGTGACTTATATTCAAATCAAGTGTGACGGTCGTCGTTACAGCGGCGTGGCGATCAGCAAGGATATTATTGCCTCCTCCCTGAATGCCTTCATGGGCGCCGCAAGTCAATTACTCACCGAACAACGCGCTGCTGCCTGAGCAGGCAGTCGCGCGCCCTTTCTGCAGGAGTAACGGCCTGCTGTCACGTGACAGAATTGCGCCCACAAGGCGCTCGCCATGCGGAATGGCTGTCACGCGACGGCAGGCTGCCTGCTTCCTTCCCTGTAGACGCTACGCTTGCGATTAACTTCTCAGTCGCGGCGTTGTCCGGGCATGTCTGGCAAGCCATGCTCTGATAGTATCTAACCCCGCACCACGCCACGCCGGCGTGCATGACAAACAGATAATTGCGCCGAGCCCGCCCGGATTTTCTGCATGAAACAACAACTGCTGTTATTACTCCATCGCCGCATGGGAATTGTCTCTGCGCTTTTTGTTGTCATGCTCAGTGTCACTGGATTGCTCTTGCACTACAGCGCGGCATTGCGACTGGACGATTCCTTTATTCAGTCTTCGGCCCTGGTGGACTGGTACGGTATTGAGGCACCGAATGTCGAAGCCGCATTCTCTGTCGGTTCGCAGACCCTGCTACAGATCGATGATCAGCTCTTCCTGGGTGCGCAGCGCTTGACTGGCAGCTTCTCGGTGCTGCGCGGTGTTATTCGTACGGAGTTCGGCTATCTGGTCGCGACGACAGATCAGCTGTTGCTCATGACCGTCAGCGGACAAACGATCGAGATCCTGACCAGCGACCATAATGTGCCTCGTGCCATTGAGCGAATTGGTGTGGCAACGGACGGTTCTATTCATGTGCAATCAGCCGGTGAATTGCGCCTGGTGGATATCGACGAGTTGCTTTTCCCGCGTAGTGATTTAACACCCTTGGGCGTGCAATGGAGCAGGCCGGGCAATCCTGATGCCGAACTGCTGGAGCAAATCCGCACCGAGTTCCAGAGCAACTTCCTTAGCTGGGAGCGCCTCCTGCTCGATCTGCACAGCGGCAGGCTTTTCGGGACATTGGGGGTGATAGTGGTCGATCTGATGGCGCTGCTGTTCCTGTTGATGGCGCTGAGTGGTTTGTGGATCTGGAGCCGACGTCGACCATGATTGCCAGCTCC
>CAZQFA010000001.1:195826-200048 GCA_964592245.1 uncultured Pseudohongiella sp. | reverse complement strand
GCTGCTGTCGCCGCGGAGCTGGAGAAGCAGGGCTTTACCCGCGTGCGCAATTTGCATCATTCCATTTTTGCCTGGGCCAATGAAGGCAAGCCGTTGGTCAACAGCGTTGGCGAGACGGATAAAGTGCATCCCTATAACCGCGCCTGGGGCTCGCTGGTAGACGCCTCACTACGCCAATCCTCCCCCTGAGCCTCAAACCGCAAGCTGTTTGTCAGGCCAAACTATTCTCCTCCCTGTTGCGACTTAATAAGCAAAAACCAGTATCCTGAGCAGTGAACAATTGTCAGCTCCGACCGATAACCCGCTAGTAAGCGGAGATCCGCGGACCGACAATGTCCGATATGACTGACAGGATAAATGAACGCATGAGCATGATCGATGAGGACGAAGCATTAATTGCGGCGGCACTTAATGGGTCTGCTTACGCCTGGGAAAAGCTCGTAAGACGCTACGAGAGCAAGATTTATAACCACGGACTGCGCCTGACCGGTAACAGCTCCGATGCCATGGATTTGATGCAGGAAGTCTTTCTCGGTGTTTACCGAAACCTGCACCGTTTTCGTGGTGATGCCAAATTCAGTAGCTGGTTGTTTCGTATTGCCCATAACAAGGCAGTCGACATGAATCGCCGCAAACGGCTGTTCGCGATTCCTTCCAGTTCGGAAGGCGATGAAGGTGATGATTATGCCGACTATGCGGCTACGTCAGACGATGAGCCGGATACGCGTTTGCGACAGGTGCAGCAGAACGAACAGATCATGCGCCTGTTAGCGACACTGCCGCTGGATCAGCGGCTGGTAGTTGAATTGAAAGTGTTTCAATCATTGACGTTCGAGGAAATAGCGCAAATGCAGGAGATTTCCGAGAACACTGCCAAGACCAGATTTTATGCCGCATTGAAGAAACTCAAGGTGGAAACGGAGGAAGCTGATGTCCTGTCCTAAGACACAACACCTGATGCAGGAATATTTTGCTGATGACCTGGCGCCATTCGCCAATGACGAGATGCAACGGCACTTGCAACAGTGTGCAGATTGCAGTGCAGAATTGGAGACACTGCTAATGACGCGCAGTCAATTACACAACTGGCAAGATGAACGTGTCCCGCATTGGGACCGTGGCATGGAGCTGTTTCGACGCGAACATCAACAACCGCAAGCGACGCAGTCCTTCTGGGGGCGCTGGCAATGGTTTCCCACCGCTGCATCATTCGCCATGCTGTGTATCTTGCTCCTCAATACCAGCATCGTCAGTAACGAGCAGGGTTTCTCCATCAGCTTTGGTGCGGGGGATGCCAGCGCTGCAATAGTGGATGCGCAATTGGCGGCTTTTGCCAGCGAACAGCAGGCACAGATGCAGGCTACGCTGGCACGCATTGAGGCCCGTCAGGACAGCAATAATGTTCAGCTGTTACAGGCGGTAATGGAGCAAACGCAGCAAACAACTGCGGAAAACCTGGAGCGCATTTACACGATCTTCGAGCAGCAACGGCTGCAGGATCTGCAGGATATGCGAGCCGGCTACCAGCAACTGGTCGACAGTGACTATCAAACGATTCAGTCGCTGCAACAACTGGCGCAATATGTCAGCTATGACGGTAACGTCAGGTAGGTAGCAGTATGAATAAAGCAGTAACAGCCATGCTGGTCAGTTTGGCATTGAGCGTAGCGGCTGTGGCAACCGCGCAAACGCCAGCGGACAGCGAAGATCTGCGCAGCTTGCGCCAGAATATCGATGCCTTTACCAGCGTGCTGGAAGAGGCGCTGGGACTCAATCAGTCCACAGGCCTGTTTGGTATGGCTGTTGGCGGCACCGAGAGTACCTATTTGCAAGGGCAGGGTGTCGTTATCGAAGTGCGCACACCTCTGGCCAACCAGCGTAACCGCTTGAGTCTGGCGTCCCTGAATTCGGCAATGCAATCGCTGGCGGCACGTAACAACCCGTTTGAAGCCATGCGTCAGCAAACCACCTTTACTGCTCCCGAAGCTGATCTTGCTGCTGCCAATTCGTCGCAGGCAGACAGTTTCTACAACGACATGATGGACAGGATTGCCAGTATTGATTTTTCACTGGCGGTTGATTCGGCACTGCAGCAAGCAGGCAATGCCGCCCGTTCACTGCGTTCCCTGGGTGAATTGGAAGGGCCTGCTTATCAATCGGCACAAGGCGCCCTGGACGACCTGCGCGAGCGGGTTGCGCAGCGGCAAAATGACTTGCGCACATTACAGGATCAGGTGCTAGCCGCCAGCACCGAGGCAGCCAGTGAATCGCAACAACAAACCCTGTCGGAACGTCTGGATAACTTGTTGGCGCAGTTGCAACCGCTGCGTGAAGAAGCCGAGGAAATGGCGACTCAATTGAACGCACAAATCGAGCAGGCGGCGGTGCGACATGAGCAGGATTGGCAGCAAGAGTTTCTGGCGTTCGAAGAGCAGCTGTACACGACGATGTGTGACTTCGGCGCCAGTTTGCGTGACCTGCCTGAGAGCGAGAATATTTCTGTTATTCTCAGCGGTCTTGGTGAGGATGCTGCTGACAATCGCCGCACAGACAAAGTACACGTTTTCTCTCTTGCCGATCTGAGAGCCTGTCAGCGTGGCGGCATTGACGTGGCGGCGCTGCGCGAACGCAGCACCGCCTACAGTTACTGATTGTTGATGACTACCAGAGCGAGTCAGAACGGTGCGCCCGTGATATTGATGTCCGCCGGCGTGAAATACTTGGCGTTATCGTGCCGCTGATATAACCGGGTGATCAGTAACAAGACACCTGGCACATCCAGCAAGGTGTAATCATCGAACACCAGCTTTCGCCGAATACGTTCCCGTGATGTAAAGAAGCTGCCATCGCTGCGGAAATTCAGAAACGTAAAATCTTCGTCCTCTTCACCCCAGTCTTTGGAAATTTCTTCCTGGCCGATGCGGCCGTCAAATCGCGGGAATGGATAAAACCATCTGCCGCCAGAATGGCCTGCCTGATAGGTTATGATGTTATGGCCGTCGGGGTAGTACCAGGTAACATCAAAAGCCCGAAACGCATGCGTCGCCAGATTGCCGTTAGGCCAATACAGTGCCTGATCACCATGCATCCAGTGTCGCGCCATTGGCTGACCATTGGGGTAGTATATTACTGTGTCCTGACCCGGCCGCGACAGAAATTCCTGACCATTGGCGAAGTGCCAGCTGTCATAGTACAGGTCGAAGGAGACTCGATTGCCATTTGTGTAGACACTGTTGCCGCGAGTAAACCCTGTGAGAATCACTGGCTGGCAGACCAGCGAGTTCATTTGCTGCAGTTGCTGCTCCATAAACTCGAGTTCAGAAAGATCATCATAGTCGGATGGCAGCAAGCGATTGAGTGTGACCATCTTGGCCATAAACTCCAGCGTCGCACAGGCACTACTGACATTGTCCGCGCCTCCCTGGGCCTGGCCAAGTGACGTAAACAAACTGCAGATCACTAACAGACAGATTCTGGATGTTCGCATGGTCTTCCTCCTGCGCACTCACTCTGGGCAATATTCCGGTGCATGCACTGATGTTGCTTTGATTGCTCGCACTAAAAGTGCTTATTTGCCCTGAGTCTAGGCGGGAAAAAGTGAATACGGACTTAATAAAGTGGATTTGTACATCGGAATGGTATTTGGGGCTTGGTCTTGCGGGGCTTATTCCGATAAAATGCCAGCGTTCCTGGGACCTCTATACCCCGCTGTTGTCAGCACTGCCGGTATGAAGAAATCGGCTGAATGAGTCACATCTCTTATTCAGCATTGGCATACTGATTAAATTGTAAGCAACAGATCACGGCAAAACCTGAGTCCCGAATAAGAAAAAGCCGTATCCGAGGAGACCAAGATGGACTGTCCGAAGTGCAATTCAGAAATGCAGATTCTCAATATCGAGACGCTGCACGGCAAGGTAGAAATTGATCGTTGTAATAGTTGTCATGGCCTATGGTTTGACAACGGGGAAGCTGAACAACTCAAAGGTGACTGGATGGCGGATTTTGCCGACAGCGGCGATCCGGGAGTTGGCAAAACATACAACACGGTGCGCGACATTCAATGTCCACGCTGTGGCAAGGCGATGACGAAGATCAATGATCCCAAGCAACGTCACCTGGAATACGAGGCGTGTGAAGAACACGGTATGTTTATGGATGCCGGTGAATTCACCGACTATAAGCACGAAACCTTGCTGGATATTTTCCGCGATGCGGTGTC
>CAZQFA010000001.1:114587-195726 GCA_964592245.1 uncultured Pseudohongiella sp. | reverse complement strand
AATTCACCGACTATAAGCACGAAACCTTGCTGGATATTTTCCGCGATGCGGTGTCTCGCATTCGTCGCAAAAAGTAACCAGTCGCTGCGGGGCAGGTTCTTGTCACTGAACTGCCCGGCAAAAGCAATCATGAGAAATGCCATCCGGGATGATGCCAGATGGCATTTTTTTTTGCCTCGCTTCCCAAAGCCGGGAACTTGCCCAGGTCGGTCCAGTGCGCTGCGCTGTCATGAAAGTCTGAGCCCTGTGATAAATACAGATTGTGAGCCGAGGCCAACTCCTGTAATCGTTTCAAGACCAAGGGATCGACATTGCCGTAATTGGTCTCCAGTGCGGCGCCACCGGCCTGTTTAAAATCTTCAACCAATGAATTCAGTTTGCTCTTGGACAGCGGATACCTGCCAGGGTGCGCCAATACGGCCAGGCCGCGAGCGCCAGAAATGGCAGTCACCACTTCTTTCAGGCTGTGCCACTGTGCAGGTACATAAGCTCTGCCGCGCTTGCCGAGGAACTTCTTGAAAGCTTTTTGCAGTGACTTGCAATGGCCTTGCTGTACCAGAAAGTCGGCCACGTGTGAGCGGGTTACTGCCTGGCAGGGCTGGGTAGTCATGAATTCAGTTAGCCCGTGGATACCGGCCTTGTCCAATTTTTCTGCCATCGCGGTCAGCCGCTCCCGCCGCGACTGTTGTTGTCGCGCCAGCAGTGCGTTGAGTGCCTGATCGCCAGCATCGATGCCCAGACCGACTATGTGGATCTCGCGACTATCCCACTGGCAGGAGATCTCGACGCCCGGGATGAGAGTCACAGTGTCAGCCGTTGGCAGGCTGGCCGGGTCATGCACGAAATCATGGTCGGTAATGGCCAGATGCGTCAGGCCGACTTCGGCTGCGCGCTCGATCAGCATCCGGGGCGGGTGTTTGCCATCAGAAAAATGGCTGTGACAATGCAGGTCGATTTGCAAGGCAGGATTTAACTCAGTGCAGGGTGAAGTTCGTAGTTATAAAGAAAAAGCGCCATCGCGTGCAAGTTTCCTGTTTCGTCACGGTCTAATGTGATATTCAGGGACAGACGCCTGTATTGCTCTGGCCAGCCCAAAAGAGAATGCACCAAGTGCAGCGCGCAGAGAGAATAATGAAGCAAAGAGAATCAGTGAGCCCGGCTTCGGAGAATGAGCTTGTGCAAGGGGAGTCACTGCTCGCCGGGTGTC
Organism: uncultured Pseudohongiella sp.; assembly: GCA_964592245.1. Taxonomy (GTDB): domain Bacteria; phylum Pseudomonadota; class Gammaproteobacteria; order Pseudomonadales; family Pseudohongiellaceae; genus UBA9145. The sequence continues at coordinate 194,519 of CAZQFA010000001.1, read as the reverse complement.
TGCAGTGTCTGGAGCAGTGTGCCCGGGTGCTGGCTGAGGTAGATGCCAGCCAATACACGGCGCAATCGCCAAGCCAATCTTCGATTGGGGCGCATTTTCGCCATATCCTTGATCGTTTTCACAGCGTGCTGAGTGGCTTGCCTGCTGGCTGCATCAACTACGATGACCGGCGCCGCGATGCTGCCGTGGAAAGCAACCTGGAAGCGGCACGCTTCGCCCTGACCACCATTGTGCGGCGTGTGCAGGCGTTGTCGAGCCGGGAAATCGGTACCCGGAGCGTGGCTGTTGTTGAGAGTGTGCACAGTACAGCACCAGCAGTGCGCATCGCCAGCTCTGTCGAACGTGAGTTCATGGCCCTGATTACCCACACCACCCATCATCTGGCCTTGCTGGCGGTGATCCTGCGGCACAATGGCATGCAGCTCGACCCCGAATTTGGCAAGGCGCCCTCGACGTTAATCTACGAGCGCCAATAGCCCGTCAATATTGGCGGTCAGCCCGTCTGGCGCTGTCTGTCAATACTTGACTAAATTACTTAGGTATTCGATAATTCGCCCTACAAATTTGCACTTGTGGCGGCATGCTATGCGCTTGACTACAAAAGGACGTTACGCCGTAACGGCGATGCTGGACCTGGCTCTGCACAAGAATCAGGGCCCCATCTCGCTGGCAGATATTTCGTCCCGACAAGCGATTTCCCTGTCCTACCTTGAGCAACTTTTTGCGAAATTGCGCAAGAGTGCTCTGGTCAGCAGTGTCCGTGGTCCCGGGGGTGGTTATGAGTTGCAGCGCGATGCGCGCACTATCTACATTGCCGAGATCATCGATGCCGTCAACGAGTCACTGGATACCACCAAATGTCGTGGTAAAGGCGATTGTCAGGGCGGCGAGATTTGCCTGACCCACTACTTGTGGCAAGACCTGAGCGACCAGATTCATAACTTCCTCGAGGGTATCTCGCTGGCAGATATGGTCGCCAAGAGCGAAGTAAAGCAAATTGCCGAGAAACAGGATCGCAAACATTTAATCGTCAGCGAAAACCATGCTGACCTAAACCCTTTACGAATGCCCATTACGAGTCCGTGAAGCAGCGCACCCAGGCGGAGCCCAATTATGCAATTTCCAATTTATCTCGATTATTCAGCCACGACGCCGGTCGATCCGCGAGTCGCAGAGAAAATGGCGGAGTGTCTGACTCTGGAGGCCAATTTCGGCAATCCGGCGTCACGCTCGCACATGTTCGGCTGGAAAGCAGAGGAAGCGGTGGAGACAGCGCGCAAGAACGTCGCCGACCTGCTCAATTGCGACCCGCGCGAGATCGTCTGGACTTCCGGTGCCACCGAGGCCGATAACCTGGCCATCAAAGGAGCGGCTCATTTCTACCGCAAGAAAGGCCAGCACATCATCACTTCCAAAATCGAACACAAGGCGGTGCTGGATAGCTGTCGTCAGCTGGAGCGCGAAGGTTTCGAGGTGACGTATCTGGATCCGGACAAGAACGGTATCATTTCTCCCGAAGCGGTCGCCGAGGCGATTCGTGAAGACACCATTCTGGTATCGTTGATGCACGTGAATAACGAAATCGGTGTGATCAACGATATCGAAGCAATCGGCAAGGTCACGCGCGAGCGCAAAGTGATCTTCCATGTTGATGCGGCGCAAAGTACTGGCAAAATTGATATTGATATGGAGACCATGCCGGTCGATCTGATGTCGCTGACGGCACACAAGATCTATGGCCCGAAAGGAATTGGCGCATTGTATGTGCGTCGCAAACCGCGGGTACGCCTTGAGCCACAGATGCACGGTGGCGGCCATGAGCGTGGTATGCGTTCCGGTACGCTGGCTACGCATCAGATTGTTGGCATGGGTGAGGCTTATCGCATTGCTCGCGAAGAGATGCATGACGAGAATGCGCGTGTTCTGGCACTGCGTAATCGATTGCTGGAAGGCCTGAAGGATATCGAAGAGGTTTACGTCAATGGTGATCTGGATCACCGGGTGGCGGGGAACCTGAATATCAGTTTCAATTTCGTCGAAGGCGAGTCTTTAATGATGGCACTGCGTGACCTGGCAATTTCGTCCGGTTCCGCCTGCACATCGGCCAGTCTCGAGCCTTCGTATGTACTGCGTGCTCTGGGTCTTAACGACGAACTGGCACACAGCTCATTGCGTATCACCATCGGTCGCTTCACCAAGGAAGAAGAGATCGACTACGCAATTGAAAAAATTCACGAAGCCGTTGCGAAACTGCGCGAGCTGTCGCCGCTTTGGGATATGTACAAGGACGGTGTCGATTTAAATCAAGTTCAATGGGCTGCCCACTAGGCAGAAGAGGTAAACATGGCTTATTCAGACAAAGTAATAGATCACTATGAGAACCCGCGCAACGTCGGCAAGATGGACGACAAAGACGTGAATGTGGGTACGGGCATGGTCGGCGCACCTGCTTGTGGTGACGTCATGCGTCTGCAGATCAAAGTCAATGATCAGGGCGTCATCGAAGATGCCAAATTCAAAACCTACGGTTGCGGTTCAGCTATCGCCTCCAGTTCACTCCTCACCGAGTGGGTGAAAGGGCGTTCACTGGATGAAGCCACGGCGATCAAGAACAAGGATATCGCTGATGAGCTGGGTCTGCCGCCGGTGAAGATTCACTGCTCGGTATTGGCTGAAGATGCCATTAAAGCGGCGATAGCCGACGTCAAGAAAAAGCGCGGCGAACCAAGCGAATCGGAAGCAGCCGAGTAACAGCAGGAAGATTGAACGGTTAGCATTATGACTATCTCCATCACAGAAACTGCGGCCAAACATGTCGCGCAACAACTGGCGAGTCGAGGCCGCGGACTGGGTATTCGGGTGGGCGTGACCACTACCGGATGTTCCGGTATGGCCTACGTGCTGGAGTTTGCCGACAAACTGGAAGTCGGTGATCAGGTGTTTGAGGATCAGGGTGTGAAAATCATCGTCGATCCCAAATCGCTGGTCTACATTGACGGTACCGAGATGGACTTCGTCAAGCACGGCGTCAACGAGGGTTTTGAGTTCAAGAATCCCAATGCCAAGGGTGAGTGCGGCTGCGGCGAAAGTTTCAGCGTCTGAGTGTCCTGCTAACGCGCTGCCTGGCGCTTCCTGACACTAACCGGGAGAGCCCGCTGCCAGATCGATGCGAGTCAGATCGATGCGAGTCAGATCGATGCGAGCCAGATCGATGCGAGATAGTCTGGTCATCTGCGACAGCGCGCCGCGTAAGCTATAACAAGAATAATATGGCAGACGCCAAATTAACCCCGACCAACTCAACCCCGACAATGGAACATGATATTCGTGTAACAGGCAGAACCATGCCGATCAGCAGACTCGGCTGGTTCAGGGACGTTACCACACTGATCTGACATCTCCTGTGCAGTATTCAACCGACAATTACTTCGAGCTCTTCGCTATACCGCAGACCTATGAGGTTGATCTGGAGGCGCTGGCGGCCAGATATCGTGAGTTGCAGAACGAGACCCATCCTGATCGCCAGGGTGTAGTGAGCGAGCAAGAAAAATTACGCGCTGTGCAGTTAACCTCGCTGATCAACGAGGCCTATGGCACTTTGAAGTCGCCATTGCGGCGGGCCGGTTATTTACTGACATTGCACGATCTCGATACCGAACAGGTGAGTCAGTCTGACCTGGGTATGGACTTGCTCATGGAACAGATGCAGCTGCGGGAAAGTCTCGAAGGGCTGCCGGAAGACGAATCGGCGCTGGATGAATTGGCACAACTGAAGAAAGAAACGCAGGGTAAAATTACCAGGCGGCAGGAGCAGTTTGCCAGTGCGCTGACTGCTTCAGACTTGCCTGCTGCCAAGCGGTTTTTTCATGAGATGCAGTTTCTCGACAAGCTGCTAAAAGAAATCAACAGCGGCGAAGAACAGCGTCTCGGATACTAGTTTTTATGGCTTTACTACAAATATCAGAACCAGGTGGCAAACCCAGCAAGCCGGTGCACCGGCTGGCGGTTGGTATCGACCTGGGAACGACGAATTCTCTGGTCGCGGCGCCCTGTGCTGGCAAAGTGGAAATCTTGCCGGCGGAAGATGGCAGTTATTTGTTGCCGTCCATCGTCCATTACGGTGCCGGGGATGCCGTTGTCGTCGGCGACGAGGCGCGGGAATTTGCTCTGAGTGATCCTGCCAATACGGTCGTGTCGGTGAAACGCTTGCTCGGCCGCAGCGTCGACGAGTTGCGGTCATCACCGCAGTATCGCCATTACAATTTTGACGGTGAGCGCGGTGACCAGTCGCCGGCCATTGTTACTCGCAGTGGCAGCAAGGATCCGGTACAGGTGTCAGCCGATATCCTGGCGGCGCTCGCCGCCCGCGGCGAGGCAGCACTGAAAGGTGAGCTGGAAGGTGCAGTGATCACGGTGCCTGCCTATTTCAATGACGCACAACGCCAGCAAACCAAAGACGCCGCACGCCTCGCCGGCCTCAATGTCCTGCGCTTGCTGAATGAACCGACAGCCGCTGCTGTTGCCTACGGGCTCGACAGTCAGGATCAGGGCAATGTGATTGTTTTTGATCTGGGGGGTGGCACTTTCGATGTGTCACTGTTGAGCCTGCAAAAGGGCGTTTTCGAAGTGCTGGCCACTGGCGGCGACACGCATCTCGGTGGCGATGATTTTGATCAGCTACTGATGGACTGGATGATTACCGAATCCGGCCTGTCCGAGCAGGAAGCCCGGGCGCAACGGGCACAATTGAACCGACAGGCCACAGCAATCAAGCACACTCTCAGCGAGCAAGAAAGCGCCAGTGCCGCTGTCGCCGATTGGCAGGGATCGCTGAGTCGTGCGCAGTTTGCTGACTTGTGCAAGCCGCTGGTCACTCGCACTATTACTACCTGTCGTCGCGTTTTGCGTGATGCCGACATGACTATCGATGATGTGGATAATGTCGTGATGGTCGGCGGCTCCACCCGGATGCCGGTAATTCGTGAAGCAGTGGCCGAATTCTTTGGCAAGCAGCCTCTGACCAATATCGACCCGGACAAGGTCGTTGCGATCGGCGCCGGCATTCAGGCCGATGTGCTCATTGGCAACAAATCGCCAGACAGTTTCCTCCTGTTGGACGTTAACCCCCTGTCGCTGGGGCTGGAGACCATGGGCGAGCTGGTCGAGAAAATCATTCCTCGCAATACCACGATTCCGGTCGCCAGGGCACAGGAATTCACTACCTTCAAGGACGGCCAGACGGCTATGTCCCTGCACGTGGTGCAGGGTGAGCGTGAACTGGTGGCGGATTGCCGCTCACTGGCACGCTTCGAGCTGCGCGGCATACCGCCGATGGTGGCAGGTGCGGCCAAGGTCCGCGTCACCTTTCAAGTAGATGCCGACGGGCTACTGAGCGTCATGGCTGAGGAGTTGAGCACCGGCACCCGTGCCGAGATTCAGGTGAAGCCCAGCTACGGGCTGGATTCCGGGCAGATCGAAGACATGCTGCAGGCGTCACAGGAACATGCCCGCGAAGACATGGAAATTCGGGCCCTCAAGGAAGCGCAGGTGGAAGCCATGCAACTGATAGATGCCATCAGGGCGGCGCGCGCCGCCGATGGTGATTTGCTCAGTGCAGCCGAGGGCGAGCGTATCGACAATGCCGTGGCGGCGCTGGAGCAGGCCATCGCCGAGGCGGACAGCAAGCAGTTGCACGAACAAAGTGAGGCGCTGAATCGCCTCAGCGGCGAATTTGCCGCCCGCCGCATGGACCTGCATATCAGCAAGGCCCTGCGCGGAGAATCAATCAACAAAGTGGAATCAACGTCCGAGTAACGGGCCAGGAATCAAGCCAGTCATGCCGAAATTGACCATACTTCCCCATGAGGTAATCTGCCCGGAAGGCGCAGAAATAGAGGCCGAGAGCGGGGAGAGCATCCTTAATAACGCGCTACGCCACAAGATCGCCATCGAGCATGCCTGTGAGAAATCCTGCGCCTGCACCACCTGCCATGTCATCGTCCGGGAAGGCTTTGACTCGCTGGATGAGGCATCGGAAAACGAAGAAGACTATCTGGACAAGGCCTGGGGACTGGAACCGGAGTCACGTCTGAGTTGTCAGGCACTGGTGGCGGACGAGGATCTGGTGATTGAAATCCCCAAATACACCATCAATATGGTCTCGGAAGACCACTAAATCGGGAGGAAAGACGCATGAAATGGACCGATGTCTACGATATTGCCATGGCACTGACCGACGAATACCCCGATATCGACCCCCAATATATCAATTTCGTGGACCTGCACAGCAAGATTACCTCGCTGGAGGATTTTGCCGATGACCCGAACCGCAGCGGGGAGAAAATCCTCGAAGCAATTCAGGCTGCCTGGATCGAGGAAGCCGCCGATTAGACCCTGAAAAATCAGGGTTTTTTGTCTCTTTAAAGCGTACAAAACCAGCAAATTACCACGTATAATGCGCGCTCTTTTGCGTTTACAGAATACTGGGAGTTAAGATGGCGATTGAACGTACTCTTTCCATTATCAAGCCGGATGCCGTGGCCAAGAATGTCATTGGCGAAATCATCGGCCGTTTTGAAAAAGCCGGACTCAAGGTCGTCGCGGCGAAAATGCTGCAGTTGGACGACGAATCTGCTGGCGGTTTCTACGCCGAGCACAAGGAACGTCCGTTTTTTCCTGATCTGATCGAATTCATGACTTCCGGTCCGGTAGTAGTACAGGTATTGGAAGGTGAAGACGCCATTGCGTTGAACCGCAAATTGATGGGCGCCACCAATCCGGCCGAAGCTGAGCCGGGTACGATCCGTGCTGACTTCGCCAAATCCATCGATGCCAATGCTGTGCATGGTTCGGATTCGGCAACCAGCGCCGAGCGAGAAGTCAGCTATTTTTTCACCGAGGCGGAAATCTGTTCCTGAAGCGATCCAGCCTTTGAGGTAGGTAGAGCATGACGGAAACCAACAAGCCAAATTTGGCCGGCATGAGCCGGGACAAACTGCGCACCCTGTTTAGCGACTTGGGGGAGAAACCTTTTCGTGCCGATCAGGTACTGAAATGGATTCACCAGCGCGGCGTGATCGATGTTGATGCCATGACTGACATCAGCAAGTCATTGCGTGAGCGGCTGAAAGCGGAAACCGTCATTGCTCTGCCCGATATCGTTGCGGACTTTCCTTCCAGCGATGGCTGTCACAAGTGGTTGATTGAAGTCGCCAGTGGCAGTCAGGTAGAGATGGTGTTCATTCCCGAGTCCGGGCGTGGCACGCTTTGCATTTCTTCGCAGGCCGGCTGTTCGCTCGATTGCAGTTTCTGCGCAACCGGCAAGCAAGGCTTCAACAGTAATCTCGCAGTGGCCGAGATCATCGGTCAACTCTGGTGGGCCAACAACAAACTTGGCGGTTTCACAAACTCCATTGAACGACCGGTTACCAATATTGTCATGATGGGCATGGGCGAGCCTCTGCTTAATTTTGATAACGTGCTGGAGGCTGTCAATCTGATGATGGATGACTGTGCCTATGGGCTTTCCAAGCGCAAGGTCACCATCAGCACATCTGGCGTCGTGCCGGCTATTCGTCGCCTGAGTGAGTTCACCGATGCCTCGCTGGCGATTTCACTGCACGCGCCCAACGATGACTTGCGCAGTCAGATCATGCCGATCAACAAACGCTATCCGATTGTTGATTTGCTTGCGGCGGTAAAAGAATACATGGCCAGTCTGCCGGACAAGCGCGTACCGGTAATCGAATACACACTGATCGCTGGTGTCAACGATCACCGTCAACATGCGCGTGAGTTGGCAGTATTGCTGCGGGACTTTCCTTGCAAGATTAATTTGATTCCCTTTAATCCGTTTGACCAGAGCGATTATCGCCGACCCAGTAAAACGGCGATCAGCAATTTTCGCCAGATACTGCAAGAGGCAGATTACACCGTGACTGTACGTACGACGCGTGCCGATGATATTGGCGCTGCCTGCGGACAGCTGGTTGGTGCAGTTCAGGATAACACCCGTCGTAGTGGACGCTATCGCCAGAAAGCCATGCAGGCGGCGGAAAAAGCCTTCACCAAAGCTGATAATTTGGCCGTAGCGGCCGACAGCATATAGAACAAAGCATCCATGTTGGTAGCATTAGTATGAAAGCAGGGACACGGACATTTCGACTTATCACCACGTCGCTTCTGGCGCTGGCGGTGCTGTCTCTGAATTCCTGTGTCACTACGACTACCGGCGGTTTCAATGTCGAAGCTTCGGAAGAGCAGGCGGTCGAAGACTATGTGCAACTGGCGATAGCCTACTACGATGCTGGCGATATGGCGGGAGCCAGACGTCACATTAATAATGCACGACAGATCAGCGATCGGCATGCGTCGATTTATAACATTCTGGCATTAGTGTTCCAGAGCGAGGGGGATCTCGATCTGGCGGAAGAAAACTTCCAGCGCGCCATTGCCCTTGATCGCGATTATTCCCGTGCGCGCAACAACTACGCAGTGCTGCTGTTTAGCCTGAATCGTTATCAGGATGCTTATGAGCAACTGCAGCGCGTTACCCAGGACACCAACTACCCGGGCCGGGCTATTGCCTTTGAGAACCTGGGGCGCGCCGCATTGCGGATCAATCGCGATGCCGAGGCGATACAGGCGTTTGGCAGGGCACTGCAACTCAATGCCAATCTCTACATTTCGTCTCTTGAACTGGCGATCCTGCGCATGAGTGATGATCAGTGGGATCTTGCCATGCAGCGTTTTCAGCAGTACATGACGACCGTAAACTTTTATAATATTCCCCATACTCCCCGGGCTTTGCTCACGGGGATTCAGCTGGGGACGCATTTTCGCAACCAGGAACTGGTGGACGAATTTGCATTAATTTTAACCACGTTGTATCAGGAATCTCCTGAGTATGTAATTTATCAGCAACTAAGTAATGCCAACTGAAGATTTGCACAATCCGGACGCGGCGGCCGCAACAGAGGATCGCTCAGCGCATTCCGCTGGGGAGATGCTGCGTGTCGCGCGCGAGGCCAAGGGGCTGAGTGAGAAAGCGGTTGCCGACAGACTTCATATCACCGTTCACTATGTCAAAGCACTGGAGAACGATCAGTTTGAAAAGCTCCCTGGAGTGGTATTTGCTCGTGGTTACCTGAAGAGTTACGCCGACCTTGTTGGTGTCGAGCGCGAAGAATTATTGGCTCGTTTTGAGCAAATTACCGCTACCGTCAGTCCGGTGCAGGCCAGACCAATGCCAGTGTCTGGCGTGCAGCGTATGCAAGACCGAAACAAGCCCTGGGTGTTTGCCTCGATTGCTATTTTTGTCGCCGGTTCAATAGCTCTGTGGCTATATAGCTCGGTGTGGGGTGAGAACTCCCAGCCGCAAGCCGCGGCTCCGGAACCGACGCCAGTGCGGGAAAGTCAGAGCGCTACTTTGCGACCTGCTCCGCTCACTGTGACGAGCCAGTCGCAAGCGGAGCCGATCATCCAGGAAGCGATGCCGGATACGACTAGCGATGCCATGCGTACCAGCGCCGAAGACAGCGAGGTCGTAGACGTTGTGGCGCTCAACACAGCAGTGATTGAAACGGAAGAAACATCAATTACCACGGCGGCTGTGGCCGCAGAGCCGGAAGAAAGTTCAACAAGTGAAGAGGCATCGCTGGAGACCCTGTCGGCGGAGGTGCCCGCGGTGGTAGATGAGGGCGATGGCCCTGCTATCAATGTCTCGCAATTGCCTAATGGCGACCGGATGATCGCAGTGGATGCGGAGGGTAGCGACGTACTGCGTATACGCTTTAGTGGTGAGAGCTGGGTAGAAGTTAATGACGGCACTGAGCAAAATATCTACCGCGATCTGCGCGCTGCCGGTGATGTTTTGGTAATCACCGGCCAGGGTCCCTTTAATGTGCTGCTGGGCGATGCCCCGCTGACAGAATTGATTTTTAACGGCAGCGAAGTCGACGTAAGCGATGACATTCGTATCGATAACTCGGCGCGACTGACCGTAGGTTTGTAATTACATGCGTACTGAATCACCCATCAAACGCCGCAAGACGCGGCAGATAATGGTCGGCAATGTGCCTGTCGGTGGCGATGCGCCAATCACAGTGCAGAGCATGACCAACACCGAGACGACCGATGTAACGGCGACACTCGAACAAATCAAGCGCCTGCAGGTGGCGGGCGTGGATATTGTGCGTGTGTCGGTGCCGACAATGGATGCGGCCGCCGCTTTCAAGCAGATTCGCAGTCAGGTGGAAGTGCCGCTGGTGGCCGATATCCATTTCGACTACCGTATTGCCTTGCAAGTTCTGGAAAACGGCGTTGACTGTCTGCGTATCAATCCTGGCAACATTGGCTCTGAAGGCCGTATTCGCCAGGTAATCGACAGTGCTCGTGACAAGGGCATTCCCTTGCGTATCGGTGTTAACGCCGGATCACTGGGCAAGACTCTGCTGCGCAAGTATGCCGAGCCCAATGCCGAGGCCATGGTGGAGTCTGCACTTACCCAGATCGACATTCTCGACAAACTCAATTTCCATGATTTCAAAATCAGCCTGAAAGCGTCCGAGATTTTTATGACCTTGCAGGCATACCGAGCGTTAGCTACACAGATTGATCAGCCGTTTCATTTGGGCATCACCGAGGCTGGCGGATTGCGATCCGGCACGGTGAAGTCAGCGATTGGTCTGGGTGCGTTATTGATGGATGGCATCGGCGATACCATTCGCATTTCTCTGGCCGCTGATCCGGTCGAAGAGGTGAAGGTCGGCTTCGATATTCTCAAGAGTCTTGGCCTGCGACACAAGGGAGTCAATCTCGTCGCCTGCCCGAGTTGTTCGCGACAAAACTTCGATGTCATCAGTGTTGTCAATGAACTGGAATCGCGGCTCGAGGATATCACTACTCCTATTGATGTTGCCGTGATCGGTTGTATTGTCAACGGACCGGGCGAAGCCAAAGTGGCGGAGATCGGATTGACTGGCGCCTCGCCGAGCAACCTGGCCTACATTGAAGGCGTTCCAGACCATAAAGTACAAAACGAGAATCTGGTGGACGAGCTGGAAGCCATGATTCGTCAACGAGTCGCTGCCCGCAAAGCAGCGGAAAAGGATCTTATCGCCTCGGATTAGGCACTGTGCCAGGCACATCCCACCACGCATTGAATTATGGCTAAACTACAAGCAATCAGGGGAATGAATGATATTCTCCCCGGACAATCCCTGACCTGGCAATATCTGGAAGACACCTTTCAACGGGTCGTGCAGCGCTTTGGTTATCAGGAAATCCGCTTCCCGATTCTGGAACAAACCCAGTTGTTCAAACGCTCAATCGGCGAAGTCACTGACATCGTCGAAAAAGAGATGTACAGCTTTGATGACCGCAATGGCGATAATCTGAGCATGCGTCCGGAAGGCACTGCGGGTTGTGTGCGCGCGGCTGATCAGCACGGATTGCTTTATAACCAGCAACAGCGACTGTGGTACGCCGGCCCGATGTTTCGTCACGAGCGACCACAAAAGGGCCGCTATCGCCAGTTTCATCAATTTGGCGTGGAAGCCTTCGGCATGGCTGGTCCTGATATCGACGCCGAGCTGTTGCAGTTGGCTGCGGAGCTCTGGCGTGCTTTGGCGATCAGTGAGTACCTGACGCTGGAGATCAACAATATTGGCAGTGCGGCTGACCGCAAGACTTATGGCGCCGAACTGACAGGATTTCTGCAGAGCCGTCAGGAACAACTGGACGAGGATGCGCGCAAGCGCATGGTCAGCAACCCCATGCGCGTGCTGGACAGCAAAAACCCTCAGGTGCAAGAAGCTTTGGAGGGTGCGCCGGCTCTGGCAGATTTCGTAAGTGCCGAAAGTATCGAGCACTATCAGGCGCTGCAGTCTTTGCTGGACGACCTCGGCATTGCCTATACGGAAAATCCCCGCCTGGTACGTGGGCTGGATTATTACAACAACTGTGTCTACGAGTGGACTACCGACACACTGGGCGCCCAGGGCGCAGTCTGTGGCGGTGGTCGTTACGACGGTCTGGTAGGGCAACTGGGTGGCAAGGCAACGCTGGCTGCCGGTTTTGCCATTGGCGTCGAGCGTCTGGTGCTGATGCTGGACGCGCTCGAAAAAGTGCCTGCCGAAGCTCTGCAACCGATTGATATTTATGTGCTTTCTGTGGGTGATGTGGCGCCGGCCAAGGCCCTGCAAGTGGCCGCGGAGTTGCGCGCTGCCTTCCCGGAGATGGGCACTATCAGTCATTGTGGCGGCGGCAAATACAATAGCCAGATCAAGAAGGCCTTTAACAGCGGGGCGCGTGTCGCCGTGGTGCTGGAAGCTGGTGCCGAGGGTGGCGCCGACATCAAGGATGTGAAAATTCGTCGTCTTGGCGACAGTGACGAGTCAGTGACAGTGGCAATCGACCAGCTGACCACTCAAATCGCGGAATTTCTTTAATATTCAGGGTATAAGGCCGCAATTCAGATGCCTGTGATTGAACAAACGGGTATCATTGCGGTCTTTTATACTAGTGCAATTCACAAGTAGAGTTTTAGGAGAGCATCCGTGGCATTACACGCGGAAGAAGAAGAAACCATTGAACGGTTAAAAGCCTGGTGGAAAGCCAATGGGCAACGTCTGATCATCATGATCGCGGTGGTGGTGGCTGGCTATGGCAGCTGGTTTTACTGGCAGAATTCACAAACAGCGACAGTATCAGCAGCCTCGGATCTGTACGAGCAGATTCTCAATCTGGCCCTGACTGATCCTGGCAGCAGCGTCAGCGAGCAGGACAGTCAGACCATCATTGATCTGGCGGCACAGTTGCGCAGCGACTACACAGAAACAGATTATGCACGCTTCGCAGCGCTGTATGCGGCACAGCAATATGTCATGCTGGACGAATTGGGAGCAGCGGAGGAAACCCTGCGCTGGGTACTGGATAATCCGCGTAGCGGCTTGTTTACACAACCTGATGAAGCCTTGCGCCTGACTGCCAACCTGCGTCTCGGCCGTGTCTTGCTGGCCCGTGGCGAAGCCGAGTCAGCATTGCAGTTGGTCAACAGTGTTGATCCACAATCGTTTGAAGCCTCTTACGCCGAATTGCGCGGTGATATTTATGTCGCCATGGATCGCGTAGTCGATGCGCGTGAAGCTTACACGGCTGCGCAGCAGGCCGGGTCTACCAGTTCCTGGTTGCAGATGAAAATGAACTCGCTGGCGGATGAAAGCTAGTTGCCAGTCATGTCTGAGACGAATTCACAATTTCCTCTTCAGCACTCGTTGCGCAGTGCTGCAATGGCGGTGCTGCTGGCGCTGACGCTGTCCGCCTGCGCCAATCTCAATCCACTCAACTGGTTTGCTGACGACGAGGTCAACCCGCCGGCTGAATTACAGGAAATTGCCCGTCAGGTAAACATGCGCCGGGAATGGAGTGTGAATGTCGGTAATGGTCAGGGAGATGATTACAACAAGCTGACACCGGTGCTGGATGGCGAAACCATTTACGCCGCCAGCGTTAATGGCAATGTTGTCGCCGTCAATGTCAGCAATGGCGATATTCGCTGGCGGACAAGAATCGAAGGCACCATCACCGGCGGTGTGGGCGCGCGTAACGGCATCGTCATGATCGGCACTGAAGAGGCCGAAGTGGTTGTACTGGATCAGAGTTCCGGCTCCGTGCGCTGGCGCCAGCCCGTTTCGAGTGAAGTGTTGTCGGCGCCGCAAACCAACGGTGACATCGTTGTTGCACAAACAGTGGATGACAAGCTGGTGGCACTCGAATTTGATAGCGGTGAGCAACGCTGGATTTATGAAACAACACAGCCAGCCCTGACACTGCGCGGCACCAATCGCCCGGTGATCACGTCGGTAGGCACTGTCATTGCCGGTTTCAGCAACGGTACCATGGTGTCGGTTGCGGCTGAAGATGGTGTCTGGCGCTGGGAAGAGCGTATCGCCATTCCCGAGGGGCGCTATGATATTGAGCGCGTAATTGACGTGGATGGTCAACTGCTCCTCGACGGTAACAGAATTCTCGCTTCCAGTTATCAGGGCAACCTGATGGCGTTGGATATTATGAGCGGTCGCATTGTCTGGGGCATGGAAGCATCGAGCTATCATGGCCTGGCACGTGGTTTCGGTAATCTCTATTACAGCAGCGATGACAGCCACATCGTCGCAGTGCGCGATAATAGCGAAGACGTGGCCTGGGAAAGCAGCGACCTGTCCTACCGTGATATCACAGCACCTACTGCCATTAGTAACTACATCGCCGTGGCTGACTTTGAAGGCTATGTGCATTTGCTGTCGCAAATCGATGGCCGTATCGTCGGTCGCACCCGGGTCGACAACGACGGCGTGCGTGCCCCGATGGTGGCTCGTGCCGGCATGCTCTATGTCTTTGGCAACAGCGGCAGACTGGTTGCGCTAAGTTTACAGCAAGAATCCTGACACTCCGTCACCAACCCTGACAACATTACACAGGCAAAGACCATGCGGCCCGTTATCGCGCTCGTTGGACGTCCCAACGTCGGTAAATCCACCTTATTCAACCGGCTGACCCGCAGTCGTGATGCGCTGGTGGCTAACATGCCCGGACTAACCCGGGACCGCCGTTATGGAGAAGGCGAAGTCGACGACAAGAAATTTATCGCCATCGATACCGGGGGTATCACCGGCTATGAAGAAGGTATCGATTCGGAAATGGCAGCACAGTCGCTGTTGGCCATTGATGAAGCGGATATTTGTTTGTTTCTGGTTGATGCGCGTGATGGCCTGACTCCGGATGATGACAAGATCCTCAATTACCTGCGTCGTAACAACAAACAATTCCATCTGGTGGTGAACAAGGTCGACGGCATGGATCCGGATCAGGCCTGTGCTGAATTCGCCGCTTTGGGAATTTCCCCGCTGTTTCCCATCACTGCCTCACAGGGCAGGGGTGTGCCCTCACTGCTGAGTGCTGTGTTAGCAGACTTTGATGGTGCGCCGGAAGCTGATGCCGAGCTGCAGGAAGCCGGCATCAAGATCGCCATTGCCGGACGACCCAATGTAGGCAAGTCGACGCTGGTAAATCGAATGCTGGGTGAGGATCGTGTTGTCGTCTTCGATATGCCGGGCACCACTCGCGACAGCATTTACATTCCCTTCGAGCGGCGCGGGCAACGCTACACGCTGATCGACACTGCCGGTATTCGCCGCCGTGGCAAGACCAAGGAAACAGTAGAAAAATTCTCTGTGGTGAAATCACTGCAGGCGATACAGGATGCGCACGTCGTTATTCTGGTCGTCGATGCCCGTGACGGTATTGTTGAGCAGGATTTGCATTTGCTCGGTTATGTCATCGAGGCAGGGCGATCGCTGGTGATTGCCCTCAACAAATGGGACGGCATGGAGCATTCGGAGAAAGAGTGGATCAAGACAGAGATCCGACGCCGCTTCACTTTCGTCGATTTCGCCAAGATACATTTTATTTCAGCGCTACACGGCACTGGTGTTGGTGACCTCTACCAGTCACTGCACAAAGCTTACGAGTCAGCCCACTGCAAGCTGACAACGAATCGGGTGACGCAGTTGCTACAGGATATCGTCGCTGAGCATCAGCCGCCGGTGATTAACGGTCGCCGTATCAAGTTGCGCTATGCCCACGCTGGCGGTCATAACCCGCCGACAATTGTTATACACGGCAAGCAAACGGCAAAGCTCCCGGGCTCCTACGTGCGCTATCTGGAAAAATCCTTCCGGCATCAGTTAAAACTGGAGGGCACGCCATTACGCATCGAGACACGCAGTGACGACAACCCCTTCGTGAAAGCTGAAGAGAATCTGACGCCGCAACAGGTGGCGCAGAAACGCCGCATTCGCAAGAATCGCAAGACCGACAAGAAGAAGCATTGAACGGGCACAGGCTGGCACTGTAAGCGGAGTGTTTGCGGTGCAAGTCGACAGCGAGCATTAGCGCTTGGTCAGGCAAGGCGTATTCTGCTAACGTAGCGAATTCACGCATTGGTAACGGAAACGCAAGCCACCATGTCAGATAGATTTCCACTGTCATTGTCCGAAATTGAGGCGGCCGCCGCCCGCATAGTAGGAGCCGCAGTTCGTACACCGATAGTGACTTCGCGCGAGCTGGACCACCGTGTCGGTGCTCAGGTATTTCTCAAGGCCGAATCGCTACAGCACATCGGTGCGTTCAAATTTCGCGGTGCCTATAATCGACTGGCACAAATTCCTGAACAGGATCGCCACAAAGGTGTAGTCGCCTTTTCCTCGGGAAATCATGCGCAAGGTATTGCACTGGCCGCCCAGATGCTGGGAATTCCCGCGACTATCGTCATGCCGACGGATGCCCCCAGAATCAAACTCAAGAGCACCGAAAGTCTCGGTGCCAGCATTCACCTCTATGACCGTCACAATGAGTCGCGGGAAAATATTGCTGCTGCTCTGGCTAAAGACAGTGGTGCCGTTTTGGTGCCGGCGTTTGATGATGTCGATGTTATCGCCGGGCAGGGCACATGCGGCCTCGAACTCATGCAACAAATTGCCGATTGCGGATCGGTACCTGATCAGGTGCTGACGCCGGTTGGCGGCGGTGGCCTGTTGTCCGGCGTCACCATGGCGGTACACAGCTTGCGCCCCGGAACGAAAATCTATGGTGTTGAACCGGAGAGCTTCGACGACCATTTCCGCTCCCGACAGGCAGGAAAACGTGTTCGCATCGATGGCAATAAACCGACCCTCTGCGATTCATTGATGGCCACCTCGCCCGGTGAAATTACCTGGTCGGTTACCGGAGAGCTGGTGTCGGATTTTCTGTTGGTCAGCGAAGAAGAAGTGGCGCATGCCATCAGTTTCGCATTCCGCTACTTGAAACTGGTGGTCGAACCAGGCGGCGCTGTCGCTCTGGCCGCTCTTCTGCACAACAAGTTACCTGAAACAGGGCAGTGCATTGCAGCGGTGCTTTCCGGTGGCAATATCGATGCGGACATGTTCTGCCAGTGCCTCAACGACCATCCTGATCCCTGACAGTTCGCAGTCAAACCTGATCCACTTGCATGATCGTTAGCGATGCAGTACACAAGGTGCTGGTGTCTATTTATTTGGCCAATCAACCTGTCTGGCCATGCAAAATTTACAAGTGAGAGAGTCATGTCCCTGATCAAGAAAAGCCTGCTTACAGCACTGGCAAGCCTGTGGGCTACCAGCGTGTTCTATTCAGCCGCACAGGCACAAGAGTCAGCTGACTGCACCGACGACCTGCAGTGTGAATCGGCGTGGATTGGTGTCTCGGCAGCCGAGCGCGAGACTATTTTTGCCTTCGCCGAAGACTATAAAACCTTTCTGCATACCGCCCGTACCGAGCTCAGCTTCGTCAGTGAGGCCGTGCGCTTTGCCGAGGCCAATGGTTTTAGCGAACTAACTGACACCACTGCATTGACACCGGGTACTCGTGTCTATGAAGTCAATCGGGATCGCACGATCAGCCTGATGGTCATTGGCGAACAACCACTGAGTGAGGGTTTTCAGGTGATCGGTTCCCACATTGATTCCCCGCGCCTGGAACTGAAAGGCAGGCCGCTTTACAAGGACAGCGAGTTTGCGCTGTTTCAGACCAATTATCACGGCGGCATCAAATATCATCAGTGGACCAATTTGCCACTGGCGCTGGTGGGCCGCATCGATCGCAAGGATGGTACGACTGTCGATGTCTCTATCGGTCTGGAGGACGACGAGCCGATTTTCATGATTCCGGAGCTGTCGCCACATGTCGATCGTGGTCGCAATTCGCAGACACTGGGTGACTTTCTTGGTCCGGAGGATTTGGACCCTGTCGTCGCCCATATGCCGGCACTGGATGGTGGCGGCGATGTGATTGCCGAAGTTCTCGGGTTTCTGCAGGCAGAGTATGGCGTTACCCGCGCTGATCTGGTGTCGGCCGAGTTGTCTCTGGTGCCGGCGGGTAAGCCTCGCGACATGGGTTTTGATCGCGGCTTGATAGCTGCCTATGGCCAGGACGACAGACTGGCCTCCTATGTCGCCATGCGGGCAATCGCGGAAGTGTCGCGCCCGCAACGCACCACCATGGCGTTCCTGGTCGATAACGAGGAAGTGGGTAATCGCAATAATACCGGTGCCCAGTCGGATCATTTTGCCGATCTGTTGTCACGCTTGTTGTATGCAGAGTTAGGTGATGCCTATCGAGAGCCGCTGTTTCGTAGCGCCTTGCGACAAACCCGCTTTATATCCATAGACGTAAACCCGGGAGTAAACCCGATGAACCCGGGTGCCTGGGAATTGGGAAATGCTCCCAAGCTGGGGTACGGCGTTAATCTGAAACTCTACGGACAAGGCAACAACGCTAATTCCGAATTTGTCGCCTGGACACGACAATTGTTAGACAGTAACGAGGTGCCCTGGCAGACCATCACCTATCGCGTCGGTAGTGCCGGTGGCGGCACAATTGGCGGCGTCTTCTCAGCGCAGAATATCGAAGTGATTGATTTCGGCGTGCCGCTGTTGTCGATCCACACGCCATTTGCAGTCAGCTCGAAAGTGGATGTGTACAGCCTGTACCAAGCTGCACTGGCGTTCTATGGCTACACCGAGTAATAAAGTCGCCAGCGAGTGGATTCATTAAAAGCAAATATTCTATGACAAATCTGATCACAGACCTCGGCAACGGCATAGATTGCATCGATACGCAGTTGATCAAACCACAAATGGCAGCGTGTTATTTGTTGGTGCAGGACGGTGTGGCGGGGTTTGTCGATACCGGGACCAACCATTCCTTGCCTACATTGATGGAGGCGTTACAGCGCCGGCGCCTGAGTCCCGAACAAGTGGCGTACATCATGCCAACGCATGTGCATCTGGATCACGCTGGAGGAGTGGGTGAGCTGATGGCAGCCTGCCCGAATGCGACCTTGCTGATTCATCCTCGCGGTGCAAGACACATGATCGATCCAACGAAATTGCAGCAGGGATCACTGGCGGTCTATGGTCAGGAACGGTATCAACAGTTGTTTGGTGAATTGCGGCCAGTGGCGGAACAAAGGGTGCAGGTTACCGAGGACGGTTTCGAGCTGGATTTTAATGGCCGGCAATTGCAGTTTTTGCATACCGAAGGCCATGCCCGTCATCACTATTGTATCTACGACCCGGTGAGTGAAGGCCTGTTTACCGGGGATACGTTCGGAGCCAGCTATCCGGCGCTGAATCAGGGGCGCAATCGCTTTATCTTTCCGCCAACCACACCGATTCAGTTCGATCCGGACGCCTGGCTGGCAGCGATCGATCGTCTGATGACACTCAAACCCAAACGCCTGTTTGTCACCCATTTTGGTATGCACGCAGAAGTGGAGCCGCTGGCGATTCAGCTCAGGCAACAGATTCGGGAATACGCTGAAACGGCTGAAGACCTGACGTCGACTCCGCAGCGGCTGGAATCAATCGCTCGCAGTCTCACCAGGCAAAGCGTCAATTTTCTGCTGGATCAACAGTGTGGGCTTGAGCCTGATGCCATCGCCGACTTTCTGCAGCCGGATATGAATTTGAATGCCCAGGGACTGGAGCACTGGCTGCAATCCCGGGCTGTAGTGCAAGGCTAGGCCATGCTCATCCATATTTGGACATATTGGCTTCCATTTTGTCCTGCTGCTTTTTCTGTCGCCGTGCTGCCATCCAGGTATCGACGCTGAATTGCCCGCCACCAAATGTGAATAACACCAGATACATCAGGAAATACATGGCCGCCAATTCACCCCGGTTCAGTGTTGGAAACCAGGCGAGATGGGCGGTGAGGTAAGCCATCACCATAAGGATCGCAGCAAGGAGCGCCATCAGGTGTGTCCACAGACCGATCGCCAGCAACAAGCCGCCGAAGAACTCAATCACGCCGGCAATGAACAGCGCGTTGATATCCAGGGGCATGGCAAAACTGATCGACTCGCCAATACTTACTGTCGTCATGCCGCCACCGCGAAAAACCTGCGGGTTTTCTCCGAACAGTTTGCTGAAACCGTGGGTCATGAACATGGCGCTGCCAAGTAACCGCATGAGGGCCCAGCTGAAATCCTGATAGCTTGCACCTACACTGCCAAACAACCGATCTACTTTATAGAGCATCGTGAAACTCCTTGTTGTGATGTTAGACTCGTGCATGCAGCGCAGTGGTGCCGGCCGGGCAGAATCGATACTACTGTAAACAGAGGGAGCAGCAGTGACAAGTAATAAGCCACTTCTCATTATGAAAACCGGGAACACCATACCCGCACTGCGACAGCAGGGTGAAGACTTTCAGGACTGGTTCGTCAGCGGCTGTGGAGTCAGTGCTGATGATGTCGAGGTGGTGTCGGTTTTTCTCGGCGAGACACTGCCTGCGCTAGACACTATCAGTGGGATTATTATCACCGGCTCGCCGGCCTACGTCACTGATCAGGAGCCCTGGAACTACACCGCAGCGGACTTTCTCAAACAGGCGGTGGCGCAAGATGTTCCTGTTCTGGGGGTGTGTTATGGGCATCAGCTGCTGGCCTGGGCGTTCGCCGGTGAAGTGGGCTTTCATCCCGACGGCAGGGAGATCGGCAGTGTTGATATCACGCTGTCTCCTGCCGCCGCCGAAGACCGTTTGTTCAGTGGTTTGCCAACGGTGCTCAAGGTACAGGTGTCACACCAGCAATCTGTGCTGCGCCTGCCTCCGGGTGCCTTGCATCTGGCAAGCAACGACTTCGATCCAAATCATGCCTTTCGGCTTGGCCGCTCAGCCTGGGGAATTCAGTTTCACCCGGAATTTGATGCGCAGATTACCCGCGCCTATCTGGAATGGAGAAAGCAAGATTTGCAAAAAGAAGGTCTTGATGCGGAAGCACTGATAGCGCAATTGGCGGAATCGCCGGAGAGCGCCACATTACTGCGGCGCTTTGCCGAGATTGCCGGCTTTGACGCGCCGCTTAACTGATCGGCAACGCCGATTGTTGCGAGTTAATCCGCAGCAGAAGCGCTGACTTCTTCGGCAACCGCATCCAGAATGCGCTGCCGTGACGGATTGCCCAGCGCGCGACCATTAACGAAGACAGCGGGGGTGCCGCGAACGCCGGCAGCGTTGCCGCCACGCTGGTCACTGCGCACCTTTTCGATAACGTCATCGGACTCGATATCCACTAACAACTGCTCCAGATCCATATTCAATTCCAGCGCATAGCTGTTGAACTCATCCTCCACCGAGGACATGCCGGACCAGATGTCCTGTGTCGCAAACAAGGTGTCATGCATCTCCCAGAAACGTCCCTGCCGTGCCGCGGCTTCGGCGTAGAGGGAGGCTGTCCAGGCGTGGGGATGGGTAGTGGAGATCGGGAAATGCCGGAATACCAGATGGGCCTGCCCGTTAATGCGAGGCCACAACTGGCTCATGGTTTGATGTTCGGTAGCACACGCAGGGCACTGAAAATCGGCGTAAACGACAATTGCAACAGGTGTCTCACTGTTGCCGCGTATATGATCGGTCTCGGCTATCTCGACGGGAGAGTAAGTCGGTCCCTGGCTCATGAGGGTATAGACGACAAACAGTAGCAGGACTGGTGCCACGCCATAGAGTATTACTTTTTGCAGCAAGGCCGTAGTTTGCTGGCGTTGCTCGGCTGCCTTTTGTTTGGCTTCTTTTCTTTTACGCTGTTCGTCCCGCTTACCCATAGTCCACTCTGTTATTCAGTTGATTCGGTGCATCTGCTGCTGGTAACCAAGTTCGGACCAGCCGCTTGTGATGAGGGCCTACTATACGAAAAAGCGGCATGGCAAACCATAGATTTGCCATGAAGAGTCGAGTCGGAAAGGTGTCTGCAGATTAGCCGAGTATGGAGTAGATGAGCAGGGCGTAAATCACTTTGCAGCTAATGTGGATGGCCTGATCCTGGTGTACCGAAATCCAGCCTTCACACTTGGAATAATCCGTAAGCCAGTGCAATACCGTTTCCAGTATACCGAGAATCAAGGCATACATGCTGCCCAACAGGCTGAAAGAGATGACATAGACGATGCCACCATGCACCAGAGAATGCGCGGTGAGCCAGTACCACCAATCAGGGAACAGGCTGTGTTCCTTGTCATGAATCTTGTCATTGCGGTTCTTGCCATAACCCATTGCTTCGGGTTGCAGCACGAAATCAGCCAGCGCATGACCGAATACCAGCAAAAACAAGCTGTCGAGCAATGGCATGAATGTCTCTCTCCCAATATTCGGGAATTCAGTTGTGGTGTAGATTCATTGTACGTATCCCCCATAGTACCCCTAAAGTTCAGGGTGGTGGGGGAGTTATCTTACAATCTTGATAGGATTGTAAGCATTTCCATCACGAAAACACGGGATTCCAGTCACAATTCTTTGCTTATTATGCAGAATCGTCCGAGCTTGACCCAGTTTTTTCCCAAGCAGTCTGAAACACTCTATCTTATTGAAATAATTAAATAAAAGGCGAAGCGCGCTGTTAAACTCCCCGGTATTTAAGGGCTTGCCCGTTATTCCTCGAATCTGACGCAGTAAATAGGTGCGAGGTGGCCAGCAATTTCCTGCCATTGCTGCGCGCCATCTTCGGATACCCATAAGTTGCCGGTGGTAGATCCCATCATCAACGTGTTGCCATCGCTGGCAACTTCCAGACCGTGGCGGTAGATCAGGTCATAGCTGTTGCTTTGTGGCAGACCCGCTGCGTATTTTTGGAATGTTCTGCCACCATCGTCGGTACGGTTGACGACCAAGGCACAGTTCACCGGCAGGCGATACTCATCCTTCACAGCAGGGGCGAACCAGGCAGTATCTGGCTGTGTTGGGTGAACGGCTACGGCGAAGCCAAAAGAAGAAGGTTCGACATCCGTGATTTCCTGCCATTGGTCATCCGCGGCGTCGTAACGGAAGATGCCATTATGATGCTGTACCCAGAGACGGTCGGGGTCGGCTGGACAGCAGAGCATACGGTGGGGGTCTTGCGTATTCATATTGCCAGCCATGTCCGGCGGCATATAGGCGGCGCGCATACCCTGTGAAAAATTTTGCCAACTTGCGCCGCCATCATCGCTGCGCCAGACACCGCCGCAAGAGATCGCGATACTCAATTTGTTCTTGTCTCTTGGGTCAATAACAATTGAGTGAATACCGGGGTCGTCATAGCCGCCACCAAACCACTCCTCCGCGCCAGGGCAGGCATTGAGACTGGCGATGAATTCCCAGCTATCGCCTGCATCGTCGGAGCGAAATAGCCCGGCAGGAACCGTACCAGCCCAGAGCACACCATCATGTCCTCGCTCCATACACCAGATGAATGCGACTGATTTCGCCTTGTCATCATCGGCGGCAGCTTCAGGGAATGCG
This sequence comes from uncultured Pseudohongiella sp., assembly GCA_964592245.1. Classification (GTDB taxonomy): domain Bacteria; phylum Pseudomonadota; class Gammaproteobacteria; order Pseudomonadales; family Pseudohongiellaceae; genus UBA9145. Next base: position 171,167 of record CAZQFA010000001.1, on the reverse strand, counting down.
GGTGTGGCGACTTCTTCCCAGGTTTCACCGTGGTTGGCAGAGCGATGCAGTTTGGGACCGAAATGACCGAGGTTCAGAGCGGCGAACATATAGTCGCTGCCACCGGCAGGCAGCACCATGGAAACCGGTTCGCCTGGGAAATGGGCAGGCGACAGAGACCAATCCAGCGCAGCATTTCTCTGCGCGCGGATGAGTCCCTTGCGTGTTGCAATCCAGCAGCTTGAAGTCATTCAGATTCCCTCTTCAAGTTGAACAGCAAGCTTAACCACCCGATAGAGCCTGGGCAATAAAAACCTCGCTATCCGCAGCGAGTGTATCTGAAAGGCCGTGACGGTCAGTGAGTTGGTGACCATCAATGAAAATAGTGACGTGCTTGCGTAATCTGGACTGATCGTCCAGTAAGTAGGGTTTGAGGTTGCCGTGACTGTTGCAGATCTCCAGCAACAGTTCACGCAGGTCGCGAGCAGCAATATTCATGTCGGGGGCTGCGACATGGCGAGCCAGATTGGGTGTAAACGCGACATGGGCCATTGCTATTGTTACCGTGTTTTGCAGGCGGCTGTCCGGTCAGGTCAGAGAGATGGAATTTATAATCCGGTTGCTGGCAAGATCGATGATTATTTATTTTTACTTTGCTTGTTGTCGATGACCTCATCCACTGTAGCGATGATTGAACCATCCGCCAAGCGGGTTGTAATTTGTTCACCTGGCTGCGTCGCAGCGGCCGAACGCAACAATTCCCCATTGGCGTTGGCGGTGATGCTGTATCCCCGCGCCAGCGTATTGAGGGGGCTCGTGGCGTGCAGTCCGCGGCTTAGCGTGGCCAGACTTGCCTGTTGCTGCGCCAGTCGATGCTGCCATCCCTGCTGTAGCGAGCGCCGGGCATTGCCCAACCGTTGTAACAGCTGCTGCAGATGCTGGCGCGGCGAATTGGCGGCTAGATGACGATGCCAATAGCGCAGCGAGACATGCCGCTGTTTTAGCGCCTGACGCATAGTGCGACCGAGAGCAATCTCGAGACGATCCAGTGTTTGCGCATGTTCTTGCAAGCGCCTGTCCGGGCGCACCAGGTGGCGGTGCAAATTGTTCACTTGCACGGCGTACTGTTGCAGCAGGCTGCGCATGTATTGGCCAAACCATTCCCGAAAACCCAGAAATTGCTCAAAGTACTCTTGTTGCGAGGGGCTCATAAGTTCGGCCGCTGCGGAAGGCGTTGGTGCCCGCAGGTCGGCGACAAAGTCGGCGATGGTGAAATCGGTTTCATGGCCAACTGCGCTGGTGACCGGTAGTGAGCTATTGGCAATAGCTCTGGCGACGGATTCTTCATTGAAGGCCTGCAAGTCTTCAAGCGAACCGCCGCCGCGTCCGACAATGATCGCTTCGATGCCGAGTTTGGCTGCCAGACGATTGGCACGCTGGATAGCATTGACTATTTCGCCTGCGGCAGCGCTGCCCTGGACGGCAACTGGCAGCAATGTCAGGCGTGTGGCCGGGAAGCGACGGCCAAAGACACTGAGCAGATCTCTGATTGCCGCGCCGGTCGGAGAGGTGATCAGCGCCACATGCCGGTAGTTATTCTGTACTTGCTGCTTACGCTCACTGGCAAACAGTCCTTCGGCGTCCAGTCTGGCCTTGAGTTCTTCGAAGGCCCGCTGCAGAGCGCCATCACCGGCCTGTTCCATGCTGTCGGCGATTAACTGATAGTCGCCTCGCCCTTCATAAATACTGAGCTTGCCGCGGACAATAATTTGCTGTCCATTTTCGGGCCGAAAGCGCACGAAGCGATTGCGGTTGACGAACATGGCGCAGCGAATTTGCGACCGCTTGTCCTTCAGGCTCAGATACCAGTGGCCGGAACCTGGCATCGCCAGATTGGAGATTTCACCTTCGACGATGACCTGGGCGAACTCACTCTCCAGCAAATTCTTCGCCATGTGATTGAGGCTGCTGACCGACAACACTGCCGGTTTGGTATCCGGTGAATCAGCGAGGAGCGGGGGTATTGATGACTTGCTATAGGGCATGGTCAAAGTCTAGCGCAGACCAGACCCTAAAGTCAGTGTCGGCAGAGATTGCGGCTGCGGGCCCGGGTTATCAGTCGGCGCGCTTTCCGGGTTGACTCTGAACCTTATGGCGCAGGGCCAACCCGGCTGGAAGCGTAAAGTCAGGTGCCACGGCTGAGGAAGCGAACCAGTTCAGAGTTGAACGCTTCGGTGGCCTCCAGATGCGGGTTGTGGCCGACATTGGGAATCATGATCAATTCACCATTGGGCAACAGGTCGACAGCCGCCTGCGACACATCCGGGTAATTGGGGCCGTCTTCGGCTCCGCCGATTAGTAGTGCTGGCACCTCGATCTGCGGCCAGAAGCCGGTAATGGATTCGGCAGTGAGTCCCCGATTGAGCGAGCGCACCAGTTCCAGACGGGGATACTCACCGCTGAGCGCATAGCTGTAGCGAATGCGTACATGCTCGAGAAATTCCGGCCTCCAGTCGACCACCCGGCGTTGTTCCTGGGCGAGATTGCTGCTGTACAGTTCTTGCAGATCAGGGTTTGGATCATCGCCACCCGGATCCGCCCAGCGTCGCGCCTGGTCCCGTATACCGAGTGCTATGGGATTTACCATCACCAACTGAGAAGTCATCTCCGGGTAGGTGAAGGCAAAATAACTGGCCATGCGTCCGCCCAACGAGTGCCCGACAATCGCCGCTTCGGCGATACCCAGATTGTCGAGGATGGCTTTGGTGTTGGCCGAGTGCAATTCATGAGTGTATGGCAGCACAGGCTTTGATGAACGGCCCCAACCGAGACGATCGACGGTGATGACACGGTAACCTTCAGCGGCAAGTGCACTGATGGTGTCTTGCCAGTACCAGCCGTAATAGCTGCTGCCGTGCAGTAGCACGACCGTTCGGCCGTTAGCGCGACCGGTGGGCGCTGTGTCCATGTAGGCGACACGCACGTTCTGGCCCAAAATGGTCCGGTTGAGAAAATGCACCGGGTAAGGGTAGTCGATGTTTTCCAGATTAATCGATACGGGCCCCCAGTCTGCAGGGGGTGATGTCGGTGGACTGGTCTGTGCTGAGCTTAGGTTGGCAAGTGCGCCGATGATTAGTGCGGCTGTGCCGAGAACCAGTAACGAGGGGCGATGCTGTTTGTTCTTCTTCATGAGGACTCCTTGTTAGGCAGTGTGCCGGGCAGCCGATGCCAGTCTTGTCGATTGCCTATTCAGCTGCGGGCGCCGGTCGGTCGGGCCGAGTCATTGCATACTAGCACTGACGATTATCTGGCCGCAGGGCGTGGAACGCTGCCAGCAGGCGGCTTGCCGTAAAGTGATTGAGCTGGCGACGGCTCTGGCTGGCCGTGGCACGGTGGTCAGTTGTTTCTAGCCGACAAGCTACCCGGCAGTTTGCGCAACCGGGCGCCGAACCCATTACAATTGGGGCGTCTCAATCACGAACGGCCGTGGCCGTTCACCAATCCGCTATCAAGGAGTCGATACAATAATGAAGCGCAGCAAACTATTTTCCGCCCTGGCGTTGTCAGCCATTTCCGGCATGACCCTGGCCCAGGACTTTCAAACCGGGGAGCCCATCGGCTCGGTGAACGAGCAGGGAGTTCGGGTGCCCATGTCCAGCAACGTCAAGGTCTACGGCAGCTTCCATTTTTCCGAGAGCTGTACCTTTGATCCCGAGCGCAATCTGATTCTGGCCATGAATAATGGCAATCGCGGTGACGGCACCGAAAACGACGGCTTCGTCTCTCTCATTAATCCTGATGGCAGCGTGCATACGCCGAAGTGGATTGGTGTCACGCGTGATGGTCTGGAATTGCATCACCCATTGGGCAGCGCCATTGCCGCTGGCACGCTTTATACCGTCGACGTCGGCTATCTGCGGTCATTTGATCTGGCGACTGGCCAGCCACTGCGTGCCGTGGGAATTCCCGGCTCAACCGTTCTGAATGGCGTTGCTGTGACGGCGGATGGCACTGCCTATATCTCCAACACGCGCAGTCCGGAGCTGATTTATAAAGTGACGCCGTCAGGAGAGGTGTCGGTGTTTGCCGAAGGCGCGCCACTGGCGGCACCCAATGGGGTAGCGATTGACCCGGACGGCAATATCGTTGTGGTGAATATAGGTGACAATGCGGTATTGACCTATAACCCGGACGGCGAGTTGATCCTGACCGAGCATGCTGTCGAAGGCGGTAATGACGGAGTCGTTGTGCTGGACGATGGCACAAAATACGTCAGCAGCGTGCGTTATGGCAGCGTCTCGCGCATCGCCCCGGGCGAAGAAGCGGAAGTGATTGCCGAGGGCATCCCCAGCGCCGCCTCCATGTGCTATGACTCAGTACAAAACCAGCTGGTCATTCCGCTGAACAGCAATTTCGCACTGGCCTTCGTGCCGCTGTAAGCGTTCTCCACTCTGTGCAGTCACCTGCTCGCTGCTATTCCTCGCGTGCGGGTGGCTGCAACCACTTCTCTTCGGTCGCCAGAGGTGCCGTCAATGTTGCCATGAACGCAACCAACTGCTGCAGTTGCACAGAGCGCAGCTCAAGCGGTTTGGCTTCGTTGTGACTGAGCATGGATGTTGGCGCCTCGTTATAGTGTTCCATTACCCGTAACAAGCTGTCGTGCTGTCCACCATGCATATAGGGTGCAGTGGCAGCGACATTGCGTAGCGTTGGAGTCTTATGGGCGCCCACCAGATCATTCCTGTCGTTGGCAAAGCGCAGCTCCAGACATTGTTCTGCACTGGCATCACTGAACTCACCCAGACAATTAAACGGATCCTGACGTGCCAGTCGAATACCGTCGTAACGGCCCATGGGCGGCAGTTCGCCGGCAAGCGTCAGCACGCCGGTGTTATGAAAATCATGATTGGTGAACAGCGGGCCGTTGTGGCAGTTCACGCATTGCCCCTTGCCGACAAACAATTGCAAGCCAGCAAGCTCCGCGTCGGATAACAGGCCGCTCTCGTCGGAAGGGCTGCCGGCAGTGAGGCTGTCAGCATATTCATCGAAGCGTGTGCGACCGGGCAGCAATTTGCGTTGATAGGCTGCCAGCGACTTGCCAAGGTTGGCGAACACTTCATTGACTGACTGTTGCGTACTGGCCGGTAGCGATTGCCAGGCCTCCTGTGCCGCCTTGCTGCCTTTGGGAGATGCTGCGACAGGCTCTGCAGGCAGGGCAGGCAGCACACCAAAAATGGCTTCATAGTCCTGACGTAACTTTTCGTCCTGCGTAATGAGTCGGGCCAGGGAAAGTCGGTCAATACCGTGCTCATGACCGGCTTCCAGCGGTGCCAGAGCTTGCGCCCACTGACTGTCCTTGCGGCCATCCCAATAGAACCACGGGCTATAGCTCAAACCAACCAGACTGGGCGTGTGGCGATTACCGGTATCGAGCCCTACTGCCAGCGGCAGGCCGTCAGTAAAAAATTTCTCCGGCTGATGACAGGTGGCACAGGATACCGTGCCGTTGTTGCTCAGACGCGTATCAAAATACAGTCGCTGCCCAAATTCGGCGGCGACATTGGAGTTGGCTACGCGGTTACTTGGATCATCGGGCAAAGCCGGCAAGTTGCTCAGTGACAGTGACTTGATCAGCGCCAGTTCAGTGGGTGTCCAGGTTTCCGGCGCAGGTGCCGGGCGCAAGGACCAGCCGACCAGAGCCAGAGCAGAAACAGCGATGACAGCCAGAGGCAGCTTTAACTTCATAGTTCGAATGCAACCAGCAGGGTTTCCTGCACGCCGTCATGCTCGATCAGGAACTCCACTTCCCAGGCACCTGGCATATGGAAACGCAGGCCTTGCAGGGTGTAGGAGCCGGCAGCGGGTGAGCCGGTGACCACTGGCTGCGTGGGCATGCCATGATCATGCTCTGGCATGCCACCCGTCACACTGATAGTGGCATCAGTGATCGCTGCGCCGCTGGCATCACTCAGTTGCAGCTGCCAGGCATGCAGCGTGTTGATCCGGATCGGTGAGACGGCGCTGAATATCCGTAGAGTTGAGCCTTGCGCAGACGTGGCTTGCAGGTCAGCCTGACGCTCCCCGGCCGCAACCGGGAATGATGCCAGCAATGCGGTCAGACAACACAACAGCGCCATGTTGATGCGGGACGAAAAAGATTGGCGGAAATTGCCGCGGGAGCATACTGCGCAGGTCATGAGCCAATGATAACAAAAACCCGGGTTGCGGCCGTGATTTTTAGCGTATTTCAGGCTGAAAATGTTTCTGCAGCGGTAAACGAAATGGTGGTGTCGCCAATTAGCCAATGCTGGAAGCCGTGAAGGCATTGACCAGCAGGAAATAGAGATTGGTCAACATGATCAGCCAGTGCAACCAGATGATCGTGGAAAAGGCAGGGCCGAGCAGTATCACGATAAGCAGGACGCCGGGTACACTGAAGCCGTCGTTGAGAATGATGACATCCGCCAGTTGCGCGGTAGCGACGAAAATGGCCAGACCAATGAAGATCGGCGCCCGGCGAGAAAGGTAGTAGTCGCGCAATCGCAGCTCCTCATCGGGGCTGACGCGCGGAGTAATGGCAAAGGCCACCAGCACGATGAACAGGGTAGGGATGATCAGGAACCACACCTGATAGATATAGGTAAAAGTCACCTCCCTGTAAGGCCAGATGCCAACCCAGTACTGGATAGCATAGAGGGCGATAACCACTGACCAGGCCAGATGCAGGGCATCCACTTTCGGGGCGATCTTCGTGCGCAGCAAGTCCCCCCAACCACCGAACATTTCTGTCAGGCCGATGGCGATGACAACCGAGGCGATGGCCATCAGGAATTCAAAATAAGTCATGTCAGGCGGCCCCGGCCGGTGGACTAGTCATCACTGTGGTAATTAGCCGCTTGAAAGGGAGGGGTGCAAATGGCGAAAAAGACCAGATCGTCTTTCCCGGTGTTGTGAATACGCTGCCGGGTGCCCGGTGGGATCAATACCACATCACCGACAGTAACCTGCGTAGCCGGGGAGTCGCCAACCTCGACACGGCCGCAGCCACTGATAATGGCATAGCGCTCAAAGGTGGCATCGAGCCAGTGCCAGCGGGTTTGTTGCCCTGGTTCCACCCGGGCCCGGACGACGGATGCGGCACTGTCATCTTCACTGTTTGACGTCTCGATAATGAAGCAGCCTTCCTTGAAGAAGTACTCCGTTGCAGCATCCTGCTTCTTGATGAGATTGCTCATTTAGCGGTCGCTATTGCGTGCGCATGTCCAGCCAGCTGCGCAGCGTGGCGGAGACGAATTCGGCGGCATCATTCTGGACGAAATGCCCGGAGCCCGGCACGGCCACAATGGTAGTGTCGGCGTCGTTCCAGTCCCAGGTGTTATTCAGTCCGTCTGAATGCAAGGCGGTGTCATCCAGACCATGAAACACCAGCAAGGGCACATCGAGTTGCGGCGCCGACGGTAATGGTGCGCTGTTGGCCCCGGCGCGCGGGTAGTTCTGTTTGTAATAAGCCAGCATGGCGGCAAAACTGGAGCGTTCGAAGGCTTCTATGTAACGAGCTCTCGCCGCTTCATCGCTGACCCAGCCGGAGAGTGTCTGCGGCGTCATCGGGCCGCCAAAAAAGATATCGGGATCTGAGGGCTGACCAGCGATAAAGGCGCGGGCGTATGCGCTATTTGCTTGTTGCTCGGGATTGCTTATGAGCTCGCGAGCCATGCCATTGGGGTGTGGCAGGTTAAGAATGACCAGACGTTCCACCATGGCCGGCAGGGCGAAGGCAAATTGCCAGGAAACCACGCCACCCCAATCATGACCGACGATGGTGGCACTGTCGGCGCCAAAATGCCGGATCACGGCAGCCACGTCGCTCACCAGATGACGCATCTGGTAGTTTTCATCACCTTGCGGGGCTGCCGACTGGTTGTAGCCACGCTGATCGATGGCGACCACTTTGTAGCTATCCTGCAGCGCGGCCATCTGATGCCGCCAGCTGTACCAGAAATCAGGGAATCCGTGGATCATAATGACCAGCGGCCCCTCGCCGATTGTTGCGTAATGAATGGCGACGCCGTCGTTGTCGGCGTAGCCATGTTCTACTTCATCCCAGATGTCTGCCATAGCACTCGTACTGATTAGCAGGGTGCTCAAGGCCACGCTGCGCAAGGAGCGTGGCAGGCACCGCATTATTGTTGTCATGATCATAGTAATGGATTCCGCGCTGATTATCAGGGACTGCTGTGCTTAGTGGGTCGATGCCTGGCATAGAGGGTTGGCTGAGTAGATGAGTGAGCAAAGTCAGGGGCAGGTACCGAACAATAACTGATTAAAACAAATTTACGCTTGTGTTATAAGAAATTCATGCACGCAGAGGCCTGACTATGAAAATCATTCGCCATTTACCCTTGCCACTTCGCCTTGCCGCCATTTTGCTGCTGATTGGCCTGCTGCTGCCAACATGGCAAGCAGGGGCCCAGCAAGCGAACAGCGAGGCAGCATTGACCATCGCCGAACTCATGAATGGCCTGATCACGCCGGCAACCAACACTATCTGGGGCGCTTATCAGCTGCAGACGGAGGCAGAATGGCAGGCAGTGGGCAATGCGGCGCTCACAGTAATTGCGGCAGGAGAGCTGCTGTCTGCCGCACCTTCGGTCGGCTCAGAAGATAATTGGCAAACTTACAATAGCGAGATGATAGCTGCCGCCCGGGTTGTGCTAAGTGCAGTGGCTGATCAAGACGAAGAAGCGCTGTCGGCGGCGGGTAACGATTTGCTGTATCCGCCCTGTGAATCCTGTCACCAGCAGTATCAGTCACGCTAGCAAAGGATCAGGTTGCTGCCAGAGCAGGTAGTCTCTCCAGGAACCAGAAAGTCGCAATACCACCCAGGCCATAAGCCAGTGCGCGCTCAACCGCGGGCTGGATTGTTTGCGCGGTCCTGTTTAGCAGCCAGCGGATGGCCAGTAGCGCGCCAATAAAGGCGACCTGACCCGCTTCCACGCCGAGATTGAAAAATAGCAGGGCTAGCGGCACATCATCCGGGCTTAAGCCCAATTCACCCAGAGCGCCGGCAAAGCCAAAGCCGTGGAACAGGCCAAAGACGAAGGCGACAGCCCAGGGCCATTGATGAACGAGTGTGTATTGGCCGCGTTGCCCCATGACAATTTCTCTGGCCAGCAAGGCAATCGACAAGGCGATCAGGACTTCAACCGGGGCATTGGGCAACGGGAATATCTGCAGTACGGCGAACGCCAGAGTGATACTGTGCGCCAGCGTGAAGGCAGTGATCGTCTGTAGCAGTTTCCAGCCGCCTTGTTGGAGCAACAGCAAACCCAAAATAAATAGAAGATGATCGATGCCGAAGAGTATGTGCTCGGCACCAAGCACCAGATAGCGCCAGGCCAGACCGCTGAGCGAACCCGCTGCTGCCTGCAACTCGCCGAGCGGCACCGGGATGGTTGTGCCATCGCCGGGGAAATAGCCGGAGACATTGTTGCCATCCTGCCAGTGGGCGACCACGACGACCCCTTGCAAACTCCACGGGAAGTGCAGAGTGTCCTGCGCATTCAGGGTAGGGTTACAGCTGAATCGATAACTGAAATTTCCCGGCGTCAGTCCTTCGCAGTGCGCTGGCAGAATACGTGTGACATCAAATAAAGGGGGGACTTGCTGGTCGACGACTGACAGACTGAATTCGTTGTCGCCGGTTTGGTCCAGCAGTACTCGTGCGACACCGGTTACGTCAACATCATGCGCAGCGGCGGGTGCGGCAAGCAACAGCAGCAACAGCAGCTGCTTGCAGTCGAAGACCGTCCACAGGCGTTGGTATCTCATTGTGTACTGGCCTCGCCATCGCTGTTGATGATGACGGTGTATTCATCGAAGAGGGTGTTCACGGCTTGTTGTAATCGCGCTTCCTCTTCGCTGGCAATCCAGTCGAGGCGGACCCGGTCACTGATTGCTTCGAGTGCGGGTGTGGTTGCCGCCTGACGCTCGGTTATCCGCAGCCAGTGTTGGCCGCGATTGCTGGTAAACGGGCCAACCCACTGCTGGTCAGCCGCTGCCATCACCTGCTCGGCAAACTGGGTTGAGAAAATATTACGCAAATCCAGCAGCGTGACATTGCTCAGTGGCGCCGCACTGCCGGCTTGCAGCGCAAGCAACGCATTGATATCGGCGCCATCACGCAGGGCCGCCATAACGTTCTCAGGCAGAGAGTCGCGATTGTCGAAGACCAACTCATCGACGGAAACGGCAGCAGCGCGCTGATAACGCACCTGATTTTGCGCATAGTAGGACGCCAGTTCTTCCTGGCTGGGCTGAATGACGTTGCCACTGAGCACATGGCGCATTTTCTGCGCCAGCAAGTCATGAATGCGGGCATCGTTATCCAGACCCATGGCAATAGCTTCCTGCACCAGCAATTGCTCTTCAATATAGGCGCGGGTGAGCGCGGTTCTGGCCTCATCACTCATGGCTTCGCCGCTGGCCAATTCCTGCATAAAGACGCGGGCATTGATTTCCCGCTGCTGAATTTCGAGCACTTTGCCACGGTCGCCCTCAGTGAGCGCGTAAGAGCCGAAGAGCAGGGCGGCTATCAGCAGGAAGTGAACAGTGGGCTCGGTTGCCAGTCGTCTGAGCAGGCTGTCTGGCGAATGCCGCTTGGTGTTTGCTGTTGAGGTCATTATTCTGATGTTATGGGCGCGGTGACAAGGCAAGATTTTGTCCGGGTTCCCAGCAAGGTGCAAGGGCCAGAAAAATTCTATACAAGGTTTGGGCCCATCTGTATAATGCCGTTTTTGCGGATAGTGGAAATCTTATGTTACGTATTGCTGAAGAAGCTCTAACATTTGATGATGTTCTGCTCCTGCCTGCCCACTCCACAGTGCTTCCCAAAGAAGTCAGTCTGGAAACCCGCATTACCCAATCCATCGGATTGAAAATTCCTCTTGTGTCCTCTGCAATGGACACCGTAACGGAAGCCCGACTTGCCATTGCCATGGCACAGGAAGGCGGTCTTGGTGTTATCCACAAGAGCATGTCCGTGGAGAAACAGGCACGCGAAGTACGCATCGTCAAAAAATTCGAATCCGGGGTAGTCAAAGACCCTATTACCATTCCTGATACCGCCACGGTGCGGGACTTGATCGCGCTCATCAAAGAGCATGATATTTCCGGTATGCCAGTGGTCGGCAGTAGCGGTCTTGTCGGCATCGTGACCAGTCGCGATGTGCGCTTCGAGACCAATCTCGACGCCTCGGTTGAGTCGATCATGACGCCGAAAGAGCGTCTGGTGACGGTGAAGGAAAACTTCAATATCGATGAAGTGAAGGAACTGTTGCACCGTCATCGCATCGAGAAGATTCTCGTCGTCAACGATGATTTTGAGTTGTGCGGACTGATCACCCTGAAGGACATTCGCAAGTCGGAAGACTTCCCCAATGCCTGCAAGGATGAATTCGGTCGCTTGCGCGCAGCGGCTGCTGTTGGTACCGGCAAAGACACTGAAGAGCGTGTCGACGCGATCGTCGAGGCGGGTGTTGATGTGGTGGTAGTTGATACGGCGCATGGGCATTCCCAGGGCGTGATCGATCAGGTTAAAGCCATCAAGAAACGACATCCTGGCGTTGCTGTTATCGGTGGCAATATTGCCACGGCCGAGGCGGCACTGGATCTGGCCAAAGCAGGCGTTGATGCGGTAAAGGTAGGCATTGGTCCTGGCTCAATTTGCACCACCCGTATCGTTACCGGCGTCGGTGTGCCGCAGATTAGCGCTGTCGCCAATGTCGTTGCAGCCCTCAAGGGTACGGATATTTGTGTGATCTCTGACGGTGGTATTCGTTTCTCCGGTGATATTGCCAAGGTTATCGCGGCAGGCGCACATGTTGTCATGGTTGGCAGCTTGCTCGCCGGCTCGGAAGAGGCGCCGGGTGAGGTTGAGCTCTATCAGGGTCGCAGTTACAAAGCTTATCGCGGTATGGGTTCTCTGGGCGCCATGTCGCATTCTCAGGGTTCAAGTGATCGCTATTTTCAGGATATCGATTCAGGGACACAGAAGCTGGTGCCAGAGGGAATTGAAGGCCGTGTACCTTACAAAGGACCGATGTCAGCCATTGTGCATCAGTTGATGGGTGGACTGCGTTCCAGTATGGGTTATACCGGTTGTCGGGATATCGAATCCATGCGCACGAAAACCCGCTTCGTCAAGATTACCGGCGCTGGCATGAACGAGTCGCATGTTCATGATGTGTCAATCACCAAAGAAGCGCCGAACTATCGCGTTTCCTGATTGTGCCTGTTCCGGCTCAGGTTCGCCCGCCGCACCGCGGCGGGCGAACGGGTCGGTAATCACCCGCGCCCCTGAACGTCCCGATTTGCTAACAGGGCAGACTGCGGACGGCGCTAATTTCGTTTTATTTTCCGAGTAACTACGCTGTGACAACAACCAACATTCATAGTCAGAAAATTCTGATTCTGGACTTCGGCTCGCAATACACACAATTAATTGCCCGCCGCGTGCGCGAGGCCGGGGTGTATTGTGAAATCTGGGACTACGAAGTCGACGAAGCCACATTCCGTGAATTTGCCCCCAATGGCCTGATTTTCTCTGGCGGACCAGAATCTGCCAACACCGAACAGTCGCCGCGGGCAGCAGATTTTCTGTACAACTTCGGTGTACCGATTCTGGGGATCTGTTACGGCATGCAGACCATGGCAGAGCAATTTGGCGGCCGTGTTGAAGCATCGAGCAAATCGGAGTTCGGTTTTGCTGAAGTCACCCTGACCGAACCAAGCAAGTTATTCGAAGGCATTGAAGACCGTGTGCTGTCATCTGGCCAGGCGCAGTTGGACGTCTGGATGAGCCATGGTGATAAAGTCACGGTGTTGCCCACGGACTTTAAACTGATAGCTGCGACTGAAAGTGCGCCCATCGCTGCCATGTGTGATGAATCACGTGCCTTCTATGGTATCCAGTTTCACCCGGAGGTGACCCACACTCTGCAAGGCATGCGTATTATCGAACGTTTTGTGCACGACATCTGTGGCTGTGAAGCCTTGTGGACTTCCGCCAATATCATTGAAGACGCCGTTAATACGGTGCGCGAGAAAGTCGGCTCGGACAAAGTGTTGCTGGGTCTTTCCGGTGGTGTGGATTCATCCGTAGTCGCTGCCTTGCTGCATGAGGCAATAGGCGATCAGCTCATTTGTGTGTTTGTCGACAATGGTTTGTTGCGACTCAACGAAGGCGATCAGGTCATGGCCACTTTCGCCAAGAACATGGGCGTCAATGTTATTCGCGTGGACGCGGAAGACCTCTTTCTTGATCGATTGGCCGGTGTCGATGACCCGGAGAAGAAGCGCAAGATCATCGGCAATACCTTTATCGAGGTGTTCGACAGGGAAGCTACGCGACTGGAAAACATCAAATGGTTGGCTCAGGGTACGATTTACCCGGATGTGATTGAGTCAGCCGGCTCCAAAACCGGCAAAGCGCATGTGATCAAGTCACACCATAATGTGGGTGGCTTGCCGGAAGACATGACCATGGAACTGGTCGAGCCGCTACGCGAGTTGTTCAAAGATGAGGTGCGCAAGATCGGCCTGGAATTGGGCTTGCCCTATGAGATGGTCTATCGCCATCCTTTCCCGGGGCCCGGTCTGGGTGTGCGCGTGCTGGGCGAGGTGAAAAAAGAGTATTGCGATATTCTCCGTCAAGCGGACGCCATCTTTATTGAAGAGTTACACAAGGCCGATTGCTATCACAAGGTCAGTCAGGCCTTTGCCGTCTTCCTGCCGGTGAAGTCTGTAGGTGTAGTCGGAGATGCGCGCCGCTATTCCTACGTGGTCACGCTGCGTGCCGTCGAGACGATCGATTTCATGACCGCCAGGTGGGCACGTCTGGACCCGGAACTGCTGGAGAAAGTGTCTAATCGCATCATGAATGAAATCGCCGATGTCTCAAGAGTTGGCTACGATATCTCGAGCAAACCACCAGCGACAATTGAGTGGGAGTAGTACGCAATAAACATCAACTACTTCGTCCGTGGTAACAATGGTCGCTCCAGAGCTGCCGGGATTTTGATGCACTGTTTGCCAATCCTGGTGGCAACAAACACTGCTTTTTTATCTAAACAAGAGTAAGAATTCGACTTCCTGTTCTGGGAGTCTTGCAAGGAAGTTTTGCAAGAGATTTTCCTATGTTTAAAGCGTTGTCTGTTCGGGCAGTGCCTCGCGTTGCCTGGAGTTCTGAACGACCATTCAACTTTCTGCCACAACCGCTCACACTGTTCTGGCTGTGTTTTGGATTGACGATCTTCGGACTGGGCGAGGCATTACTTATCGCCTCAGGTGCTGGCGTCAGTCCGTGGACTGTGCTGGCACAAGGCATTGGTTTGCAATGGGGTCTGGGAATTGGTTGGGCTACTTTTTTGTGTAGCTTGCTTGTGCTGTTGCTCTGGATCCCCTTGCGACAATACCCGGGGCTGGGCACACTGCTGAATGTCATTATCATCGCCGCGGCGATCGAACTGTCTCTGCCTTTTCTGCCGCAGCCACAAAGTCCTGTCTGGCAATTGCTCGAAGTCATTGCCGGAATTTTGCTGGTGGGATTCGGCAGTGGGCTGTATCTGGTAGCCAAGTTAGGCCCCGGCCCGCGTGATGGACTCATGACAGGTCTGCAGCGAGTGACTGATTTACCGATAGCATGGGTTAGAATGGCTATAGAAGTCACCGTGGTTTCTTTAGGCTGGATACTCGGCGGCACATTCGGCATTGGAACGTTGCTGTTCGCTGTTGGTATTGGCTGGTCTGTGTCGCTTGGTTTGTTTGTTGTCGGCCGGGTGTTTGCCACCGGCGTGGAATAACCCGTGAAACTTGTGATTGTCTGGTGCTGATAAGTCTTTATGAACACTGATCACGAACATTGGATGCAGTTGGCGTTGCTGCAGGCTCAGCAAGCCCGAGCCCGTGACGAGGTGCCGGTTGGGGCAGTGTTGGTAAAAGACAGTATTTTGCTGGCGCAAGGCTATAATCAACCGATAACCAGTAGTGACCCGACTGCACATGCAGAAATCGTTGCCCTGCGCAGCGCGGCTGCCGAGTCGGGAAACTACCGGCTTCCGGGCAGTGTGCTCTATGTTACTATTGAACCTTGCACCATGTGTGTTGGCGCACTGATTCATGCCAGAGTCGATACCGTGGTTTTCGGGGCCAGAGAGCCGCGCGCAGGAGCGCTGGTAAGCCAGCAACAATTGGCCGAACAGTCCTTCTATAATCACCGGCTCAAAGTGGTGGAAGGAGTTCTCGAAAACAGTTGTGCGGCATTAATAAAAAGTTTTTTTAGCGAGCGGCGGCGGGGCAATTCCTGACCTGCGTCATGGCTGACTCTTGATGCGCGGCTAATATGAAGCCGGCTGCGTCGGATGTTATAGCAGCTGGCTCCACCTGTGGCATGTCAGGTGACAAGCTTTGGAGGAAAGGATCATACGCAAGCGATTGACAACATTTTTACCCGGCGAGAGGGCAGCTGCACTGACTAAAGTGTTGCAACTGGCATTATCGGGTTTCGTGTTGCTTGCTCTGGCCGGTTGTAACGCCATCAACACGTTCAAGGCTTACCCTGGCGAGGAGCGTGGCGCCATGCAGGTTGCCTATCTGGAAGGTGAACAATATCTGCGTCAGGACTGGCTGAACCGCTATATCGATGCCGTCCGCTTTGCATCCGTTGACGATTATTTGGTCGAAGAAAGTTCCCGTTATCGTCGCATTGCAGTGACGCCCGGCTTCCATGATGTCGAGGTTTATTTTTATTGGGATCTGGGTAGTCAGCGCGGCTTGTCTCAGGCGCTGGTGCAGTTCGCCTCCGGCCGAGAGACATTGTCACGGTCAATTCGCTTCAATGCCCGTGCCGGTGAGACCTATTCGGTGCACGCACAACCGGTTTTTGGCGAGGGGCGCCGTGATATCACCAATCTGACTCATGTGGATTTCTGGGTGGAAGATGAAGCTGGCAACGAGATCGTCAGCAAGGAAGAAGGCCGCTTCATTCCCGGAATCGGTCCCTGATCAAAGTGCCCTGATCGGGCAAACTTTTTCTGAATTTCCCCGTATTTTCCAGTATCATTGCACCACGCTTTGGTTATAACTCCGCGATCTTTTTCAGGACTGACATTCAATGCAAGTGATGTATGGAGCGGCGGCTCTCTCGCCATTCAAATCCTCCAGATTACTTCGCGCGCTGCAAGACCTTTCCCCTGCCATTGAGGCTGTTCAAGCCCGTTATCTGCATCTGCTGGACTGTCAGCAGGACGTGGACAGTTTCGCCGATTCAGTCGCTGCGGCATTGCTGGCTTATGGACAGGAAAACCCGTTGCAGGGCGTTGCCGGCAATCTGCAACGTATCGTTATCCCGCGTCCCGGTACCATCTCGCCCTGGTCGAGCAAGGCCACAGACATTTTCACCAACTGCGGATTGCAGGCCGTGCGTCGCGTAGAGCGTGCTGTGCTTTATGACCTGCAATGCGCCAGTGAACCCGATGCACAATTACTCTCTGCTATTGACGCATTACTCCACGACCGCATGACGCAGATTGTCATTGCCGACATTGCGCAAGCAGCCAGCCTGTTCGAGACGACACAGCCTGCTCCGCTACGTTCCGTGCCTATTCTCGAAGGTGGCAAGGATGCGCTGATCAAAGCCAACGGGGACATGGGGCTGGCACTGGCAGAAGACGAGATCGATTATCTGTTCGAGCGTTTTCAGATTCTGCAGCGTGACCCTAACGATATTGAGTTGATGATGTTTGCCCAGGCCAACTCGGAGCACTGCCGACACAAGATATTCAATGCCAGCTGGACCATCGACGGTCACGAGCAGACCAGGTCGCTGTTCGGCATGATTCGCCATACCTATGAGCAATCGCCGGACAATGTGCTTTCTGCCTATTCTGATAATGCGGCGGTTATGCGCGGCCATAGCGGTGAGCGCTTTTTCCCGGCGCCTGGCAGCGGACAATACGGCTTCGTCGAGGAGCCGATTCATATCCTCATGAAAGTGGAAACCCACAATCACCCGACGGCTATTGCGCCTTTTCCTGGAGCTTCCACGGGGTCCGGCGGTGAGATTCGCGACGAGGGCGCTACCGGTTGCGGCGCCAAGCCCAAGGCGGGACTGACCGGTTTCAGTGTCTCCAATCTGAATTTGCCTGACTTGCCACAACCCTGGGAGCAGGCGCTGGGCAAGCCGGAGCACATCGCATCGGCGCTGGATATTATGCTCGAAGGTCCGATCGGCGGTGCTGCATTCAATAATGAATTCGGCCGTCCGAACCTGTGTGGATATTTCCGGAGCTTCGAGGCTGAAGTCATTAATGAGGCCGGAGAAACGGAAGTACGCGGCTATCACAAACCCATCATGATTGCCGGTGGATTGGGTAATATCCGTGAACCGCATGTGCTCAAGGGCGAGATTGAGACCGGTGCGAAGCTGGTGGTGCTGGGTGGCCCTGCCATGTTGATCGGTCTCGGTGGCGGTGCGGCATCTTCCATGACGGCCGGCACGGCGAACGCCGAACTGGATTTCGCCTCTGTGCAGCGTGAAAACGCGGAGATGGAGCGCCGCTGTCAGGAAGTAATTGATCGTTGTTGGCAGCTGGGTGAACACAATCCCATTAACTTTATTCACGATGTCGGTGCGGGTGGTTTGTCGAATGCCTTGCCGGAGCTGGTCAAAGACGGTGGCCGCGGCGGCCGCTTTGATCTGCGCAGCATTCCCAATGCCGAACCCGGCATGTCACCGCTGGAGATATGGTGCAATGAAGCACAAGAACGCTATGTATTGGCCATCAGCAATGCAGCGCTGGCACAGTTTACCGCCATTTGTGAGCGCGAGCGCTGCCCCTTTGCGGTAGTCGGTGAAGCAACGACGGAAAAACACATTACCCTGACTGACAGCCATTTCGATAATGCGCCGATCGATCTGCCTATGGATGTGTTGTTTGGCAAGCCGCCGAAAATGCATCGCGATGTCAGCTCCGGTCAAATTCCGGCAAGTCAGTCCGGGTTTAGCGATATTGATATCCATGAAGCCGCACAGCGTGTTTTGAATATGCCTTGTGTGGCCAATAAAAGTTTTCTCATCACCATTGGCGATCGCACAATTACGGGTCTGGTGAGTCGTGACCAGATGGTCGGGCCGTGGCAAGTGCCGGTAGCCGATGCTGCGGTTACTGCGTCATCCTTTAATGCCTATACCGGCGAAGCCATGGCCATGGGAGAGCGCACGCCGTTGGCATTATTTGACGCGCCAGCCTCCGGGCGTATGGCCATCGCCGAAGCGGTAACCAACATCGCCAGTGCTGATATCGAGCAAATTTCCGATATCAAACTCTCGGCCAACTGGATGGTGGCGGCTGGACACGGCAGCGAAGACGCCAAGTTGTATGCCACGGTAGCAAGCGTGGCGATGGATCTGTGTCCGCAGCTGGGAATTTGTATTCCGGTGGGCAAGGATTCCATGTCCATGCGTACTGTGTGGAATGACGCAGGAGTGGCGAAAAGTAATACGGCGCCACTTTCCCTCATCATTTCTGCATTCGCACCGGTCACCGATGTGCGCCAGACCATTACGCCGCAGTTGCGTACCGATCAAGGTGACACGTCACTCTTTTTAGTGGATCTTGGTCGCGGTCAGAATCGTCTTGGCGGTTCTGTGCTGGCACAGGCTTTTTCGCGTTTGCAAGCCGCAGTGCCCGATCTGGATGAGGCAGCTGACTTGCGTCGCTTCTTCGAATTTATCGTCCAGTGTCGGCAGCAGGGTCTGTTACTGGCGTACCATGATCGCTCTGATGGTGGTCTGTTTACGACGTTGGCCGAGATGTGTTTTGCCGGTCACTGTGGCGCGACGGTGACTCTGGATTCGCTGGGTAGCAGCGAGCCTGTGGCCGCACTTTTCAGCGAAGAATTGGGGGCGGTGTTGCAAGTCAGAAGTGGCGACAAGGCGAAACTGGCGGCACTGGCCGAGCGCTTCCAGTTGACGGCTTGTCTGCACGAACTCGGTGGAATTGATCTGCAGGACCAATTCACCGTGACGCTGGAAGGTCAGCGACTCTTCCATGCCCAGCGTGTTGATCTGCAACGTCAGTGGTCAGCCACCAGCTATCACATGCAAAGCTTGCGTGATAATTCCGACTGCGCCCAGGAAGAGTATGATTTGCTGCTCGACAAAAACAATCCCGGACTTTCTGCCGAGCTTACCTTCATCGTTAATGACGATATCACCTTGCCTTACATCAATACCGGCACCAAACCTCGCGTGGCTGTCTTGCGTGAACAAGGTGTGAACGGTCAGGTGGAAATGGCGGCAGCCTTCCATCGTGCACGCTTTGAAGCTGTTGATGTGCACATGACCGATTTGTTCAGCGGGCGCGTGGCGCTGGCAGATTTTCAGGTGCTGGTGGCCTGCGGTGGTTTTTCCTATGGCGATGTTTTGGGTGCTGGTGGGGGTTGGGCGAAGTCCGTGCTGTTCAATAACCAACTGCGTGATCAATTCAGCCAGTTCTTCCACCGCGACGACACCCTGACGCTGGGTGTGTGTAACGGCTGCCAGATGGTGTCTCTGTTGCAGGAACTGATTCCTGGTAGCGAACACTGGCCACGTTTCGTCCGTAATCGCTCAGAGCAGTTTGAGGGCCGGGTCTCGCTGGTTGAGGTGGTGGCCAGTCGTTCGGCATTCCTCGATGGCATGGCAGGCTCGCGCTTCCCCATTGCCGTAGCCCATGGCGAAGGCCGAGCGCTGTTCAATACCTCAGACGAGCAAGCAGCCTTGACGACAACCGGGGGCATTGCTTTACGCTATGTCGACAATTACGGTAACGCCACCGAGCATTATCCCGAAAACCCCAATGGTTCGCCCGACGGCCTGGCCGGGGTGACGACGGCGGATGGTCGCGCGACAATCATGATGCCGCACCCCGAGCGCGTCTTCCGGGCCAGCCAGAATTCCTGGTATCCGGATGACTGGAGCGAGGACGCACCGACCATGCGCATGTTCCGCAATGCGCGCTGCTGGCTGGACTAATCCACCAATATTGACGCTTTCATGGTTACACTGCTGAAACTGGAATTTTATGTGCCGGACTCGCATCTTGAAGCGGTGAAAACCGCCATGTTTGCCGAAGGGGGCGGGCGTGTTGGCAATTACGACAGTTGTGCCTGGCAGACTGCAGGGCAGGGACAGTACCGGCCGCTGGCGGGTAGTGCGCCTTTCCATGGGCAAACTGGCAAAGTGGAAAAAGTGGCGGAGTACAAGGTGGAGATGGTGTGCAGCGAAGACAGGCTGCAGCCTGTCATCGCGGCGTTAAAGGCGACTCACCCTTATGAGGAAGTTGCTTTTTCTGTCATGCGCATGGAAGACATTGGCTGAGCAGATTGTTGAGTGATTTCCTGAGCAGGTTCCTGCTGCAATGAGGCACGAGCGCGGCGAGAGATAGTCGCTTCCGAGACGCCCAGTGCCTGGGCAGCACGCTTCTGATTGCCGTTGTAATAGCCCAGCACGTGCTCGACCACTGACCCTTCCAGTTCTTTCATCATCTGCTTGAGATTCAAGGCTTGCTGACCGGTATCTTCACTGATGGCGATGCAGCCGGTGATCTTGTCCAGCATTTGTTTGTGGAAGCGACGCTCGCGAGTATAGGGCAGCAACGTCAGCAGGCGGAACAGGCGAGTCTTCTCTTCGGCGAAAACAATCAGGCCGAGCATGATGGACAGTGACAGGGACATGAAGATGACGCCATTGACTTGCACGCCCAAGGCCATCAATGCAACGACTGTCATTGCCATGAAGATTGGTGTGGCGGCGCTAATCAGCACCACCAGGCATTTCTGTCTGGCGATATTGGTTTCTGCAAAGCGCAAACCGTAGATGAGCAGGGAAATGGCCAGAATCAGGCCGCCGAACAGATAGGCTTGGAAGGTCCAGTAGTAGTCACCGGGGATGCGCGTCAGGCTGAAGCCGTTAATGGGCTCCACGCCGGCGATAATGCCCTGACTGGCGAAGAGGCCAATCACCAGGCTTGCCAGCAGCACATTGAGCGTCAGTTTGATGCGGCTCAGCTGCCAGTTAAAACCGGAATACAGCAGGGCGACATTAATGAGGCCATGGATCGTAAAGATGACGCAGCTGTAATAGGCCAGCAGGATCAGTAACGACGAGTCCGCCGAGAACTCGGTGCCGATGGACAACATCTCAAATATGTTGAGAAAGAATACCGCGACAAAAAAGATTGCCAGATCGAAGTTCTCTCGTTTCAGGGAGTGGTGATAGCGCCAAAATATGCCAATTTTAATGCTGATCGCCAAAATCGAAGGAATGAGCAGAAGTTCCATAATTATCGCTGTCTCTGTTTCGGGTGAACACAATGATCCATGCAAACCAGCAACACGATGACTGTCATGGCTGGAACTTCTCAATCCGGGTCAGAATGGCTGTCGGGCATCGCTCGCCGCCAGCGAAAATCCGGTAATTCGGATTTTCGCCAGTTGCGCACAATTGCGGGAATTTGGACGCATGATCGCGTCAATTCCATGACATTATTGAGGTTTCAGTAGTGAACCCAAGCCGGTTTGCTACAGCACCATACCAATCTGACTGATAGAGAGACCGCTTCCTGCGCCCAGTATCAGAATCCGGTCACCCTGTTGGGGATTGGCACTCGCCAATGTGACCGGAATGGTTGCACTGGTGAGATTACCATAACTCTGGAATATGGTGGGAGCTTTTTGTAACTCAATTCCCGCCAATTTGGCCATCCGATGATGAGGTTTGGTACCGACCTGATGGCAGATCAGGTGATCCACGTCCTCCGGGCGCCAGTCCAGACCCTCATAGGTCTCCTTGATCAGTGCCTGGTGCATGCGAATCATCACCGCCGAGATCTTGTCCATGATCATTTGGCCACAGCGCTTGCCGGTTTCATCAAACTTGTAGAAGCACAGCTCGGCATAGCGACCGCGACTGGTGAAGCGGTAGGTCTTGATGCCGGATTCGGCGGAGGCGCGTTGCAATATGACTGCGCCGCCAGCATCGCCAGTGGTGAAGCCGCCGATCTTGCTGTTGAAGTTCTCCAGAGTTGGGTTTTCGCTGATGTCGCGAATCACATCGTGAATCAAGTGGCTTGGCACTTCACCGGTGACAACGAGCACATTCTCGGCAGCGCCGGTGGCAATCATGGCATCACCGACAGACATGCCATTGGAGAAGCCGTGGCAAGCGTTGGTGATATCCATGCACGTGGCATTGACGCAGCCGAGTTCACGTTGAATGCGATGGGAAGTCGCCGGTTCAATCCAGTCGCGGTCGATACCGCAATACAGCACCATGCCGATGTCTTTCGGGTCTATGCCGGCTTTATCCAGTGCCGCCTGACCAGCTTGAATGGCGAGATCGGAAGGTTTGGCATCGGCGCCGGCAAAGCGCCGTTCCTTGATGCCGGTAAGCTCCTCAATCCAGGTGCTGGGGATGCCAAACTTGGCTTCCGATTGCACTTCATCCATCAGTTCGCTGGAGCGTACTACTTGATCCGGCAGATAGGTGCCGATAGATGCAATTCTTGAATGACCTGTCATGTACATAATAATTTCCTTTTCAGAAGCAGCGAGAAAACAAATTAACCAAACGGTTACTTCATTATCGACACATCCTCAGCAAAAAGAAAAAACCGCTTGGGCTTTAATTACAGTGCTGCAAGTCACGCATTCAACACCTTGCAGAAGGGAAAGCGCCTGATATTGCTCAGGTTTTTTGTGGTAGAGACTGCTCGCGGGCAAATAATGTAGGAAAATTCCTAGAAAATAGTTTGGCTGATAAAGAGCCCGCTGAGCGCATTTCATGAAAAAGTGAGAGTCAGCCGTTTGCTTTCATGGGCAACATGACCGCCTATGGCAGTCAGTTACAGGCGGGAAGTCGGGGGCGGGAAGAGGAGGTCAATCCTGCTTTTCAGGCTTACTGCTGTGGCTGATGAGGGTGGTGTGAATACGGCGATTTTCGCCATGCAGGACGTCAAACATACGTACCGGAAAATGTTGTTCGCGCACATCCTGGAAATAGTATTCCAGCGTGCTTTTGACGACGGGGAAGGCAATGTCTTGCCAGGGAATGTCCTGTTCGCGGAAAAGCGCGACTTCCAGCGATTCGACACCGGCGCTGAAGTTGAGGTCGGTCAGCTCGGCGCGAAAGAACATATAGACCTGATTGATCCGCGGCAGATTGAAGAGGGTGTAGAGACTGTCATCGAAGACCCGAATGGAGGCGCCAGCCTCTTCTCGGGTTTCCCTGATTGCCCCTTCCAGACTCGATTCGCCATTTTCCATAAAGCCGGCGGGCAGCGTCCACAGACCCAGGCGTGGTTCGATGGCGCGCTTGCATAGCAGCACCTGATCGCCATAGACAGGCAAAGTGCCGACAACATTCTTCGGGTTCTGATAGAAGACCGTGTCGCATTCAAGGCAGATGTGACGGGGTTTGTCATCGCCCTCGGGAATTTGCACGACAAGCGAGGCGGCGCAATGATGGCAGTACTTCATAGATTGCATTCACGTTGTACTTGCCGAGTGGCAAGTGTCAGGCAACCAGTTTACTGCCTTCAAACACTGCGGGGCAAAGTGCATTGCATTTTGCCGCACCGGGGCGTTTAAATTCGGTTGATTTCGCAGTGCAGACGAAAGCGCTTGGAAGTCATGAATGCTTCGATATCACGCAGACGGCCTTCCAGCTCGCTGTAAAGTCGGGTGCATTCTTCCCGATTGTAGCGTTTGCCAGCAGGCTCGTTGGCGTTGGCGCTGGCATACGCGGGTTCGCTGTAGGCTCTGTGCGCAGTTACAGCCTCTTCTTCATTGATATAACCCTTGCGTACCTTGCGCGCAGCACGGCGTGCATGACGTTCGGCGCGACGGCGATGCCTGGCGGCACGCCGTTCATGTTTACGTTGACGCCGTTGCAGGCGGTCTTCATCGGTCACAAAGGGATCACGGTCGAAGACAAACCAGCAGATCAGGTAACCCCAGAAGGTAAAAGGCCCGAACACGAACAGCGACAAAAACGTCAGCAGGCGGACAACGAAAGGGCTGATCTCCAGATAGTCAGCGATACCGGAGCACACACCGGCAATGCGCTTGTTGCGCTCATTGCGATAGATGGGTTTGCGGTAATCCAGCTGGCGGAAATGTTCGGCAGTTTCTGAATTGTTAACGTAGTCACGCATCTTTTCCGCCGTCAGACCTTTTTCCATAACCAGGTAGAGGACAAAGTAACCCAATACCAGCGGTGGCCAGGCAAGGACACAAATCACATAGACCACACGTACCAGCGCGACAGGGATATCAAACTGATCGGCGATACCGGCACAAACACCTAACCACATTTTGTTGTCAGGATCGGTATACATGCTACTTCCTCCCTGACTCGTTCTGGTCACGCCAGTTTGGAACTTCAGCGTCGAGTATGGATTCCAGTATATCGATGCGGTCACGCATGGATTCGGCCATGCTCGCCAGCTCGCTCAACTGGTAGTGCGTTTCCGGTTCAACGGTTTTGCGGCGGCGATCCTTGCGCAGAACAACTATCCACACAGTGACGGTGCCGAGCACCATGGCCACAAGGGAGATAATGAACTCAAATACACCCATGATAAAAACCTACTGATCGAAGTTAAGCGGATTAGCCTTTGTTAAGTTTGCTCTTCAGCGCTTCCAGTTCCTTATCGATGGACTCCTGCTTTGCCAGTTCATCAAACTCGCTCTGCAATCCGCTTTTTTCGATATGAGCACTGTCCATCTGGCCTTCCATCAGGTCGATTTTCTTCTCGTAATACTCAAATTTGTCCATAGCATTGTCAATAGCGTAGCTATTGAGGTGCCGGTTCACATGCAGGCGCGACTCGGTCGCCTTGCTGCGCATCACAATTGTTTTCTGGCGCGCGCGCGCGTCGTTTAACTTGGCTTGCAGCTGCTCGATTTCGACGCTGAGTTTGTCCAGCGTCTCATCCAGTTTCACCATATCTTTTTCGGTGATGTCGATGCTTGCGTTGATGTTGGACTTTTCCAGCAGTGCTGCCTTGGCCAGATCTTCGCGGCCTTTCGACAGCGCCAGTTCGGCTTTGCTTTCCCAGTCCTCGGCCTGTTTCTTTAATTGGTCCAGGCGGCGATTCAGCGTTTTCTTTTCAGCGATGACTTTGGCTGTACCGCTGCGTACTTCCACCAGCGTTTCTTCCATCTCCTGAATGACCATACGGATCAGCTTTTCCGGATTCTCGGCCTTGTCCAGCAGGGCGCTGATGTTGGAATTGATGATGTCGGAAAGTCGCGAAAATATACTCATTGTTCATACCTCAAACACTGTCAGGGTAACCACCCACAATTTCGGGTGAATCTGAGTGCAATATTGCAGGGTGCGTGCCAAGTCGACATAGCCTCATAACATGTTGATATAAAGAGTGTTTTAAAATGCGCGCTCGCGTAATGAGTTTAGTGCGTGGCTAAAAACATTAACAAGTGGTAATTTTCACTATCGGAATTAACTGCCCCGGACTACAGCCACAAAGCCATGGAACGAATGAAGAGATCGGCCTCACCGCCGCGCATGATCGGTGAATCTGCCAGCTTTTTGGAAATGCAGGAGCACATTTCCGCGGTAGCTCCCCTGAACAAACCCGTATTAATTGTTGGCGAGCGCGGCACTGGCAAAGAACTGGTCGCCGCGCGTCTGCACTATCTGTCGCGACGCTGGGAGCAAAACTTCCTTAAAATTAATTGCGCGGCCATGTCCGAAACACTGCTGGAGGCGCAGTTGTTTGGCCATGAAGCGGGCGCCTTTACCGGTGCCACCAAACAACGTGCCGGTTACTTCGAGCGCGCCGATAGTGGCACACTGTTTCTTGATGAGTTGGCCAATACGGACCTGTCTGTCCAGGAAAAGATTCTGCGCGTAATCGAGTATGGCGAGTTCGAGCGACTGGGAGGTAATGAGCCGCTGACCGTTGATGTCCGCCTCATTGCCGCGACCAACGAAGACCTGCCCGAGTTGGCGCGTAGCGGGCGCTTTCGTGAAGACCTGCTAGACCGCTTGGCATTCGACGTCATCACCTTGCCGCCGCTGCGGGAGCGGGCAGAAGATATTCTCATTCTGGCGGAGCATTTTGCCGTCGGCATGGTGAAAGAACTGGGCGGCGAGTATTTCGCAGGGTTTTCATCCCGCATCGAAAAGCAACTGGCTCAGTATCACTGGCCGGGCAATGTGCGAGAGTTGAAAAATGTCGTTGAACGGGCTGTGTATCAGCACGGTGACAACGTCATTGGTCATCTGGTGTTAAACCCGTTTGATTCTCCCTACCGGCCGCTGCCCTTGGGTGGCGACAAGCAGGCCGCAGCGAGCACCGGTTCCGGTGTGCCCGACCTGAGCGGACGAGACAGTTTTGACTTCAAGAGCGAAGTGCAGCAGATTGAAATTACCTTGCTGAAACAGGCGCTGGAGATTAATCAGTTCAATCAGAAAAAAGCTGCCGAGTATTTGCAGATGAGCTATCACCAGCTGCGCGGGTATTTGCGCAAATACGACTTGTTGGGCTAGCAGCACGCGGCTAAATAACTGATAAAAAAGGGAGGCCAAGCCTCCCTTTTTTCATTGCGCTAATCAATGCGGCGTCAGGCTAGTCGCGCATGGCCTCGTACACTGCACGTTGTGCTGCCGAGTTGTTGAAAGGAGCGCGTGGACCGCCGCGTTTCTGTTCCATGTAGAGCATGTAGAAATCATTTTCCCGGTCCACCAGAAACAGTGTGCCGCCGATTCCACGCCAACCGAAATTGTGTGGG
This sequence comes from uncultured Pseudohongiella sp., assembly GCA_964592245.1. Taxonomy (GTDB): domain Bacteria; phylum Pseudomonadota; class Gammaproteobacteria; order Pseudomonadales; family Pseudohongiellaceae; genus UBA9145. The sequence goes on along the minus strand of CAZQFA010000001.1, from coordinate 144,332 downwards.
CCATCAGGGTCGTCAGTGGTCGGTTGCAAGTGAAAGCCCAGTCCCCAATCTCCTGTTTCACCGTAGAAAAAATACTCGCGGGAGACATCATCGCCGATTCTCTTTTCCAGCATGGTGTCCAGAGTCGCTTCACTGATGATGCGCTGGCCACGATAAACGCCACCGTTAAGCAGCATCTCGGCAAAGCGCACATAGTCTTCTGTGGTGGAATTGAGGCCGCCGCCACCAGAGAGCATGCGGCGGGGGATGGTGTTGTCAGTCATGTCGCCGTGAATGGGCTCGGCGATGCGATTGGCTTTGTGCTCGGGTACCCAGAACCAGGTCTCATCCATGCCGAGTGGGGTGAAAATGCGTTCATCGAGCAGTACATCCAGCGTCTGTCCGGCCGCCACTTCCAGTACGGCGCCAAGTACGTCAGTGGAGTGCCCGTAATGCCAGGCAGTACCCGGCTCAAAGTAAACCGGCAAGGCGCCAATACGACTGGCGAATTCCTGTACTGGCATGTCCCCGGATAACTCGCTGTTGTAGAGCTGGCCGAGTTCTGTATCCATGGAGAAAATGTACTGGATTAAACCGGATTCATGAGTCAGCAGATTCTCCACTGTGATGGAGTTCAGCGCCGGGCGCCGCTCGCCGCTCGCGCTATCGATGACTTGCAGATTGGCAAAAGCCGGAATGTATTGTTCGATCGGATCATCCAGTGACAGCAGGCCGTCTTCCACCAGCGTCATGGCGGCCACGCTAACTACCGGCTTGGTCATTGAGTAAATACGAAAGATTGTGTCCTTGTTGACCGGGTCCCGCGTTCCCTCGGCACGATAGCCGACACTTTCCAGTACGCCGACCCCGTCACTGTTGCCGACCAGAAGCAAGGAGCCGGGCAGGAAGCCGCCATCGACATTTTCCTGCATACGCAGGCGCAGGCTGTCGATTTCGGACTGGTCGATGCCAAAGTTGGTGGAATGAATGCGACTGATAGAAGTCAGCGCCAGGGCATCAGTAGAAGTTGATTGGTTGGCGGTGGTGGTGCAGCCGATGAGTGCCGTCAGGGCCAGGCTGCCCAGACATGTCAGGGCGTGTGTTGCTTTCATTATTGTTGCTCCGCTATTGACGAGGCGACCGGGCAGAGGTCGCTGACGGTATTGCCACTCGGCACAGGCGTTGGCTGTTCGTCAGTCAGACAGACAGTCAGACAGTCAACCAGCGCCTGATTGCCCGGTGCGATCCCGCATGGAGCAAGGAGTGTAACACAGTCGCCCGCCTGATCCGTGCTGGCGGAATCAGGCAAAGTCGCATCGGCAATGACTGCAGATGCGATCGGTTAGCCCATCAGGTCGCGCTGATTGCTCAGGCGAAGTCGCGCAGCAAGGATTCGGTGATTTCGCGCGGCAGTGGGGGCGTGCTGTACTGGTAGTTCATGTGCTCGCTGCGGATTACCCACTCTGCGCCTGCACGCGCGCTGGCGATGACCTCATCGGTGAATTCGAAACGCAGAAAATGGACCGACGATGTCTTGTCCGCGGTCGAGCGCGGCAAGTCTTCATTGGCAATAGGGTAGACCGCATCGTGATCGCCAATCTGAATGGAAATGAGTTCTTCGATGCCCACCAATTGGCTCAAGCGCTCGCGCCGTTCGGCCTCGTCCGGGTATTCCAGCATGAAAGTCACTTTCAGATTCTTGCCGTCAGGAATCAGAGGGTTATAGGCCTCCAACTCCTGTTCAAGGTCAGCTTCGGCAGTGATCTTCTCGGCGCGGATGAGTTCCAGTACCTGATAGCGCATGACCATGTAGTCTTCAAAATGCAGCATGGCGTTGGGTCCCAGCGCTACCCGTCGGGTTTTCTTGTGATCCATGATGGCGGCCCGGATCGCCGGGCGCTGGGCTTCATAGGCCTCAATGGAAAGCAGATCAGACAGTGCTATTTTCTTCATAGCGGGTTTCACCTCATTGGCTGGCATCATCTCCTGTACTCCTTAAAGTCCGTAAGCCAGGCGCAGCATATCGATTGGATGCACCGTCGGCTGGTCGGAGCCGAGATTGTTTTCAATGTGTTTGCCGGCTACCGGGCAGTCACTGCCATAGATATCCGGTTTGTCCTGTTCGATATTGCGGACGATAGGCCTGGCAATCTTGTTGGCAAACTGCAGGGTTTCTTTCTTGACGCCGTATGTCCCGTCGTGTCCGGAGCAGCGCTCGATACTCTTTACCGTCGTTTCCGGAATCAGCTCCAGAATCTGCCGTGTTTTCGGACCGATGTTTTGCACCCGCTGATGGCAGGCAACATGGTAGCTGACATTGCCTAACTGAGTCTGGAAATCGGTTTTCAGTTTGCCTGCCTTGTGTAGCTTGAACAGGTACTCAAACGGGTCGTGAAAGGCGGCTGCCACGGCCTTGACCTTGTCATTGTCCGGGAACATCAGAGGCAGTTCCTGTTTGAACATCAGGACGCAGGACGGGACCGCGGCAATCAGATCGTGACCCTGTTGCACGGCTTCATAAAGCACGGCTATGTTTTCGTCCTTCAAGCGCTTGACGGTATCGAGATCGCCCAGTTCCAGCTTCGGCATGCCACAGCAGTGTTCGCGTCGTGGCAGGTTTACTTCGACATCGTTGTGCTGCAACACCTTGATAACGCTGTCGGCCACATCCGGTTCGTTGTAATTGCAGTAGCAAGTTGTGAACAGCGTGACTTTGCCATTGGTCGCTGCTGTGTTCTCACTGGTTTTGCTGGCCGGGTCATAGATCAGAGCCGCATTGCGCGCCCGTGCCGGCCGCCTGGCATAGTCAGGCAGTTTGGCCTCGCGATGGACGCCCAGGGTATTTTCCAACACCGCGCGTATGGCACTGTTCTTGTTGCCGCCATTGACCAGTGCATTGATTACCGGTTTTGACGCCATTTTGCCGACCATGTCGGTGCTGGTGATCAGGTTGTCACGGAAGCGGGTATCACCCTTTTTGAACTTGATGGCCTTGGCACGCAGCATAAGATGCGGGAAGTCCACGTTCCATTCATGTGGTGGCACATAAGGGCACTTGGTCAGATAGCACAGGTCGCATAGATAGCATTGATCAACCACCTTGCTGTAGTCGGCAACGGCGACACCATCGACTTCCATGGTGTCGCTCTCATCCACCAGATCGAAGAGAGTAGGGAAGGCATTGCAGAGACTGACGCAGCGACGGCAGCCATGACAGATATCGTAAACGCGTTCGAGTTCCTTGTTGAGTAGTGCCTCATCCCAGAATTCAGGGTCATTTTGACCCAGTGGGTGTCGGGTGGGTGCGTCCAGTCCACCTTCTCTGCCTTGCTCTGACATGCTATCGCCTCGCTGCTGAAACGGATGTTGTCCTTGGATAACGACGAAACTTCGGGACGGTCAAACGAAACCTGCCGCCCGAAGGCGGCAGGATGAAACGCAGGATCAGGACTTAGTCGTCCAGCGCGTCCAGGGCTTTCTGGAAGCGGTTGGCGTGGGAGCGCTCGGCTTTGGCCAGCGTTTCCATCCAGTCAGCAATCTCGTCAAAGCCTTCGTCGCGAGCATCTTTGGCCATGCCCGGGTACATATCGGTGTACTCATGGGTTTCGCCAGCAACGGCAGACTTCAGGTTGTCAGCGGTACCGCCGATCGGCAGACCGGTAGCCGGATCGCCCACTTCCTCGAGGTATTCAAGATGACCGTGCGCGTGGCCGGTCTCGCCTTCCGCTGTGGAGCGGAACAGGGCAGACACATCGTTGTAACCTTCAACATCCGCTTTCTGGGCGAAGTAGAGATAGCGGCGATTTGCCTGTGATTCCCCGGCAAAGGCAGCTTTCAGATTTTCTTCAGTCTTGGATCCTTTCAGCGACATAGTGAATCTCCTGTCGTTTCTTGTGGTGAGCGCGGACGTTAACACTAGTTAACTTAAGTCTAACGCATAAATAGTCAGTTGGAATTCTCCAAATCTAACCGATAATTTACTGTCTTGCATCATTGATTGCCAATTGGTTTTTTTGATGCCTTGATCGTTTTTTTCGATTATATTCTACCCCATGATCCCCTCTATAAAACAGCTGAAATACCTCTGCGCCGTGGCTGAGCACAAACATTTCAGCAAGGCGGCCGAAGCCTGCCATGTTACCCAGTCAACGCTGAGTGCGGCGATACAGGAGCTGGAGTCGCAGCTTGGCATCGTCATCTTCGAGCGCAACAAGAAGAGTGTTCTCATCACACCGCTGGGAGAGAAACTGCTGCATCAGGCGCGGATTATTCTTGGCGACGTAGAGGACTTTGTCAGCCTGGCCAAGTCGCACGATGAGGCGCTGTCGGGGGAGTTGCGACTGGGTGTAATTCCGACAATCGGTCCCTTTCTGTTGCCGCATTTGTTGAAAGAATTGCGCCAGCAATATCCGAAACTCAAGTTGTTTCTGAAAGAGGATCTTAGCGCCCAGTTACTGCAACACCTGCAACAAGGCGATCTTGACCTCATCATCATGGCGTTTCCCTATCACTTGCCTGATATGGAGACGGTGCCTCTGTTCAAGGATGAATTTTTGCTGTGTCTGCCGCCCGGTCATGCGCTGGAGCGCAGCAAACTGGTTCGCCAACAACAGCTGCGCGGTGAACAGCTCTTGCTCCTGGAGGAAGGGCACTGTTTGCGCGACCACGCGTTGGAGGCCTGTAAGCTGGAAAGTGCAGACACCGATCTGGTCTACCAAGGCACCAGTTTGCACACACTCGTGCAGATGGTCGCCAATGGCCTGGGAGTCACACTGCTGCCCGCCATTTCCGTGCAGGCCGATGTCCTGGGTGACACTCATCTCAAGTTGAAACACTTCAATAACGAGAATGTGTCGCGCGAAATCGGCATGGCCTGGCGCAAATCGGACCCACGCAAGGCGGATTATCAATTGCTTGCCGAGTTTATTCGCGAGCACGCAAAGAAAGCGCTGCCTATTCCCTGAGCGTCGCCACTGCTGCCTGCAAGGCCGGCACCGTTTCCCGCTCGAACCATTCATTGCGGCGTAACCAAAGCTGATTGCGTGGTGATGGATGTGGCAGCACAAAACATTCCGGCGCATGCTGGCGCCACTTGGCAACTCTCTCGGTCAGCGTTTTGCAGTTGTCTTTCAGGTAATACTGTTGTGCGTATTGGCCAATCAGCAGGGTGCAGCGGACCTCTGGTAAAAACTGCCGCAGGTTTGCATGCCAAAGCGGTGCGCATTCTTTTCGAGGGGGCAGGTCACCCGTTTTTCCTTTGCCGGGATAGCAAAAACCCATGGGCATGATAGCTACTTGCGACGCGTCATAGAAAGTCTGCGTATCCATATCAAGCCACTGTCTTAGCCGCTTGCCGCTGGCGTCGTCCCAGGGAATGCCGCTGGCATGAACTCTGGTGCCGGGTGCCTGGCCGATGACAAGCAATTTCGCTGTCGTCGACAGTCGTACAACGGGATTGGGTGCCGGGATACAGCCTGCGCACACCTGACACTGCCTGACTTCGGCTAAGACTGATTGCAAGCGGGATGATAGACTGTCGCTCATTCGCCCAGTATAAAGCAGCCTGATCGACTTCGGGCAAGCACGCAGCCAACTTATGAGAATATTCGCCGTATCCGACTTGCACGTGGACTACCCTGATAACAGGGCGTGGGTGCAGTCCCTGGCAGACGAGGACTTCGCCGACGATGTGCTGATTCTGGCCGGTGATATCAGCGATGATCTCGGCATGTTATCCGAAACGTTGGCGCTGCTGGCTGCAACTTTTGCCCATGTGTGTTTCGTGCCGGGCAATCATGACTTGTGGGTGCAGGACGAAGAGACTTGTTCCTTGCAAAAGCTGGCGACCATCGAATCACTGTGCACTACCTTGCAGGTTGAGACCGGAGTACTGCATCTGGGTACTACCAGTATCGTACCTTTGTACAGCTGGTACGATTTCAGTTTTGGTGAGCCGGGTCGTTATTTGCGCCGTGCCTGGCGCGATTTTCGAGCCTGTCAGTGGCCCGCATCGCTGCCGAATGAATTGGCGTTGACTGAATTTTTCCTCGCCCGCAATGAACGACGTCTGCAAATACGTAACGAGCAAGTCATCAGCTTCTCGCATTTTTTGCCCTCCATTGCCGTTATGCCGGCGCAAATTCCAGCGCATAGGCGCCGTGTCTATCCGGTGTTGGGCAGTGAACGACTGGGTGAGCAAGTGTTGCAGTTGCAACCCGATATCCACGTGTATGGCCACAGCCATGTTAACCAGGATATTGAGTTGGACAATATTCGCTACGTGAATAATGCGTTTGCCTATCCCAGCGAGGCGCGCATTGCGCGCAAGCAACTGAAGTGTCTGGCGACCTTGTCACCAGCCGCCGTGGCGGTGAATCAAATGGCGGTAAATCAATAGTGAAGGCAATTGCGCCAATCAGCCTGCCTGATGACGAGATCCATTTGTGGCGGGTCAATGTCGAGGATATTGCTGTTGCCGAATTGATCGTCGCTGCACAGCAGTGGCTCGAAGGCAGTGAGCTGGCACGTTATCAACGCTTGCAGTTGGCGGCCCATCGGCATCGGTTTCTGCTGGGACGCTGGCTGCTACGCACGACGTTGAGCCGTTACCTGGCTGTGCAGCCCGGGCAATGGCAGTTCAGCGAGAACGAATACGGCAAGCCGGCCATTACCGGCATCGATACCGACCTTCGCTTCAATCTTTCCCATTCCGGCGACTGGATTGTGCTGGCACTTGCGACTCGTGCCGAGATCGGTGTGGACATCGAAAACAACCGGCGCCAGCGACGCTTTGCGGCGCTTGGCGAGCGGCATTTCGCGGCGCCGGAACTGGATGCCCTGCGGCAGCGCAGCGGAGCGCAGCAGCAACAGCTATTCTATGAACTTTGGACCTTGAAGGAAGCCTGTCTCAAGGCGCGGGGCAGCGGCTTGCTATTGCCGTTGAATTGTTTTGCGTTCGATCTTTCAAGTCTGGAGCGATTGCAACTGACTATTGCCGATAGTCTGCAAGAGGCAGTAGCGAGTTGGCAGGTGTGGCAGTTGGCTGATGTACCCGGTTACGAGTTGGCACTGGCATTGCGAGACACAACGGCAGTGCCGCGACGACTGCGCAGCTGGTGTTGCAGTGAATTGATGGAACAGGGTGTGCCGGAACTGCCTGTGACCGTACGCCGCAGTACCGCTTTACTCGGCGATTAATTCCAGCATCTTTTCATCGGGCCACATGCGCACGGTGCGAATGACGTTGTCCTTGATCTGGATGATCTCCGCATAATATCCCTCCAGTTCGATACCCACGGACGAGTCGGGAATTGCTTGCAGGATTTCCATAAGCAGTCCGTTAATGGTTTTAGCACCGCCACTGTCCAGTTCCCATCCCAATGTGCGGTTAATTTCGCGAATACTGGTAGCGCCATCGATCAGATAGCTGCCATCGTTCTGCGCGTGGATGTCCTTGCTGTTTGCTGCCAGATCCGTGGTGAACTCGCCGACAATCTCTTCGAGAATATCTTCGAGGGTGACAATGCCTTTCACCGCCCCGTATTCATCAACGATCAGCGCCATGCGCAGTTTCTTCTTCTGGAAATTGAACAGCTGCGTATGCAACGGTGTGCTTTCCGGAATGAAGTAGGGATCGTTGGTTTCCTGTACCAGCATAGCCCGATTGACCGTTTCTACCTGTAGCAGCTTGCCCACGCTGCGCATGTGCAGTATGCCGATCACATTGTCGATGTCCTGACGGAACACGGGCATGCGCGTATGTTGACTGCTGGCGATCTGGTCGAGAATTTCCGGCATGTCATCTTCAATATCGATACCCAGGACTTCATTGCGCGGCACCATGATGTCGCTGACCGTGGCTTTTTCCAGATCGAGTATGTTCAGCAGCATGCCATGACGGCGACGCGGCATGCGTTCTCCCGATTCGTAGACCACGGTGCGCAGCTCTTCAGGTGACAGATGCTGCTGGTTGTCTTCGGCATTTGGCTTGAAGCCGAGCAGTCGCACTACGCCATTGGAAACGATGTTGACCATCCAGACGACCGGATAAAGGATTCGCAGCAACAGAATCAACAGAATGCTCGACGGATAGGCGATGCGCTCCGGATACAGGGCTGCTACCGTTTTCGGAGTTACTTCGGCGAAGATCAGTACAACAAGTGTGAGAATGACTGCGGTTGCAATAGGTGCCGGATCTCCCACAAGTGCAATAGCGATTGAAGTGGCGATCGAGGCGGCCAGGAAGTTAACGAAGTTGTTACCGATCAGAATAACGCCGATCAGCTTGTCCGGCTTTTCCAGCAGCTTGCTGGCACGAATGGCGCCAGCATGTTTTTCCCGCTTGAGATGGCGCAGGCGATAGCGATTCAGGCTCATCATGCCTGTTTCGGAACTGGAGAAGTACGCTGATGCAACAATCAATGCCGAGAAGGAAATCAGCAGCATTGTCAGTGAAGTACCTTCACCTTCCATTTTTTATCAACCTGTAGAGCGTAAGTAGTGTTGGAAACCGATGTGAGGGTGAATCGTCGCAGTCATCCGATGATGTATTCAAGTGCGAATTTCGACCCGTAAAAACCGAGGATCAGCAAGACGAATCCGGTGAGTGTGCCACGAATAGCGGTGCGGCCGCGCCAACCCAACTGATGTCGTCCCCACAGCATGACGGCAAAAACCAGCCAGGCCAGGATGGAGAAGAAAGACTTGTGAATGATGCCATCGCGGCCCCAGATGTCGTCGATAAAGACCAGTCCGAAGACAATGCCGAGGCTGAGCAGGATCTCGCCAACCCAGAGCAATTCGAACAGGAAGGCTTCCATATCGACCAGTGGTGGAAACTTGCGCAGGAAACCGCCGGCATGGCCGTGTTTGAGCTGGTGGTTCTGATACGCCAGAAAGCCCGCCTGCAAGGCAGCGATAGTCATGAAGCTGTAGGCGAGTATGGAAATCAGAATATGGCTGGCCAGCCCGACACTCACCTCCGTCGGCGGGTAATTGCTGGGAATCGTCAGTGAGGCGACGATGGCGACGATGGCTAGCGGGAACAAGCCAAGAAACAGATTTTCCAATGGCTTGCGCAAACTGGAAACCAGTACCAGCAAAGAAATCGACACAGCAATCAGCGTGCTGATCTCGGACATCCCGAAATGGTAGCCGTTGGCAGCGCGAATAACGCCGTAGGCACTGATCGCGTGGGCGAACACGGCCAGACAACCGAACAGGAATACCTGGCTCCGGGTGTCTTGATCACGGGTAAATTTAAGTCCCTGGAATACCGAGCCCGCCAGATAAAAGCAGACGGCAAATAGTCCAGATATTACGGTAACTTGCATGGGTTCGCGTGCATGAATTTGCGATCGGGAAAGTGTCGCACAACCGGCAGGGGGGTTGAAGTCCTTTTTTATGGCGACTCAGAGCCGCTATAATGCGCCACTCGATGCCACCAAGCCTGAACTGGCACCTCCCCAATCAACTGAGCAGTGAATTGTGTTTGATAGCTTAACAGAACGACTCTCCGGGACCTTTCGCAAACTGACTGGTAAGGCCACGCTTACCGAGAACAATATTCAGGAGGCCCTGCGTGAAGTGCGTCGCGCCTTGCTGGAAGCGGACGTCGCACTGCCTGTGGTCAAGGATTTTATTGACCGAGTCAGTCTGCGTGCTGTCGGTCAGGAGGTCTCCAAGAGCCTCAGTCCCGGACAGGCCTTCATCAAAATCGTCCAGGCCGAACTCGAAGCCGTCATGGGTAAGGCCAATGCCGAACTCGATCTGAAAGCGGCGCCGCCGGCCATCATTCTCATGGCGGGCTTGCAGGGAGCGGGTAAAACCACCACTGTGGGCAAGCTGGCCAACTGGCTGAAGCAAACACAGAAGAAGAAAGTGATGGTGGTGAGTGCCGACGTCTATCGTCCGGCGGCGATCCAGCAATTGCAGACGCTGGCCAATGAGATCGATGTGCAGTTTTTTGCCAGCGACAACAGTCAGTCGCCCACGGCCATTGCCGATGCCGCCGTCAGAGAAGCCAAGCGCCAGTTCGTGGACGTTCTGCTGGTAGATACCGCCGGCCGTCTGGCCATCGATCAGCAGATGATGGATGAGATACGGGCCCTGCATCAGCAATTGAACCCGGTTGAAACCCTGTTCGTGGTTGATGCCATGACCGGTCAGGACGCCGCCAACACCGCCAAGGCCTTTAACGATGCACTGCCGCTGACCGGTGTGGTGCTGACCAAAGCCGATGGTGATGCCCGTGGCGGTGCTGCCTTGTCGGTGCGTCACATTACCGGCAAACCCATCAAATTTATCGGTATGGGCGAGAAGCCCGATGCCCTCGAGCCATTCCACCCGGACCGCATTGCCTCCCGTATTCTGGGCATGGGCGATGTGCTGTCACTGATCGAGGAAGCCGAGAAGAAAGTCGACAAGCAAAAGGCTGAGCGACTGGCGCGCAAGATCAAGAAGGGTAAAGGTTTTGATCTGGAAGACTTCAAGGAGCAGCTCAAGCAAATGCAGAACATGGGCGGCGTCAGCAGCATCATGGACAAAATGCCCGGCATGGGCGCCTTGCCGCCTGGCGCTGCAAAGATGGTGGATGACTCCCAGTTCCGCCGTATGGAAGCCATCATCAATTCCATGACCATGCGCGAGCGGGTCAATCCCGATGTCCTCAATGGCTCCCGCAAGCGCCGCATCACGCAGGGCTCAGGTACGCAGATCCAGGACCTGAACCGTCTGTTGAAGCAACACAAACAGATGCAGAAGGTGATGAAGAAAATGAAGGGCGGCAACATGGCCAACATGATGCGCGGCCTCGGCGGCATGCAGGGCCCCGGTGGTGGTGGTTTCCCCGGCGGCGGCAAATTCCCGCGATTCTGATAGGGATTTGCTGGCGAAAAAAAGCCGGCCAGAGGCAGGATTTCCGGGCCTTTGCCGCTTCCAATGCCAGCTCATTTGACATAGAATACCCGCCTTTTTACCCGGGCCCCCTTAAAAGCCGTGCCTGATGCACCTAAGCCCGTGTAAATACAAGAGTTTTTTGACAGGAATTTTTTATGGTCACGATTCGATTGTCTCGTGGTGGCGCCAAGAAGAAGCCGTTCTACCACATCACTGTTGCGGATAGCCGCACAGCGCGTGATGGCCGCTTCATTGAGCGGATCGGTTTCTTTAATCCTATGGCGAAGGGTCAGGAAGAGCGTTTGCGTCTTGATCTGGACCGTATGGACTACTGGCGTACCCAGGGTGCTCAACTGAGCCCACGTGTTTCCAAGCTGGCGAAAGACGCCGCTGCAGCGCCTACTACCGAGGCCTGATTCTAACCTGACCGGGTTGCCCGATGAGCGATATCTCTGGTGTAGAGACAGACAGTTCTGTGTCGTCACTGGTACTCGCCAGAGTCGGTAAGACCTACGGGGTTAAAGGCTGGGTGAGGATAGTGTCCTATACCAGCCCGGAAACGAATATTCTCGACTATTGCCGTTTTCAGGGCAGGCTCAAGGGCCTGCGGGGCCAGACTCTGGCGCTGGAGATGGATGCCCACAAACAGCTGGGCAACGGTCTGATCGCCCACTTCAAGGGCTATGATGATCCGGAAAGCGCACGCGAGATTACCGGTGCCGAATTGGCCGTCGACAGCGCAGAATTACCCGCGCTGCCCAATGGTGAATTCTACTGGCATCAGTTGCAGGGCCTTGAGGTGATAACTCTCAATGGCGATTGTCTCGGCGAGGTGAAGGAATTGCTGGAAACCGGCGCCAATGACGTATTGGTCGTAGTGCCGAACCAGAGCAGTGTCGATGATCGCGAACGCCTGATTCCGTATTTACCGGAACGGGTCGTTAGCAAAGTCGATCTGGACAAAGCACAAATTACAGTCGACTGGGAAGCCGACTACCTGGCCTGAAACAAGGCATGTGGTCAGGGCCGAATCTTCCCGGGATCGGAAGCAAGGGGGTTCAATGCATTTCGCAGTAGTCACCCTGTTTCCGGAAATGTTTGCTGCCATTACCGACTTCGGTATCAGCAGTCGGGCAGTCAGACAGGGATTGGTGTCGCTACAGTGTTGGAATCCGCGTGATTTCACTACCGACCGACATCGCACTGTCGACGACAAGCCATACGGCGGCGGTCCCGGCATGTTGATGAAGACCGAACCGCTGGTCGCGGCAATCAAGTCAGCCAGAGAAGGTGTGGCGGGGCAAGAGTCAGACGCCGCCAGTCAAGGTAGTAAAGACAGTAAAGACAGACCCTACACGGTTTACCTGTCTCCACAAGGCAAGCCAGTGACCCAGGCGTTGCTTGGTGAGCTTGCCAAACGGCCGGAACTGGTGCTGGTATGCGGACGTTATCAGGGTATTGATAATCGTGTCGTGGCCGCAGAGATAGATGCCGAGCTGTCACTGGGTGATTTTGTGATCAGTGGGGGCGAGATTGCCGCGATGGCATTGATTGACGGGCTGATTCGATTACAGCCCGGCGCACTGGGCGATGAAGGCTCGGCGCGTGAAGACAGTTTTAGTGATGGTTTGCTGCACTGTCCGGAGTACACACGGCCTGAAACAGTGGCCGGACAAAAAGTGCCAGATGTACTTCTTAGTGGAGATCATCAAGCGATCAGACGCTGGCGTAACAAGCAGAGTCTGGGTGCTACCTGGGTTAAGCGGCCTGATTTACTGGCGGGCCGGGAACTAAGCGAAGAGCAGCAGGCATTGCTCGACGAGTTTAAAGCAGAATTTGAATCACAGCAGGGCGGAGGCGACTGAAATCGCCAGACCGATTTTCAGGAGTAGGAAAATGAGCAAGAACAAGATTATCGAGCAGATCGAAAGTGCACAGATGCAAAAAGAGCTGCCGGATTTTGGTCCGGGTGACACTGTCGTTGTCCAGGTCAAGATCAAGGAAGGCGATCGTGAGCGTCTGCAGGCTTTCGAAGGAGTCGTTATTGGTCGACGCAATCGCGGCCTGAACTCTTCCTTCACTGTCCGCAAGATTTCCCACGGCGTGGGTGTTGAGCGTACTTTCCAGTCTTACAGCCCACAGGTAGACAGTGTGCAACTGAAGCGTCGCGGTGACGTACGTCAGGCGAAACTGTACTACTTGCGTGACCTGACTGGTCGTGCCGCGCGTATCACCGAAAAGCTGGACAAGAAGCCAAGCGCCAGCTAATCGCAATGGTTGCAGGCTGTGGAGCAGTGACCCGCCTGCAACATTGAACGTGCAAAAGAATATTGAGAAACGAGAGGTTTGCCTGGCAAGCCTCTCGTTTTTTATTGCCCCGGGAAAGTGCCGGCGGGCGAACAAAACCGGCCTGGTTCCGGTCTGTTGTTGACAGGATGCGAGCAAAGCGCTGGTTTCTGCAGCAATGTGTGCGGTAAATTAGTGCTGACGCAACAAATTCATCAAGCAGCACTCTCGGCTGAGCACGAAGCGATAAGGCTAGCGGGTATGTCAGAACGCAGAGGCGACCAGATCCGGTCACTTTGCTGTGCAAAAGGAAACAGGTTATGAATCACCCACGTATTGGTCCATGTATTGGCCCTCGTATTGGTCAAGGCAGCTTACTCGGAATTGCCTTGTTGCTGTTTTGTGCAACGCTCGGCAGCCCGGTTGTGGCCCAGTCCGATGTCGAGGCGAGGGCGGCCGCAGCAGGTGTGCCGGTTACGTTAATGCGCAAAATGATTCAGTCACTGGAAACCGCATCCAATGGACAGCTGCAAATAGTCAATATCAAGGCGACACCGCTGACCGAGATTTACGAGGTGGAACTCAACAGTGGCGAATTACTTTACAGCGATACGTCGGGCGATTACTTGTTCGCCGGTGATATGTACCAGACAACACCGGACGGTTTGCTGAATATGTCTTCCTCAACCCGCCAGGAACGCACGGTGGAAAAAATTGCGGCACTTGATGAAAGTGAAATGATTATTTTTGAACCGGAAGGGGAAGCGAAAGCGCAAATTACCGTGTTCACCGATGTCGATTGCACTTATTGTCGTGCCTTGCACCGGGATATGGAAACGCTGCAGGAGATGGGTGTGCGTGTACGCTATCTTGCCTACCCGCGTGGCGGTGAGGCCGCCGGCTCCTTCGATAAGATGATTTCCGTGTGGTGCTCGGATGACCGTCAGCGTTCGCTGACCCAGGCCAAGCGCGGCCAGAATATTCCGGAGCGCGAGTGCGAAACGCCAGTACTGGCGCACTATGCTCTGGGTAACGAATTGGGCATCAGTGGCACGCCGGCGATCGTCTTCAGCGACGGCCGCCTGATTCCGGGCTACCTCGACGCCCCCACACTGGCTTCAATGCTGGGGCTGAACTAAGATCGATCCCGTTGCTCTGGTGGTCAGCTTGCAGGCCACCAGAGGCTCGCTTTCATTGTAATTCCCTCACCGCCAGAGCCAGCCCCCACGCGCAGAGAAATCGCCGCGTCAGCGCTGGGTTTATGCGAGCATTCCAGTATAATTCGCTGCTTTAATTCAGACTGTAATAGGCAATCTCTTGAATTCTGCATCTGCGAAAGTTCTCCGGGTAGGAATTTGCGGGCTCGGCACTGTCGGTGGCGGGACGCTCAACCTGCTGACCAGCAATCAACAACTCATCACGCGCCGTGTCGGTATGCCCATCGAAGTGGTGAATGTGGCCACGCGCACGCTCGATCCGAACAAGGTCGCCGGTGTGCCGCGTTCCGGCACTGACCCTTTTGCCGTCGTCAACGACCCGGAAGTGGACGTGCTTGTTGAAACGATTGGTGGTTTTGAGCCGGCATTTGAGGTGGTCAAACAGGCGCTGGCCAATGGCAAGCACGTCGTTACGGCAAACAAGGCATTGATTGCCGAGCACGGCAACGAGCTGTTTGCAGTGGCCGCAGAGAACAACGTTACGCTGTCTTATGAAAGCAGCGTGGCCGGGGGTATTCCCGTCATCAAGGCGCTGCGCGAAGGTCTGGCAGGTAACGAGATTGAATGGCTGGCTGGCATCATCAACGGCACCGGCAACTTTATTCTCAGTGAAATGTCTGCGCACAAGCGGCAGTTCGAAGATGTACTGAAGCAGGCGCAGGAGTTGGGCTATGCCGAGGCCGACCCCACCTTCGATGTGGAAGGCATCGATGCCGCCCACAAACTGACGATCATGGCCTCAATCGCTTTTGGTATGCCGCTGCGATTTGCCAGCACTTACACTGAAGGCATCAGCAAGATAACGCCGGAAGACATCAGCTATGCAAGAGAACTCGGCTATGTGATCAAGCATCTGGGCATCGCCCGACGCACGCCAGAGGGTGTTGAGATGCGCGTGCATCCGACCTTGCTGAGCAAGTCGCGTTTGCTGGCCAAGGTCAACGGTGTCGGCAATGCTGTGATGATCTATGGCGATGCTGTCGGCTCGACGCTCTACAACGGTCCTGGTGCAGGTGCAGCGGCTACGGCCTCGGCAGTGGTAGCTGATATTATCGATCTGGCACGCCAGCAAATGGCCGGCGCTACCAGGCCGGTTTGCCCGGGTCTCGGTTACCAGCAGCTGGACGAGGAGCTGCCTGTACTGGATATCGAGGCGATCGAGTCGGAATACTATCTGCGCATTCCAGCTGTAGACCGCATCGGTGTGATGGCACACATTACCAATGTGTTGCAGGATTACGGCATTAGTATCGATGCCGTTATCCAGAAAGAATCCGATAGCGACAGTGTGTCGATTATTCTGCTGACAGACGTCGCTGTCGAGGCGCAGATGAACAAGGCTATCGCGGCGCTGGAAGCCCTCAGTGATGTTGCCGGCGAGATCATGCGCATTCGTCTGGAGCCATTCCACGGCAAGAAAATCTGAACACGTAAAAAGTAAAGAGCGCTTGAGAGTAAAGAGCGCTTGAAAGAAACGCACACGCAAACAACAGATAAACAAACTGGAACTCAGTAAGTGAAATACATCAGTACACGAGGCGGTTGCCCCGAGCAGAATTTTGAGCAGGTCTTGCTGACAGGCCTCGCCCCTGACGGTGGACTGTTTGTACCCAAGGAATTGCCGCAGATCAGTGCCGAGCAACTGCGTGAGTGGCAATCACTCAGCTACACAGACTTGGCGCTGGCGGTAGTCGAGCCTTTTGTTGATGGCGCCATTCCGACACCGGAACTGAAGCGCATCATCGACGAGAGCTATGCCGGCTTCGCTCACCCCGATATTGCGCCACTGTCCGAAATTGGTGACAACGAATATTTGCTGGAGTTGTTTCACGGACCGACACTGGCGTTCAAAGACTTTGCTCTGCAAGTATTGGGCAGACTGCTGGATTATGTGCTCACGCAACGCAACCAGCGTGTAGTGATCATGGGCGCTACCTCGGGAGACACCGGCTCGGCGGCTCTGGAAGGTTGTCGCCATTCTGATCATGTCGACATTTTTATTCTGCACCCGCACGAGCGCGTCTCGGAAGTGCAGCGTCGGCAGATGACTACCGTTCCCGGTGACAATGTGTTTAATCTCGCCATCAAGGGCAATTTTGATGATTGTCAGCGTCTGGTGAAAGCGGCGTTTGCCAATCAGTCGTTCTTGCCGGATGGCCGCCAGCTGGTGGCAGTGAATTCCATTAACTGGGCGCGAATCATGATGCAGATTGTCTACTATGTGTGGGCAGCCCTGCGTCTTGGTGCGCCGGAGCAGCGAGTCTCTTTTTCAGTACCCACAGGCAATTTTGGTGACATTTATGCCGGCTATCTGGCCAAGCACATGGGCTTGCCGGTTGATCGTCTCGTTGTTGCTACCAACAAGAACGACATCCTGCATCGCTTCATTGCCAATAATGATTACTCGGTATCAGAACTGAGCCCGACCTATTCGCCCAGCATGGATATTCTTGTCTCCAGCAACTTCGAGCGCTATCTGTTTGAGTTGTTCGGCCGCGATGCCCGCGAGCTGACAGAATTTATGGCGCGCTTTGGCAAGGAAACATTGAGTGTCAGTGACGAGCAATGGCAGCGCGTCAAAGACGAATTTGACAGCGCCAGTGTGGATGATGAAACCACCTGCCAGGTGATCGCCGAGGTCTATGCCGCAAGCGGGCATTTGCTTGATCCGCATACGGCAGTGGGCGTCAAGGCGGCGCGTGACTGTCTGGCGGGCAGCGATTCGCCGAAAGTGGTGCTGGCGACGGCCCATCCGGCCAAATTCGGTGCTGCCATTACAGCTGCCGGACTGCAATCGCCGGCCTTGCCCGCGCACCTGTCTGATTTGCTGGAACGCGAAGAGCGCGTCACGGTGTTGCCGGATGATCTGGCCGCAGTGACGGCGTACATGCAAGACAATCTCTGAGTGGTCATGGCCATTCAGGTTCAGCGTCGCACTGCCAATAATACTCTGCAGCTACCGGATAGCGTGCCGCCTCTGTTGGCACGCATCTACCGGCAACGCAATCTGCAATCCCCGGAAGAGCTCGACCTCGGACTGGGCAATCTGTTGCCACCCGATACGCTACTCGGTATGCCCGCGGCTGTGGCGCTGTTGGCCGACTGTGTGCAGGCGAATAAAGCCATTCTGGTAGTGGGCGATTTTGACGCCGATGGCGCCACCAGCTGTGCCCTGACACTCACAGCGCTACGCCAGTTTGGCGCCACCCGCGTCAACTACATTGTGCCGAATCGCTTCGAGTATGGTTACGGCTTGACCCCGGAAATTGTCGCGCTGGCGAAAGCCTACAATCCTGCCTTGCTCGTCACCGTCGACAATGGCATCTCCAGTATTGAAGGCGTGCATGCCGCACAGCAGGCTGGCATGAAAGTGCTGGTGACAGACCATCACCTGGCCGGACGCGAACTGCCGACGGCGGATGCCATCGTTAACCCCAATCAACCCGGTTGCACTTTCGCCAGCAAGAGCATCGCCGGGGTTGGTGTCATCTTCTATGTCATGTTGGCCTTGCGCAGTCATTTACGCGAGCAGGGCTGGTTTGCCCGGCAACAACTCAATGAACCGCACATGGCCGATCTGCTGGATCTGGTGGCATTGGGCACTGTCGCCGATGTGGTCTCGCTGGATCGTAACAACCGTATTCTGGTCGACGAAGGTCTGAAAAGGATTCGTGCCGGGCGCACCCGTCCGGGCATTACCGCGCTGCTCGAAGTCGCCAAACGGCAGGCGGCAACATTGACTGCATCCGATCTCGGTTTTGCGCTTGGACCGCGCCTGAATGCTGCCGGTCGCCTGGATGATATGTCCACCGGTATCGAGTGTTTGCTGTCAGCATTGCCCGGTGAGGCTTATCAGCTGGCGCTACAACTCGATGGCATGAACCAGGACCGCAAGCAGATCGAAGCCGATATGCGGGAGCAGGCATTTGCCGCGCTCGAGTCGCTGGATCTGCAAGACAGTGACCTGCCTGCGGGGCTCAGTCTGTTTGATGCCCGTTGGCATCAGGGGGTCGTCGGCATTCTCGCTTCACGCATCAAGGAGAAGTATCACCGCCCGGTGATTGCTTTCGCCGAAGTGAGTAGCGATAACGGTGCTGACGCCGATTCGGGGTTGGAGTTAAAAGGCTCGGCGCGCTCGATCCCCGGATTCCATATACGCGATGCACTGGATACAGTGGCGACGGAAAATCCGGGATTGATTCGCAAGTTCGGTGGTCATGCCATGGCTGCTGGCCTGAGCCTCGACAGACAGCGCTTCGATGATTTCTGCAAGGCGTTTGCCGAAGTTGCTGAACGTCAATTGCAGGCTGAGCAGCTGCAGGCCATGGTGCTGAGTGACGGTGACGTTCCCACCGCTGATCTCAATCTGGAAACCGCGCAGATGCTGCAAGCAGCTGGCCCCTGGGGGCAGTCGTTTCCGGAGCCGCTATTCGATGGGGAATTCCTGCTGCTGAATCAACGCAGAGTGGGTGAGAAACACCTGAAAATGGTACTGAGCCCAGCGGATGCGCCGCAGGCCGCTCTGGATGCCATTGCCTTCTTTGTCGATGCCGAAGACTGGCCACCGGAAACAGCAACGCGCATACAGCTTGCCTACCGCCTGGACGTGAACGAGTTTCGCGGCCGCATCTCCATGCAGCTGATGGTCGAGCATATTCTGGGCTGGTCAGCGACGTGACAATTTGTCGCGCTTTGCCTGCACGTTTTTACTTGAATTCAGGTCTTCTACGCTATGCAATGCATCGTGCTGCCTGACAGATGTCAGCGGCGGAACTGCAGCCGGGCGTGAACAGGCCGACAGTTGCTGTTGAATACGCGATAACTGGTGCAGTTTAGCGGGTTTCAGCACGGTGGACGGGGTAAAATAGGCCCTTAACCGGATTCGAATTTATGTCACGACCTTTTTACAAATTTCTGTTTTTGCTCACGTTATCGTTAGCGTCCTGGGCGGCATCCGCGCAGGTGCATGAAACAGACCAGATTCAGGTTGAGCTGATCTCGGAGACCCGCAATGTCGTGCCGGGGCAGAGCACCTGGCTGGCTATTCGGCTGGATCCGATCGAGCATTGGCATACTTACTGGAAATTTGGTGGTGACAGTGGCGAGGCGACCGAGACGCTGGACTGGAACCTGCCGGCCGGTGTCACTGTTGGCGACATAGTCTGGCCGATCCCCGAGTGGACACCTTTCCTGGGCAGCTCGCTGGTGACATTCACCTACGAGCGCGAGGTACTGCTGCCGTTTGAGTTGCATGTGCCGGCCGATTTCGCTGGCGACGTTCTTGAATTGAGTACGACGATTTCCTGGCAGGTTTGCGAGGAGATTTGTATTCCTGGCCAGGCGCCATTCTCCCTGTCTCTGCCTGTAGGCGAGTCATTGCAAATCGATCCGCAATGGCAGCCACTGTTTGCCGAGACCCGGGCTCGCACGCCTATACCGGCTGACCAACACGATCTGGTGGCCCGCTTCAATGATCACGATGGCAAGATCAATGTCATGGTGCAGGGCGGTGAGTCGGAGTTCAGCGCTGTCGACGAGGCCTGGTTCTTCCCAACTGAGCGCCGCATCATGAGTTATGCGCCGTACCGCGATGTGATGGTTGATGGCGACCGTCTGCAGATCAGTA
The DNA here is from genome assembly GCA_964592245.1 of uncultured Pseudohongiella sp. Taxonomy (GTDB): domain Bacteria; phylum Pseudomonadota; class Gammaproteobacteria; order Pseudomonadales; family Pseudohongiellaceae; genus UBA9145. The sequence continues at coordinate 124,328 of CAZQFA010000001.1, read as the reverse complement.
CCGAACAACATCGGCGCTATGAAGGACTGTCGCAACTGGACGGGTTGCTGGCCTTCATCGATGAAGAAGGCAACTGGCACGGTTACGACATCAAGCCGCAACGCAGCAGCGTGGCCTGGGATCACAGCATTGCCGTGGAATTACTCTCCGAGGCTGCGCAGGTAACACCAGGCGAGACATTCTGGCTCGGCCTGCGCCTCGATCCGGCCGAACACTGGCATACCTACTGGAAAATGGGTGGTGACAGTGGCGAACCCACCAGCGTCAACGAGTGGCAGGCTCCACAAGGCACCGAGATAGGCGAGCTGCAATTTCCCGCCCCGTACTGGTTACCATTCTACGACACCGATCTGGTGAATTTCGGTTACGAGCGCGAAGTGCTGCACCCGATCGCCGTGACCTTGCCAGCTGACTATGCCGAAGACACGGTAATCCTGAGCACGCTGGCCTATTGGAACGTTTGTGACCAGATTTGTATTCCCGGGGAGCAACGCCTGAGTGTGACCTTGCCGGTGGCAGAGGTGGCTGAACTGGATGCCGGTAATCAGGCATTATTCGCGACGACGCGCGAGCAGTTGCCCAGTAGTGATCATAACATTCAGTCTCTGATCGCCGTGGCCGGCGAACGTGTCAGTCTTGGCTTTGAATCGGAGCAGGGTATCTTTGCCGATTACAGTGAAGCCTGGTTCTTCCCCGAGCAGCGCCGCATCATCAAGCCAGGCCCACTGCGCGATGTCAGCATTCAACCTTCCTTGTTGCAAATCACCCATCAGCAGCCACGGCGTATGCTGGAGGATCTGTCCGAAGTGTATGGTGTGCTGGTGTTGGAAGACATGGCAGGCAATCGCACGGCCTTTGATTTTGTCAATCCGGCTGCCGATGCCACGTCTACGACCATCGCCCCGCTGGCTCCGGCACCAGGTATCAATAATGGCAGTGCTGGCGAAGGTACCTTGCTGCTGTCCCTGCTGTTTGCCTTCCTCGGCGGCATAATTCTCAACCTGATGCCCTGTGTTTTCCCGGTGCTGTCGTTGAAAGCGCTGAGCTTTACCAAGAACTCCGGTGTCGCTGCCAGCAAGCAGCGTATGGACGGACTGGTGTACACGGCAGGTGTGGTTTTGGCATTCGTGGTACTGGCCAGTGTCCTGATCGCCTTGCGCGCCGGCGGTGAAGCGATCGGCTGGGCCTTCCAGTTCCAGCAACCCTGGTTCCTGGCTTTCATAGTCTATCTGTTCTTCCTGATGGGATTGAGCTTGTCCGGGGTCTTTGAAATCGGCACTTCGCTAATGGGAGCGGGGGGTAGCCTTGCCAATCAGGACGGCTATAAAGGTTCATTCTTTACCGGTGTGCTGGCAACTATCGTCGCTACACCGTGCACGGCACCCTTTATGGGGCCGGCAATTGGTTTCGCGCTGACGCAGTCATGGCTGGTGGCCATGCTGGTATTTGTGGCACTGGGTCTGGGGATGGCGACGCCCATTCTCGCGCTTTCTTGTATCCCCGGTTTGTATCGCTTCCTGCCGAAGCCCGGCGCCTGGATGCAGACCTTCAAACAGGTCATGGCGTTTCCGTTGTATGCCTCGGCGTTATTCTTCCTGTGGGTGCTGGGCAATCAGGTTGGCACTATAGGTATGTCCGTGACGCTAGGCATCTGTTTACTGCTGGCCTTTGCTGCCTGGCTATATCAGCGCCGCCACAGTATGGGAGCCATACTGCGCGGTTTGAGTTACAGCACTGCACTGGCCGTTGTTGTTCTGGCCATCTACCTGCTGCAATCGCCCTTTATGCAGCCGGTTGGCAATAGTAGCAATTTGCTCGCTGCCAGTGTCGGCGGAGATAGCAGTGATGAGAGTGAAATTGGCCCTGGGCTGGCATTTGAGCCTTTCAGTAGTGCACGTGTAGCAGAATTGCGGTCGGCTGGGCGGCCGGTGTTTGTGAACATGACAGCAGACTGGTGCATTAGTTGTCTGTTCAATGAACAAACAACGCTGAGTACTGATCGTGTTCGAGAGGCTATGCAAGCAAATGACATAACCTACCTGAAAGGCGACTGGACCAACGAAGATCCGGAAATCACGGCGGTCCTCAATCAGTTCAATCGTCCTTCGGTGCCACTCTATATTCTTTACCCCGGTGATAGCGCCGCTGAACCGACCTTGCTACCGCAAATCCTTACCCCGGGCATCGTCACCGCAGCCTTTGAAGCCCTGTAGGGCGGGCAATTAAAGCGCGCGATTCATCGCAGTATCTTTAAGCTCACCTCGACCTTGCTGCAGAAAGACGCGCAAACACGGCACAATGCGGCATCCGGCGGTCAGTGCCAGACCAGTGCCAAGCTGTCTGGTTCAAGATTGAGCCACCATCTGTCTAACTGTATGGATCAAACTGCGTGAATAATTTTGCCCTGCCAGGTTTGCAAGCAATACCCATCTTTCAACAAACTCTAGGTCGGTCGCTAAACACTGCGAGCATTTTGCTGCTCCTGTTCAGCAATCTGCTGACCGGCGCAGTGCAAGCGGCGGAAGGCAGCCAGCCTGAAGCACCACGCTTTGCCGGGGCCTTGCAGGCGGCCAATACACTGCCGCGCCTGCAGAGTCTGCTGATCAGTCAGCAGGGTGAGCTGGTGTTGGAGGAATACTTCAACGGTACTGATCCGCGCCGTCCGGCTAACATGAAGTCTGCATCCAAGAGTGTCATGTCAGCGCTGGTGGGGTTGGCCATCGAGCAGGGTTATATCGAATCCGTTGATGTGCCCATCGCCGATTTTTTTCCCGAGTACATCTCCGGTGAAAGAAACGCCGACAAGAGGGCTATCACCGTTGAAAATTTGCTGACCATGCAGTCCGGTCTGGAGACCACCAGTAACCGCAACTACGGCCGCTGGGTGCTGAGTGATGACTGGGTACAGTTTGCCATCGAACAGCCACTGGTCGCCGAGCCTGGTACGCGTATGCTTTACAGCACCGGCAGCACACACTTGCTGTCTGCCATCATTACACGCGCCACCGGCATGAGTACGCGCGCTTTCGCGCAACAGGCATTGACCGAACCCCTGGGATTTTCCATGTCCTACTGGTCACAGGATCCGCAGGGCATCTACTTCGGCGGCAATGACATGGAATGGACGCCGCGACAGATGTTGGCGTTTGGCGAGATGTACCTTAACGACGGCATGGTTGACGGACAACAGGTTATTCCCCGGGATTGGGTGCAGGTATCACACGAGCCCCACGCGCGCTCCCCGCGCGGGCAGGGCAGATTTTATGGTTATGGCTGGTGGTTGCGTGATCTGGCAGGACTGCAGGTGCCGGTAGCCTGGGGCTTCGGTGGCCAGTTGATATTTGTTGTGCGTGAGTTTGATACGGTCATCGTCGCGACGTCGGACAGTGATCCGGGGCCGAGCCGGCGGGGGCATCTGCGCAGTCTCTATGACCTGGTGGAAGAGGAAATTCTCTGGCCGCTTCGCCGTGCCCGGCAATACGCAACCGCCAACGACTAGCTGTAGGCGGGTGTTGTCTGAAAGGGGGATGTGAGAGCCTGCGGCAGGCTTAGCTGGACAGGTAGTATTCGATCTTCAGGCGGTTGATTTCGATCACGTCGTGGTTCTCCAGCTTGATGGAGCGGGAGCCGATTTCCTGACCGTTGACGCGCGTCTGAATAGTCCCAAGCGTGTTATCCAGATTGACGATGAAGTGACCGTCAGGGCGCTTGTTGATCTGTACTACTTCCGAACCGGACTTGCCCAGTTTGACGGACGACTTCACCAGCGGCAATTCCTTGCCAGCACCGGAACCGTTCAGAATCTGCAACTTCGCCGAGTCGAGTTTGCTACTTGCCGTTACAGGCTCGAAATCGACACTGTGTGAGTCCTGCTTGGCAGGCTCGCTGGCGACAGCTACCGGCTCCACCTTGCGGCGAATCAATACGGTCTTTTCGCTTTCTTCACCGACCCGTGCCGAGTCATTGATGTAACGCAGTTCGTGTTTGCCGATAGTAATGACATCGCCGTTTTTGAGCGGATGCTTGTTGATCGGCTTGCCATTGACGTAAGTGCCGTTGGTGCTGTCCAGATCTTCCAGAAACGAGTCTTCGAAAATAGTGAGCAGCTTGGCGTGATGGCCGCTGACCGCGAGGTTCTCAATGCAGATGTCATTGTCGTCCTTGCGGCCAATAGTCATCACTTCCTTGTCGAGAACAAACTCGCCAAGTTTGCTGGCATTGAAGCTGAATTCCAATTTTCCAGGCATATGCGCCTCGTTTCTCATGCTATAGGTCCTGTCCAGTCACGCTGACCTGAATCAGGATGACAGAAATATTGTCCTTACCACCGTTTCGGTTCGCCAGATCGACCAGGTATTGCGCGGTGCTCTCCAGATCGGTTTTCGACTCGCTCAGCACTTCTTCAATGTGCCAATCTGCCACCATATCGGACAAGCCATCGGAGCAGAGCAGGAGGATGTCACCGTCTTGCAGATCGTGCTCGACTGTGTCGACTTCAACCTGCGCTTTGGTGCCCAGGGCGCGGGTCACGATGTGGCCTACGCTGGCAGCCTTGGCTTCTTCCTCGGTGTAGAAGCCCTTGTCGATCAAATCCTGAACCAGACTGTGGTCCCGGGTGACACGCTGCAATTGCTGATTACGGAACAGATACAGGCGTGAATCACCGACATGGCCGGCTACCATGCGGTTACCGTCGATATAGGCGGCGACCAGGGTAGTACCCATGCCTCTATGCTCTTCCAGAGCCTCGGAGGCCTGAAAAATCATACTGTTACTGTGGGAAATTGTATTGGACACGAACTCCAATAACTGAGAACCAGTTATCGAACTGGAATTTTTGCTTTCGGCCAGTAAACGCAGCTTTTCCAGCACCGATTCCACGGCCATATGGGAGGCAATCTCGCCGGATTGGTGGCCACCCATACCGTCTGCCAGCACGGCTATGCCGAGTTCCTGATTGTAGCCAATATGGTCTTCGTTATGCTGGCGACGGGCACCTGTGTCAGTACAGCCGGCTATTCTCACCTTGATAAGATCCTCTGACATCGGTGTTTCCAAACAAACCTTCTATTTTATTGACCAGTGACGAGTAAAGGGAGGGAACGCCCTGGCTGATTTTTTCTTGTCCGTCGAACATGAACAGGTATTGCGCAAACACCAGTATCAGCACAGCAAACAAAATATTCAACCGGCCTTTTTGTACAGGCTTGCCGGGCAGGCTGCTCAGGTCGATCCCGGTCTGGCCAATTGTCGCCAGTTCCGTACCGGTGGTATCCGGAATGGCGGGTTTTTTATCACGATGTGGAACTACAGACAATGTCTTGCTGCGCTTGCGTTCACGATGCGCCCCCAAAATCTCCAGTGCGCGCTCGAGGCTCTGTGGATCGCGCTTTTCCGGAAGCGTAGACAGCATGTTAGTAATGAGGTCCTGAATGTCCTGAGGCATCTTGGAAAAATCTTTGCGCAGTACGAAACCGGTCTTTTCCCGGTGTCGGGGCAGGGCGCCGGTGAACAGTTGATAGAGGATCACGCCGACCGAATAAATATCGGCGGCGAAGGATCGGCTCTCGCCTTCAAGGGCATAGTAGTGGGCCATCTCCACATTGGAGGTGTCATCCTGCAGATAGAAATCAGTGACCTTCACCTTACCGTCATTGGTAAAGAGGATATTCGTTGGTCGCAGGTGGCCGTGGATAATGCGATTGCGATGCGCAAAAAACATGGCCTGGCAGATCTGGTCGGCGATTTCCAGCGTCTGTTGCCAGTTCAGCTGGAATGACAGCTTGTCATGCAGAGTGCCGCCGCTCATGTATTCCTGAACCAGCATGAAGAACTTGTCGTTCTTGAACGTGCCCAGCGTGTTAACGATGTTCGGATGCGTCAGTGTCGCCAGCATCTTGCTGGCCTCGAAGCCGCTGGTCATGGCCAGCTTCTTTTTAACGATCAGCAGAGTGCCTTTCTGTTTTTGCTGGTAGAGAAAAACGCCGCCGTATTTGTCTTCCCGCAGAACGTCCAGCAGCATGAAACGGGACTTGAAGTTGGTGAAACCACTTTCGGCACGTTTCTTTTGTTCAGTGTTGATGTGTGCGCCTTGTGACGCCGCCAGCAACTTGGTTTTCAGCTCTTCGGCGGAAGCCGGGCGCAAGGCCGGGTCTGTGCTCAGGCACTGCAGGATTAATTCATTCAGGGCCGGATTGACTTCCGGGTTCAACTGCGCCGGCTCGGGGAAGCGACCATTGGGCAGGTGATTGGTGAACAGGTGGTACATGACCACGCCAACCGAGTAAATATCGCTCTGGGCGGTGACATTGTCAGAGGATTCACGTTGCTCCGGGGACATGTAATTGTAAGTCCCCATGACCGTGCCAGTGGAGGTGCGGTTAACGCTTTGTTTCTGGTCCTCATAGAACTGGGCGATACCAAAATCCAGAATCTTGACGGTGCCCTCGTCGTTGATCAGGATGTTGTCCGGTTTGATGTCGCGGTGGATAACATTGTTCTTGTGCGCATAGGACAGTGCTTTGAGTACCTGCACGACGATGTCGATCTTCTCGCCGTGTTCCATGCTGCGGGTTTTACTGGCGGTACCAAGATCGGTACCCTCAATGAACTCCATGATGAAGTAGGGCATATCCTGATCACTGATTCCGCGATCGATGACATGGATGATGTTGGCGTGGTTCAGGCGCGCGATGATAAAAGATTCGCGCTCGAAACGATGACGCGCCTCTTCATCGGCATTGAGGTCGTTGAGAAGTAATTTGATGGCAACAGGGCGTTGCAGGGATTCCTGAATTCCCTTGTAAACCTGTGCCATTCCGCCTTCGCCAATTTTGACGAGATCGGAGTATCCTTGCAGTTGCATTGTCATTTCAGGCCTTGAGTGGTTGCGACGAATCAGTGATCAATTGACTCAGGCGATAGACTAATGATCGGGGCCTGTTGATAATGTGATATTCTTCGCAAATCCCGCGTCAGGGGTACTTCTACGTACTTATTGATTTTATTGAGAAATTTCGTACTCTCAGGCTCTCAATGTAGATACTCCACGGCACGCCGATACCTTTCCATAGACGGTCAACAGCTTTTCGGGCAATGAAGACACTCAATTACACGGCGAGCGCCATCCTGGTAGTTCTGGTTTTTTACCTGCTTATAGTGGGTGAAGCTTTGCTGTTGCCGCTGGTCATTGCGGTTGCTCTTTGGTATCTCATCAACACTCTGGCGCGTGCGTTTTACCAATTACGAATTGGCAGCTTCAGTTTCCCGATGCCAGTCTGTCTGCTAGCGTCAATTCTCACTTTTTGCTTCCTGGTTTTTGCGCTTATCAATTTTCTCAGCGGCCGTGCCCCTGCTGTGCAACGTGTCGCACCGATATATCAGGCCAACCTGACGGAACGGCTTCAGAACCTGCCCTTTGTTGATTACTCGCGCTTTGAAGGGCAAAACTTCATGCAGCTGGTGACTGACTGGATTGACATTCCGACCTATGCCACCTCTGTAGCGGCGTCCTTTGCCGGTATTCTCGCCAATGGCGGTCTGATTCTGATTTACATCGGCTTCCTCTTTCTGGAGCAAAAGCATTTCAGTTCCAAGATAGCCGCGCTTGTTGCTAACAAGGATCAGGAGCGGGACATCAATGAAATTATCCAGCGCATCCGCGACGATATTCAGAAGTACATTGGCATCAAAGTATTCACCAGTGCATTGACCGGTATTCTGAGCTATACCTACCTGCAAATCGTCGATGTCGATTTTGCCGGCGTCTGGGGGCTGTTGATCTTCCTGCTCAATTTCATCCCGACGGTGGGTTCCATCGTAGCAACAATCTTCCCGGCGATGATCGCGCTGGCCCAGTCCGATGGCTATACCTTGTTCCTGCTGGTACTGATCGGCATCGGTGTGGTTCAGGTTGCTATTGGCAATATTCTCGAACCGCGGTTGATGGGGTCCCGGTTTAACCTCAGTCCGCTGGTCATCTTGCTCAACCTCGCCCTCTGGGGCTACATCTGGGGTATTCCCGGCATGTTCCTGTGCGTGCCGTTCCTCATCATTATCACCATTATCCTGAGTTATTTTCCGCAAACCCGGCCCATTGCCATCATGCTTAGCAGCAATGGCAAACTCGCGGTTGCCAGGGAGCATGCGCTGGATATCACGGTGCCTCCCAGCGACGGCAACCTGCTGTCCGCCAGCGATTCCGAGCGGGATTAGTCGCACTAAATACCTGCAATTACTGCGCATTAGACGCTATAATCCGGTGCTTTTTTACAGACACTGGCCGCAGTCGGATTCTGCGGCCAGCCAACGCACACGACCAGTTCACCAAGAGATCCGAAATAGCTATGAAGAGCGCCGAAATCCGACAGAAATTCCTCGATTTCTTTGCCGCCCGCGGCCATGAAGTCGTTGCCAGTAGCCCATTGGTACCCGGCAATGACCCTACATTGTTGTTCACCAATGCGGGTATGGTGCAGTTCAAGGATGTCTTCCTCGGTGATGAGAAGCGAGCCAATTCGCGGGCAACCACGGCGCAGCGCTGCGTCCGCGCCGGCGGCAAGCACAACGATCTGGAAAACGTCGGATACACCGCCCGTCATCACACCTTCTTTGAAATGCTGGGCAACTTCTCTTTCGGTGATTATTTCAAGCGCGAGGCAATTCAGTTCGCCTGGGAACTGCTGACTGAAGAGTTCGGTTTGCCGGCAGAAAAACTCTGGGTCACCGTCTATGAGGATGATGACGAGGCGGCTGCTATCTGGCTGGATGAGATGAAGGTCGATCCGGCACGCTTCTCCCGCATGGGCGAGAAAGACAATTTCTGGGCCATGGGTGATACCGGTCCCTGTGGTCCCTGTTCGGAAATCTTTTATGACCATGGCCCGGATGTGCCGGGTGGCCCCCCAGGCAGTCCCGACGAAGACGGTGATCGCTACATCGAAATCTGGAACCTTGTATTCATGCAGTTCGAGCGCTCGGCAGACGGCAGCATGAAGCCCTTGCCAAAACCGTCTGTCGATACCGGTGCCGGGCTGGAGCGTCTGGCGGCGGTGCTGCAGAACGTGCACAGCAACTACGAGATCGACCTGTTTCAGTCCTTGTTGAAAGATGTGGCCACGGTCACTGGCCAACAGGATCTGAGCAACACGTCCTTGCGTGTGATTGCCGATCATATTCGCTCCTGTGCTTTCCTGGTCGCCGACGGTGTTATTCCGGCGAACGAAGGTCGCGGTTATGTGCTGCGCCGCATCGTACGTCGTGCTGTGCGCCATGGTTACCAGTTGGGTGTGAAGGACATCTTCTTCTACAAACTGGTGGCTTCGCTGGTGGCGGTGATGGGCGACGCTTATCCCGAGCTGACTGCCAAACAGGCCTATGTGGAAAAAATACTGCAGGAAGAAGAAAAGCAGTTTGCCCGCACTCTGGATAATGGAATGGCTATTCTGGAAAAGGCCATCGCTGACTTGTCCGGCAACACGATCCCAGGCGAGACAGTTTTCAGACTCTATGACACCTACGGTTTCCCGGTCGATCTGACAGCCGATGTCGCCCGTGAACATGATCTGCAACTGGATATGGCAGGCTTTGACAAAGCCATGGCCGTGCAACGGGATCAGGCGCGGGCTGCGAGTCAGTTCTCGGCGATTGAAAAGCTCGATCTGGATCCGGACAGCAAAACCAACTTTATTGGCTACGATAACCTGAGCGGTCGCGGTACCGTGCAGGCACTTTACAGCCGCG
>CAZQFA010000001.1:87328-114487 GCA_964592245.1 uncultured Pseudohongiella sp. | reverse complement strand
ATTGGCTACGATAACCTGAGCGGTCGCGGTACCGTGCAGGCACTTTACAGCCGCGACAATACGGCTCTGGATACAGTCGCTGAAGGCGAGGAAGCACTGCTGGTACTGGACATGAGTCCTTTCTATGGCGAATCCGGTGGCCAGATTGGCGATCACGGCTTCCTGCGTTCGGACAATGCCACCTTCGAAGTGCTTGATACGCAAAAGCAGAACGATGTCATGATTCATCGCGGTAAAGTGACGCAAGGGTCGGTCAAGGTAGGCGATCAACTGGATGCGGAAGTGGACGCCATTGATCGTGCGGCGATTACACTGAATCACTCGGCAACGCATTTGTTGCATGCGGCGCTGCGCAAAGTGTTGGGAGAGCATGTGGCACAAAAGGGCTCACTGGTGGCCGCCGATCGCCTGCGCTTCGACTTTTCCCATACAGCGCCTGTGAGCGGGGAGGAACTGCAGCAGATCGAGGCAATCGTCAATCAGGAAATTCTGCAGAATTCGGATGTCACCAAGGAAGTCATGCCCATCGCCGCCGCCAAAGAGAAAGGGGCGATTGCCCTGTTCGGTGAAAAATACGGCGAGCAAGTGCGGGTCGTCACCATGGGTGGTGACTACTCGGTGGAGTTCTGCGGCGGTTGCCATGTCAATCGTACTGGCGATATCGGCCTGTTGAAGATCACCAGCGAAACCGGTATTTCCGCCGGTGTGCGGCGAATTGAGGCCGTCACTGGCAAGGGGGCACTGGCGCTCATTGCCAGAGAAGAGCAGACACTGAAAAAGCTGGGCGACATTGTGAAATCCGGTGCTGATGATCTGGTCGAAAAAGTCCAGCAACTGGCTAACAGTAACAAGGCGCTGGAGAAAGAATTACAACAACTCAAAGGCAAACTGGCAGCAAGTGCCGGCGATGATCTGTCCGCCCAGGCGGTCGACATGGCTGGTGCCAAGGTGCTGATCAGTCAGGTTGACGGTTTCAATGCCAAGTCATTGCGCGATACGGTAGACCAGTTGAAGAACAAACTGGGAAGCTCAATTATCGTGCTGGCCACAACTGACGAAGGCAAGGTGTCGCTGGTCGCCGGGGTCAGCAAGGACCTGACCGAGCGCGTGAAAGCAGGTGAGTTGGTTAATATGGTGGCACAGCAAGTCGGCGGCAAAGGTGGTGGCCGACCCGATATGGCGATGGCCGGAGGCAGCGATGTGGCCGCAGTGCCCGACGCATTGGCAAGTGTGAAACCCTGGCTTGAAGCCAAACTCTGACAAGGACTGGTAATGGCACTTATAGTTCAAAAATATGGCGGCACTTCAGTAGGAAGCCCGGAGCGTATCCAGGCAGTCGCCGACAAGATTATAAAATTTCGTGAGCAGGGCGATGATATCGTCGTTGTTGTCTCGGCAATGTCAGGTGAGACAAATCGTCTGACAGCTCTGGCACTGGAGATGATGCCACAACCGACTCCGCGGGAGATGGATGTGCTGTTGTCTACCGGCGAACAGGTCACCATCGCGCTGCTGTGCATGGCACTGGAAGCCCGTGGTATGGGGGCCCGTTCCTTCACCGGTGGCCAGGTTCGCATACTCACTGATACTGCGCACACCAAGGCACGCATCAAGGAGATTGACGGCACCCGCATTCATGCCCAACTGGAGCAGGGCAATGTGGTAGTTGTGGCCGGGTTCCAGGGCGTTGATGAGCACGGCAATATCACGACGCTGGGCCGTGGTGGTTCCGATACCACCGCCGTGGCGCTGGCCGCGGCGCTGGATGCCGATGAATGCCAGATCTACACTGACGTCAAAGGTGTCTACACCACCGATCCGCGCGTCGTGCCTGATGCCCGTCTGCTCACCAGCATTACTTGTGAGGAGATGCTGGAACTGGCAAGTTTGGGAGCCAAGGTATTACAGATTCGCTCGGTCGAATTTGCAGGTAAATATAAAGTGCCACTGCGGGTACTCTCCAGTTTTGAAGAGGGACCGGGCACACTGATTAGTCTGGAGGAAAACTCAGAGATGGAAGATCCGGCAATTGCTGGCATCGCATTTGAACGTGACGAAGCCAAACTGACTGTGACAGGCGTGCCGGATATTCCGGGTATTGCCTATAAAGTGATTGGGCCGGTAAGTGAAGCCGGAATCGAGGTGGATGTCATTGTGCAGAACGCTGCAGCTGATGGCTCCAATGACATTACTTTCACCGTCAAGCGTGGCGAAAGCGACAAGGCCAAGAAGATCCTCGACAACGTGGCGACTTCCCTGCAAGCCCGTGAGGCTATCCTCGACAAGAAGATCTGCAAGGTATCGTTGGTGGGTGTCGGCATGCGCTCGCACGCCGGAATTGCTGCCAAGATGTTCAAATGCCTGGCCAATGAAAACATCAATATCCAGATCATCACGACTTCAGAGATTAAAATTTCCGTCGTTATTGAGGAAAAGTATCTCGAATTGGCAGTTCGGGCGTTGCATGCCGCCTTTGAGCTGGGTGATCCAGATAGCAGTGCAGGCAGTAATTAAACCTGAGTCGGTCTAATTTCACCGATTCCTGCTGCTATCGGTTGGCATGGAGCCGACGAACACGGATACTATAAATTGTACTTAGGGCCATGATCATGCTGTCATGGCCCGAATCTAATGGAAAGGCAGTGCGCCGGCCACCGGACGACTCGACAAGCTGACCTCGCAAGTGCGGTCTTCAGTGTGATATCCGATACGAGTCAAGAGTGGCAGCCCGGCAGTCGCGATTGCAAACATCAGGGTATTGATGTCAGGCTGCAGCAGGGCATGGAATGTACAATGGAATGACTTAAGGAGGATGACCATGTTGATTCTGACGCGCCGGATTGGCGAGACGCTGATGGTAGGGGATGAAGTCACAGTGACCGTGTTGGGAGTAAAAGGCAATCAGGTAAGAATTGGCGTCAATGCTCCTAAAGAAGTCGCAGTCCACCGCGAAGAAATCTATCAGCGTATTCAGAAAGAAAAAGATGGGGATAGCTCGGAGGGCGCCGAGTAAATCATTTGTGGGCCGCAAGTAGTGGACCTGTCCCGGGTTTGCAGCCAGTCAAAAATCTGCGGTCATCAGCCAGACAAGTCTTATCACAAAGCCCACTTGCTTTTACCCTGACAATAAAGCATTCCTCGACCCCTGTCTGTCATATCCAGCAGTTTCTTTGCCTCAAGCCGTCTCCGGCTGACTCCCCGACAGAACCTGACAACTTACCGATATTTGCTAAAGCCGTGGTCACATGGCGTGATGCTCGCGTTTGGCGAGACTGCCGAGCATGGTATCTGGCGGCTAATTTGGAGAATAAGCGGGTCAATTCGCAGGAACAAAAAAGCCCGGCATAGCCGGGCTCTGGGTCTGGCGGAGAGGGAGGGATTCGAACCCTCGATAGGATTTCTCCTATACGCCCTTAGCAGGGGCGCGCCTTCAGCCACTCGGCCACCTCTCCGAAAACGGGCGCATGATAGCATAGCGAAGCGCCGATAAAGAACCTCGAAATGCCTTGAAATGCCACGTCAGGTGGCAATTCGGCGGCGCCAGACCCCGCTTATAATGCCGCCAGGGCTTCACTGGCCGGGGTAAAGTCCAGTCCGAGGTCTTCAGCCACCTCACTCTGTGTCACCTTGCCCTGACAGATATTCAGGCCGTTGCGAAAATTGCTGTTTTCCGTCAGCGCTGCCTTCACGCCCTTGCTGGCCAATTCGCGGACAAAGGGCAGGGTAGCGCTATTGAGAGACTTGGACGCAGTACGCGGCACCGCTCCCGGCATGTTGGCAACACAATAGTGAATGACGTCATCGACGATGAAAGTGGGGTCCTTGTGTGTGGTCGGGCGCGAGTTCTCGCAGCAACCACCCTGGTCGATAGCCACGTCAGCGATGACAGCGCCAGGCCGCATCTTTTTAACCAGCGAACTGGGGATCAGGTGATCCGCCCTGCCACCGGGTACCAGCACAGCGCCGACTACCATGGCTGCTTTGGTCACGTATTCCTCGATTGTTTCTGGCGTGGAAAGCACACAATTCACCTTGCCCTCGAAACGCGAATCAAGTTCACCCAACAGATTCTCTGACCGGTCGAGAATAGTCACGCGGGCACCGAGGCCGAGGGCTATTCGGCAGGCGTTGCTGCCGACAATACCGCCGCCAATAATCACCACAGATTCTGCCTGCACACCCGGGGCACCACTGAGCAGTACACCCATGCCGCCGTTATGCTTTTCCAGATGGGTCGCCGCTTCTTGCACGGCCAGACGGCCGGCTATTGCAGACATGGGCGTCAGCAGTGGCAATTTGCCAGCATTATCAGTCACCGTTTCATAGGCGATGCAGATAGCGCCCGATTTGATCAAGTCGGCAGTTTGCTCCGGGTCGGAAGCCAGGTGCAGATAGGTAAAGAGAATCTGGTCCGCGCGCAGCAGGGCGCGCTCCTGTGCCAGCGGCTCCTTGACCTTGACGATTAGCTCACCCGTGGCGAAAACCTGTTGGGCGTCCGCAGCGATATGCGCACCAACCTTGATGTAATCTTCGTCGCTGCAGCCGATGCCTTCGCCAGCCGAACTTTCGATCCATACTTCATGGCTATCTTCGACCAGCACCTTGACCGATTCCGGTGTCAGTCCAACACGAAATTCCTGTGCTTTGATTTCTTTGGGTACAGCAATGATCATCTCTTCGAACCTCGGAGAAATAATTGAAAAATCAATGGGGTAACACGACTGGCAGGCCCTGAGTTAAGCGAAAAGCGGTTTCAAATGCAAGCGATATCGTTTATAACAACGGGCAACCTGAATTGTCCCCAAGATAACAATCAAATTTAAGGATGGTGCCTTTTGAAATCCTTCAGTGCCCTGTGTTTTTGTTCATTTCTGCTTTTTTCCTGTACCGCCACAACACCAGCTGCCAGTGTTGATCGCGACGACCCGGAGGCGCAATACGTTGCGCCTTTTCAGGTCTTCGACAATCTTTATTACATCGGTGCGCGCTGGGTGTCTTCCTGGTTGCTGGTAACCGATCAGGGGCTCATCGTCTTCGATGCGCTGTATGACGAACTCACCGATTTGGCTATCGAAAATATTCGAACCCTGGGCTTCGACCCGAATGACATTCGCTATCTGATTGTCACTCACGCCCATTACGATCATGTGGGCGGCACCGCCCGCTTTCAGCGGGAGTTCGGACCGGTGGTGATGATGACAGAAGAGGACTGGCAAATGACTACCGAGCCGGCTGTTTACCGCGAATATCCAACACCCGTTCGTCACTTGTCAGCGGCCAATGGAGCGACGCTGAATCTGGGGCGAACACAATTGCGCTTCATGCAGACACCGGGTCACACTCCCGGCGTGCTGTCGACACTGTTCACAGTGTATGACGATGGCTTTCCGCACAACGCGTTTATGTTTGGCGGTGTGGGTCTGAATTTCGAAGGCGTTGAGCGTACTGAAATGTACATCGATAGCGTGCGCCGCATTCAACAGCTGGAAGGTATTGAAGTGAATATTCCGAACCATGCAGCGTCTGGCGATGTCTTCGAGCGTTATGAACAGTTACAAGCGCGTGCAGAGGGCGAGCCGCATCCGTTTGTAGACCCGGAAGGATTTGATGCCTGGCTGGAGGAACTACTGGTCAATGCCGAGGCCAAACTGGCGCAGGAGCGGGCGGCCGCCAATTAGAGCTCGTCTAGTTCGCCGCATGAGCAAAGAACTGCCGACAAGTCTCGTCCGCAGGGAAATAGCTTTCGATCAGAATTTCTTCTGCACCAATGTCCAACGCTGAGCCAAACTGGCTCAGCGTTGAGAACATGCTCAGGGTCACGTCACCCATCTTGAAATCGACTGTCAGTATCGGTCCATCCTGATTGCAATCAGTTGGTGTTTGCCAGTCTTCGGGTGGCGACAGCGAAAGCAGTCGGTCGAAGAGTGCGCTGTGTTCCGGGCGGCCGTATGCCATGACCTGTCGCCGCAAGCGGCGCAGCAAATGACTTGCTACTTCATCCCAGTTGGCAATGACGGGGCGCAACAGCTCGGCATTGAAAACAGCATCGAGAATATTCAATTGTGCCGGTAATGCAGCAGCCGGCAAGATGCTGGCGATTAGCCGCTGTTGCGTATTGTTGGCCATGAGCAAATTGTACTGACCATCCATGACCAGTGCCGGGTAGGGATTGTGGTTCTCCAGTATCAACTGTAACGCCCGTTGTATGGCCTGCATCTGCGGGCTGTCCAGATTCAGTTCGCTGTAGGCGGCGGCGTAACCGCCTGAATTGAGCAGCAGATTACAGTCGCGATGCGACAGACCCAGCACTTCGGCCAGGCGCATGAGCATGGTTCGACTGGGCTGGGTGCGCCCGGTTTCAATGAAACTGATATGACGCGAGGACACATCCGCCAGCAATGCCAGATCCATTTGCGAGAGGCGTTTGTGTTTACGGTATTCGCTCAGCAGGGGACCCACAGTAGACATCTGCTTTTTCCTTCTGAAGTCAGACTTTCACTGCATTGTAGCCATGCAGCTGCAGTGAAACCATTACCTGCGGGGTAAGTAAAACCAAGCAGGGGCACCACGCCGGACGAACGCTGGCTAGTGTTGTGGCTTAGCAGAAAGTAGGGTGGGTAAAGCGATAAGGGTGAGGTTGAGCGAGGACGACAGGGGCGTTCGTTACTCGATCTGCCAGCGCGCAAATTCGCGGCGTGCCTGACTTAACTGCTCGTTGTTTAGTTGAGCTGCGATACGCTTGATCAGCGCACTGGCCTCGGCGTGTTCATGGCGCTCTGCCTGACTGGCCCAGGCATGGGCCAATACCAGATCGCGGTCGACCATGTGCCCATCCAGATACATATTGGCCAGCACCCAGGCAGCCTCGGCATGGCCTGCCTTGGCGGCTCGCGCCGTCCAGTCGACGCCGGCAGCTATGTCCTGTTTGATCCCGGCGCCATCCAGATACAGGCTGCCCAGATTCACCTGGGCATCCAGATGTCCCTGTTCAGCGGCGGCACGGGTCCAGTGGAAGGCCTGCTGCAGGTCTTTTTCGACACCGCGCCCGGTGAAGTAGAGAATAGCCAGATTGTATTGCGCCAAATCCAGCCCCTGCTCGGCAGCCATGCTGAATTCAGTGAAAGCCAGATCATAGTCGCCTGACAACGCCGCATTGACGCCGTCCTCATAGTCCGCCCGCAGCGGGTTGCTGACGAGGAGCAAGAGTGCCAAAAGTGCTCTGAAATGGCTTCTGGCAGGGCTTCTGGAAGGGGTATAAAGCTTCATGGCGACAGCCTATTACAGGCTGCCATTGAAGAAAACCGCTTCACGGCGATTTGCCACACTTATGACTATGAAAAAGCAAAGATTTCGCTATAATACGGCCCCTTCGCACCCGTAGCTCAGCTGGATAGAGTACCTGGCTACGAACTAGGGGGTCGCACGTTCGAATCGTGCCGGGTGCGCCATATACAAAAAAGCCCGCTTTACGCGGGCTTTTTTGTATATTCTGCCCCCAGCCGATTCCACGTGCCCGTTCGCAAGCCGCGCAGCGGCGCAGACCGCGCTGTATAGCGCGGCCCGAAGGGTGAGATTTTTGGCTCAGCCAAAAATCGAATCAATCGTGCCTCCCACGGCCAGCAAAACGCCGAATTCCTGCCGCGGGCTTTCTTGACTATTCTGCCCCCAGCCGATTCCACGTGCCCGTTCGCAAGCCGCGCCAGCGGCGCAGACCGCGCGCCTTACAGCGCGGCCCGAAGGGTGAGCTATTGAGCTAAGCTCAATAGCGCATCAATCGTGCCCCTCCAGACTGCGCTCCAACGCCATCGAAGCCGCTATCAGCGGGACTTTTTGTATGGCTTCCCAGCCGATTCCACGTGCTCCGTCCGCAAGCCACACAGAATCACACTCTCCGCCATTCTCAACTACCTCCCCGGTGCAAAGTTCAGTAATCTACCCCCTACAAGCAAAATCGGACGGACCCACGATGTCGAGCAAATTCCCACACACTGGCTGGATCCGGCCGTTGCTTACCTACGCGGTGGGTTGTTTTGTGTTGCTGCAGCTGGCTGACATCCTGTTGCAACCGCTGAACTTGCCCGATTCCCTTATTCGCTGGTTAATGCTGTTGATGCTCGGTGTGGCACCGCTCATCGTCGCCGTCGTCACCTTTTCCCAATTTCGCCGCCAGCAAGCAGTGCCTGCGGTGGAAGAGGCCGGTGAGAGCGCGGTGTTCCTGCTGGCACATGCCGAGGTCGATACCACAACGCGGCAAATTCGCTTCAACGGCGTCCCTGCCGAGGTGCAACCCAAGGTCTTTGATCTGATCGTCTACTTGCTGCGTGCCCGTCATCGGGTGGTGACCAAAGATGAGTTGTTTGATGAGATCTGGCCATCGGTTGTCGTTTCCGAAGCGTCTTTGACCCAGTCCATCAAGCGGGCGCGGGATTTGTTTCGTCAGCATGGTTTCGAGCAGGAGGTCATACGCACAGTCTCGCGCAAGGGCTACCAGTTCGATTATCCGATTGAGACTCTGGTTGCCGGGCACTCGCAATCCACAGCACCAGGCAAGCTTGCGCTGTTTGTACCCACTGCCGCCATGGCTGTTATTGCGCTGGCTCTGTCGCTGTTTATTCTCAATACCGAAACCGGCACGCCGCTGGTCCTAGAGCAGTCCCGTGCCGACAGCTCGCTGGCGGTGTTGCCGTTTGCCAATCTTTCCCCGGACCCTGATTTTCAATATTTTTCCGACGGGCTGACCGAGACCATCACCAACTCGCTGACGCGGGTCCGGGGTTTACGCATTATCGCCCAGGCGTCTGTTGACAACTTCCGTCAGGAGCCTGTCGATTTTCGTCGCATCGGCGAACAACTCAACATCCGTTATGTGGTGCAAGGGAGCGTGCAGCAAGAAGGTGGTGACTTGCGCATTGCCGCACGGCTGATTGATACCGTCGACGGTTCACAGCGCTGGTCACAGATCTACAACAGGGAAAGCGATGATGTGTTTTCCCTGCATGATGATATCGCCAGAGCCATCGTCGAGCAGATGTCAGGCATTTTGATGGCCAGCCTGAATTTGCCGCAGAACGAAGTCCTGATCGGCAATGCCGATGACTCGGAAGCCTACCGCCTGTTATTGCGCGGACAGTCAATGCGCCGGCAGGCGTCCAACGAGGATCTGGAGTCAGCAGAGCGCTTGTTCCGGCAGGCGTTGCAAATCAATCCCGATTACGACGAGGCGCTGGTCGCTCTTGCCGATGTCATTCGTGTGCGTGCGGTCACCGGCACGTTGCCGCGAGAAAGCACTTTTTCCGAAGCATTAACCCTGGCCAGACAGGCGTTGGCGGTGAATCCCGAGGCCGCTGATGCGCTGGTGCAGATTGGCGAGATTCAGCATCGCCATTTCTGGGACTTTGAGGGGGCCGCGGCTTCTTACCAGCAGGCGCTGGCGATCAATCCCGGCAGCGCCGCTGTCCACTCCGCTTACAGCCGTTTTCTGGCCAAGGCCGGTGCCCATGATGAAGCCGTGGTTGAAGCGCGCATCGCTCTCGACCTGAATCCTCTGGCAAGCAATGCCGCATCGTCGTTAATTGTGCGGCTGATCAAGGCCGGTGAGCTAGAGGCGGCAAGGGAGGAGCTGGTTCGCTTTAGCGATAACTTTCCGGAGCATTATGATATTCCCTGGCTGCAGACGAACTGGCACATCAGCAACGGCAGTTACGGCGATGCGCTGCAGTGGATCGCTCTGGAGGAGCTGGACTATCTGCGTCTGTCTCTCAGCGCCGTCGCCATGCATGCCATTGGTCGCACCGGTCAGGCTCAGGCGGCACTGGAAGAGCTTATTGCGACGGATGCTGACGGCGCCGCGTTCCAGATCGCCGAGGTCTATGCGCAGATGAATCAGGCCGATGCCGCGTTCAACTGGCTGGAGCGTGCCTTTGAGCAGGGCGATCCCGGGCTCGCGGAACTGTATTCCAGTCTCAATTTGGGCAATATCGAGACCGATCCCCGTTTCCCTGAACTAGCCGCCAAAATCGGCCTGCCAGCCCCTATGGTCAGTATTTAGTCACTGACTTTGCCCCGGGTCAGCGAATAGTCACGAAAAGGTTTGCTTCCGGTCAGGACTTCGGCAGCACCAACACCGACACTGTCTCCCTCGCCAACTGGCGTGATATTTCAATCACTTATGGGAGATAAACATGAAACGTTCTCTAGTACTCGCGTACGGCATACTCAGTTACGCACTGTTCTTTGCGGTCTTTCTTTATGCCATCGGCTTCGTAGGTAATTTGTGGGTGCCGAAGTCCATTGATTCCACGCCGACGCTGTCTCTGGGTATGGCCTTGCTGGTCGATCTGGGGCTGTTGACGCAATTTGCCATCCAGCACAGCGGCATGGCGCGACCGGCCTTTAAACGCTGGCTGACTCGCTATATCCCGCAGGCTGCTGAACGCAGCACCTATGTCCTGCTGTCCACGATCAGTATGGCGGTACTGATGTACTACTGGGCACCGCTGGGTGGTGTGATCTGGTCATTTGAGAGCCAGGTCGGCATTACAGTCATGAATACACTGTATCTGGCCAGCTGGGGGCTGCTGCTCTATGTCACTTTCCTGATCAACCATTTCGATCTGTTCGGGCTGCGTCAGGTCTGGTACGCCTTCCGTGACAAAGGTGCGCATGACCTGAAATTCGTCACCCCCAGCCTGTACCGAATCGTTCGCCATCCGCTGTATGTCGGTTGGCTTGGCATCTTCTGGTTCACGCCGACCATGACTGCGACGCACGCCTTGCTGGCGATCGGCACAACGGCCTACATTCTTGTGGCTATCCAGCTGGAAGAGCGGGATCTGGAGAAGGCGCACCCGGAATATGCGCAATACAAGCGCAAGGTTCCGGCGCTCGTGCCTTCCTTCCGTCGCCGCTTGCAGCGTAATGCCGACGTGACGGTGGCCTGAAACACAGTTGTTACATGGCCCTGGGTTACCGGGGCCAGACAGGCTGGCAAGTTTTGTTGAACTTAATACAAATCGGGAGACCACGTCATGAACGTGATGAAATTACCGCAGATGCGCTCGCTAGTGGCCCGCTTCGGGGTAGCTGGTGTGATGTTCTTTACCCTCAAGGGAGTTGCCTGGTTATTGCTGCCAGTGCTGCTTGGCTGGCTGGTGCAGTAGCACCAGCTGTCGGCGTCGGACGCACGGAGCTTGTTGGCAGGCGCATCAAGTCGGGTTGCGATACCGGTAGTCATCCAGATAGGCGCGGATAGCTGCCAGTTCCCGGCATTGCTCCTGCACAGCGTCCAGATCAAATGCCTCTGCAAACTCCAGCAGGAGAGGAGTCGCTGCCGCAATCGCTTTTTCCCGGGCACGACGCCCCTTATTGGTAATAGTGACCCGCTTTTGCCGCCCCGATTCCGGGTCTGGCTCAATCTTTATCCACTTGCGCGCTTCCAGTTTCTTCAAGGTGTTGGTCATGGCGCCGGCAGTGACCTGAAAAGCGGTCGCCAGCCGGCCAGGGGTGGCGATGTCATCGACACGATGAAACCAGTTGAGTACCCCGAACTGGGAATAAGTCAGGCCATCGGGCAGTCGTCGCTCGAACATGCCGACTGCCAGTGAAGAGATTATCGCAATCTCATTGAAGTAGTTGAAAAGGATGGGGCCAGCCGATGCGGCCCGGTCTGCTGCTTTCCTGGTCACGAATGCTTCACTCCAATTTGCCTGTAACCTGTTCTCGGTACAGCGCGTCATAGACTTTAGTATTAAACAGTTTAACATTAAATAGTTTAACGTTAAAATAAATAGAGATTTGTGAGGGAGAGGACTATGGCAATTCTAAAAAAAGTGGCTTTATGGGGTGTCAGCCTGCTAATCGCGGGAGTTCTGGTGCTGCTCATACTGGAGCGAGTGGCGGCTGAGCGCGTCGAGGTGGTCGAGTTACACACCACCGATGAGGCAGGGCAGGCGATGACCACGCGTCTTTGGGTGGTGGATGATGCCGGCTTTCCCTACCTGCGAACGGGCGCCGATGGCGCAGGCTGGTTCACGCGCTTGCAAGACAATGGCGAGTTCGAACTGACTCGGGGTGATGTGCGTCGACGTTATACGGCCGTGTTACGGCCAGACAAGTCAGACCGTATCAATGCGCTGATGCAAGACAAATACACCTGGGGCGATGATTTCATCGCCATGCTTGTGGGTACGCGCGAAGGCTCCATTGCCATCGAACTGCACCGGCAGAATTGACGTAACTACTTGTGCAGGTACCTGTGTAAGTGACCGTGAAGTACTTCAACAAGTACCTCAGCAGGGTTACTCAACAGGGTTGCATGCTTGAACATCAGTCCGCAGCGGCGGTAAAAAATCTAAAAAAAACCGTAACTTGCACCTTGCGGCTCAGCTTGCGATGATTACACCGCAAGAAAAATCCATAGCCTCCCGGGAGTCCAATGTCACAGCGGCGCGCAACCGCGCAATTCATCAATCGACCGGTATTTTTCACGTCAGCGGGTCTGATCATTCTCTTTAGCCTCTATGGAGGCATTTTTAGCGGCCAGGCCGCTACCACGTTTACCAATGTGCAAGCCTGGCTGGTGACCAATGTCGGCTGGTTCTATATGGCTGTGGTCGCCATCTTCTTTGTCTTTGTAATCTATCTGGCATTCAGCCGCTATGCCTTCATCCGGCTCGGTCCCGATGATTCGCGCCCGCAATACAGTTACACCAGCTGGTTTGCCATGCTGTTCAGCGCCGGGATGGGCATTGGTCTCATGTTTTTTGGCGTGGCAGAACCGGTGACGCATTTTCTGGCGCCGCCCGTCGGCGACGGCGGCGATGTCGATGCGGCACGACAGGCCATGCAACTCACCTTTTTCCACTGGGGCCTGCAAGCCTGGGCAATTTACATCGTCGTCGGGCTATCGCTGGCCTACTTCTCCTTTCGCCACGGCTTGCCGTTGACCATTCGCTCTGCCTTCTACCCCTTGCTGGGTGAGCGTATTCACGGACCCATTGGCCATGCCATCGATATCTTTGCCGTGCTGGGTACCATGTTCGGTGTAGCCACATCGCTGGGCATCGGTGTCATGCAAGTGAATGCGGGGCTGTCCTATCTGTTCAACATTCCGGTCAGCACGACGGTGCAGATCATTCTGATTGCCTGCATCACCGGCATGGCGACGATTTCGGTAGTGAAGGGGCTGGACGCGGGCATCCGTCGTATCAGTGAATTCAATCTCATCATGGCCGTGATCTTGCTGACGTTCATGTTGTTGGTGGGGCCGACAGTGACCTTGCTCAGCAGTTTGATCCAGAACATCGGTGCCTACCTGTCTGGCATGGTGGAAATGACAATGATGCTTTACGCCTATGAGCCTAACGACTGGATGGGTGACTGGACACTCTTCTACTGGGCCTGGTGGATCTCCTGGTCACCGTTTGTCGGGATGTTCATTGCGCGGGTGTCCAAAGGGCGAACGATTCGCGAGTTTGTCGTTGGCGTGCTGCTGGTACCCACCGGCTTCACTTTCATGTGGCTGACATTCTTTGGCAATACTGCCATGTTTCTGGAACTGGCCGGGGTGGGCGATGGCATCTCCGAAGCCGTGCAGAACGACATGCCCACGGCCGTGTTCGTGCTGCTGCAGCAACTGCCCTGGTCGACCATGATGTCCCTGCTGGCCACTCTGCTGGTGGTCACGTTCTTCGTTACCTCATCGGACTCCGGTTCACTGGTTATCGACATCATCACTTCCGGCGGGCAGGAAGATCCCCCGGTCTGGCAACGCGTGTTCTGGGCAATATCGGAAGGGGTGGTTGCTGCTGTATTGCTGGTGGCCGGCGGACTGTCAGCTTTGCAAACAGCTGCTATCACCAGTGCGCTGCCGTTCGCGATCATCATGCTGTTCATGTGTTATGCATTGCTGAAAGGGTTGAAAGCAGAGAAGATTATTCTGCAGCCTGTGCCCAGCAAATACGCCGGGCATGTGGTACGACCACAGCAGCAGGTACAGCAACAGTCAAAACAACTCCCGCAAAAAGACGAATAGAAACCATTTGGCAGGCCGTCATGGGAGCGCTGCGCCATAAAGTCTGAATTGCCGGCGCTAGCTGCATCCCGACGCTAACTCGCTAAAACTAAAATCTCGACATTCGCTTTAAAGTCTGCACTGGAAGTGGCTGTGGCCAACGTGGCGCGATTGTAAGCTGCCGGTGTGGATTGCCGGCAATCGCGTTCTGAGCGAGTCAGTAAAGGAACAAGCGACAGTGCAGCGCGGCTGCAAAGAACTCTCTGCGCCGCACGAGTCGAACTCGCTAGTGTTTGGCCGTCAGCTCAAGCGTCGAGTTGAGCAGCACATTGCAGCCTTTTTCCACATCATGCCAGTGACTCCATTCATCGGGTGCGTGACTGACACCGCCGACACTGGGAATGAACAACAGTCCGGTAGGAGTGATGTCGGTAAAGAATTGCGAGTCGTGACCGGCGCCACTGGGCATAACCAGTGTCTTGTAACCCAGCGCCTTGGAATGCCGTTCCAGTAATTCGACCATACTGTTGGTGCAGGGTTTGGGTGCCAGCCAGCTCATCTGTTCATATTCGAACATCAGTTTGTGGCGACGGGCGATGGAGGAACAAACTCGACGACAGGCATCGGCGATGTTATGCATGACTTCCTCTGACATGTCGCGGCCGACCAGCGTGAAATCAACCTCGCCGGGCACCGTGTGAGCAAAGCCCGGTTTCAATTGCAGCGAGCCAATTGTCAGGCGCGTTTTATCCGTGCCTTCCTCGTCGATAATGCGTGAGATTTCATGGGCAAAATCGGCGACGCCCATAAACGCATCGCTGCGTAGATTCATCGGCGCTGTGCCCGCGTGATCTGCCTTGCCGATAAACTTGATCAGCCATTTGAAGACCCCGGAGATGCCTTCCACCACGCCGATGGTGTTATTGGTTTGTTCCAGCACCGGACCCTGCTCGATATGCAATTCGAGGAAGCCGACCAGATCGTCCGGGTCTCGCGCCGCTTCCATGGCCAGATGATAGGGCAGTTGGCATTTCGCCATGGCATCGCGCAGCAGCAAACCACTGGAATCCTTGGCCCGTTCGAGCCAATCCAGCTTCAGTGCACCGCTCAACGCCTGGGCTCCCAACATGCCACCAAAGCGACCTTCTTCTTCACTGGTGCCGATCACTTCCACGGCATGCTCCAGCTCGATATTGTTTTCCTGAATGATGCGAATCACTTCCAGCCCGGCGATGACGCCGAGCACGCCATCGAACATGCCGCCAGCAGGTACGGAGTCCAGATGCGAGCCGATCAACAGCGCTTTCTGTTTCGGATCACCCAACCGGCCGATGACATTGCCGGCGCCGTCCATGCGCACGTGCAGGCCCAGCTTCTCCATCTTTTCCATGAGCCAGTGTCTGGCTTTCATGTCTTCTTCGCTGAAGCCCTGACGATAAATGCCCTGATCTTCCGGGTTGTAGCCGAAGCGGCCGAGGTCATACAGATCCTGTTTGACCCGTTCCAGATTGATTTGGCAATTTGCAGTCATGTTGAGCTCCTGATTCATGCGGCCCAGCCCAGTTCTTCTGCGCGCGCTTGCGCGAGGGCTGGAACATCCGTATCGATGAAGTGTTTGTGCAGAATCTGCACGCCGATCAGGTGATTAATGACGGCGTCCATCTGCACTTTGTCAGCGGCGGTGGTTGAGGATTGATCATGGCGATCGAACAGCGCCGCCACCCCATCGTAGGAGAGTATACCGGTCTCTTCAATGCGCTCCCGTGACAGGTGCTTGTCCGCCAATTGGCGCATTTGTTGCCATTTCTTGTCATTTGTATGCGCAGGTGGGGCCATAAAGGCGAACTTCTCACGCTTGTAGAGTACCTCGGGGAGAATGCCTTTCATCGCTTCACGCAGCACGTACTTTTCAGTGCGGCCCTTGATCCGATGTTGCGGCGGGATCTGCACGGCAAATTCCGCCAGATGGTGATCGAGGAACGCCGGTCGCGCTTCCATGGAGTTGGCCATGTCGACACGGTCGCCGCCCCAGGTCAGGATCTGGCCTTCCAGCATGGTCTTGCACCACACATACTGTGCTTTATCCAGGGCGTGACGACCTTGCAACTGATCAATGTCCAGAGCGTCAGCGATGGCCGCACCCGGGCGGTAGTACTTCATCTCTTCGCGGATATCCGGCGCCAGCAGGTCCGGCACCAGATCAGCGCAGGCCAGCCAGGGCTGCAGGCAGCTGGGGGTGAAGCCGACGGTAAAATGCAGCGACGTATCATCCACTTGCTTGTCAGACAGCATGGCGCCCGTGAACAGGGAGTTGCTCTCATTCAGCAGTGACTGCCAGTTGGCTTTCTCGGCGGCAGACAAAGAGTCCAGTCCATGCAGGAACATGTCGCGACGGAACGCCGGGTAGCCACCGAATAATTCATCCGAGCCCTCGCCAGTCATTACCACTTTGTAGTTGCTCTTGTTGACGTGGCGGCTCATCAGTAATTTGGCGACGGCCAGTGTGTTATAGATAGTGCGCTCGGTATGCCAGAGAGTTTCTTCGAAGTGACCATACAACTCGTCACCAGACAAACGCATCACATCCTGCTCGGCACCGCAGCTCTCGGCCATTTGTGTGGCGATGGGTGTTTCGTCGTAATCCTTGTCATCAAAGCCGATAGTGAAGGCACGCACAGGGCCCTGTCGACAAGCCGAAGCGAGGCCGATGATGGCGCAGGAATCGATTCCCCCAGACAGATAACTACCCACCGGTACGTCTGCTTCCAATCGATGATCGACCGCATTGAGCAGTTCTTCCCGGGTGCGCTCAATGGCCTCTTCCTCGGACATGGGCGCGCGATCCATTTCGCGGGGAAAGTTCAGGTCCCAGTACTTGTGCTCGTTGACAACCAGCTTGCCACCCTGACGCTTGATGCGAACTACATGACCCGGTTTAACCTGATGTATATTCTTGAAAGCAGTGGTACCTGGCACCATTGTCTGAATAAGTTGGTGATAGAGACCGTCTGATGTGAATTCCGGTTTGACTTCAGGGTGCGCGAACAACACCTTTAACTCCGAGCCGAAAATAATCGTGTCACCCACCTGAGTCCAGTAGAGAGGCTTGATACCAAACCGGTCGCGAACCAGATACGTCGCTTCCTCTTCCTTGTTATAGAGTGCGAAAGCGAACTCGCCGCGCAGCTCTTTCAGAGTGCCTTCCATGCCCATGCGCGGGAACAGATGCAGTATGATTTCGGAATCGCTCTTGGTGGCAAAGCGCGCATTCTGTGCTGTCAATCGAGCACGAATACGCTGATAGTCATAGAACTCACCATTGTGTGCCAATAGCAGATTGTCATCCTGACTGACAAAAGGTTGGCGAGCCCGGTTCTCATTCAGGTCGATAATGGAAAGTCGGGCATGACTGAAGCCGACGCCATGGTCGGGAAAAATATGGTAGCCAAAGCCATCGGGTCCGCGATGGTGTTGAATGGCAGCCATATTGACGAGTGTTTGTGGGTTGATAGAAGCTTGAGATTGGGCATGCATAATGCCAGCAATTCCGCACATAGTTCCTTCTCTGTAGGTGAATTAATGGGTGTATGTCAGTGACAAGTAATCAAACAACGTCCAGTACGCGGCCTTTGCGGTGCACCAGACAGGTGAGCAATGCCATGCGCAGGAATACGGCGCCGCGCGCCTGGGCGAAATACCAGTTGAACCGGGTTTCATCCAGATCAGTGGACAGTTCGTTGCCGCGTGCCAGTGGATGCAGCACGATGGCGTTTTCCTTGAACGGTGTGTCCTTGTTCAGGATAAAGTTGGTGCCGAACGTTTCAAAGTCGTCACCCGTCCAGGCAATCGCGTTGATGTAAACCACATCGAGTTCGGGAACATGCTCGTCAAAGCTTGTGCCGGCCTGGATGACATTCAGACCACGATCACGGAACGACTCAATCATCTCCTCGTTAGCCTTGTCTGCCTCATCATTGAACAGATAGACGTGAGAAAAGGCGTGCGGGAAGATGGAAAAGATTTTCAGCAGGCTGCGTACAGTACGCATCTTGTCCGGTACGCCAATAATGCCGATCTTGATGCGCTTCTCCTTCGGTAGCGACTTCTTCACTAACTCCGGGCGCCATTTAAAGATTGTGTAAAGGTCGGCCATAGCCTGCGTAGGGTGCTCATCGAGACCGTTGCCCGCATTGATGATGGGAATGCGCAAGGAATCGCGCATCTCCATCAGTGACTCTTCACGGGTATCACGCAGCACTACACAGTCGGCGTAGTTATTAAACATTTCGCCGACATCCGCCAGCGATTCGCCCTTGGCGATGCCGGTGGTGGAGCGGTCAGTGATGGACATAATGTCGCCGCCCAGTCGATGCCAGGCACTCTCAAACGACAATCGCGTCCGCGTGCTGGGCTCATAAAAGGCGCTCACCAGAATTTTGCCTTGCAGCGGCGTGCTGAAGCGTTCCGGGTTGGCCTCGTATTTCGCCGCGAGGCGAAACAGTTGCAGCAGAGTCTTGGCGCTGAATTGATCAGCGCGCAAAATATGCTGAGACTCCAGTGGCAGCAGATGGTCGCCATCTTCAATGATGGTACGCAATAACTGTTTGGGGTGGGCGTCACCTTGTACGTCAGGCCGCTCCCGCGTGCGAATATGCGCTTGGTCTTCCACGTCTTGGTACTCCTTGGTTACCACAGTTTTCCTTGTTTCCAATCACGGAAAATCAACACTAGCAAAATAAGTGGGGTGGCACTCGCACACACGACGGCGATGAGTACCAGGATTGTTAATGCATTAAGAGAAATCATCAGGAACTTCCTCCACGAGAAAGCTGTTCGAAATCGAATGACTTGTTTTCCAGTTTACTGACAGCGACGATGACGATCAGCGAGACGGCACAGGATGCCACAGCCGCTACGTAGTAGCCGATGGTGAAATAGGCGAGCAGGCCGAGACAGGTCCCTGAAATCATGGCCAGGGTCGCCGCTGTGCCGGACGCCCATTTGTAATACAGGCCAAACACAATCGGCCAGATAGCGCTGGCAACGAAGGCGCCAGTGAAATAGAGCAGTGATGCCAGCGTGGTGAGGCGCGGGACACATAGCAGCCATGTCATCAGGCCAAGCAGCAGGATGATCACGCGCCCGGCCCGAAAACAGGTTTCGTCGGAGGCGCCCGGGTTGATGTGACCGCGGTAAATATCCTGGGTAATGAGATCTGCCGTCGCTGCGAGCAGCGAGTCGAGACTTGAAGCCAGTGCCGAGAAGACGACAATGAAAACCACGATCGCGCCGGTAGTGCCAAGGATGCGCCCGGAGACCAGCGGGCCGACCATGTCAGATGCCGGTACATTGATGCCCAGTGATGGCGCGGCAAGAGCAATGAAGCCGGCGACTATTGGAATAGGCAGCCAAAAAAGCCCGGCAATAAAATAGGCGCGGGCGCCGGTGTCCTGACGAAAGGCAAACGCGCGTGACCACCAGACGTTGGAATGGAATATCTCGCCAACGCCAAACAACAGATTGTTAAACAGGAACATAATGGCAGCCGGGAACAGCAAATTCAGCAGCATCGGCCTTTCCGTTTGCAGGTCAGTATGCATTTGCTCGAAGCCGACATTTTGAATCACCAGATAGGCAATAAAAATGACGCCAGTGATGATGATAATGGTCTGTACAAAGTCTGTAGCGATGACCGCCTTGAGACCGCCAAGCAGTGTATAGGAGACACACACTACAAGTATGACAGTCATGCCGACATGGTAGGGTACGCCGCTGAGTGCGTTTACGAGAATGCCGCCCGCCATGCCCAGGCTGATTAACCAGCCAAACGCGTAGAACAGCGAGATCAGCAGAAAAACACGCCAAGCGATGACGCCATAGCGCTCACGAATGAAATCACCGGAAGTGAAACCGTGCGGTAGCAGTGTTTTGATGCGTCGTGCCAGCGGCGCGAACAACAACAAGCCTACGGCACCAAGCGAATAGCCCACCATGCCCCAGACACCCAGTTCATAGGTCACCTGCGGCGCAGTCATTGTGGTATTGCTGGTTACCCAGGTTGCCATAGCCGTAGCCGTTGCAAAGGCGAGGCCAACATTGCGTCCAGCGAGCATATAGTCTTCGAGTGTTTTATTACTGCGGCCCAGCAGATAACCAAAGGCTATCCAGGCAAGGCCAAAGACAACCAGAATGATTAATGCAACGCTGGGAGAGAGGGCAATTTCTTGCATAGTGTCAGCTTACGGTGCGCCGGTTTCCATTGAGGATCATGAATACCAACAGACTGAACAAGACAAAACCGAGCAGGAAAAAGCTGCCCGCTCTGGCCAGACTGTGATGTTGAACCGACACCTGAACGGGTGCGGTGAGCGATTGGTTGTCGCTGATAATGCGAAAGAAGTAGTCGCCGTCGGCGAGACCGGTAATGGTTACAGCGCCGGTAGCAGAAATGGATCGATCTATGGTGTTGTCAAAGTCAGTGGAACTGGCTTGTTGCAATACCACAGGAGAATCTACGTCCTGAGTATCCCAGTTAAGTACAAAATAGCCTTCGTTGGAGACGTCGGTGCTGGCTGCAAGCGTTGCTTCAGCAGCCCGAGTAGGGGCGCTGGCTGTTACTACTAACAGCCAAAAAATACTCTGCAAGAAAAATGCTCTGTTAGAAGAGCAGATAAATCCTCCCCCATCCGCACAGCATTTTAAAATTTTTTCTTTGTGCCGCATCGGCACGTTGAAATTGCTGGATGCTGCTCTGCGGACATTGATAAAGGCTGCGAATGATACGCGAACAGGCTCGAAAAGTCCAATTTCAGGGCAAATATGGCGACTTTATGATTAACGTAGGTGGCGGAAATAATTCACTTTTTAATGAGGAACACATGGCGCTCGCGCCATGATGGTGCAAAACTGGACCGCCACTTTCATCTGCATTATGCAGTATTGCCGCTACGCCGCAGACGATTGGTATCAATTGCTGTACGCCCGGACGCCTGCTGTCAGCGCCGGTGTTTATGCTGAGCCCATGAATTGAAAGCGCCATGGTCATGGCAAGCGACTGCTGACACCAGGTTGCGCAAACAGTATGGTGCGATGCGAAATCAGGCAACAGCACTACAAAGAATCAGTGGAAGAAATTGAAAGAGGAGTTTGGTTTGATGCGAAAGATCACAGTGGATGTAGCCATCATTGGCGCCGGGACTGCAGGTATGAGTGCCTATCGTGCGGCGCGCATGCATACCGATAGTGTTGTGGTGATAGAGGCTGGTGAGTATGGCACAACATGCGCGCGCGTCGGTTGCATGCCCAGCAAGCTGTTGATCGCGGCAGCCGAAGTCAGTCATCAAATTGATCAGGCCGGACTGTTTGGAATCGACGTAACCGATAAACAAGTGGATGGCAAGCGCGTCATGCAACGGGTGCGTGATGAGCGTGATCGCTTTGTCGGTTTTGTCAAAGAAGCCGTTGCAGACTGGCCGGGTGAACACAAGTTGTCCGGCAACGCGCGCTTTATTGATCAGAGTACGTTGCAGGTGGATGACCACACCGAAGTCACCGCCCAACGTATCGTTATTGCCACAGGCTCGCGGCCGTTAGTCCCTCGACCCTGGGTTGAATTGGGCGACCGGCTTCTGGTTAATGATGACGTCTTCAATTGGGAGACTCTGCCACGACGCATCGCCGTCGTTGGCACCGGCGTCATCGGTATGGAACTGTCCCAGGCGCTGTCGCGTCTGGGTGTGGAAACCACACTTTTTGGAATAGGTAATCAATTTGGACCAGTGTCAGATCCGCTGGTAAACGCCGAAGTCGGACGTATTCTAGGTAGCGAAGTCACCGTGCATGCCGATGCAGCTGTGCAAGCTGTGAGCCGGACAGAGTCTGGCGTAAAAATTAGCTACAGCAACGCCAGCGGACCGGCCGACATCGAAGTGGATTACCTGTTGGCTGCAACCGGTCGCCGCGCCAATATCGATCAACTCGATTTCGCAAATACAGGCATTGCCGTTAACGAGCTTGGTGTGCCGCCGTTTAATGAGGCTACCGGTCAAGTGGCGGATTCAAGCTTGTTCATCGCTGGTGATGTCAGCAATGCACACCCGCTATTGCATGAGGCTGCTGACGATGGGCGCATCGCCGGTGATAATGCCGGCCGCTATCCGGAGTTGCGCGTGCGACCGCGGCGAGCTGCCTTGTCCGTTGTCTTCACAGACCCGCAAATCATGATGGCGGGCAGTACTTACGCTCAATTGGCCAACAGTGGCGCAGCATTTGCCACCGGGCAAGTGAGTTTTGCAGATCAGGGACGCAGTCGGGTGCTGGCGAAAAACAGGGGCCTGCTGCGAGTTTACGGTGAGCAGGGTTCCGGTCGCTTTCTGGGGGCAGAGATGGTTGGGCCGGCGGCTGAGCATATCGGCCATCTACTGGCCTGGTCAGTACAACACCGCTTGACCGTACAACAGATGTTAGACAGTCCGTTCTATCACCCGGTAATCGAAGAGGGCGTGCGCACAGCGCTGCGTGACCTCAATAAGGAATTACGTATGGGGCCGGTACCTGTCGAACGTTGCCTGGATTGTGGCCCAGGTGCCTGATGCCTCATCAGCAAGATCAATCAACCGGCAGAACTGCTGACTGCCGGTTGATTTTGCAGCAGCCATTCGCGCGGTGACTGGCCTGTGCGCTTGCGAAAGACCCGCGCTAGCGCCGAGGCGTTGTCGTAACCAACTTCATTCGCTACCCAGCCAACCTGTTTGCCCCGTTTCAGATGTTTCTGCGCCAGAGCAACGCGCCATTCCTGAATGTATTCGCCTGCAGTTTGCCCGACGACGGCACGGAACTGCTCGGCAAAACGGGAACGGGACATGGCGCTGAGCTCTGCCAGTTGTTCCAGCGTCCAGTTCTGCCCCGGATTGTCATGAATAGCCATAATGGCGCGTGCCAGTTGCTGATGACCCAATCCCGCCAACATACCGCCGTCAACAAGATGCTGATCAATGACATGGCGAAACAAGTGAATCACAAACACTTCGGCTAACCGGTCCAACATGGCCTGACGGCCGCTGTTGTCGGCGAACGCTTCGGCGAACAGCAGCTCGGTGGTGGATTGCAACATGGGTGCGTTGGCCAGCTTGACTTCAATCAGTCCGGGTAATGCGCGCGCCAGGGGATTGCCGGTGCCTGTGCCGTACCGCACCGAGGCACAAATCAGCTGCGCATTATCGCGCGCGGCGGCCTTCAGGCGGTGCTGGGCCGGGCGCGGAAAAAACAACACCGTGGGCTCATTGATGGTGAGCTTGCGCCCTTCGTGATCAACCACCTGCATGCAGCCGCTCTGGATGAGATGCAGATGACCTTCCTCAATGCCATCGTCGGGGAAGGCGGACAAACCACAGAGATTGCCGGCGTAAAACACGCCGGCCGAGATGGAAAAATGATTGAGTACCGTGGATAGCTTGTCCATATCAGATGTCGGGAATTGTCTTCAGTCGGCACGCACAGGCAACAATAATTCAGAGCCGGGAGGCCGCTGCACATCGAAAGCTTTGAGAGTGATGGCGACAAAATTGTAGTAGCCGATGAGGCCCACCAGATCCATGACGCCTTCCTGCCCGAACAACGCCAGTGCCTCATTGAAAGTATCCATACTCACTTTTTCCTCGCTGACCACTTCGCGGGTGAACTGAATGATTAGGCGTTCCTCATCACCGAAGCCGGGCAGGCCTGCGCCTTCCGACAACGGACGCCGGTATTTCACCAGATCGATAATACCGGCCTCGAGACCGGCTGTGATTGCCAGCGGTTCATGGGCGCTGTACTCATATTGATTGCTGATCTCGCGCGCTGTGGCGATGATGGTCAATTCGGTGAGGCGCTGGTCCTTCGCCGTTTCGTAACGCACGCGATGGCGCAAGGGGAATACTCCCTGTGCCAATTGCGGACTGTGCATCCACATGCCTACGGGGCCGCGCAGGCCAGTGCCGTAGCCGGTGCCCGGGCGCACCCACAGATCAAAGACTTCCTGCCCGTAAGCATCAAGCTCGTCACGCTGAACTTGCGGCAGGCGTGCCAGTGAATCAAGGTGGATATCGGCTGGTAGCAAGTCGGCGGTCATCTCGCCCGGCATTACATAGTCGTCTGTGGCTTCCGCGGCATGGAGTGCTGGCAGGGCAAGTAACAGACAAAGACAGCCGCTGGCCAGGCGTGCCAACGGGCGGGTTTCAAGACTGGCAGTGAGCAAGGTCATGGTCGGGTTCTCCCGTATTTTTATTAATGCAAATTGCGCGTTATTGTGAGCATCAGGCGACACGTTGGTCGCGCAATGCCGTAATCTCCTGCTCACTGTAACCGAGCGACAACAAAATCTCCTGTGTATGTTCGCCTAAAGTCGGGGCGCGCTCGCGAATTGTGCCCGGTGTCGCCGATAACTCCACCGGGGTACGCATGACCGGGGCGGGGGTGTCCAGGCCGGGAAAGTCCATGGGCTGGAACAATCCCTTGGCGGCAATATGGGGGTCTTGCAGTACATCTTGCGGTGACATGACCGGTCCGGCTGGCAACCGGGCAGCCTCCATGGCACTGAGCACTTCTTCCGAGCTGCGCTCGGCACACCATTTGGCCAGGCGGTCACTGATGATCTCGCCGTGGTCGCCGCGACTGATATCGTCCTTGAAGCGCGGGTCGTCAAGCCAGTGTTCCTCGCCCATCAACTCGGCCCAGCGTTTGAACAAGGGGCCACCTACAGACTGCACCAGTACCCAGCCGTCTTTGGTGCGAAAGGTATCGGCCGGCGCGGATGTTTGTGAGCGGTTCAAGGTGGCGACGCGATTGCGCTGGATAGCTGCCTGTTCAATGATTGTGCCGTTCATGAAAGTCAGGGCGGTGTTGAACAGGGCACCTTCAACAATTTGTCCCTTGCCGGTTTTCTGGCGCTCAAACAGCGCAGCCATGGTGCCAAACGCCGCCAGGCTGGCAGTGCCAAAGTCGACATAGGGGGCGTAAGTCTTGGCAGGCTGTTCGGGGGTGCCCGACATGTACATGGCACCTGACATGGCCTGACCGAGACCATCGAAACCAACTCGATTGGCGTAGGGGCCACCACGACCAAATGCAGAAATCATGGTCAGGATAATGTCCGGTTTCACTGCCTTGAGGCTGTCATAATCGAGCCCCATACTCACCAGCGTGTCCGGGGGCAGGTTGGCCACGACCACGTCAGCGGTCGCGACCAGTTTCCTGACGATCTCCTGTCCTTCGGGTTTCATCGGGTTCAGGGTCAGAGACTTTTTGTTGCGGCCCAACTGCATAAACAGGGCGCCATCACCCTGTTCAGTGACGGGCGACAGATAGCGATCCTCGGAGCCGTCGACTTTCTCGATGCGGATGACTTCGGCACCCATATCGCCCAATAATGTGGCGCAAAAGGGGCCGGCGATGTAGCGTCCGAAGTCGAGGACGCGAATACTATTTAATACCTGGTTCATTCCGTATTTGTACTCGTAATTTGCGGGATTCAGGGTGAAGAGTCTAGCATAAGTAATTAAAATAAAAGGGGAAAAAAATTCCAGTATTCACTGTTATGGCGGCTTTAAAACTGTGAGATAGTGCACGCAATTCATCGCTCGGTTTGCGCATAATAGCGTGACTTTTGCGAGGCAGGTCACATTTACGGCAGCAGGCTTTCAAGTCAGCCCGTTTCTTGCAGAGCAGACCCTAAAGCAACAGATTCAAACTTCAATTTATTCACTAACCGTTTCCGATACAGGGAGCAGGAAAACATGACAATGGCGGACAAGACGGCACCAAAGCAGGCACTGGTGGAATTGGTCTCCATTCTCAAACAGCCCTACAAAGACGTCTGTAACGTCTGCAAAGGCTCTGGCAAGATCACTGAGACCAGTGTTTGCCCCAAGTGCAAGGGTAGCGGCCAGCGCCTGCTCAAACTTCTCTAGAGCGCTCCACTCAATTCTCGATGACACGCTGTCCCGAGGCTCCGGGCGGCTGACTGTGCGTCGCTTTCCCGCAGGCTGTCCCCTACAATGGCGACACAACCGCAATGAGAAGGTGATCCCATGCCAAGTCCTGATGTCATTTCGCGTTTTTCTGCCAGCGTCGGCCCTGCAACTCTCCTGATGCGCTCTTGGCGGCGTTTGCTTTTGCCAGTCGCGCTGCTACTCCTGTCGCAACTGGTCAGCGCCCAGGACGATTTCAGTCATCCGGGCTACGAGATTGACCCACAGCGCCAGACCACGGGTATCGGCAAATTCTACATGGGCAGGGAGATATCCTTTGTTATGGGGCATCAGGCAGCCGCCTGGCTGAATCGCCCGGACCGTATTGAGCAGGAGCAACCGGATCAGGTGGTGGCCAACATGAATCTGCGGCCAGATGAAGTGGTTGCGGATATTGGCGCCGGGTCCGGCTATTTCTCTTTTCGTATTGCTGCCAAAGTGCCAGACGGCAAGGTGCTGGCTGTCGATATTCAGCCAGAGATGCTGGCGCTGATCGAACAGCGCAAAAAGGCAGAGGGTGTCAGCAACATCGAAGGCGTTCTCGGGGCTATCGACGACCCGTCACTGACAGCGGAGTCCATCGACGCGGCGATCATGGTGGATGCCTATCATGAATTTTCTCATCCCTTTGAAATGATGGCGGGTATTACCCGCGCGCTGCGCCCCGGTGGCCGCATCTTCTTGCTCGAGTACCGCGGTGAAGACCCGAATGTCCCCATCAGACCACTACACAAAATGACCGAAGAACAGGTCGTCAGGGAGATGAGTGTATTCGGACTGGAATGGACCGATACGCTGGATTTTCTGCCCTGGCAACACATGATGATCTTCACCAAGCCCGAGTAGCCGCCGGCGCGAAAATATTCACGGGGTGATGTGTAACCCTGCGCAAGTTTCCTTCGTCTAACCCGATAACAAACAACTTTATTTGGCGGCGCCCGCCCGGCTACACAAGCGCCGCTGTGACTTCGCTTTGTGCTCACTGGATGTCAGCACAAACGATAAGCATAAACGGGCGATATTGGGGGAATCATGTTGAATCATCGCTATACACAATTCATGTTGCCGCTGGAGCGCTACATCGCCCACCTGTCACCACTCAGGCGCAAATTGCTGGCCTGTTGTGAAGGGGGCTTGCTG
>CAZQFA010000001.1:53564-87228 GCA_964592245.1 uncultured Pseudohongiella sp. | reverse complement strand
GCAAGCTAAATTCGCTCCACCGAGGTTAATCTATGCAACGTGAATCCATGGAAGTCGACGTCGTCATCGTCGGCGCCGGTCCGGCCGGTCTCGCCACCGCCTGCCGCCTGCTGCAACTGGCGAAGGAAGCCGGTCAAGAATTGTCAGTCTGTGTACTGGAGAAAGGCTCTGAAGTCGGTGCGCATATTCTGTCAGGTGCCGTCTTTGAGCCATCAGCGCTGGATGAGTTGTTCCCGGATTGGAAAGAGCGCGGTGCGCCAT
The DNA here is from genome assembly GCA_964592245.1 of uncultured Pseudohongiella sp. Lineage (GTDB taxonomy): Bacteria > Pseudomonadota > Gammaproteobacteria > Pseudomonadales > Pseudohongiellaceae > UBA9145. The sequence continues at coordinate 86,967 of CAZQFA010000001.1, read as the reverse complement.
TGAATACCCGCGTTACTGGAGATAACGTCTATTACCTCTCGGGGCCAGAGTCATCATACAAGTTCCCCAACTTGCTGGTACCCAAGCCCATGCACAACCATGGCAACTACATCATTTCCCTGGGCAAACTGTGTGCCTGGCTGGCGGAACAGGCCATGGAGCTGGGAGCGGAAGTCTTCCCGGGTTTTGCGGCGGCCGAAGTGCTCTATCACGAAGATGGTAGCGTCAAGGGGGTTGCCACGGGTGACATGGGTGTCGATGCACAGGGCGAGCAGAAGCCGTCTTTCGAGCCCGGCTTTGAGTTTCACGCTCGTTATACGATTTTTGCCGAGGGTTGCCGTGGTCATCTGGGCAAGGAAATCATCAGCAAGTTTCAGCTGGACAAAGACAGCGACCCGCAACATTACGGCATTGGTATCAAGGAAGTCTGGGAGATTCCGGCCGAACAGCATCAGGAAGGCCTGGTGGTTCACACAGCCGGCTACCCGATGATCAAGGACAGCTTTGCCGCCACCAGTGGTGGTTTCCTTTATCACGTAGAGGGCAACCAGATATCGCTGGGTCTGATTGTTGACCTGGGCTACGAGAACCCGCACATCAGTCCCTACGACGAATTCCAGAAGTTCAAACTGCACCCGGTGATTCGCAAGACTCTGGCGGGTGGCAAGCGCATCAGCTACGGTGCCCGCGCTCTTATCAAGGGTGGTCTGAATTCACTGCCGAAAATGACATTCCCTGGTGGTCTGATTATTGGTTGTGATGCAGGAACGCTGAATGCAGCCAAGATCAAGGGCAGTCACACGGCGATGAAGTCAGGCATGTTGGCCGCAGAATCGTTGTTTGCTGCATTGAGTAGTGACGCGCCGGAAAAAGAACTCAGCGATTACAGTACGCGCTTTCGCCAGTCTGATCTCTACGAGGAATTGCACAAGACGCGTAACTTCAGTGCCGGTTTCCACAAGTTCGGCTTCTGGATTGGCAGTGCGCTGGTGTTCATCGAACAGAATATCTTCTTCGGCAAATTCCCGCTCACATTCCACGATCAATCACAGGATCACTGCCAGTTAAAACCGGCGGCGGAGTGCAACAAGATCAGCTATCCAAAGGCCGATGGCGAGATTACATTCGACAAGCTGTCTTCAGTGTTTCTGTCAAATACCAATCACGAAGAGAACCAGCCCTGCCATTTGCAACTCAAGGACGCGTCTATTCCTATCGACGTCAATTTGCCGATGTATGACGAACCGGCTCAGCGTTATTGCCCGGCTGGTGTCTATGAAGTGGTTGAGGATGACGCCGGCAACAAGCGCTTCCAGATCAATGCCCAGAACTGCGTGCACTGCAAAACCTGTGATATCAAGGACCCGGCGCAGAACATTCATTGGGTCGTACCCGAAGGCGGCGGTGGCCCCAATTATCCCGGCATGTAATGCGTAACGAGCCCGGCACCGTCCGGGCAATGCGGGCATGGCAAGCATCGCCTGCGTTCAAGCACCTCCCCGGTCAGGCCGTTTGCCCTTTCGGTGGCAAGCGGCACCATGCTAGAGTTATTCGACCTAACGGTTTCCTGTCTGACGCACTCATTAACCGGCTTGTCTGCAAGCAAGCGCGGCGGTGTGAGGCGGTCAGCTGTCTGGCGCGAATGGTCAGGTCAGCATTCTTGCGTGCGCACTGATGCTCTCCTGTCGGGGTATTCACTATGTGCATTTCGACATCTTGCGAGGCCGTCCTCGGCAAGTTCAGTGTAGCAGTCAAACAGTTCGCGCCGGTGCCAGCCATTGTGCTGGGCTGGTTAATACCGCTGTCATCCGCGTTTGCGCAACTGGAGCTGGCGTCTGAACGCTGGTATCAGCTGCAAAGTGAAAACTTCACTGTTATCAGCCAGGCCTCATCCCGGGCCAGCGAGCGCTTTGCCAATGACCTGGAAACCTGGCGCAAGATAGCGGCCTATTTTGTTTCCGACGGCACGCCCTTGCCACCATCACCAGTACCCACCTTTGTCTACGTTTTTGAAGATGCCGAGACACTCAGTCAGTTCACTTTTGCCCAGGCCCCCGCTTTTTTCTACGCCACACCCCGGGCCAATTACATGGCGCTGGTGCTGGGCAATGACAGCTCTATGGCCATTGGACGGCATCATTATGCGCACTTTCTGATCAAGAACTTCGCAGATCTGCGCTTGCCCCGATGGTATGAAGAGGGCTTGGCCGGTTATCTGGATCGCATGCAGATTGATGGCGAGCGCGCCGAATTTGAACGAATCTCGGCGCGCAATAACGAGATCATGCTGCAAGTCAGCGAAGTCTTGTCCATGGAGAGACTGTTATACAGAGATGAATCACTGGCGTCGCCGCGGCTGATTCAGATTGCCAGTCTGAAGTCTGCCAGTCTCTTGCATTATCTGCTGCATGGCTATGAAGAGGGATTCCCCGATCGCCGGGCAGAGCTGCAACAGTATCTGGACTACATGCTGGCCGGGCGCGACGAGCGCTTCGCCTTTGATCTGGCATTTGATGTAACGACTGCACAACTGGATGAAGAATTTCACAATTATCTGCAGAACTCATCACGACCGCGCGGCGCTATCGACCACGGCAGCGTGATGCCGAATGCAGAGATTAATGCACAGCAAATTGGCGAGGATGCCTTGGCCATCCTGCTGGGCGAGCTGGCGCTTAATGGCGGCAGCCCCGAGGTCGCCGAGATGTTTTTCCAGGCCGCTAGCGAGAGCACATCTCCGGCCGCTCGCAGTTTTTCCGGTCTTGGCGATGCGCTACGCTTTCAGGAGCTGGAGGGGATGGATCAAACCATCGCTGGCTACTTCACACGAGCGCGGGACATGGCCCCCGAGGATCCCTATATCGTCCTCGACTACGGCGAGTACTGGGAAGCCGAACTGACTGATTGCGACAAGGATTATCCGGCGGCGCAGCGGCAGCAAATACTGGCGGATATCCGAGAACATTTTCAGCGTGCGTTGGAGCTACTGCCGGAGAGTCCGGAGACGCATCTGGCACTGGGTCAGTTGTACCTTTTTCCGGAAGAAGATTGGCGCGACGGGGTGCAGTATCAGCAAACCGCATTCAGCATGCTGCCAGCGGACAGTTTTATCATGGAACAAGCGGTTCGCTACGCTATCGAAGCAGAACAATTTGAGGCGGCGCAACAATTGATTGAAGAAATGGCGCAACCCATTCATTACTTCGGCGAGCCGGGGTATGTCAGTGACTTGCGTGAGCGCATGCTGCGTAAACGCCGAAACGAACCCTTTGATGCGTGCGCGGAATAGGAATAGGCCAGTGCTGCGAATACCCGTCACCAGAATATTAGCGCTGCTGTTATTGCCATCGCTGGTTTTCGCCGAGGCGTTGGACGAGGGAGTCTCTGGTGATGCCTTGTTGCTGGCGCTGGTAAATCGCCTTGATGTGCTGGGTGTCGATGTCACCCGCAATCTCAACGACCGGGATTTTGCCCGGCGCATAGACCGACCGCGGCTCGGCCGCTTTCCGGATCTGCCTGTGCGACGCTATCCCGGAACGACGACAATCAATGCCTGGGAGCAAGGCTATATCGACGGCGAGATAGTTGCCCTGGCCCTGTTGCCGGCGCATCGCGGCGAAAACGATCGATCTGCCGATGCCTTTCTTGACGGCTTTCTTGACGACTGGCTTGGCGCCGGGTTGCAGAGTCCGGCACTGATTACAGCAGCGGCCAATGACAGAGCCATTCTCGAGTCCTTGCAGCAGGTGCTGCAGGATTTGCATTACCGGGTCTTGCCGCTGTACTCGCCGGAGTCGGCTCCGGTGACTCTGGCGGGAGAGCTTTTTGCTACCGCTGCCCAGCGTCTGGCACTCGATTCGCGGCAAGCCCGGCGTGTCGATAGCGATGTACCCGAATTTGCCTATCTGGGGGAGCGGCTGCGACGCAACAGCGACAGCCTGTTCCCCGATGATGGTAACCGCGGTGATCGTTCTCTGGCGCGGGCAGAGCCGGCGGTGTTTGAGAAGGAAACGCTGGGTGATGAGTTTTCCGAATCCACAATCAGGGAAATCATTGTCCCCGGAGGCGTGGCACTGGGAGAAACAGCGTATCTGGCAGACGAAATGGCGGAGCTGCGCTTTGTCGATGGTGCGTTGCTGCTCATTGATACAGCAGGCCAGTCATGGGCCTTGCCGGTGTTGCCAACGCAGCACCTCAAAGCGTTGTTTGATTTCACCCAGCGTTCCCAAGATATTCGCTCCGACGCCATAGTCGATATCGACGCTGACGGCAGGGTAAGTATCTCATCGGCGCTACGTGATACCGATGTCGGTTATGACATCATGCATGCTGATACGCTGCCGTTTCAGTACATTGACTATTTGCGCGTCACCAAGAGTGTAATGATTGATACCGGCGTGGACTGGTTTGCGGACATCGACCAGAGCAAGGCGCTGACCTTTGCCAGTAATTTCGAGGTGCGCTTCCTGTCGGCAGACAATATGCGTATTGCACAAACCCGGGTGGCTCTGGAGTATGAGTATGAAGCGGACGCGAAAACTGTGGTGTACATCGATAATTGGGGCGAAGACGGTGATCGTCTGAGAGAAAATAGTGATTTAAACGGTCTTGGTAGCAGTGTCGCTAAAATCGCGGAATACGCCGGCTGGATCGGTCTTTTTCGGCATGTGCTGGAAGCAGAGTTACAGTTTACCCGTGGCCGTTATGCCTTCATGAAGATCGACAAGCTGGGTCGGGAAACACCTTATCGTTATTAACTGTCAACACTGGTCGCAGCAGTCACTGTAGCGCGATGCGGACAGGGTAGGTGCCAGGCGTTGGAAGCTGCAAATATTGAGTTCCAAAAAAATAGTTCCAAAAAATAGTTCGAAAGATAAGAGTCCCGGAGATAAAAGCCCCAGAGATAAAAGCGTCAGTGATCAGAGGGTCTAAGGCAAGAGTGTCTAAGGCAAGAGGGTCTAAGACAAGAGTGTCCAAGGCGGGAAAGTCATAAGAAAAGAGTGTCAAAAAAGTGTGCCAATGATGAGTGTGTCATTACAGAAATTTGCCAGAGTAGGGATGGTGACGGCGGCCGCTGCGCTGTTGTCGTCCTGTATGGCGATTGATCTGGATACCGACTTTGCCCAGAACCCGTCCATTCATGCACAAATTATCGATCAGCAAGAAGACCGGTATCCGCACATCGACCCCCTGGCCCTGAATGATGAAATCAGGCAAATGGTGGATGCCAAAATACCGGCTGATGCGCGCGATGAGCTCAAGGTCGAGCTGATTCAGGAGCTGCTCTACGACCAACAGTATTTGAATATTCATTACAGCGATGAGAAGACGCACACGGCTCAGGAGGCGTTTTATGCCCGTGAGGGCAATTGCCTGTCAGTGATGAATTTGTACGTGGCAATCGCGCGCTATGCCGGTATCGATGCCAATTTCCAGACAGTGCGCGTGCAGCCGAGCTGGGACCGCCGCGGCAATGTGCTGGTACTCAGTGAGCACATCAATGCTACCGGGCGCTTCGGCGTGCAGAAGCGTTATGTGGTGGATTTCACGCCCGAAATATCGCTGCAGCAACTGACTTCATCGGTGATCAGCGACTTGCAGGCGCGCGCATTGTACTTCAACAACCTCGGCGTCGAGCAAATGATAGCCGGCAATCTGGAAGCGTCACTGCAGTATTACAAGAACGCGCTGTTTCTGGATCCCCAGCTTTCCATCGCCTGGAACAATGTCGGCGCCACTTACCGCCAGCTGGGCAATCCCGAGTTTGCCGAGTACAGCTATCAAATGGCGTTCACTTCCGACCCGACTAACGCCACCGCCATTAATAATCTGGCGAAATTCTATAATCGTCGCGGTGAGGAACAATTGGCGCGGCAGTATGCGCTGGCGATACAACGCTTTAACGAGATGAATCCCTATTATCATTTCACCCAGGGTCGCATAGCCTATGCCAATGACGATCTGCAGAACGCGCGTCTGGCCTTTCGGCGGGCAGTAAGACTGAATGGCAACGAGCCGGATTTCTATCTGGCGTTGGCGCAGGTTTATTCTGATCTGGGTTATGCAGCAGAAGCACAGGAGTTAACCGGTGAAGCGCAGAATCTGTTGGTGCAAAATGCCGAGATCTATCGACCCAGTGACCAGAAAGTTCGCATTATCGACGGCTCGCGCATTCTGCGGCATGAGTCATCACCGGGGCTGACAATCAATCTGGAACGCTGAGTTTGGCCGTGCCATTCTTTGTTCGGGTGCCTGCCAGAAGAAGAGGTGAGGGGCTATCTAGTCGCTCCTGGCCCTGGTTCTAGTCCCAGTCGCTTCTAGTTGCTGCGCTGAACCGAGAAATCCACCAGCGCTTGCAGGGCGTCGCGGAATTGTGAGGCGGGCAAATCGTCAAGGCAGGTGCGCGCTGCCGCGGCCTGTTCTTCTGCTTGCTGACGTGTGTAATCCAGCGCATCACCACTGCGGACAATTTCGATCACCGTGTTGAGAGTCTCTTTGGGCAGAGACTCTGTCGTGAGGCTTTCCTTGATGGTGGCCAATTCGCTGGCGCTGGCATTTTCCATGGCGCGGATCAAAGGCAGGGTCGGCTTGCCCTCGGCCAGGTCGTCACCGAGATTCTTGCCCATCTCGCCGCTGTCACCCGCATAGTCCAGCACATCATCTATCAGCTGAAAGGCGATGCCGAGATGCATGCCATAGCGCATTAGTGATTGTTCGATGCGGGCATCGGCGCCGGCCAGGAGTGCACCACACTGCGCGGCCGCCTGAAACAGGATCGCAGTCTTGTTCTGGATGACCTGCATGTAGGTTTCGCGGTTGGCGTTGGGGTTCGCTTTCGAGATGAGTTGCAATACCTCACCCTCGGCAATCATGTTGGTGGTGTCGGCCATGATCTTCATGATCTGCATATCACCGATCTGCACCAGAATCTGAAAGGCCCGGGAATAGATGAAGTCACCAACGAGAACGCTGGAGGGGTTATTCCATTCCGCATTGACTGTCGGGCGCCCACGGCGCAGGGTCGACATATCGACCACGTCGTCGTGCAGCAGGGTGGCGGTGTGGATGAACTCGATCACCGCGGCCAGCGGGACATGTTTGTCTGAGCTTATACCGCAGGCGCGGGCAGCCAGCAGGACCAGTAGCGGGCGCAGGCGTTTGCCGCCAGCATCGACAATGTAATGCCCAATGTTCTCTACCAGCGGCACCTGAGAGTGCAATTGGTCGACGATGAACTGGTTAACCGAGGTAAAATCTTGCTCCACGACGGAGCGTATGTCTTGATACATTGTCAGCAGACAACTTCCATTTTTGAACTCAGGGTGTGCGCCCGATTGGGAGTGAGCATGCTAGGGAGCCGAGCATACCCTGTCAAGTCGCACGCAGGCCGCTGTATTCGGGGGATCAAGCCCGATCCGGGCAGTTTTCTGCACGCCGCTGAATCAGGCGATTTTGGCTTGCTTAGTGGGTGGCATTCCCGTAAAATCCACGCCCCTGAAAGGATAGGGTGAATCGTCACCTTATCAAAGATGTCTGGAGCACGGTTATGTACGCGGTTATTGAAAGTGGTGGTAAGCAGCACAGGGTGGAAGAAGGTGAAGTCCTGAAGCTGGAAAAACTGGATGCTGCCACTGGTGAAGAAGTGAAATTCGACAAGATCCTGCTGGTCGGCGAAGGCGAGTCCGTTAAGATTGGCACTCCCTATGTCGAAGGTAGCGAGGTGACTGCCGAAGTACTGCAGCAAGCTCGTGCCGACAAAGTGACTATCATCAAGTTCAACCGTCGCAAGCACTCGCGCAAGCAGCAGGGCCATCGACAGTACTTTACTGAAGTCAAGATTACTGGCATCAAAGGTTAATCGGGAGTAAACAATGGCACATAAGAAAGCAGGCGGTAGTACCAATAACGGCCGCGATTCCATATCGAAACGCCTCGGCGTCAAGCTGTTCGGCGGTCAGGAAGTCAAAGCGGGTAATATCATCGTGCGCCAGCGTGGCACGCGCTTTCACCCCGGTGAAAACGTTGGCTGTGGTAAAGACCACACTCTGTTCGCGAAGTCTGATGGCGTCGTGAAATTTGCTGTTAAAGGCCCGAAAAACCGTAAATTCGTCAGCGTCGAAACGGCATAAGTAGGCTGCGGTTCCCCAAACAGGACTGCAGCAAAAGCCTCGTCATTCGACGGGGCTTTTTTGTTTCTGAGCCCGGCGCACAGACGCTGTCCGGGGTAGACTCTCTCATTTCACAGGGTAAGCGGAAAGGAACGGCAACACTGCCGGCCTCACTAAGTCATGAAATTCGTCGACGAAGCGGAAATCACCGTTGAAGCAGGTAAGGGTGGCAATGGCTGCCTGAGCTTCAGACGGGAGAAATACATTGAAAAAGGCGGCCCGGATGGCGGTGACGGCGGCGACGGTGGCAGTGTCTATCTGGTGGCCGATCCGGCGCTCAATACGCTCGTGGATTTCCGCTATCAGCCCCGCTATCGCGCACAGTCCGGTCAGCAGGGTATGGGGCGTAATTGCACTGGCAAAGCTGGTGATGACCTGACCATCAAAGTGCCAGTCGGCACCAGCGTGATCGACGTCGATACTGAAGAATTACTGGTCGATCTGGATCAGCCGGGTGAGGCAGTGATGGTCGCCAAAGGCGGTAAACGTGGCCTTGGCAATACCCGTTTCAAATCCAGCACCAACCGCGCCCCGCGCAAGACCACACTGGGCACGCCCGGCGAGGCCAGAGTCCTGCAACTGCAATTGCGACTGGTGGCTGATGTTGGTTTGCTCGGCTTTCCCAATGCTGGCAAATCGACGTTGATCCGCGCCGTTTCTGCCGCCCGTCCCAAGGTGGCGGACTACCCGTTTACGACACTCGTGCCCAATCTGGGTGTTGTCAGCCTCGGGCTGGAGCGCAGCTTTGTCATGGCCGATATTCCGGGTGTGATCGAAGGAGCCTCCACAGGCGCCGGGCTTGGTTTCCGCTTTCTCAAACACCTGTCACGTACGCGCCTGCTGGTTCACCTGGTGGATTCGCTGCCGGTCGATGGCAGTGATCCGGTGGCCTCTATTGGCGCCATCACTGGCGAGTTGGAGAAATTCAGTCATACGCTGGCGCAAAAGGAACGTTGGCTGGTGTTGAATAAAGTCGATTTGCTGGACGCTGAGGCGCGCGCTGCTCTGCGCACGCGAATCAAGGAAGAGCTGGCCTGGCAAGGCCCGATTTTCGAGATATCGGCACTGAGTCAAAGCGGTTGTGACGAACTCATTCAGGCCCTGATGCGGTCTGTGGAGACGCATCGGCAAGAACTGGCCGAGAACGAGGATTTCCGCCAACAGGAGCGGGAGCGCGAACAGGCGATGGCGTTCGAGATTCGGCGCAGCATCGAGGCCAGCAAGCCGGTCAGAAAAGCGGCAGATGAATGGGATGAGGACGAGGACTGGGATGACTGGGATTGAGCAACACAGACAGCGCTTGCAGACAGCGGAGCGCTGGGTCATCAAGGTCGGCAGTTCACTGGTAACGAACAATGGGCTGGGTCTGGATCTGCAGGCGATTACCACCTGGGCTGACCAGCTGGTGGCGCTGCAGCGCGCCGGCAAGCAGGTGGTGCTGGTGTCATCCGGCGCGGTGGCCGAGGGCGTAGCCAGGCTGGGATTGCGCGCGCGACCGCGTGAAGTGCATCTGCAGCAAGCTGCGGCAGCAGTCGGACAGATGGGGCTGGTGCAAGCCTACGAGAGCAGCTTCATGCGCCATGGCGTGCACGCGGCGCAGATTCTGCTCAGTCATGCGGATCTGTCTGATCGTACCCGTTATCTCAATGCCCGCAGCACGCTGAGTACGCTGTTGGAGATGGGCACCTTGCCGGTGGTCAATGAAAACGACACTGTCGCCACGGCAGAAATCTGTTTTGGTGACAACGATACCCTGGCGGCACTGGTGGCCAATCTCATTAATGCGGATGCCATGGTAATCCTGACCGATCAGGATGGCCTGTTTAATGCTGACCCGCGTCAGCACGCCGATGCTTCCCTGGTCGCTTCCGCCTCGGCTAATGACACTTCCATACAGGCCATGGCGGGCAAGGGCAGCAGTCTGGGCCGTGGCGGCATGCTGACCAAACTCTCGGCAGCCAAACTGGCTGCTCGCTCCGGCGCTGATACCGTGATCGCCAATGGTCGTCTGGAACAAGTGCTGATGCGCATTACTGCTGGCGAAAATGTCGGTACGTTGTTGTTTGCCGACAGCGAGCCGGTGACTGCGAAAAAGCAATGGTTGGCCGGGCAATTGCGAAGCAAGGGTACGGTACAACTGGATGCCGGTGCCGTGAAAGTCCTGCGCGACTCCGGCAAAAGCCTGTTGGCAGTCGGTATTCAGGGTATATCAGGCAAGTTCAATCGCGGTGACGTGGTGGCCTGCGTCGACCCGGAGGGCCGGGAAGTCGCCCGCGGGCTCATTAACTACGACAGTCATGAAGTGCTTGTGCTCAAGGGGCAGTCCAGCGATCGCATCGAGGCGTTATTGGGCTATGCCGGTGAGGAAGAAGTCATCCATCGCGACAATCTGATTCTCGCGGATTGATCGGCGTAAGCTGCCAGAAAACGCAGACATAAAAAAACCGGCCAATGAGCCGGTTTTTTGTATCGACAACAAAGCGCTTACTTGAGCGCGCGGATGGCGGTGTTCAGCCGGCTCTTGTGACGGGCAGCCTTGTTTTTATGAATGATGCCCTTGTTGGCCATACGGTCGATGACCGGAACAGCCTGATTGTATGCCTCAGTCGCTGAGCTGTGATCGCCACCTGCTACCGCTGCATCCACTTTCTTGATGTAGGTGCGAACCATGGATCGGAAAGAGGCATTGTGCCGACGACGTTTCTCGCCCTGGCGTGCGCGTTTGCGAGACTGAGGAAAATTAGCCAATTGTCACTCCTGATAAAATATATTTAGTATTTGTTATTCAAATACTTAGCTGTTCTATTTAAACCCTGACCGCAGCAGTGCTTTCAGCCGGATTTTGAAGGAGCGGTAATATGCCGCGTTCGCCGGTTGATGTCAACAGGAGTCAGTCGCTTGCTGACAGGAAAATTCAACAAAATCAGCGGCTAGCCCGACAACAAACTAGAGCCGGGCAGCGTATTTTAAGCCGGGCTAACCTGCGATAATTGCAGCAAGTAATCGTGACAGACAGTAATGACAGTTAATCAGGACGACAGTTCCGGCGCTTCCGCCGGCGCCGGCAAGCCGGAACAAGCCGACCAGGCAAGCACGCAGGGAGAAGGGCCGGCCAAAGAGGGCGGACTGCTCAGGGCCAGTGGTGTGACTGGCAGCATGACCATGGTCTCGCGTGTCCTGGGGTTGTGCCGGGACGTGGCGATTGCCCGCCTGTTCGGAACCAGTGATGGTGCCGATGCGTTCTTTCTCGCCAACAAGATTCCCAACTTCATGCGCCGGTTGTTCGCCGAGGGTGCGTTCAATCAGGCCTTTGTGCCCGTGCTGTCTGAATACCGCAGCACGCGCTCCATTGCCGATGTACGGGAACTGATCAACGCCGTGGCCGGGTCGCTTGGTGGTTTTCTGACCCTGCTCACGGTGGCTGTAATCATTGCCGCACCACTCGTTGCCGTCCCCATCGCCTACGGCTTTACCGACGAGCCGACGAAGTTCCAGCTCTTTGTCGATATGTTGCGCATCACTTTCCCGTATTTGTTGCTGGTGTCCATGACAGCGTTCTGCGGGGCGATACTGAATTCCTACGGCCGTTTTGCAGTACCGGCTCTGACGCCGGCCTTGTTGAATCTGTCGTTACTGGCCTGCGCCTTCTTTTTGGCGCCTTATCTGGCGGTGCCGGAAATGGCATTGGCCTGGGGCGTATTGCTGGCCGGTGTTATCCAGTTGCTGTTCCAGCTGCCATTTCTGGGGCGCATCGGTCTGTTGCCGATCCCGAATCTCAAACCGCGACACGAAGGTGTCGCGCGCATCATGCAATTGATGGTGCCGGCATTGTTTGGTGTGTCGGTGAGTCAGATCAATCTGCTACTGGATACGGTAATCGCCTCCATGCTGGTGGCAGGCAGTGTCTCCTGGCTGTATTTTTCCGACCGCCTGATGGAGCTGCCACTGGGTACTTTTGGTATCGCCGTGTCGATTGTTGTATTGCCCAGCTTGTCGCGTCGTCACGCCGAAAAATCCATGTCAGCGTTTGCTGAAACACTGGATTGGGCCTTGCGCCTGATTTGCCTGATTGCCATTCCGGCGAGTCTGGCGCTGATCCTGATTGCCGAACCCTTGCTGATTACGCTGTTCCTGAACGAACAATTCACAATCAATGATGTGGCGCAGGCGGCTGGCAGTCTGCGCGCTTACTCTTTCGGCTTGCTGGCTTTCATGGCCATCAAGGTCTTTGCTCCGGGCTATTACGCGCGACAGGACACGAAGACCCCGGTGAAGATCGGTGTCATCGCCATGGTGGCCAATATGGTCATGAATCTGGCGTTTTATCTGGCGGGGTTTGCCCACGTCGGATTGGCGCTGGCAACATCACTGGCCGCCTTTCTCAATGCCGGATTGCTGGTACGCGGCCTGCGCAAGGCCGCAGTCTTTTATCTGCAGCCCGGCTGGTGGTTATTCGCCGCCCAGCTGGTGGCAGCCAATGCAGCGATGGCCGTGTTTATTCTCTGGTACGCGGGTGACTGGGTGCAATGGCAGGACTGGGCGCTGCTGACACGCGCAGCGCATTTGGCCATTATGGTAGTCGTCGCCATCTTGCTCTATGGCTTAACGCTGGTTGCAGTTGGCATCCGCTGGCGGCATATTCATCGTTAGCAGCACTGTAACAAGAAGTTCTAACAACAACCGATACAACGACTATGAAACGGGTGTACACAGCTGACAGTGTGGCCATGGCCTGGCATATCAGCAATGTCTTGCAATTCCATGGTATCGATACCGAACTGCGTAATAGCAATCTCTATTCCGTAGCGGGCGAACTGCCGATTACCGAATGCCTGCCCGAGGTCTGGGTCAAGCGGCCGCTTGATTTTCGTTATGCCGAACAATTGATCAGGGAACTGCTGCAGGGTGATGGTCAGCCGGATTCAACAGACAAGCCAGAGGCTGGCGCCTTGAGTTCGGCGCCAGACTGGTTATGTCGTGAGTGCGGCGAGAGCAATGCCGATATCTTTGCGATTTGCTGGCAATGCCAGGCCTCGCGCTATCAGCCCGATGATGAGGTTTAAGCCCGTGTCTGCCTATTACAATCGTGATTACATCGATGAGCGGGAAATGATCTAGTGCCGGAGCAGTCAAACAGCACAATCAGTATCGTGGACAGCAGCCGGCCAACAGCGACACAGCAGCAACTCGCCCGGGACCTGCAGTTGAATTCTGTATTGGAAAGTGATGTCGAGACGCTGGTGTCGGCGATTGACGAGGCTCTGGGTAACGATGCTCTCAGGCAGCGGGCGTACTGGTTTCTATTGAGCGTCTGGCGCGACCGACAAGGCGAGTGCTGGACCCATCCGGATGAAGTGGCGCTAAACGAAGACCATTTAGAAAACGCATTACAGCGATTTCTCGAACGTAAGGATGCATGCTTGTCGCTCGGCAAGCTACTGGCAGATAAACGCACGCGTTACTGCATGATGGATTTTGGTAGCAAGCGTGACATCGGGCAGCGCAGGTTGGCGCGCAGCAATAAGGCTTATCAAGTCGCCATTGCCGCTCTGAGCGAGGCGTCAGCCAACAGCGTACCTCGCGGTATAGATGACGCCAATGATACAGCGGCAATAGGCACCTCAGCGTCAATTGTCGATCGCCGTGCAGCACGACGGGTCGCGGCACAGGTTAGCGCTGTCGCTGCAGCGATCACTGATGGGAGCGATGATTGGCCGAGGTCATTGGCGCGACCTGTAAGTGATTTATCGGAAGAGGAATATCAGGAAATGCAGAACGCGCTGGACTCGGAGTCTCCAGTTGACCCGGCTTTGATTGGCAGTAATAGCAAGCGCCTCAATGAAAAAGCCAGTCTGGCACTGGGCATCCTGGCAGGACTGGCGTTTTTTGTGCTATTAAGCTGGTTGCTTTTATAACAGTTGCATTGAGTCAGTCAGGCACGCGACATGAACTTGCCTGTGACGGTGTTGACGCGAATCATTTCACCTACGGCCAGATATTCCGGCACCTGCAATTCCAGACCCGTTGTTAACACCGCGGTTTTGGTGCGGTTGGTGGCCGACGAGCCGGTCACTGGTGGCGGTGTATCCCGTACTTCCAGAATCACTGATTGCGGTAACTCGATACCCAGCAAATTGCCGTCCATGAGCAAGGCGATAATGTCTTCTTGCTGCTCGACCAGATAGGGCAGCAGGTCCTCGATCTGGTCGCTGTTCAGGCCGTATTGGCTGAAATCTTCCTGATTCATGAAGTAATGGGTGTCGCCGTCAACATAGGAATACTGAACGCCAACCCGTATGCAGTCAGCTTCCCGCAGCAGATCCTCACCCTTGAACGAGCTGTCGAGTTTCTGGTGAGTTTTCAGGTTATTGAAGCGAATCTTGTACAGCGTCGCGGCGCCGCGTGAAGAGGGCGATTTCGCCTCGACTTGTTTGACGATGTGCGGAGCGCCGTCGATTTCAACGATCATTCCTCTCTTCAGTTCACTGGCTTTAGGCATGTTGTCTCGGGACCCCGGATTGCGGATTACTCAGGAGGCGGAAAGTTAGCCGAAGCGCCTTCCGGAAGCAAGCAGGGCGCTAGCTGCACTGAACAGGCTGGCAGATTTTGAGTTGCAACCAAATTTCTTACATAATCACTGCCCCGCTGACCGGGCGGCAAGCGACTATTGGAACAAATCATGACTAGAGACACGCAGGAAATAGAGAATTACCACATTATCGGCCACGAGCTGTTAACGCCCCCCGATGACGTCAAGGCGGAGTTTCCACTGCAAGGCAAGGCACTGGAAACGGTCAAATTTGGCCATCGTGGCATCAAGGGAATTCTCGATCGCAAGGACCCGCGTCTCATCGTCGTCGTCGGACCCTGTTCCATTCATAATCCCGAAGAAGCGTTGGATTATGCGCGCCGCCTCAAAGGTCTGGCCGAAGAAGTGGCTGACCAGTTGCTGATCGTCATGCGTGTGTACTTTGAAAAGCCGCGTACCTCTGTCGGTTGGGAAGGTCTTATTTATGACCCTTATCTGGATGGTAGTCACCGCATCGATCAGGGTATTCGCATTGGCCGCAAACTGATGCTGGATATCGCCGAAATAGGCCTGCCCATCGGTATCGAAGCGCTGGACCTTATATCTCCGCAATACCTGCAGGATCTGGTGAGCTGGACGGCAATTGGTGCCCGCACCACCGAGTCACCTACCCATCGCAAACTGGCCAGCGGTATCTCTTCGGCAATTGGTTTCAAGAACAATGTCGATGGTGACCTGATGGTGGCAATCAATGCCATCCGTTCTGCTTCGGCACCGCACAGTTTTATCAGTGTCACCGGTGAAGGCAAGGTGGCGGTGTTCCGTACCGAAGGCAATCCGCATTGCCACGTTATCCTGCGTGGTGGCAGGTCTCCCAATTACGATGCCGAGAGTGTAGCGGCCTGTGAAAAACAGCTGGCGAAAGCTGGTCATGAAGCCAACCTGATGATCGATTGCAGTCACGGTAATTCGCAAAAAGAGCCGCGACGCCAGCTGGATGTTCTGCAAGCCGTTGCCGAACAGATCGAGCAGGGCAACCAGTCAATAATCGGTGTCATGCTGGAGAGCAATCTTGAGGAAGGCAATCAGCCTATCCCCGATGATCTCAACGAGATCAAACCTGGCGTCTCCATTACTGATGCCTGTCTTGGCTGGGAGACAACCGAATCGGCAGTGCGTAAATTTGCCGGGCAGGTTGCAGGGGCACTGAAAAAGCGGGGCGCTTGATCCACATCAAGCGACACGCCGGGCAAGTTCGCTAAGCTAGACTCTCACAATGCGTAGACTGACACGTCTTTTGAGAAAGCGATGGCCCGATTCAGAAAAGTTCTTTTGGCGCTCGATCTGGAATCCTGTTCGGACAATCTGATAGAACGCGTACGCCAGACCTGTTGTGACGAGCTTGACACCTTGCACGTGGTGCATGTCATCAGGAAAGGCATGCATGAGTTTGCCGATCGTGATGACAGTGATGCAGCCCATTATCCTGCTGCTCATTCAGCGCAGACACGGCGCGAACTGGATAAGCTGACGCTGCGATTGCGCGACTTGTTGTTGCGACATCACATTGACTTGCCGTCCGGCAATATACATCTGCTGTATGGCGAGCCTGCCGCCCAGATCAAACGTCTGGCCAGAGAATTGCAAGTGGATTTGCTGGTGGTTGGGAGTCAGAACAAAGGGGCAGAATGGCTGCCGCTGCCAGGTGCGACAACGAACTGCGTATTGCAGGGCAGTACTTCGGATGTGATGGCAATCAGAGTCTGAAGTTGGCGCTTGGCAGCGCCAACTTCAGACACCTGTTGGCCGAGCCTAGCCTTGTTTCAGAACTTCGGCGAGGCTGTTGGCCAGATAGTCAATGTTGCTGTCATTGATGCCAGCCACGTTGATGCGGCTCGAATTCACCAGGTAGATGCTGTAATCATTCACCAGCTTTTGCACCTGTTCCACGCTGACGCCGAGGAAAGAGAACATTCCTTTCTCGCGCTCAATAAATGAAAAATCCTGATCGACACCCGCAGTCTTGATTTGTGCAACCAGCTGCGAGCGCAAGCCGTTAATGCGGTCACGCATGGCAGTCAGTTCCGCATCCCATTCGCTGGCAAGCGCAGGGTCATTCATGATGGTTGCGACAATTGCCGCACCGTGATCCGGCGGCATTGAATACATGGCGCGGGCGCCAGCGGCAATCAGTGTTGTCGCAATCGCTGCCGCATTGTCGTTTTCGCTAATCAGGGTCAGCGCACCGACACGCTCGCGATAAAGGCCATAATTCTTGGAGCAGGAGCTGACGATAATCAATTCGGGCAATGCTTCGGCCAGCAAACGCACGCCATAGACATCTTCTACCAGCCCGTCACCCAGTCCCTGATAAGCCAAATCGATAAAGACAGTAAAGCCCTGATCCAGCGCGACATCTTTGACTTGCTGCCATTGTTCGGGTGACAAGTCGGAACCACAAGGGTTATGACAGCAACCATGAATCAGCACCAGATCGCCTGCCGGAATTTTTTTCAGGCAGTCCAGCATTTCGTCGAAGCGAACACTGTGGGTAGTGTAGTCGTAATACGGGTACTGCTCGATCTTCAGGCCGGCTGAGCCCAGCAGCGGTACGTGGTTTGCCCAGGTCGGGTCGCTGACCCAGACTGTCGCGTCGGCATTGGCTTTCTGGATGAACTCGGCTGCCAGACGCAGGCCACCACAACCGCCTGGTGCTTGCACAGTAATACGACGCTTGCCCAGCGAATCCAGTAAGGGCTTGCCCAGGACCAGTTCGGCAATGACATCGTTGAATTCGGCTGCACCGGTTGGACCAACGTAAGTCTTGCTGGCTTGTTGCTCCAACAATTGGGCTTCGGCTTTTTTCACCGCTGTCATGACCGGGGTATTACCATCAGCATCCTTGTAAACGCCTACACCCAGATCGATCTTTTTCGGGTTGTTGTCGGCGCGGTATGCGGCCATCAGGCCAAGAATGGGGTCTGAGGGGAGGGCTTGCAGAGATTGAAACATGATGGTCTGCCTTGTGTCCTATTGTCGAAGATAAGCTTTCAGGGTGTTTTGTAGCAGGGAGGCGCGAGTCATTGGACCCACACCGCCGGGTACCGGAGTGATATAGCTGCATTTCTCACTGACTGCGGCGAAATCCACGTCACCAGCCAGACGGAAGCCGGAAGGGCGATTATCGTCTGCAATGCGAGTGATGCCAACATCAATTACGACGGCGCCGGGTTTTACCATATCGGCGCTGACAAACTCGGCTTTGCCAATGGCGGCAACCAGAATGTCAGCAGAGGCGCAAAGCTGCTGCAGATTTTTCGTGCGGCTGTGTGCCAGCGTCACCGTGCAATTACCGGGCTCAGTGTTGCGAGACATCAATATCGCCATGGGGGTGCCGACGATATTGCTGCGACCTACGACCACACAATGTTTGCCGGCTGTCGGAATCTCGTAGCGTGCCAGTAATTCCATAATGCCATTGGGCGTGGCCGATACGAAAGTCGGCAGGCCGAGGCACAGATTGCCGACATTCTGCGGGCAGAAGCCGTCAACGTCTTTGAGCGGATCGATGCTGAGCGTAATCTTGTGCTCGTCGATGTGCGCCGGCAATGGCAGTTGCACAATGAAACCGTCGATCTGGTCGTTCTCGTTCAGTTCTTTGATTTGCTGCAGCAACTCCGCTTCGCTGGTGCTGTCAGGAAAGCGCAACAGTGTCGACGTGAAGCCGACTTCCTCGCAGTCTTTTACTTTATTGGCGACGTAAGTTTCACTGGCGCCGTCGTTACCGACGAGAATCGCAGCCAAATGCGGAGGCCGTTTGCCGGACGCTTTCATCTCGGTGACGCGCGCAGCGATTTCCTGGCGAATTTGTTGCGAGCAAGAATTGCCATCAAGTAGTTGCATGATGTGTATACCGGTTAAGCAAGTTAAAAAAGCTTGTCACGACCGGCCCGTACTGGCGTTTTCATGCCGGGGGAGGCCTTTAATAAGTGCAAGGTGCAAATTCAGGAAAGTACCAGGAAGGCTGGGTATCCGAAGAGCGGGTATCATAACCAAGAGCCCCCGCCAGCTCAAGTTGGACACTACCAGCTGCCGCTGTTTTCCATGCTCGCCCAGGGTTCTTGGGCTGGTAGAGGATCGCCCCGTTGCAGCAATTCGATAGAGATGTTGTCCGGTGAACGCACGAAGGCCATATAGCCGTCGCGGGGCGGTCTGTTGATAGTCACGCCTGCATCCATCAGATGCTGGCACAAGGCGTAGATGTTATCCACGGCATAGGCCAGATGACCAAAGTTACGACCGCCGTCATATTCTTCAGGGTCCCAGTTATAGGTCAGTTCGATCTGGGCCTGTTCATCGCCGGGGGCGGCAAGAAATACCAGAGTAAAACGACCGGCATCGGACACCTTGCGCCGTACTTCTACCAGTCCCAGCTTCTTGCAGTAAAAATCGAGTGATTCATCCAGGTCGCTGACCCGGACCATCGAATGCAAATACTTCATTCCTGACTCCTGTGCGGGTTCGACGCGGTCATCAATAGATTACGACCGAGCGGATGCTGGATCCTTCGTGCATCAGGTCGAATGCCTTGTTGATTTCATTCAGCGGCATGGTGTGAGTGATCAGCGGGTCGATGGAGATTTTGCCGTTCATATACCAGTCAACGATCCGTGGGACATCGGTGCGACCGCGGGCGCCGCCGAAGGCAGTGCCTTTCCAGGAGCGGCCGGTGACCAGTTGAAAGGGGCGCGTGGAGATTTCCTGACCGGCACCCGCGACGCCGATAATGTAGGACTCGCCCCAGCCCTTGTGGCAACACTCCAGCGCCTGTCGCATGGTGTGCACATTGCCAATACATTCGAAGGAATAGTCGACGCCGCCGTTGGTCAGGTCGATGATTGCAGCTGTCACGTCATCGACTTCTTTGGCATTGATAAAATCGGTCATGCCGAATTGCGTCGCCAGTTCAACCTTGCCCGGGTTAATGTCGACGCCGATGATGCGATCGGCACCCACCATACGTGCTCCCTGAATAACATTGAGTCCGATACCGCCGAGCCCAAATACGGCAACAGTGCTGCCAGGTTCTACCTTGGCATCAAATGCCACCGCACCAACGCCTGTGGTGACGCCACAACCGATATAACAAACCTTGTCGAACGGCGCATCGGAGCGGATCTTGGCGACCGCAATCTCCGGCAAGACGGTGTAATTGGAGAAGGTGGAACAGCCCATGTAATGCAGGATCGGTTTGCCATCGAGTGAAAAACGACTGCTGCCGTCGGGCATGAGGCCCTGTCCCTGGGTGGCGCGAATAGACTGACAAAGGTTGGTTTTCGGATGCAGGCAGAAATCACATTCCCGGCATTCAGGTGTGTACAACGGGATGACGGCATCGCCCACCTGCACAGAGATTACTCCGGGGCCTACTTCCTGCACGATGCCGGCACCTTCGTGTCCCAGGATCGCCGGAAATGCACCTTCAGGATCGTCTCCGGACAGGGTGAAGGCGTCGGTATGACAGATGCCCGTGGCCTTGATTTCGACAAGGACTTCGCCCGCTTTCGGCCCCTCCAGATCGACTTCGACAATTTCCAGTGGTTGTCCGGCAGCAAATGCGACGGCAGCGCGTGATTTCATGAGGGAGTCCTTGGCTGTGATCGTTGCTGGCATTGTAAGAGCTGCCCGTCGAGGGGGCAAACCGGGGTTATCAGGGGCACAGGTTATGGCTATCATGAGCGCGCTCGCCGACAGGGATAGCTCAACTTATGGATCAACTCACACCAGCCAAATACGTACTCACCGTTGCCTGCCCGGAAACCAATGGCATCGTTCGTGCCGTTTCCGATTTTCTCTATCAACGTGGCGCGACCATCTACGAGGCCGCGCAGCATCGCGATCCGGGAATTAATCAGTTCTTCATGCGTGTCGAGTTCGAGGAGGGGGAGACGCGACTGCCTGACCTGCTGCAATTGCAGAACGATTTCGCCAGCGTGGCCAAGCAATTTTCCATGCGGGCCCGTTTTTTTGATCTGTCACAGCGCAGTCGCTTGCTGCTGGCGGTATCGCAACACGGTCATTGTCTGAACGATATTCTGCATCGCTGGGAGTCGGGTGTACTGCCGGCAGACATAGTGGGTGTCGTGTCCAACCACGAGACCTTTCGTGAATTGACACAATGGTATGGTTTGCCTTTCCACTACTTGCCCATCGAGTCTGGTCAGAAGCAGCAACAAGAGCAGGCTTTCCTGCGGGTTTTTCGTGAAGAGAGAGCCGATATTCTGGCGCTGGCGCGTTACATGCAAATCCTGTCACCTGAATTCTGCGCTGAAGTGGAAGATCGGGCGATCAATATCCACCATTCGTTCCTGCCCGGCTTCAAAGGTGCCGATCCCTATGCACAGGCCTATAACCGCGGCGTAAAAATCATTGGTGCCACGGCGCATTACGTGACTGCCGATCTCGATGAAGGGCCGATAATTGAACAAGCCGTCGAAAAAATTGATCACAATTGTGATATCAATGAGCTTAAGCAGATAGGTCGGGATGCCGAGTGTGTCGCCTTCGCCCGTGCCGTGAAATGGCATTGCGAGCATCGCGTGATCGTCAATGGCAACAAGACCATCGTTTTTCGCTGATTGCGGCAATTCCTGCAAGAATACTCGCAAGTTAATCGTCAGCTCTGGTGCTGTTGCGGCTTAGCAGTTAACATCTCGCGCTTGTCGCGCCAGGCGCGTCTTCCCGTTTTTTCATTAATCTCGCTTTATCCAAAGGCACTGCATTGTGGAAATTGCTGCGGCAATTCTGGTTATTTTTGTTGGCTCCTTTGTCCAGAGTTCAATCGGCTTTGGGCTGGCAATCATTGCTGCGCCAGTGCTGTTCTTTATTGACCCGCTCTACGTGCCTGCCCCCATCACTGTTTCGGCGCTGACATTATCGTTAGCCAATGCACGCAAACATCGCCACGCTATCTCATTTGGTGGGCTGAAGTACGCCATCATTGGACGTGTGCCCGGCACTATTGCCGGCGGCTTGCTGCTACTGGTCATCGATCAACGGCAATTGGCACTGTATCTTGGTTTGACTGTGCTGGTGGCCGTGGCCATTAGCCTGAGTAGCTATCGCTTCCGTCCCAGTAATGGCTCATTGTTGTCAGCGGGATTCCTGTCGGGCTTTATGGGAACCAGTTCGTCTATTGGCGGGCCACCGATGGCGCTGGTGATGCAGCATGAGGCGGGGGACTATATTCGCGCCAATCTGGCGGCCTTTTTCGTATTCAGCTGCGTCATGTCGCTGCTGATGCTGTCAGTGGTAGGGCGCTTCGGGCCGACCGAGATCCTCCTGTCTCTACCCTTGATGCCCGCCACGCTGGCAGGCTACTGGTTAGCCATGCGCACACTGAAATTCATCTCGCTGGCGAATTTGCGGCGTTTTTCATTGTTGCTTTGTGCTGTGGCAGGGTCCGCTGCAATTCTCTCCTACTGGCTCTAGGCTTCAAAACAGCGCGCGCTGGTGGTGCATCTGGCAAGGAAAGAGCGGGCTGGTAACGCCGTGATACTGAGCTACAGGCAAGGCGGAATTTTTGGATATCCGCGCAAAAACAAAGACTTGCAAAGGTTTTTGCGGTACTGGCTTGGGCTTTTCCGTGCCGCTCGGCAAGCTAAGAGCCGTGATAATGGCACAGTTTTTTCACTGCGGATTGCACCACCAAACTTAACAGACTGCCCATTCCGTACTAAACTGTGCGACCTGCTCGAGACTGGCAAATAATAAAAACATAGAGACTCGCAATGACTACTTGGCCTGTAAATACCAGTATGGAAGCCTTCCGCAACGCGTGGACGCTTGAGGGCGATGAGTTTTGGACCAGTGTATTCGAAATGCACCAGGACAAAATGCAAATCAAGAATCCCAAGATTGCGATCGGTAATCTGGAAAAGATCTTCACTGCCACCTTCCGCCTTGCCAACAGCAAAGGATTTCAGGCCATGAGCCTGCGTGACCTGAGTCGGGAAACCGGCATCAGCATGGGGGGCTTGTATGCTTATATCGGCAGCAAGAATGATCTTGCGTCAGTCATTGAAGGTGTATTGCGTAATTACATCACCCGGGTGATTGGCAGTCTGGCCAATGAAGACCTGGGGCCGGTAGAGCGTCTGCGTGCCATTATCTTCGGCGAGATCTACATGACGCAGATTCTCAATCCCTGGTACTACTTCTGCTTCATGGAATCGAAAGGGCTCGATCGCGAGCAGCAGCAACAGGCCATGGATCTGGAATTACGTTTCGACGGCTTCCTCATTGAAGCCTTTGAGGCAGGTGTTGCGGCCGGCATTTTTGTCTGTGAGAAACCGCAGCTGCTGGCGGCGCAAGTGACCGCCAGCCTGCAACAGTGGCATCTGAAACACTGGAAGATGAAACTGCGTGAAGTGACTTTGCAGGAATATGCCCAACATATTCTTGATAACGCGCTCCTGTGTCTGCGTGCAGAGGAAGCGGTGAAATCAGCGGAAACCACTATTCGCAAACTCGCCTGAGTTGCGAATGTCTAACTAACTGTTGGCTGCGTTGATGCCTTTCTTGTTGGCATAGAAAGCGCGTATTTCAGCCATATCCTTATCGATGTCTCCTCCGGGGTTGAAGAAGTCCGCAATGCCTGCCTCTTTCTTGGCGGCGTCGACATAGCCCAAGAGAATTGGTACCTCCGCGTTGACGGCTATATGGTAGAAGCCGGTCTTCCAGCGCTCGACTTTCTTGCGTGTACCCTCGGGAGGAATCAAGACAACAAGCTCATCATTTTGCTGATACTGGCGGACGGTCTCGCTCACCATGTTGTGCGAGGCAGTACGGTTGACGGGGATGCCGCCAAGCCATTTCATGAGCCAGCCCAGGCCGAAGGGGAACAGGGTATGTTTGCCCATCCAGAATACGCGCAGTCGTAACTTTAAAACGACAAGTAACATGAGCGGGAAATCCCAGTTACTGGTGTGCGGCGCGCCGATGAGTACGAAACGTTGCTGCGGTAATTCCTCGCCGCGGGCCCGCCAGCCGCTGAGCTTCAGCAGGGCGATGGCGAGCAGACGCAGCAGGGGGGTGAGAATGGGCGTGGAAAAGACAGTGGTGCGCATGGTGATTCTTTTTTCTGGCATTGTAGCAGGCAGCAGGCAGATTCAGGTACTGCGCTGTGATCAATCCTTGTCCCCAAACAACCTTTTCAATTCCGCCAGTGCGCGTTCGGCTTCGGTTTCCGGCTTGTCTTGCTGCTCAGCGTCATCAGCGGGAGGCTCTTCGCCAAATAATTCAGCCAGTTTGGCCCGTGCCGCCTTGGCTTCACTGTCGTCACTGCCGCTGTATGCCCTTGGGTTCGGTTGGAAATAGTCACAGAAATTGGCCTTTTCCCGGTCCAGTACAAAGTCGGCGCGGTCTTCAAGGCAGCTGCTGGAGAGTTGAGCGACATAGTGCTTGCAGGCCCGGCAGACATGCAGGTCTGCCTTGCAGTGGCTGCATTCTTCGTAGCGTGAAAACGGCAGCAGGACTTCCTGAGTCTTGCCACATTTCCAGCAGGGCACTCGGGTGCTGCGGCTGGCCATCTACCACTCCTGAAAGTAGTCATCGACCGCAACTGGCTGGGTATTGCGCGTACCATCGACGGGCGTTCCGAGATAGAGAAAGCCGACGATTTTTTCCTCCGCTTTCAGCCCCAGTCCCTCACGCACGACGGGATGATAGGCCATGGAGCCGGTGCGCCACATAGCGCCGAGGTCCTGGGCATAAGCGGCGACCAACATATTCTGGGTGGCTGCGGCAGCAGACAGATCCTGCTCAAAAGGCGGCACCTTGGGGTGTTCGCTCGGACTGGCAATGGTCACGATAATCACGGGTGCGCGCAGGGGCTTTTGGCGTAAGCGCTCAGCCTGCGTCTCATTCAGTTCCTGACCATCTGCGCGGGCAGCGGCAATGAAGAGGTCTCCAAGCTTGTCCAGGGAGTCACCGCGGATTACCAGAAACCGCCAGGGGCGGAGCAAGCCGTGATCCGCAGCACGCAGCGCTGCCCGGAAAATATTGTTGAGGGCCTGCTCGTCCGGTGCCGGCTCAGTGAGGCGGGGGAACGAACTGCGGGTATGTAGGGCTTCTAGTGCATCCATGACTGTGTTTTCGCCAGATTTGTCATCAATTAATCGGGTTTTACGCCTGTACGGCGCTGCGCAGGCAATGGTGAGTCGTCAGGGGGCTAAAAGCAAGTCACCATGATAAGGCAATGACAGTAACCACATGTGGTGTAAGGGATTTTTAGCGGCAAACGATGTGACTGAGTTGTGCTTACTGCAAGCCAAAAATGGTATACTTTGCCAATCTTCAGTCGATATGATCTAAATAGACCTAGCGACCGGTTCTCCACTGCAGAACTGCAAAAAATTCACAGCTCCAACGCGCCATTGACGGGACGATTGAATGAATTCCAAGGCCGATGTAATCGCCATCAGTACAGAAAGACCTGCTTATCCACAAAACAAGTCCCGGTGGTTCGGCTCCGTCAAAGGAGAACGCCTGCGACTGGTATTCTCATTCTATTCCCCGGACGGCAATGAAATTGCCATGCCTATAGCCAGTATGTCTGGCTACCTCAAGCGCGATTTCCCCTATGTTGATGTCATGCTCGAGCCGGTATTGATTTTGCGCGATGCCGAGAAATATTCACCGCAAAATTACGCGCGCATGATTCAGGAATTGAATCCTGATGTCATCGCTTTCTCTGTGATGAGCCCGCATTGGTATCCCATGGAGCCGTATTTTGCCGAGCTGAAAAAACTCATGCCTGATCTGGCGATTGTCATCGGCGGTTATCAGGCCATGCTGTCGCAGCAGCAGACAATCGAAAACCCCAATGTCGATTACATTTGCGTCGGCGATGGCGAGTATGCCATTGGCAATGTTGTCCAGCATTTGAAGGGTACCAAGGACGGCCCCGCTGATGGCATGTGGGAAAAACTCATTGATGGTTCTGTGTACGAAACCGAGCCGCATCAGATCGGCGATCTGGCAGCATTGCCTTTCCCTGATTACGATGTGTTTGCCAAGGCTGATGGATTCAAGGATGTGAATTCATCCATCTTCGGCCCTAAAGGCAAACTGGTATTACCGGTAATGACCGGACGCGGTTGTCCTTACCGTTGCACCTATTGCTGCAATACGCCCATTCTTGAGGGCTGGAAAACCAAGAAGACCTTCCTGCGCAAATATGATCCCGAGGCGATGGTCGATGAACTGATTCGCCTGCGTGACAAATACGATGTCGGTTACTTTGAGTTCTGGGACGAGCTGTTCCTGTCCAACCTGAAGTTCGTGCGCGCATTCTTTGAGATTTATAAAGAACGAATTCGATTGCCATTTTCAATTAACTCCCGCGTCGAAGTCATGAACGAAGATTTCTGTAGAACCGCTGCGGATGCCGGGTGTCACACAATCTGGTTTGGTATCGAGAGTGGCGATGAAAAATACCGTTCGCAAATGCTGGGTCGCAAGATGACCAATCAGCAGGTGATTGATGCCGCCGCCAACTGCAAGAAAGCCGGCATTAATCGTCTGACATTCAATATCGTCGGCATGCCGCTGGAGACAGCCGAGAATATGCGGCAGACGCTGAAACTGAATCAAACGATTCAGCCGGAACACTTTTTCTTCTTCCCCTATATTCCTCTGCGTGGCACACCTTTGTACGAGACTGCCAAGAAAGAAGGCTTGCTCCTCGACAACAAGAAGAACCTGCACTATCTCTCCGCCGCCAACGATCGCGTCTTCACTCTCAACATGAAAGAGCGTCCGGAGTTATTGTCAGCCGACGAGTACAACGAGATTTGTCAGGAAATGTTGGCCTTCCAGGAAAGCAACAATCGCCTGAGCTACTCCGATGATGGCAGCATGGAAACCGAGAGTGCGGCTGTCGCTGACAAGAGTTTCGAACTGCACGAAGATGAGACGCCGACTGTTGAGCCGGCAGTCGCCGAGAAGTCGAAAGGCGGCATTTTGTCAGGTGTGAAGAATCTGTTCCGCAGCTAGCTCGTAAAATTGGCACCGGGCAGGTTGCCAGGCCGGCCCGGTTCAGACGACTCCCTGAACCGCCACACTGTCCTGTGACAGGGCGCGATTGAAGCGACGCCACGAAATCACCGCCATCAGCATGTTGCCGGCTACCGCGCCGGCAAAGAATCCTTCCAGCCCCCAGTAATAACTTCCTACCCAGGCCAGTGGCACATAGAACACGAAGAAGCGGCCAATGCTCAGGTACAGCGCCGTCAGCGGCTGATGCAGGGCATTGAGAGACGAATTGGTCAGTATGATGACGCCCTGCAAGCCATAACCTATTGGCATGATCCAGATGAACAGCTTGATGGTGCTGATGACCTCGGGATCGTCTGAGAACAGGTTGGCGATAGGGCCAGAGAGAATGGCCAGCAGCAGATAAATTCCCAGCTGCCAGGCGAGAATAAAGCGAATTGACAAGCGATAGGCCTCGGCGACCCGATCCATACGCTCGGCACCGAAATTTTGGCTTATCAATGGCGGCAGCGACATGGACATCGCCAGTATTACCAGCGTGGCTATCGGTTCCAGACGTGCACCGACGCCAAAGGCTGCCACCGCCGAATCACCAAAGCCGGCGGCGATGGCAGTCATGATGCCAGCTGCCAGCGGCGTCATCATGTTGGCTCCGGCGGCAGGGATACCGATCCGCAGCATGTCGCGCCCGGAGCTGATCATGATGCTGCGCGAGGGCAGAACCCGGCTTACCATTTCCATTTCCACAATCAAAACGTACAACAGGTAGGCAAACACCGTAATCCAGGCAATGGCGGTGGCCCAGGCGGCACCGGCTATGCCCAACTCGGGAAACGGTCCCCAGCCAAAAATCAGCAGCGGGTCGAGCAGGGCATTAATCAGACCAGCCACTGCCATCAGGACGCTGGGTGTCTTGGTGTTGCCGCAGGCGCGCAGGATGCTGTTACTGGTCATCATGCAGACGACGAGGACACTCGCCGGTAGCCAGATTTCCATATAGCGGCGGATAGGTTCTTCCAGATCCTCGCTGGCACCCATCCAGGAGAAGATCGGGTCCATGAGCAACCACAACAGCGCCGCGGCGAGTGCAGCCAATAAAAACGACAGGTAATTGATAACGGTCGCTGCTTGCTTGGCTTTCTCTTCCTGCGCGCCACCCAGGCAGCGAGCGACCACTGCCGAGGCGCCGATACCAAGGCCGATTGCCAGACTCATGATGGTAAAGGTGACAGGGAAAGTAAAACTGATCGCTGTGAGTGCCCGGGTGCCGAGAAAACTGATAAACAGCGTGTCAACGAGATTAAAGGTGAAGAGCATGATGAGCCCGAACATCATGGGCAGGGTCATCCGGATCAGGGCTTGTTGAATAGAACCTTCGGTGAGATTGGGACGAACTGTCTTCTTCCGCGACATGAATTCAACAACACCTGCTTGGCGTAAGGACAGCAGGCATTAGCCTAATAAAACGGAGGTAACTGCTGCTGGCGATTAATTCTTTGGAATAGCACTTGGCGCAAGACTCGTCTGTTACTTCTGCGGCACGCAGACGAAAGGTTTTCTTGCTCGCCGATTGTAGCGGGTTACAGGCGGGCGCGAAGCTTGACTAGCTCCCGAAAAACCTTCGGGCTACCGAAAATCAACTCATCTGCCGATTTTGTGTCGGGGCCGCCACGGGCATCACCGATGAAACCGCCGGCTTCACGCAGTATCAGATTGGCTGCTGCCAGTCCTTGCGGGTTCTGCGCGCCACAGTAACCGCCATCGAGTTTGCCGGCGGCAGTCATGAGAATATCGAGTGCACTGCAACCACCAATACGAACACTGGCCTGTGACTCCCGCAGTTCGCGTTGCAATCCGAGACCTGGTTCTACAGTCTTGGCGTTGACACCGATGCCGATTACGGCGCGCTGCAAGTCGGTTTTTGGACTGCAGCGCATGCGCCGCGAGTTCAATTGCGCGCCGGTGCCACGACTGGCCACGAACTCTTCGCGCAACAGGGGGTTGATAATGACGGCGTGATTGACAACGCCATTGACCTGACAGGCTATCGCTACTGCAAATTGCGGATAGCCTACAGCGAAGTTCTGGCTGCCCAGCAGCGGATCAATCAACCAGACGGTATCTGACTGTTTACCTTCCTGAAAGCCGGAGACGCGGCTATCAAAGCTGTGCTCGGGGTAGGTTTTCTGCAGGTGGTAGAGGATGGTCTTGTCTGCATTGGCATCCATGGACGTGACGAAGTTATTCTCGTCGCGGCTGATGATGTCGACCCGGTCGAGTCGATCGCTACTGTGGGCCAGCGCTTCGCTGGCATCGCGTGCGGCCCGCAGGGCTATATTGATCATGGGATGCATGTGCAGTGGTATTCCTGAGCTTGCATGGCAGAACTGAGGCCGTGGCCTCAAAGCGGTGCGCATGATAGCAACATCTCTGCGAGCAAGGAACACAAATGCCGTTTTGGTCGGGGCTGCTGCTATAATCCGGCCATTTAAGCTGCTGCCACAAGCAAGTCGGATGAAGGGCCCGCCATGACCGCTGTACCGGATATCAAGATAGTTCTCGTCAATACCTCGCACCCGGGTAATATCGGAGCCGCCGCGCGGGCCATGAAAAACATGGGGCTGCGGCAACTTGTGCTGGTGCAACCGGAGGAGTTCCCCAGTGGGGTAGCCGTGGGCCGCGCTGCTTCGGCCCTGGACATTCTCGAGCATGCCACGGTGGTGTCGAGTCTGGCTGAAGCCGTTGCCGATTGCGGTCTGGTGATCGGTACCAGTGCACGCTCTCGCAGCTTGCCCTGGCCTATGCTTTCGCCTGAAGAATGCGCCGAGAAAATCGTCGTCGAGCAGTCGCGGAATCAGGCGGCACTGGTGTTTGGGCGGGAGGATTCCGGGCTGACCAATGAAGAGTTGCAGCAATGTCACTATCACGTGCAGATACCCAGCAACGAACAATACAGTTCGCTGAACCTGGCGGCAGCGGTCATGGTGCTGAGCTACGAATTGCGCAAGGCAGCTATTAACGCGGATGCTGTTGCGGAACCTGCCACAGCCAACGAGGAGTCAGACGACAGTTGGGACCAGCCACGAGCCACGGGTGAGCAAGTTGAACATTTTTATGAACATCTGGAGCGTGTACTCGTAAGAGTAGATTTTCACGACCCCGACAATCCTCGTCAGCTGATGCAGCGATTGCGGCGGCTGTTTGGTCGCGTACGGATCGATGTAATGGAAATGAATATTTTACGCGGTGTGTTGACCAATATTGAGCATAACCTGAAAGACAAGTAGTGGCATCGAATACATTTATAGCGTTAACGTCAATTAATGAGACCAAACGGCAATAGGTTTTCCAACTAATGGCTATAGCACACACATTTTATTTTAATGATGGACCGTACCTTGAGGCATTGAAGGGGTGTGTTAAGGGAGCGACTACCCCTGAGTCCATTGTGCTGCTGAGTGGAGAAGGGCGAACCGGCAAAACACAGCTTTGTGAACGACTTACGCAGCTACTGCGGAAGAAAGGCTACCGGGCAATAATGCTGGGGGCTGACATCAATTCTCCGGAATTACTGCGCAACTTTCTCGCCCGCGAACTGGATTTACCGCAATCACACAATTTTGCCCGCGCCCTTGAAGGTTCACTTGTTGCGGACTCTTCTGAGAATCTGGTATTGATCTTTGACGATGCCGAGCAACTGAGCGATACCATTTTGCTGGAAATTCACCGTCTGTCGGAGGTTCAGCAAGGAGACCGGCGCCTTATAAATTTCGTGCTCTGTGGAGAGCCTAATCTCGCGCGTCGGTTGGCACAGAAAACCGAACTTAAACAACTGCAACTCCATATCACGCATCGCCTGCAGCTGGCGCCTATGTCTGCGGAAGCTACGCGACAGTTCGTCTACAGTTACGCGAACAAGACGGGCAATGATGCCTTGCAGCTGGAAGCGCCCGCTCTCAACTACTTGTACCGCGCTTGCCACGGTTTGCCTGGTCCGACACTGGAAGTCTGCCGTGCCCTGATGCTACGCCGCGCGGAAAAAGATGAAAACGAACCGGTGCAAAAGCAAGAGCTCGTCGGCCTTGTGAAGTCGCTACCCTCGAGTAGTGTAATCAAACGCGCACGAGTCGCTGAGGGATTGGATCTACGCCATGGATTGCTGCCTGTTGCGTTGGTGGTAGTCGTTGCGTCGCTGGGGCTTTTGTACCAGCAATTATTGAGCCCTGAGGTAACAACGGTTCAGCAGAGCAACACTGTTATTGCGCAATCAACTGATACGACTTCAGTATTTGTAGATGATGATCGTGAACAAGCTGACAGTACAGAATCGGCGCTTCTCAGCGATGAGAGGAGCAATGAGGTCAGCGACAATCTGGCAAGCACCAATAGCGACGTGGTTTCCGGAGATCCTGCGGCTGGCCAGGCACCGACCGGCGCGGCACCGGCAGCAGATACTCTGGCAGTTGAAGATGAGGAGGCTACAGATTCTGGTCTGGTATTGGTATCGGTTCAGCAACTCGGTATCGATCAGACTGCTATTGCACAACCTGAATATGAACCAGCAGCGCCAGAAACGGCAAGCGCTGCGTCTGCTGCATTAGAATTGCCTGCCAATGCATCTATGGAGCAAGAACCACAAGGTGACAATAGAAACGATGTTGTGGAAGTGGCGCCGGCAGCCACTGGTATCGAACGCACCGTTACAACAAATACAGAATTAGAGCCAATTTCACCGCCTGCCAGTTCAGTTACGGCATTGAATAATGTCGATGACTTTGCGACGGCTACAAGCATCAATGAGGAAATACCTGAAGAAACCACGACCGAACCGGATGAAGAAATTGCAGAACCAGATACAGTTGCCCTCAATGGTGCAGCCTCCGCGGCTTCTGTGCGTGGGGCAGAATTGCCA
Organism: uncultured Pseudohongiella sp.; assembly: GCA_964592245.1. Classification (GTDB taxonomy): domain Bacteria; phylum Pseudomonadota; class Gammaproteobacteria; order Pseudomonadales; family Pseudohongiellaceae; genus UBA9145. Next base: position 55,301 of record CAZQFA010000001.1, on the reverse strand, counting down.
TTGCTTGATCAGTTGAGCAGGAGCGTATCGCTGTGGGTTGATAGCTGGCAGGCGAAGGATCTGGAAGGCTATTTCGATAGCTACCATGAAGATTATGTGCCCAGCTATCACGAATCACGCGAACAGTGGGCAACGGATCGTCGTCGCATCATTGGTTCTGCGCGAGAGATCACGATGGAACTTAGTGATTTTGCTGTCGTGGACGATGAGAACGACGAAGTTGAAGTGCAATTCTGGTTGCGTTATGACTCATCAACATACAGCGATAGCACATTGAAGAAACTGGTTCTGCGTCCCGCAGACGACGTCTGGAAAATTATTGAAGAAACCAATTTGCTCGTGCGCCGCTGACTAGCGGTGGCGGGCTTTACGGCGCACCGGCTTGCGTTTACCGCGAGCCGGGGTGGTAGCGCCACGGTCTGCTGGCGGGATCAGGTGTTGCTTGCCCGTCCCGATAAGATCAGCACGCCCCAGCTTGTGCAGCGCTTCGCGTAAAATCGGCCAGTTCTTCTCATCGTGATAGCGCAAGAAAGCCTTCTGCAAACGCCGGTCTTCGATGTCGCGGCAGACACTGACCGCTTCACTCTTGTAGCGCACTTTCTGCAGTGGGTTTTTCTCGGAGTAGTACATGGCCGTCGCCAGCGCCATGGGTGACGGGTAGAAAGTCTGTACCTGATCCGGTTTGAATTTATGCTGTTTTAACCACAACGACAGGTTCAGCATTTCCTCTTCATCACAGCCTGGGTGGGCGGCGATGAAGTAGGGAATGAGATATTGCTCCTTGCCGGCCTTTTTCGAAAACTTGTCGAATAATTTCTTGAATTCATCGTAGGCATTGATGCTGGGTTTCATCATCTTGCTTAAGGTTTTGTCTTCGCTGTGCTCGGGAGCAATCTTCAAATAACCGCCGACGTGATGCGTCACCAGTTCTTCGACGTATTCCGGATCGCGCAGCGCCAGGTCGTAGCGCAGGCCCGAGGCAATAGCGACACGCTTGACTCCGGGCACTGCCCGGGCGCGGCGATACAATTGCGTCGTCGGGCTGTGATCCGTATTCAGATGTTGGCAGATATTCGGATAGACACAGGACAAGCGCTTGCAGGTCTTCTGTATCTTCGGTGACTTGCAATTGAGTTTGTACATATTGGCAGTGGGGCCGCCGAGATCGGAAATGGTGCCGGTAAAACCGGGCACCTGATCGCGTATCTTTTCAATCTCGCGAATGATCGAGTCTTCCGAGCGGCTCTGAATGACCCGGCCTTCGTGTTCGGTGATCGAGCAGAACGTGCAGCCACCAAAACAACCACGCATGATGTTCACCGAAGTCTTGATCATGTCGTAGGCCGGAATTCTGGCCTTGCCATAACTCGGGTGCGGACGTCTCTGATAGGGCAGGTCAAATACCCAGTCCATCTCGTCGGTATCCAGAGGTATCGGTGGCGGATTGACCCACACATCCTGAGTGTCATGCTTCTGTACCAGCGAGCGGGCATTAAACGGGTTCGCTTCCTGATGCAGGATTCTGGATGCATGCGCATACAGAGCCGGGTCATTTGTCACTTTATTGAATGAGGGCAGGCGGATGTAGCTGATGCTCGGGTCGATCTCATATTGCCGTTGCAGTGGTAACGGAATGATACGGACGGCCTCTGCCTGTACTGCACTTTGGTCGCTGCTGTTGGCGGTGCCGCTGCAACTGCCGTCAGCGTTCGCTTCGAGCTTGTTTCCGTCGGCATC
>CAZQFA010000001.1:47136-53464 GCA_964592245.1 uncultured Pseudohongiella sp. | reverse complement strand
TAGACGATCACCGATCGGTCAGGACGTTTGCCGGCCTCACCATTGGGGGTGTAGGCATCATCACTACGCAGGCGCAGATCCGCGGTATAGCGGTTAATGAGGGAGTCCATGTTGCCGCCGGTGACACCGAAGAACAGATTCGGTTTGCCGAGTTGCATGAAGTCGGCGGTGTCATGCCATGCCGGCTGGGAAATAATGCCCACCCTGAAGCCTTGCGCTTCCAGCAGGCGGCCCACCACAGCCATACCGAAACTGGGATGGTCGACATAAGCATCAGCGGTGACCAGAATGATGTCGCAGCTGTCCCAGCCCAGCTCGTCCATTTCGGCGCGTGACATGGGGAGATAGGGCGCCGGTCCAAAACACTCGGCCCAGTACTTGGGGTAGGAATAGAGCTTTCGGCACTCGTGTTGGTGACGGGCCGCAATGCGAGTTGTGTTGGCGTTAGCGCGCATGATTTTTTACTGCTTCTAATTAAGGGGGTTACTGGTATCAGGTTTTTGGTTTCAGATTACTGGTGGTGCTGAATAGTCAGTCACTGGCAAAATTAGGTGTCGCAAGAACGCCTAGAAAAACTGGTTCAGCGGCATGATGTCGCCATTGAGATTGAGTTCGCCGTTGGTTAATGAAGCCTGCAAGAGAATGCGGCCGTTTTCAATACGTACATAGCCTTGGCGCGCATAGGGGGCAATCATCTGTCCCGCCGGACTGCGGTTGATCGCCGATTCGTCCAGATCAATCAGCAGAGACAGATTGAGTGCGTTGACGATGGCTGCCGGTTGCAGGTCGGCTAGCGAGGCGATATCCGGAATACCCGCCCAGGTGAGATTCAACTCGGCCTGATGCTCGCCCTGAAATGCGACGGATTGTAAGCGATTATTGGAAACCAGACGATTGCGCAAACCAATCAGGGCGATCTCTTCGCCGAGATCGCCCATGTCGCCCGTAACCCCGCCACCGGCATTGATCTGCGTCTGCATTTGCTCAAGCAAGTCGTAATAACCTTCGATGAGCGAGCGCGGCACTTCGTTCAATTCGGTATCAAATTGTAAAGACGTTAATGGCAGTTCCATTTCGATATCACGCAGGGCGATCGACTGGGAGATATCAATGGCTTCCTGTGCGGCAGCCGAACGTTGCAGTTGCGAGTGTGCCTGCAATGAATCCACGGCGATAGGAAACGGGCCGGCGCTGCTAATCTGCTGCATGCTGAGACGGGCGCTGGCGGGTGCCATGAGGTCGTTGAGTTGCTCACTGTAGCTGGTGATTTCCATGTCATTGATGGTGAAGCCCAGGCCGTTGTCCGGTTCAGAAATACTGAATGCGCCCATGTTAAAACTGAAATTCGCCGACAGATCCGCGTTAGCCAACAGGCTGGCATGGAGGCCGGCGAAGGCAAAGTCGCCGTCGTTGCCGCTGTAATTCAGGGGTTCCACTACAAAGTCCAGCTGCAAGGCCTGGTCGAAATACAGCAGCAGATCGAAATAGGCAGCCGGGGGCGGGAAAGGCAGCTCCGCCAGCGCGTTGCTAAAGGCCTCTTCGGTGATGCTGGGCAGAATGCGCGCATGTGCCAGTCCCAGCCTCAGGCCGGAATCGGTTATCAACAGAGGACCGTGGGTGAAGTCAAAATCCAGTTCGACGTTTAGTGGTTCCTCCAGACCCAGTGGATTGTAACGGGCCTGCACAGTGGCCGTGCTGGAGAACCAACCGGGTGTGAATTCCTGCTGGGTAAACTGTATTTGCTGGCGGGTTTCAGGTGGTAACAGATTTTGCAGCGTCGGCAGTGTATTGGCCTGAATATTCTGGCCAATAAACCAGGGCGCTACAGCGGCAAACACTGCCAAAACCAGCAGTGGCAACAACAGGATTTTCAGAGTGCGCATCGAATTTCGAAACAGGTCAGGGTAGAAGGCGAACTATAACAGGAAATCGGCTGCGACGGCGGGTTTACTGTGGCCAGAGCGCCTGCTATCCGGCGACCGGAGTGATCTTGTAGGCGCACCGGCGGGCTCCACTGAGCAGATGATCGACGCGCTGAACCTGTCCTGCCGGTGCCAATAGCGTGCTGAACAGGCTGAGTTCACTCTGGCAGAACTGTTGACAACTTTGCGCCGCGGCGCAGATCGGGCAGTGATTCTCAATCAGCATCCAGCCATCTGGCAATAGCCGCACCTCTGCCATGTAGCCCTCGGCACTGCGCAGCTCTGCCAGGGCGTTCACTCTGGCTGCCAGTTCACTGCCGGCGGCGTCGAGTCTGTCGGCATAATGAGTTGCCACTTTGTCGTGACGACTGGCAATGACTTGCTGCAACCCGGACTCGCCAAATTGTTCCCTGACCTCCTGGATCAATTCCACGGTGATGTGGGAGTGACTGTCGGGGAATTGCGCATGGCCTTGCTGGGTGAGCTGCCACAGATGCACCGGACGACCCCGCGTCTGTTTCGTCTGTTCGGTAGTGTTAACCAGACCCTGTTGTGCCAACGCGGTCAGGTGCTGACGGGCGCCCATGGTGGTCATTCCCAGCTGTTTGGCGAGAATCTTGACGGATTGCGGACCCCGTGTTTTCAGGCAATGCAGGAGTCGTTGCGGGCTTTTACTGCTGTCCATAAGGAAGCCGGTGTGGCGGTAGTGTTAGTGAAGTTATCGGCCATTTAAACAAAGTATTTACTTTCTTTAAAGGCTATGGGTTAATGCGCCTATTAGTAAAGCATATGCTTTATTATATTTATTGGTTCTGGCTCAGCGCAAGAAGATTGACGGTCCTGTTGGCCATTGGCGCAGCAGACTCGTCAGGACCTTACGATGACATGGAAAAAGAGAAAAACAGGAAGAAAGAGGAGAGAACGATGGCCAGTTTTGAACATGTGCATGTTGACGTGGATTCCCTGGCAGCAACGCTGCGATTTCTCGCCACTGCCGATCCGGGTATTGTGCCGCGCGGGCAGGGGGTATCACCCGGGTATGGACCCTGGGTTCATGTGGGAGGAGATGACAACTATCTGGCGATGACCGAGGTGAAAGGGGCCAAACCGCCTGCAGGCCTCAGACACATCGGTGTAGTTGTCGATGACCTTGAAGGTGTGATGAGCCGCTTGCAGGCGGCCGGTTACACGCCTACTGACAGCAGTGCGTTAACTGGTCATCCCTACCGCCGCCGCATCTACTATGCCGATAACAATGGTCTGCCCTGGGAATTTATCGAATACCTTACCGCGGACAAGGCATTACAAAATGATTACTCACGCTAGCGAGGGGCGCTGGCAGGGTGATTTCGGTTCGCTGCCGCTTGGCAAAATTTCGTCGCCGGGTTAAATCTTTGCCAAGCAGGCAACGGTTCAGGTAGTTTAGCAGCTGGTTTCTCTGCACCGGTTGGACTGAATGGCTCTGGACGCACCGCTCCTCGTAACGTTTGTTGCGTATCTGCTACTCGTATTGGCTTTGGGTATCAAGGCTTACCAGCGCACCCACAATCTGGGCGACTATATTCTCGGCGGTCGCAAGCTGGGGCCAGTTGTCACCGCGCTAAGTGTCGGTGCCTCCGACATGAGTGGCTGGCTTCTGCTTGGGCTACCTGGCGCTATTTACATAGGCGGTCTCAGTGAAGTCTGGATCGGCATCGGTCTGGTCATCGGCGCCTGGTTTAACTGGCTTTATGTGGCCAAGCCGTTGCGTATACACAGCGAAGTAGCTAATAACTCGCTTACTCTACCCGACTATTTTGAAAACCGCTTTCAGGACCACACGCGGATTCTGCGCCTGTTATCAGCGTTGGTAATTCTGGTCTTTTTTACTTTCTATACCGCTTCGGGATTGGTGGGTGGCGCCATACTCTTCGAGAGCAGTTTCGGTATGGATTATCAGGTTGCGCTGTTCTCCGGCGCATTCATTATCGTCGGCTATACATTCTTCGGCGGTTTTCTCGCCGTATCGTGGACCGACGCGATACAGGCCTGCCTGATGTTGCTGGCATTGCTGATCGCCCCGTTGACCGTATTGGTCAATGCCGGCGGTGCAGGTTCCCTGATCGCCGATATGGAGGCCGTCAATCCCGGCAGTACTGATCTGTGGGGAAATCTGGGATTCATGGCGCTGATCTCACTGCTGGCCTGGGGCCTTGGCTATATGGGACAGCCGCATATTCTGGCGCGCTTTATGGCCGCCGGCTCGCCTGAGCGTTTGCTGGACTCGCGACGCATTGCCATGACCTGGATGCTGATCGTGTTGGCCGGTTCGGTCGCGACCGGCCTGGCCGGCATTCCGTACTTTGCCGAAGCGCCGCTGGACAATCCGGAGACGGTCTTTCTCGTGCTGAGCCAAACACTCTTCAATCCCTGGATAGCGGGCATCATCACAGCCGCTATATTGTCCGCCATTATGTCGACCATTGATTCGCAACTGCTGGTATCGTCCAGTGTCATCAGTGAAGATTTTTATCGTGTCTTTGTGCGACCGCAGGCGGGCGACAAAGAGCTGCTCTGGGTAAGCCGCGCTGCGGTGGTCGGTATCGCTGTGCTGGCACTTGTTATTGCCGGCGATCGCAATAGTCGTGTCCTGGATCTGGTCAGTTATGCCTGGGCGGGCTTTGGTGCAGCCTTTGGGCCGGTGGTATTACTGTCCCTGAAATGGCGCGCCATGACGGCAGCAGGGGCGATGGCTGGCATGCTTGCAGGCGCGGTGACTGTGGTTCTCTGGTCGAACCTCTCTGGTGGCATCTTTGATCTGTATGAAATCGTCCCGGGCTTTGTTGTCGCCATCGTGGCGATCGTTGCCGTGAGTCTGTGCAAGCCGGTTTCCGATCAGGCGCCTTTAGCACACTATGATCAGGCACAGCAGCAGTTGTCATAAGCGGTTGATCGCGATTACTCTGGTCTGCAAGCGTATGCCACTGACTGTTCCTGCAGCATCGTGATGCTGTCGTAGCACGTCACTACACTGTACTATACTCACAATTGCGACAGGTAAATCTCATGAAGAAGATGTCAACTGCATTGCAAACCCAGCAGGGCGGCGCCCTGACATTTGGGTTGTTGGGCTTGTTGGGAATCATACTGCTGGCCGGGGCGATCTGGTTTTTCACCTGTCCTTGCGAGCGCACACCCGGCGCCTACTTGTTTGGAGAGGTTGCAGAGCAGCCAGTGACTGACTGGCGCTTCGCCAATTCGGTTGAACTGTGTCAGCTGCAAACCTATCCCGGACTCATTCCCCATGCGCTTAACCTGAACTGCATGGCATCCAGTCAAGGCGATTTGTATTTGAGTTGTTCCCAATGTGAAGGCAAACGCTGGTCAACGACTGCGCTTGAAAATCCCAATGCCAGATTGCGTCTGCAAGACACGGTTTATCCGGTATTGTTGGCACGGGTCACGCAACCGGCCGAACTGGATACTGCCTGGGCGGCACGCTATGAGAAGTTGCAGGCGATGAGCGGTGAGAGTGGGGCTATGGACGTGCCGGCACGGCCGGATCACTGGTGGTCTTTTCAGATATTGTCGCGTTAAGTGGCAGGCTTGTTGGCTTTCTCATTGCCGAATTTGAATTGCCCGGTAACTTTTGCCAGCGTCAATTGCTGCTCTGACGGTGACTGCTGCTCCAGTTTCTGTAGCAGTTTTTCAGCCTCTTTGCCGGCCACGGTGCGCGCGTGTTTGCCCTGAAAGGCAATGCGAATACGCGCATTTTTCAAAAGTTGAAAAGCGAAGGGATTGTCTTTGAGGTCGGCCATGTGATGTGACCGGCTCAGCTATCAGCGGATTGGTGTTGCAGGTGCATCTCCAGATGCGGGATGTCGTCTTCCATGTAGGGTCCTTTCACAGTCTTGAAGCCGAAACTGATATAGAACTTTTCCAGATATTGCTGCGCCGAGATCACAATCGGGTATTGTGGCCAGCGCTTTGCACATTCCCTGACACAAAAAGCCATCAGAGCGCGGCCGCAACCGTCTCGTCTGGCGCTTGCGGCACTGACCACTCGGCCAATAGAAACAGCGTCGTATTTGACCCCGTAGGGTAGCAGGCGGGCATAGCAAACCAGTTCTTCACCACGATAGCCAAGCACGTGAATGGCCTGCTGATCGCAATTGTCCATGTCCTGAAACACACAGTCCTGTTCCACCACGAAGACCTCGCTACGCAACCTGAGCAATGCATACAGCTCTGTATTACTCAGCTCAGCAAATGTTGAACAGTGGAACCGAATAGTCGTCATGAGGGTATGAGTTAAAAAAATCAGTGAATGTCCAAGGAAACGGAAAACTAGCACAAATTCGCTGGTAATGGGCCCGTGACCGGATCATCAGTGGCTGTAATTGTCGCGGTGCGCTGGAAGAGGCTGT
>CAZQFA010000001.1:44458-47036 GCA_964592245.1 uncultured Pseudohongiella sp. | reverse complement strand
CAACATCCCCTTTCAAAGTGCTATACTGCGGCCCGGATGCCCCGGTGGCACAGCTGGATAGCGCGGCCCCCTCCTAAGGGGCAGGTCGCAGGTTCGAATCCTGCCCGGGGCACCATTTAACATTTTTGCAGAAATGCATATCCTCAAACCTCTGCCGCAAAAAATCTCCTCGTCCGATTCGCCAGCGCCACCAGTGACAACATCACTGGCACCTCCACCAACACCCCAACTACTGTAGCCAATGCGGCGCCCGAATTCAGTCCGAACAGACTGATTGCTACTGCCACTGCCAATTCGAAAAAATTGGATGTGCCGATGAGTGCGGCCGGCGCGGCAGTGGCAAACGGCACGCGCCAGAGATAGGCCCAGCCGTAGGCCAGTGCAAAGATGCCATAGCTTTGAATCAGCAAGGGAATAGCGATCAGGACAATGACGAAAGGTTGGGTCAGAATCGTTGGCGCCTGAAAACCAAACAGCAGCACAATGGTTGCCAGCAGGCCCATGATCGAGAACGGTTTCAGGGCGGCCGTAAAGGTGGCGATGCTGTCGTTCGAATTGCGGGCGTCGAGTCGCTTGCGGGTGACATAACCGGCAATGAGTGGAATGACAACGTACAGAATGACGGACAGTATGAGTGTCGCCCATGGCACCACGATGTCGGTAACGCCGAGAAGTAATGCCGCGAGCGGTGCGAAAGCAAAAATCATGATGATGTCGTTCACCGACACCTGCACCAGCGTGTAGTTGGCGTCGCCTTTAACGAGTTGGCTCCAGACAAACACCATTGCCGTGCAAGGGGCCACGCCCAGCAAGATCATGCCGGCTATGTATTCTCTGGCCAATTCCGGCTCTGTGAGCCCGGCAAAAACATAATCAAAGAAGAGGACGCCCAGTGCGGCCATGCTGAAAGGCTTGATGAGCCAGTTAACGACCAGCGTAATAGACAGCCCTTTGGGCTTGGTGCCGACATCCCTGAGCGAGGCGAAATCGACATTCACCATCATTGGGTAAATCATGATCCAGATAAACACTGCGACCACCAGATTGACACTGGCGTACTCGAGAGCAGCGACGGCTTGGAACAGGTTTGGAAAGAGGGCGCCAATACCCACGCCGGCAGCGATACACAAGGCAACCCATAGTGATAGATAGCGCTCGAACAGTCCCATTGGAGAAGTTGTGTTGCTCATAACAATTCCTCTTGGACCCGTAACTTGAGTATATTGAACGCTTCATCAAAGGCCGCCTCAATCTGACTCTCGCTACCCGTTACTGCAGCAGGATCTGGCGTACTCCAGTGCAGCTTCTTGTGCGTGCCCAGAAAAGCAGGACAGGTTTCCCGTGCCGCCGCATCACAGACCGTGATGACAACATCGAATTGTTGACCGGTAAATTCGTCCCAGGATTTACTGCGCGGTGAACCCGGATCAATTCCATGGCGCTGCAAGGTCATAATGGATTTGGGATGAACATAACCGGCCGGCTGACTGCCGGCACTGACCGCCTTGTAGCGGCCTTTGCCGAGGGAGTTAATCAACGCCTCGGCAAGCACAGAACGGCAGGAATTCCCGGTGCACAAGACCAACACTTTCTGCATCAGTTGCAACACCCGGCTGTTTTTATACTGGGTACACAGCAACCGGGCTGGCCTTTGCTTTCCGGAGTGCAGCATGCCGTTTCCGAGTCCGCCGGATTGCTGTTGAATAATTGCGCGTCGGCCATGGTGTTGAACGTTTCCCATACCGTGCCGGCAGGATCCTGAAGCCAACTCTTGTCAGATCTGGCATAGCAGCATTCAGTTTCACCTTCATCGAAGACGGCCAGATCTGCCTGCTGAAAACGCTCGCGCAGCTCGCTTAACTCGCGCTCATCATCAACCTGTATCCCAAGATGGTCGACGCCACGGCTGGCGCGCGTGGAGATGGCGAAATTGATGCGGGGATCGTCGAGCATCCACTTGGCATAGTCGTCCTTGCTCTTGGTGGGTGTCGTGCCAAAGAGTGCGGAATAAAAACGAATTCCCTGGTCAAGGTTGTCGACGCCGACGTGTATATGCATGCGTTTCATAGCAAGATTCCTCGTGCCTGCACAGCAATAGCTGGTGTCTAAAGACACCACGGATCACTGGCAGCAGTTTGTTAATTCGATAATGGCGCAGCCAGATGTCTGGTCTTCGCGCATAGTGGCAAATTCCTGGCTACAACAATCCTTGACCACGAAAGCGATCAAGCCCTGCACGCTGTCGAAGTTGGCGCTGTAAATTACTGAGCGCCCCTGCTTGCTGGAGGAAACCACGCCGGCGTTGGACAGATGGTTCAGATGAAAAGACAGGGTATTGTGGGGAATACCCAGCGCTTCACTGAGACTGCCTGCTGCCATGCCAGAACGGCCTGCGGCTACCAATAGTCGAAAGGCACGTAAACGCGTCTCCTGCGAGAGTGTGTCGAAAATGACAAGTGCTTGTTGTATGTCCATATGTCTAGAATAATGGACATAATTAAAAAAGCAAGTCTTGTCATAAATCTGGCGGTAATCGCGCTTTGCCACGCAGGCGGCGGAGCTTTGGGGTGCGGCTGAA
>CAZQFA010000001.1:25124-44358 GCA_964592245.1 uncultured Pseudohongiella sp. | reverse complement strand
CAAATAATGCCGTGGCAGCATGATTCAGTTGCTTGTCAGAGTGGAACGGCTTGTGCATCCGCGAACCTGTGCTACCTAAAATCAGGTAATTGGCTTGCGGCTTATCCGTACGAAATCGTGATGAACTTCTCGGTTTGGCAAAAGGCAATTTGCAAAATTTGCTAATGCCCTCTCTCTGTTTTCGTGCTCTCTACCACAAAATCCACGATACTTTCCCTAGTTTGCCCGGGGCAGTGGCGGGTAATTGGCAAATTTGCCTCGACGATTGGTGCCATTAGTGACTATTTTAGGCACAAATTACCGTTTCAGTCCTGCAATCACTCTAAAAATTCCAGTTATCAGTAATTGTAAGGTCTAATCCTGTCGGAAAATTCCCTAGAGAAATCAGTAAGTTGACCTTGTTGCCTGAAGAGGCACAAAATTAACACCGTAAGTTAATGGCCAATGGCGGCTCGGGGATGGAGTTTGCCGACCTTGGTAATTTTAGCAACGGGCAAACGGTAAGCAGGGTTCAGTATGGGTGAAGTCGTCCAGCTTCGAGGCTATCGGTTCGAAGAAGAGGTCAGTGTGCGCGCGGTGAAAGCTGACGCAATGATACCAGTTGAATTTGGCACGGGCATGACTGACCGGCAACAGTGTCTAAAAAAGCTGGCTGAATCGGGCATCAGACGAGTTGCGGTGCATCAATTGCAAGCTCAACCTGGCAGCTCGCTAGTAATGATGAGTCTGCAAGACGCCATCTGGTTTAATAAGAAGCTGCTCGCAAATGAGGAGCTGTCTGATTCTGAAATTGCTGACCGCATTGACTTGATTCAGATGCTGGAAAACTCCAATCCGGCTGTACTGGATGCCATGTGGAAATCCTGCACTACCCTGCATTCGGAAGTACCGCGCTAACCCTGACTGACGTCACTGTTCTCGAGGATTTGCAGTATCTGCTAAGAACCGGTTGTAATGGGGCGAAACAAATCTGGCTCAAACTCAGGTGTAAGGCAGGGCGTTCAGGATTACTTCAACGCTGTCGTCATGGTCTTTAAGTAAAGTCAGTGGCTCAGTAACTGAAAGGGGACTCCCATCTATTTCTGTCGGCAATACTGCCAGAGCCAGTGCCGGCAATGAGCCGTCACCTGGTTCAGTTTGCAGTAGCTGCGCGTCTGTTTCTCTGCCACCGGCCTGCAGGATGTAGTTGCCTCGCTCTAATCGTTTACTATCGGGTTTTGTGGTGCTGAGTAGAAACAGGCGCTTCTTGGCCGTGCCGCGGTAGAACATGCGTGCCACAACTTCCTGCCCGGTATAACAACCCTTCTTGAAATCGATCACACCCGAGATGTCATAGTTGAGTAATTGCGGTGTGAATTCTTCACTCTGTTCTGTGGTGACATGAATAATCCCTGCCTGCATGTTAGCGCGCGTCCATGTGGCGATTGCGGCTGGTTCAACGTGCTGCTGCAAGGTTTGGCTCAGTTCGTCATTGCGGCACCAGATTTCCAGCCTGTTTGAGACCGAATCCGGCTTGGCCAATATGGCCTCCGGGGTTTGTATAATGGCTCCCGCTAGCGCGGGCAATTCACTCACCGAGAGCATGTCGGCGATACTTCCCAGCTCCGCATCGCTACCTTGCACGCCGAAGGCGGCATTGATGCTGTCATCACGCTGCAGTTCAACCTTGGAAAACACCGCGTAACGGGACAACGTGTCGAGAATTTTCTGTGCCATAGCGGGTTGCGTCTGCAGCAGAAAATCCTCGCCCGTTTTCAATATACGGAAGTCGGCGATGACGCGACCCTTCAAGTTGCACAGCACGCCGCGTTTGCTCTCATGCTCGCTCAGCTGCGTCATGTTGCAACTGACCTGACCCTGAAGAAACTTTTCCGCGTCCGCGCCACTGATGCGGATGAATTCATTGGCGGATAAGTCGGTGACAAACATGTTAACTCCCTGCAATAGTGAAAGTGCGAACAGCCAGGCCCCTGACGCTTTATCAAAAAAGGCCTGATTACAACAATTGCCGGCTCGGCTGTGTTGCCGGTGTGAGGTAATATGGGGGCAGCAGGACAAATTCGCAACCCGGCCGCTTATTCGCCATAATGCGCGCTGCGCGTCACCCTGACATGGAAGCTGACGCTGGATCAGATGAGCGCGAAAGACATGCGAGACATGCAAGACCGGGACAACAGGATTGGTATGACAGAAATTAACGCGCAGCGAATCTACTGGCACAGCCGTCGTGGCATGCTCGAGCTTGACCTGTTGCTCATGCCGTTTGCGCGCGAAGTTTTTCCGCAGCTCAATGCCGACGACCAATTGCTGTATCAGGATCTGCTCGCTGAGGAAGATCAGGATCTGTTTGTCTGGTTGCTGGAGCGCGGAGAGCCGACGCAACCAAGATTCAAAACCATTATCGCCAGGATTTTGGCGCACAGTCGTAAGGTCGACTAGGCTCGATAAAGACTGCTGCAATTTTTCCCCGGCCACCAATGCGCCATTTGCTGCTCGATCCCAAACCCTCTGTCATTGCCCGTTGGCTGGATCTCGCCATGCTGGTGCTGGCGTTGGCGGCATTGTGGCTAAGCAGTCTGCACTGGCTACTTTGCAGCGTGCTGTCGCTGCTCTTATTGGCCTGCATCATTGGACTTGCCAATAACAATGCTGAACTACGCTGCCCGGTACAGCGCATTCAATTCTTGCCGCGACACTGCGTGCTGCAGTACCGGCACGCACAAGTCCGAACCGGTCTGCCACGTGTCACATTTTACAATGGTCTGCTCATCGCTCTGGTTTTTACACAGCGGCCACTCTCGGAAGAAGGGAGGCGTAAGGGTAGGTCAGATTTTCTGCAGCGCCGACGACGGGTGTTATTGTGGCGTGACAGCTTGTCAGTGGAGCAGGGCAGACAGTTGCGTTGCTATCTGCGTACCGTCGAGCTGCCTGAGGGGTAGTAGCTCTGGGCGTGAAGCAAGTGTCAATGACGCGGTGGTATCAGAATGGTATCGCTGGCGTCGGGCAATTGCTGCGGATAATCAAGCGTGTAGTGCAGACCGCGACTTTCCTTTCGTAGCAAGGCGCTATTGATAATCAGCTCGGCCACTAACGCGAGGTTGCGGAGTTCCAGATTGTCGTTGGTGACCCGGTGACGAATGTAGTAGTCGCGGATCTCATCGCGCAGCAAGCGAATGCGTCGCTCGGCTCGCTCCAGTCGTGTTGTGGTGCGGACAATACCGACGAAGTCCCACATGAGACGACGAATCTCGTCCCAGTCATGGGAGACCAGGACCTCGTCATCGGAGTCAGTGACCTGACTCTCATCCCAGGGGCGAATGTCAGCAGCCAGTGCTGTCTGACCCAGATGCTCTGCCATATGCTCGGCGGCGCCGAAAGCGACGACAAAACACTCAAGCAGCGAATTGCTGGCCATGCGATTGGCGCCATGTAAACCGCTGAAACTGGTTTCGCCGATGGCATAGAGGTTGGCAACATCGGTTTCACCCTGGGCATTGATCATGACGCCGCCGCATGTGTAATGCGCCGCCGGTACAACCGGGATGCGGTCGCAGGTTATATCGATGCCGAAGTCCAGACAGCGTTCGTAGATGGTGGGGAAGTGCTCGCGCACAAACTCTGCCGGCTTGTGGGTGATGTTCAGATAGACGCAATCGCAACCCAGGCGCTTCATTTCATGGTCGATGGCGCGGGCGACAATATCGCGGGGAGCCAATTCGCCGCGTTCATCAAACTGCGGCATGAACCGGGTGCCATCTGGCAATTCCAGCCAGGCGCCTTCACCGCGCAAGGCTTCTGTAATGAGAAAAGATTTGGCGTGCGGGTGGTACAGACAGGTCGGGTGAAACTGATTGAATTCCATGTTGGCAACGCGACAGCCGGCACGCCACGCCATGGCGATGCCGTCACCGCTGGCACCGTCCGGGTTGGTGGTATAGAGATAGGCCTTGCTTGCCCCGCCAGTCGCCAGTGCCACAAAGCGGGCGCTGATAGCTTCCACTTGTCGCGTCGCCTGATTGAGTACGTAAATGCCGATGCAGCGCCGTGACTTGCCGCTGTCATTGGCCGTTGTAATCAGGTCGACGGCGGTACACCCTTCCAGCAGCGTGATATTGGGATGTTCGATGGCGCGTTGTTGCAAGGTCTCGAAGACAGCTTTGCCGGTGGCATCGGTGGCGTGAATGATCCGGCGATGACTGTGCCCGCCTTCTTGCGTCAGGTGCAGTGAACTGAGCTCCGGAGCGGTGGCGGGTTGGTCGTTGCCAGTCTTTTGCAGTGCAGCCTGCGTAGTGAAGGGGACGCCCTGTGCCACCAGCCAGGACACCGCCGCCGCGCTATTCGACACCATGTGTTCAACGATTTCCCGGTGGCAAAGACCGACGCCCGCCGTTAGAGTGTCGCTGACGTGGGAATCGATACTGTCAGCCTCATCCAGTACCGCGGCAATGCCGCCCTGGGCGTAGAAAGTGGCGCCTTCACGCAAGTCACCCTTGCTGAGGACGGTGACCCGGCCAGCATCGGCCACGCGCAGGGCGAGGGTCAATCCTGCGGCACCACTGCCGACGATCAGTATGTCAGTGGCATTGCCGTGTTCGGCGAGCGTAGTTGTCTTCATTGCGGTGTGGCGCCCTGCAGCCATTTCAGTAAAATTCGCCCTCTGCACCGCACAGGCTGCCGTGCTGGCAGGTGCGGGTCAATGCGCGGCGAGATGATAGATGAACTTCAGGCTGTAAGGGTAATCCGAGGCAGGCTGAATACCCTGTATTTTTGTCGATTCTGAGAACTTTTGCACCATCATGCGGTCTATTACACAGAATTTGCCCACTTGTTCCTGTCCCGATGGCAGGTACGCTTGAGCTGGACGGAGTAGGAACAATTGGCTAAGGAGACTGATCAACAGCTCGTTGACCGGGTCCTGGACGGCAACAAGAACGCCTTTAATTTGCTGGTCCTGCGCTATCAACACCGCGTTGCGGCGTTGGTCGGGCGCTTCATTCATGACCCCCAGGAAGCTGAAGACGTCTGTCAGGAGGCCTTTATCAAGGCTTACAGAGCGTTACCGCTGTTTCGCGGCGACAGTGCGTTCTACACCTGGCTGTATCGTATCGCGGTGAACACCGCCAAGAATTATCTGGTCTCCCGCAATCGTCGTCCCCCCAGCAATGATCTGGATGTGGAAGAGGCGGAAGTCAGTGACGTCGGCGGTATGTTGCGGGAGATCGAGAACCCGGAAGGGGCGCTGGCGACCGAGAAACTGAAGCAAGTCATTATGGACGCCATCGAAGAGCTGCCTGAAGACCTGCGCACGGCTTTTACCCTGCGTGAGTTCTCCGGACTGAGTTATGAGGACATCACGGAAGTCATGGATTGCCCGGTTGGCACCGTCAGGTCACGAATTTTCCGGGCCCGTGAGGCGATTGATAAAAAAATTCGGGAACTCATCTGATGCTTTGGTTGTCAGAAGGGTTAGGTAATTAGATCCGACCCCGTAACCCGCTTGATTCAAGGGTTATGAGCGAGACTCAGGTCTTGTGCAGGCGTCGGTAGGCTAGCAAACAGTATGACAAACCGGTAGTCGGCCGATATGACGGGAGACTACCCAATACCGAGATCCATTATATGAGCCGTATTGAGCGCACAGAGAAAGAAGCTCTTTCTGCATTGCTGGACAATGAAGCCGATGATCTGGAGCTGCGCCGCCTGCTGCAGGAGTGGGAGCAACTGTCTCCCGAGCAACAGGCAGAGCTGGCACAGAGCTGGTCCCGTTTCCAGCTGGTGAAAGATGTGCTTCACGGTCAGGAAGTAGCGAGCGCCGGCAATCTGGCGGCCCGCATTCAGGCTGAACTGGCTCATGAAGCGCCATTGCAAGGCAACAACAAACGGCAATGGGCCAGCTGGCAACAGAATGTCGCCAAACTGGCTATCGCTGCTTCTGTAGCAGCGGTGTTTGTGGTGGGCGTGCAAAGCAGTCTGCAACCGTCGCCGCCGCAGCCGCTGGTGGCTGAGCAAGCTGCTCCCGCAGCCGTGCCTGCGGTTAGCACCGAACTGGACCAGCCGGCACCTGTCGTTATTGCCGAATCCACTGATTATCAGGTCGACCCGGAAGCCGAGCAGCGTATGCGCGAATACTTCCAGGCGATTACCGTTGATGCCTCCGAGCCCGCCGGCATCGAGCATATTCAGGACTCACCGCTGTATCGATTGGTGAATCAGCGTCAGGAACCGGCACAGTAACTATCCCCGGCGCCACTCAAAATGGCGCCAGCAATCCCCCTGAATTGGCTAATTTGCCACTGACTGGCAGCCGCAAGGCCGCCTGCGTCGCTTTCACCACTGTTAACTCCTCCACATTTTGCGCAGGGTCCCGCACAGCTAATTTTCATGCCGGCCGCCGGCCCTGTATGCAGGGCCGGGCAGTGTGCTACATTACTTGCCTGATTTCTAAAGGCTGACAACAAACGACCCGTCAGAGGTCGTCCCGTTTGCCGATGTTGCTGAGGTAAATCACTACTATGCGATCTGCATTCGTCTCCCTGTTCCTGCTGCTGACACCAGTGTCTTTGCTGGCGGCCGATCTGCCCAGCTTCGCCGATCTGGTGGAGCGTAATGCCCCTTCTATCGTGGAAATTTCGACGATGCAGCGGGTTCAGTCCCGCGCCGCAATACCGGATGAAGAGCTGGAAGAGCTATTGCGCCGGTTAAATCCCGGTAACGAAGATTTCGATCTTGATGATTTGCCGGACACTCGCCAGCGTGGCGCTGTAGGCTCCGGCTTCCTCATCAGTGCCGACGGCTATGTCATTACCAACAACCATGTTGTGGTGGGCGCCGACGAGATTCAGGTGCACCTGAACGATCGTCGCGTTTTTGATGCCGAAGTGATCGGTCTCGACGAGCCTTCAGATCTGGCGCTGCTGAAGATTGAATCCAATGACTTGCCGCATGTGCAATTCGGTGATTCCGACGCGCTGCGTGTCGGCGACTGGGTGCTGGCGATTGGTTCACCGTTTGGTCTGGAATTCTCGGCAGCCCAGGGCATCGTCAGTGCGATGGGCCGTTCCATACCGGGACGTTCGACTTACAACTACATGTCCTTTATCCAGACCGATGTGGCCATTAATCAGGGCAATTCGGGCGGCCCGCTGTTCAATCTGGATGGCGAAGTAGTCGGCATTAATTCGCAAATTCTCAGTAGCACTGGCGGCTCGAATGGTATTTCTTTTTCCATTCCCAGTAACGTGGCCATGAATGTGGTCAATCAGCTGCGTGACGGCGGTGTTGTCGAGCGCGGACTTCTGGGTGTTCGTATGCGTGAAGTCGACTACGCACTGGCGGAAATTTTCGGCATGGAAAGACCGCGTGGTGCCTTCGTCGACGAAGTACAACCAGACAGCCCGGCCATGGCAGGCGGGATTCGCAATGAAGACATCATTCTCGGCTTCAATGGCCACGACATTGAATTCTTCACCGATTTGCCCTTCTATGTGGGTCAGTATCGACCCGGTACGGAAGCGGCTGTGCAGCTGTACCGTAATGGTGAAACCCTTGAGCGCACGGTCGTGTTGGGCGATTCGCCGACCAATATCGTCGCCGCCGCCGAGCCAGCCGTGGTGCGTGATCGTCGTAACCCATTGGGTTTCCGTGTCTCCGAACTCAGTGCTGAGACGCAACAGGTCACCGGTCTGAGCGGTGTCCGTATCGCCGAGCTGAATGATGGCCCTGGCAGGGATGCGGGACTGCAAAACGGCGACGTCATCGTTTCCCTGAACCGGCAGGATGTCACCTCGCCGGAATCGTTTGCGGAAATCGCCAGCAGCTTGCCGGAGTCCGGCTTTGTGCCTATTCGCATCGTGCGTGAGGGGCAGGGCACTACCATGGCCCTCGAACTCGCTCCCTGAGCCTTCCCCGAGCCGATAACGCCGCCTGACAACCACCGCGTAGCCCGCGCTACGCGGCGCGTTCCACTTAATCTGCCTGACAGAATGCAGTGATTACTGTAGACTTGCGTCCTTTATTTTCAGACGCCCACGCTTTAGGCGGCGGGTGCATTCAGAATTATCCCTTCAGTGACTGAACTTAGCCATATTCGAAATTTCTCCATCATCGCGCACATCGATCATGGTAAATCCACTATCGCCGATCGCTTTATTCAGGTCTGTGGAGGCCTGACTGAACGCGAGATGGCAGAACAGATCCTCGACAGCCTCGACATCGAGCGCGAGCGCGGAATCACCATCAAGGCGCACAGTGTCACGCTCTACTATGACGCCAGAAACGGTGAGCGCTATCAGCTGAATTTCATTGATACACCGGGGCACGTGGATTTCACCTATGAAGTCTCGCGCTCACTCGCTGCTTGCGAGGGGGCACTGCTGGTTGTCGATGCCGGACAGGGTGTCGAAGCCCAGTCGGTGGCTACTTGTTACACCGCTATCGAACAGGATCTGGAAGTTATTCCGGTGTTGAACAAGATCGATTTGCCACAGGCAGAGCCGGATCGTGTGCGTCAGGAGATAGAGGAAATCATTGGCCTCGATGCCAGTGAGGCCGTGCTATGCAGCGCCAAGACCGGCGTCGGTATCGAAGACATTCTTGAGCAGTTGATCTTAAAGGTGCCACCTCCCACAGGTAACCGTGCAGGTGATCTGCAGGCGCTGATTATTGATTCCTGGTTTGATAATTATCTGGGCGTTGTGTCGCTGGTGCGGGTGATGGCCGGCTCGCTGAAAAAAGGCGACAAGATTATCGCCAAGTCCATTCGCAAGGCGCACGTTGTTGATTCCGTCGGTGTCTTCACGCCCAAGCGTAAAGAGCTCGATAATTTGTCCGCCGGTGAAGTGGGTTTCGTGGTTGCCGGCATCAAGGATATTCAGGGCGCGCCAGTAGGGGATACCCTGACGCTGTCGAACACGCCGGATGTCGAAGCCCTGTCCGGCTTCCGCCGCATCAAACCACAGGTATACGCGGGACTGTTCCCGGTGTCCTCTGATGACTTCGAAGATTTCCGCGACGCGCTGGAAAAACTGACACTCAACGACGCTTCACTGCAGTATGAACCGGAGAATTCCGATGCCCTCGGCTTCGGTTTCCGTTGTGGTTTCCTGGGCATGCTGCACATGGAAATCATTCAGGAACGACTGGAGCGCGAATACGATCTGTCATTGATTACTACCGCGCCAACGGTGATTTACGAAGTAGAGTTGACCAACGGCAACATCGTCAACGTCGACAGTCCTTCGCGCTTGCCGGCGATGAATGATATTCAGGAAATGCGCGAACCGATCGTGCTGGCCAATATTCTGGTGCCGCAGGAGCATCTCGGCAACGTGATTCGCCTCTGTGAGGAAAAGCGTGGCGTTCAGAAAGACATGCAGTTTATGGGGCGGCAGGTGTCCGTCAGCTACGAATTGCCCATGAATGAGGTCGTGCTGGACTTCTTTGACCGGGTAAAATCGGTCAGCCGCGGCTACGCCTCACTGGATTATCAGTTCGTACGATTTCAGCCAGCCAAGCTCGTGCGCTTGGATGTCTTGATCAATGGCGATAGAGTAGATGCGCTGGCCCTTATTGTGCACCGCGATCACTCGCAATCGAAAGGGCGTCTGCTGGTAGAAAAGATGAAAGACCTGATTCCACGCCAGCTGTACGATGTGGCTATTCAGGCGGCCATCGGCGGACAAATCATTGCCCGCTCGACGGTGAAAGCCCTGCGCAAGAACGTCACCGCCAAGTGTTACGGCGGCGACGTGTCGCGAAAGCGGAAACTGTTGGAGAAACAAAAAGCGGGCAAGAAGCGCATGAAGCAGGTGGGTAATGTCGAAGTCCCACAGGAAGCGTTCCTTGCTGTACTGAAAATGGACAGTTAGACAGTTAAATAGATAAACCCTGTTATGGATATAGATTTTTCACTCGTCCTGGTCTGTCTGGTCGCTTTCTGCGGTTTGTTATGGATCCTCGACAGCGTGCTGCTTAAAGGGCCGCGCTTGCAAGCAATTGCCGAACACAAGGCGAAATCCGGTGGCAAGAGTGATGAGGTGCTGCAGCAGGAAGTGGAAGAGCTGGCGCGCGAGCCGGTAGTAATCGAGTACGCCAAGTCCTTCTTTCCGGTGCTGTTGATCGTATTGATCCTGCGCTCATTTCTTGTCGAGCCGTTCCAGATTCCCACCGGTTCAATGATTCCGACTCTGCAAGTGGGCGATTTCATTTTGGTGAACAAGTACGCCTATGGCGTGCGCTTACCGGTGATCGGTACCAAGATCATGGATGTCGATGACCCGCAGCGCGGGGAAGTCATGGTGTTCATCCCGCCGCACGAAGACAAGTATTACATCAAGCGAGTGATAGGATTGCCCGGTGACACCATCCGTTACGAAGACAAGAATTTGTACGTCAACGGGGAACTGGTCGAGAAAGAATTTCAGCGGGACATCACCATCGACACCAGTATTGGCGAGTTGCCCGGGACCCTGTACACCGAAACTATTGGCGGCATCGAGCATACGACCCAGCATATTGATGCGGTGGGCCGGCGGCGGGCGCGAACTACCTGGGTGATTCCCAACGGGCACTATTTCATGATGGGTGACAATCGCGACAATAGCAGTGACAGCAGGGAATGGGGTGCAGTGCCCGAAGAAGACATTGTCGGCAAGGCGATTGCCGTGTGGATGCACAAGGATCCGGGATTCAACCTGCCCAATTTTTCCAATAACAAGCTGATACGATAAGGGCAGCCACGTTAGCGAAAGTGTGATCCTGCTAACGGAAACGACACATTCACGTGCGTTATCCAGTACGCTTGGGGCAAAATAGATTCAATTCCGGTAGCACACGGACAGTAGACTGAGAGCACGGTTATGAGAATCATGGCAACAAAATCATTACGTCAGCAACGCGGTATCGGCAAATTTGGTCTGTTAATGCTGGTGGTTCTGATCACCGGTTTCTTTACAATCGGTTTGAAGATCGGGCCACTGTATATCGACCACAATTTGATAACCGGCATTTGCCAGGAACTGATTGATAATGGCGAAGCTGCCAATATGACCGTCTCGGAAGTCCGCACCCGGGTGTCCAACTCATTGCGTATCAACAACATCACAGACTTCAATTTGAACAATATTCGACTGAGCATGGAGACCGGTAATCCTGTAATCACTGTTGCCTACGAGCGCCGTCTGGAGCTGTTTGGCAATCTCGATGTGATTGCCACCTTTGATACCGTATTGCAGTAAATGGCGTATAACCTCGAGACGCTGCAACAGCAACTTGATTACACATTCAGCGACCCATCCCTCGCCAAACTCGCGTTAACTCACCGCAGCGCCTCTCGTGCCAATAACGAACGTCTGGAGTTTCTGGGCGATGCGCTGCTCGACTTTATCATTGGTGAAGCTCTCTTTAATCGCTACCCGGATGCCTCAGAAGGTGAACTTAGCCGCTGGCGTGCCGCTATTGTCAAAAAGGAAGCGCTGGCTTCGGTAGGGCGGAAACTGCAACTCGGTGATATGCTGTTACTGGGTGCCGGTGAGGCCAAGAGCGGCGGCCGTGATCGTGACTCTTTACTGGCGGATTGTGTGGAAGCACTGGTAGCCGCCGTCTATCTGGATGCTGGTCTGGCTGCATGCCGCCAGGTGGCCGTAAACATGACGGCGGAACTGGTGGAACATGATTACCGTCAAGGCAAGGCCAAGGACTTCAAGACACGTCTGCAGGAGTTGTTGCAAAGCGAAGGCCTTGAATTGCCCCAGTACGAGGTCGTGGAAACACGGGGAGAGGCGCATGAGCAACGTTTCTTTGTCACCTGCTCAACGGTTAATCTGCCAGTTCCTGCCAAAGGGCAGGGAAGCAGTAAACGCGCAGCTGAACAAGAAGCAGCTCGCCATGCACTGGAAGCATTGAATGCCCTCTGATATCGAACAATCCGAAGCGACCCTGCACTGCGGTTTTGTAGCGCTGGTCGGCCGTCCTAACGTTGGTAAATCGACATTGCTGAACCATTTGCTGCGGCAAAAAATCAGTATTACGTCACGCAAACCGCAAACGACACGTCACCGCATACTCGGTATCAATACAGATGCCACACATCAGGTTGTTTTCGTCGACACCCCGGGTCTGCATGGCACGGTCAACAAGACCCTGAACCGGGTGATGAACGATACGGTGGCAACGGTCGTGAAGGATGTCGATGTCATCCTCTTTCTGGTTGAGCGCCTGGTTATTAACGCCGGCGACGAGCTGGTGCTGGAGTTACTGAAAGACAGCAAGGTGCCGGTGATCCTGGTCATCAATAAAGTCGATCTGCTCAAGGACAAGGCACAATTGCTACCACACATCAACGAGCTGTCCGCGCGCTTCCCGTTTGCGGAGATCGTACCGTTGTCAGCATTGAATGGACACAACATGGAAGCTGTTGAGACCGTCGTGAAAAAATACTTGCCGGCGGGGCCATTCCTCTTTCCCGAGGATCAGGTAACAGACCGCAGCTCACGTTTTCTGGCCGCCGAACTGATCCGTGAAAAGGTGACTCGCCAGCTGGGCGATGAAGTGCCTTACGAGGTCACCGTAGAGATCGAACGCTTCGTGCAAGAAGGGAATACCCTGCACATTCATGGCCTCATTCTGGTGGACAAGGACGGGCAGAAACGCATCATCGTCGGTAAAGACGGCGAGCGTCTGAAAACTATCGGCACGTCGGCACGACAAGACATGGAGAGGGCTTTCGACAGCAAAGTGATGCTCAATCTCTGGGTCAAAGTGAAGACGGGATGGGCCGACGACGAGCGCGCTTTGCAGAGTCTGGGCTATATGGACTAGGGCCGGGCAAGTCATGGAGACGCGCGTCACCTTACAACCCGCCTATGTGCTGCATACCCGCCCCTTCCAAAACAGTTCCCTGTTGGTGGATTTCTTCACTTACGATTACGGACGCGTGCGCGCTATCGCCAAGGGGGCGCGGCGCGAGAAAAGCCGTTATCGCTCCTTTCTGCAGCTATTCCATCCTTTACTGATTTCGTTCAGCGGTCGTGGCGAGGTGAAAACGGTTGCCGGAGTGGAGTCTGGCATGGCGGCGATGACACTGCGCAATGAACGCCTCTTCAGCGGTCTCTACCTCAACGAGCTGCTGACACGCCTGCTTCAGGATCACGAAGAACACACACAGCTGTACAAGTATTACCAGCAGGCCCTGCTGTCACTGCAGGGCACGGAAACGATCGAAGTGGTGTTGCGCCGTTTTGAGTTGAATCTGCTCGCGGAGTTGGGATACGGCATCAATTTGCAGGACGATATCGGCAGTCATCAGCCGATCGCTCCGGATACCCTTTATCGCTTCACTCCGGATATTGGTTTTGAGCAATGCGAGCCGGCCGCGACCGCTGGTGCTGACGAGCGTCTCTATGCCGGGCGTCATCTCATCGAGCTGCGGCAGTTGCAATGGACTGACGCAGCATCGGCGCGGGCAGCAAAGCGCCTGTTACGACAGGCACTGGCAGCGCATCTGGGGGAGAAACCGCTGGCCAGTCGCAGCCTGTTTACGGCCAGGCAAGAGGCTGGCGACGGCTGATTGCCGGCTTTATCCACTGTCCTAATCTGTGTAGAATTCAGCGCTCCTGCATGATCGCATTCAGCGCCCACTAGTCCTATGTCATACCCAACCATCGCCAGTCTGATTGGCAATACGCCACTCGTTAAATTGCAGCGCTTGCCGGGCGACACCAGCAATACCATTCTGCTCAAGCTGGAAGGGGATAATCCTGCCGGTTCGGTCAAGGATCGGCCCGCCTACAACATGATTCTGCAGGCGGAATTACGCGGCGAGATTAAACCGGGCGATAATCTGATCGAAGCGACCAGTGGTAATACCGGCATCGCCCTGGCAATGGTCGCGGCCGTGAAGGGCTACGGCATGACGCTGATTATGCCCGACAACCTGAGTGACGAGCGCAAGGCCTCGATGCTGGCCTACGGTGCGCAATTGATTCTCGTGACTGAAGAGCAAGGCATGGAAGGTGCACGTGACCTGGCCAAGCAAATGGCTGCTGATGGTCAGGGCAAGGTGCTGGATCAGTTTGCCAATCAGGACAACCCCAGCGCCCATTACATGCACACCGGCCCGGAAATCTGGCGTGATACCAAGGGCACAGTCACCCATTTTGTCAGCTCCATGGGAACCACCGGTACGATCATGGGTGTATCCCGCTATCTCAAGGAGCAGAATCCCGAGATCGAAATCATCGGCCTGCAGCCGGAAGACGGTTCGCGCATCCCTGGCATTCGCCGTTGGCCCGAAGCTTACCTGCCGAAAATATTTGACCGCAAGCGGGTTGACCGCATTATCGATGTTGCCCAGTCCGATGCCGAATCAGCAATGCGACAACTGGCTCGGGTCGAGGGTATTTTCTGCGGCGTTTCTTCAGGTGGTTCGGTGCATGCAGCTCTGCAGCTGAGCCGGGAAGTGGAGAATGCCACCATTGTTGCCATCATCTGCGATCGCGGTGATCGCTATCTCTCAACTGGCGTGTTCAACGCCGAAAGCTGAACTCAGCTTGCCAGCGGATAACCATTAAGTACTAGCGCATGAGCCCGAGAAGATCACGTCGTCAACGCCTGCCCAGCGAACCCGTGGCGCTGTCTATTTCCAGTCTTAATCACGAAGGCCGTGGCGTCGCCCATGTGGACGGTAAAGTCTGTTTTGTTGATGGGGCATTGCCCCGGGAAACTGTCAGTGCGCAATACGTGCGGCGTCGCAGTCAACTCGATGAGCTGCGCGTGGTGGAAGTCGCCACTGCCAATCCGGACCGGGTAGAGCCACCCTGTGAATACGCCGACCGTTGTGGCGGTTGCTCGCTACAGCATCTGGAAACCGAAGCGCAGCTGGCATTCAAGGAATCGGTGCTGGTTGAATTATTGATTCACAATGCTGAATTACAGCCGGACGCCTACACACTGCTGCCACGCTTGCATGGGCCGACACGGCATTACCGCCGCAAGGCCCGACTTGCTGTGCGTGTGGTGACGAAAAAAGGCGGTGCACTGGTAGGCTTCCGGGAAAAATACAGTACGTTTATCACCGACATGCACAACTGTCAGGTGCTGGTTGACGATGTTGCACGCCTCATCGACCCGCTGCGCGAACTCATCTCCAGTCTGCCTTCACGTTATGAGATTCCGCAAATCGAAGTGGCGGTCGGCGAAGTGGCAGCAGATTCTGCGGCACTGCAGGTCGCCCTGGTGTTTCGCCATCTGCGCCCCTTGCAGGAGGAAGATCAGGCGGCGCTGATGGCCTTTGCCGAGATGCATGCTGTTGCAGTGTACTTGCAGCCCAAAGGGCCTGACAGCGTGCACAAGCTGTTCCCGTCCGATGGCAATGACTTCCTGCATTATTTCCTGCCGTCAGCTGCTATCCAGCTGCAGTTTCATCCCATGGATTTCACGCAAATCAATGGTGACATCAATCGCAAAATCATCGATCAGGCTTTGCAATTACTGCAACTCGAAGCGACTGACACGGTATTGGATTTGTTTTGCGGCCTTGGCAATTTCACCTTGCCGATTGCCCGACAGGCGGCCAGCGTGCTCGGCGTGGAAGGCAGCGAGCAGATGGTGGAGCGGGGCAAAGCCAATGCCAGACTCAACGCCCTTACCAATGCCGATTTTGTTGCTGCAGATCTGACACGGCCATTTGCAGAACAGCCCTGGCTACCCAAAGCGGTGGACAAGGTGCTGCTGGATCCCCCGCGCTCCGGGGCGCTGGAAATTGTTGAGCAGATTGCCTCTCTGGGCCCGAAACGCATTGTTTATGTGTCCTGTAACCCGGCAACGCTGGCCAGGGATGCACGCTGCTTGCGAGAGCAGGGTTATCAATTGAATTCTGCCGGGGTAATGGATATGTTCCCTCACACCACTCACGTTGAATCAATGGCCTTATTCACCCGCGAATAAGTCCTTTGCGACCGGAGCAATCTCTTGCCAAGCCAATCCTTTGCCGACAAGACCGCAATAGAGCAGTTACGAAGTTTGATGCAGATGTTACGCGACGGTCAGTTCGGCTGCCCCTGGGATTTGAAGCAAACTATTCAATCGCTGGCGCCTTACACGCTGGAGGAGGCCTACGAAGTCGTCGACGCCATTGAAAAGCAGGATATGCTGGAGTTAGAGGATGAACTTGGCGATTTGTTGTTTCAGGTCATTTTCTACGCCCAGATTGCCGCCGAAAATGGTGCCTTCGATTTTGATGATGTGGCCCATGCCATTACCAACAAGTTGATCCGTCGCCATCCCCATGTCTTTCCCGATGGTGACGTTGAACGCTTTGGCCAAAAGGCAGAACTCTCTGCCGATCAGGTGCTGGTCAATTGGGAGGTCATCAAGGCTGAAGAACGCGCAGAAAAACGCCGTCGCGGCGGTAAATTTGATGATTCGGCGATGCTCAGCGTGCTGGATGATGTGCCGCGGGCCTTACCAGCAATGGAGAGAGCGCGAAAACTGCAAAAACGAGCTGCCACTCACGGCTTCGATTGGGATAACATCCAGCCTGTTCTGGCTAAACTCAAAGAAGAAATAGAAGAATTTGAGTCGGCCTACGCGAACGGAGACAAAGGTGCACAGGAGCGTGAATTTGGCGATATCCTGTTTGCGGCCGTCAATCTGGCCCGGCATTGCAAGATCGAGCCGGAAATCGCGCTGCGAGGCACTAATGCGCGCTTCGAAGCACGATTCAAATGGATCGAGGCAGCATTGCGAGAGCAGAATCGCAGTCTGAAGGATGCGGATCTGAGAGAACTGGATGGACTCTGGGAGCAAGCCAAGGGCAAAGGGTTATGAGATCAAGAATTCACAGTAAACGGAGTAATAAAGACCAATGAGGATTATTTTGCTTGGCGCGCCGGGTGCCGGAAAAGGGACACAGGCGCAATTCATTACGCAGACATTCAATATCCCACAGATATCCACTGGTGACATGCTGCGTGCTGCGGTTAAAGCCAAAACCGAATTGGGGCTGCAAGTTGAAAAAGTCATGGCCAGCGGCGGGCTGGTTACCGATGACATCATGATCGCGCTGGTGAAGGAGCGCATCAGTCAGGATGATTGCCAGAACGGCTTTCTGTTTGATGGTTTTCCGCGCACGATTCCGCAGGCGCAGGCCCTGGTCGATGCTGATGTCCCGATTGATGTGGTGTTGGAGATCAATGTAGGTGACGACGAGATCGTCAAGCGCCTGTCAGGCAGACGCGTGCATCTCGAATCCGGCCGCATATATCACGTCGAGTACAATCCGCCGAAAGTAGCCAATAAAGACGATGAAACTGGCGACGACCTCATCCAAAGAGACGATGATAAAGAGGAAACAGTGCGTAAACGACTGTCCGTTTATCATGAACAGACCGAGCCTCTTGTTTCTTTTTATAAAGAGCAGGAAGCCAGTGGCAAACCGGTCAAAGTCATTTCAGTAGACGGTGTTGCCCCGGTTGAGAGCATTCGTGAGCAAATAAAATCCGCGTTAAGTTAATTGGCGCACAAAAAAGAAAAAAAGCCCGATTTAATCGGGCTTTTTTTTGCCTGCGAGAATGGTTTTAATGATCCAGAACAGTGAATATTGACGAGTTTGGTGCGACGGCAACGGCACTTGGGGAGAAAAGAAACACATTTGAGCAAAATATTGCTCCTTTTATTGATCTATTATTCAGTTAAACAGATCAATACCTGCCCTCTTTTTCTTAAAGTTTTTTAATTAGCTAGCGAAATATGTGATTGATACCATCTTGAAGTGGGTATCTTGTATGTATTATTGAAAGGGATTTTTGATAAACCAGTTCTGTATTCCGTAAACTGTGCGCCAGATAGTTTTTGTGATATGTTGCCGGCAAGCAGTGGATACATAAGTTGGTCTTAAGCGGGCACGATCATCACCTAGGAGAGATACTAGTATGGCTAAAGTTAAGGCAAAGAAAAAATCACCTGCAAAGAAGAAGTCGACGGCTAAGAAAGTTTCCAGCCCGGCTTTGACTAAAGCAAAAGCAACAGTGGCTAAATTGGAGAAAGAATCCAAGGTGGCCAAGAAGAAAGTAGCGGCAGCGAAGAAACAAGCAGCAGCCGCGAAAAAGAAAGCAGCCAAGAGCAAGACCGCTGCTACCAAGAAAGCCGCATCCGCTGCTCAGTCTGCTGCCAAGAAAGCCGCAGCCAAAGCTGCAGCAGCTAATGCCAAGATAAGAACTGCGAAGGCGAAAGCCAAAGCCGCCGAAGCTGCAGCTGCAGCCAAAGCCAAGAAGGCCGCAGAAGCAAAGAAATATGAAGACGATCTGCAAAAAGCAGTAGCCGCCTTTACCGCGCGCTGGAAGAAGAAGCGTGCCAAGGCTGATGCTGCGAAAGCAGCAAAGCAGGCCAGGAAAGATGCGCTGAAAGCCCGAATTGCGGCCAAGAAAGCAGCTCAGAAGGAAAAAGCGGCAGCCAAGAAGGCTGCAGCCAAAGCCAAAGCCGCTGCGCGTAAAGCAGCAGCGAAGAAAAAGGCGACCAAGAAGAAGCCGGTGAAGAAAAAAGCACCAGCAAAGAAAAAGGCCGCTAAAAAGAAGGCAGCCAAGAAAAAAGCAGTGAAAGTGAAAGCAGCAGCTAAAAAAGCTTCTCCGAAGAAGGTCGCCAAGAAGAAAGTAGCCAAAAAGAAGGTAGCTAAAAAGAAAGTTGCCAAGAAAAAGGTAGCGAAGAAGAAAGTGGCTAAAAAGAAGGTAGCGAAGAAAAAAGTAGCGAAAAAGAAGGTGGCCAAGAAGAAGGTAGCGAAGAAAAAAGTCGCTAAGAAGGCCGCTGCCAAGAAAGCAGCCAAGAAGAAGGTAGCCAAGAAGAAGTCTCCGGCCAAGAAAAAGGTCGCGAAGAAGAAGGTTGCCAAGAAAAAAGTAGCCAAGAAGAAAGTGGCGAAAAAGAAGGCTGTGAAGAAGAAAGTCGCGAAAAAGAAGGTCGCCAAGAAAAAAGCTGCCAAAAAGAAGGCAGTCAAGGTGAAGGCGGCAGCTAAAAAAGCGTCTCCGAAGAAAGTAGCGAAGCGCAAAGCCGCCAAGAAAAAGGTCGCGAAAAAGAAAGTAGCCAAGAAAAAAGTGGCTAAAAAGAAAGTAGCGAAGAAAAAAGTAGCCAAGAAGAAGGTGGCAAAAAAGAAAGTAGCGAAGAAAAAAGTCGCTAAGAAGAAGGTAGCCAAGAAGAAGTCTCCGGCCAAGAAAAAGGTCGCGAAGAAGAAGGTTGCCAAAAAGAAGGT
>CAZQFA010000001.1:20930-25024 GCA_964592245.1 uncultured Pseudohongiella sp. | reverse complement strand
AAGAAAGTAGCGAAGAAGGCTGCCAAGAAGAAAACGGCCGCTGCCAAGAAGAAGGCAGCTCCGAGCAAGGTTGCCAAAAAGAAGGTAGCGAAGAAGAAAGCTGCCAAGAAAAAGGTAGCCAAAAAGAAAGTCGCGAAGAAAAAAGTAGCCAAGAAAAAGGTCGCTAAGAAGAAAGTGGCCAAAAAGAAGGTAGCCAAGAAGAAAGTGGCGAAGAAGAAAGTCGCCAAGAAAAAAGTAGCGAAAAAGAAGGTCGCTAAGAAAAAGGTTGCCAAAAAGAAAGCAGCAAAGAAGAAAGTTGCCAAAAAGAAAGCGGTAAAGCCTAAGGCTCCCGCCAAAACTGCGGCAGCAAAGAAGAAAGCTCCAGCTCGAAAGAAGGCCAAGCGCTAGTAGCGTCGGCTGCAATCGAGAAGGGACTTTAGCCATAATCCGGCGCCCGGCCCGCTCGCTGGGGCGCCGGATTCCCCTTAAATCCTCCTTGAGTTGAATCAAGGGGGATTTTTGCTTTTAATGACCGGCCCAATTTGCCTGATCACCACCATGCCAACACTGCTGACTATCGATACTTCAACTCCTGTATGTACCGTTGCTTTGACGAGCGAGGGCGAGATTTCGCGGCGCAGTACCGCTGCCGAGCGGCAAGCTGCGCAGAAATTATTGCCGCTCATTGATGAGTTGCTGCGTGCCAACAAGGCCACCATCAGTGATGTTGATGCGATTGCGGTGGTTACAGGCCCTGGTTCCTTCACCGGTATGCGCATCGGTGTGGGCGTCGCTCAGGGCTTGAGTTTTGCTTCTGGCAAACCGGTGATTGGTGTCTCTGCTTTGGCACTCACTGCCCTGGCAACGCATCTGGTCGCCCCGAAAACGGGAGATTACTGGCTGGTCGCTGAACCGGCGCGAGACGGGGAGTATTATTTTGGCGCTTATCGCATGCTGACCGACGGAGACGTTGAATTGCTCGGCACAGAACAAGTTGCGCTGCCGTCACGCCTCAAGGTCAGTACCGTCAATGAGTCATGGCGCGCAGCCGGCAGAGGCTGGTCAGACGGTGGGTTTCAGCTGCCAAACGTGCAAATTACCAGTCACGGGGATACCGCTGCAGATCCTGCAGCAGCTCTGTGTCAACTTGCGCTGATTCGTTTTAGCAAGCAGCAATATCAGGCCGACGGCGCCATATTGCCCAATTACATCAAAGAGCAACTGGATTATTCCTGACCCGTGATGGAACTCGAAGCCCTAAGCTACTGGCAATTGTCTCTGTTGGCGTTTATTCAGGGATTTACCGAGTTCTTGCCGATTTCCTCTTCTGCCCACCTGATCCTGCCATCGCAGCTATTAGGTTGGCCTGATCAGGGGCTGGTATTTGATGTGGCGGTGCATGTCGGCACCTTACTGGCCGTGGTTGTTTATTTTTACCGGGACTTACTGCGCTTGCTGGTTGCCTGGTGCAGTAGTTTTATTGGCAAGGGTGATCGCGCTGAAGCCAGACTCGCCTGGTTGCTTATTGCCGCCACCATCCCGGCAGGATTGGCAGGACTGCTTTTCAATGACTGGGTTGCAGAGTACGCCCGCTCCAGCCTGGTCATCGGTATTACCTCGATCGTTTTTGCCCTCGGCCTGTGGTGGGCGGACAGCAGACTGAAACAGCGTCAACCACTGCCGTCTCTGCAACATGTCTCTGTGCGCACTGCGCTTTACATCGGTCTGGCGCAAATGCTGGCTTTGATTCCGGGTACATCACGTTCCGGCGTCACCATGATGGCGGCGCTGTTTTGTGATCTTTCCCGCGAGGATGCGGCGCGATTCTCTTTCTTGCTGGCGATTCCTATCATTCTGGCGTCCGGCGGCCTGCAAGCGCTTGATCTGGCCGAGCTGCCAGCGGGCAGTATCGCCTGGGAACAATTAGTGTACGGAGTGGTCCTGTCAGCCGTGGTTGCCTTTGCCTGCATCCATTATTTTCTGAAGCTGATCGCGCGGGTAGGTTTTCTGCCATTCGTTATCTATCGGCTGTTGTTGGGTGCATCGCTGCTACTATTCTATGGTCTGACATGACTGTCGCTGAACTCGTTATCGTGGTGGAGGAAGAGGCCTTTGCAGCGGTTAGCGAGCAATTGGCAGCGGAATTGGCTTTACCACTCTACCGCCCCGAAGCCTTGCCAGACGATGCGCCCACTTATTGCCTGATCTATTCAGCCGCAGGTCTGCGACTCGCACAGTCCCGGACCAGAGCCGACAGTGCGTTATTTATCGATTTCGATACTACCGACATGCGGCGACGACTGCAGGAGTCTCTGCAGCGTCAGGGGCTGGGCAAGGCGGTGGGACTGAAACCGGGATTTCGGCCGCGTATTCTTGATGCCACCGCCGGCCTTGGTAAGGATGCAGTCCTGCTCGCCAGCCAGGGTTGCTCTGTCACCTTAATGGAACGCTCGCCAGCCATTCACGCCTTGTTGCGAGATGCCTTGTTCAGGGCTGCCCGTATTGACCGGTTGCAGCCGATCGTGGCGCGCATGCGGCTGCAATTCGGCGATTTCCTGCAACGGCCAGCCACAGACGAGCAGTTTGATGTGGTTTATCTGGATCCCATGTTTCCGGCGACCAGTAAAACGGCGCGGGTGAAGAAGTCGATGCAGGCGTTGCAGGAATACCTCGGTGAGAATGCGCAAGACACACTGACTGACGCTGCAGATGCACATCAACTGCTCAGCAAGGCAAGATCATTGGCGCGCAAACGAGTGGTAGTGAAGCGTGCGAAGTTGTCAGGACAGCTGGCGGCAAGTGCGCCGGATATTTGCTTTCGCGGCAAGAGCAATCGCTTCGATGTGTATCTGCAGCACGGATAGCGCTGTAGAAGCGCGCAGCACCACTTTTTTACAGCAACTGCTCCAGCACCGACTCATAAATTGCCGACAACGGTTCCAGGTCTGCAATTCGCACACATTCGTTCACTTTATGAATAGTGGCGTTCACCGGTCCAAGCTCGACCACCTGTGCACCGGTCGGGGCGATAAAACGGCCGTCCGAGGTGCCGCCAGCGGTGGATAATTCGGTTTCCAGTCCGGTTACTGCCTTGATGCCGGCGCTCACCGCGTCAATAAGCTCCGGAGAGCGCGTCAGGAACGGTTCACCGGACAAGTGCCAGTCGAGCTTGTAGTGCACGTTCTGGTCGTCCAGCGCGTCTGACACGCGTTGCTTGATGGTTGCTGCGTCAATCTCTGTGGAATAGCGCAGGTTGAACTCGATTTCGAAGCGTCCCGGGATGACGTTGTTGGCACCTTCGCCAGCGCGTACATTGGAGATTTGCAGACTGGTCGGCGGGAAGACATCGTTACCCTGATCCCATTCAAGACCCAGCAGCGCTTGCAGGGCAGGGATGCCGCGATGAATGGCATTATCGGCCAGATGTGGATAGGCAACGTGACCACGCGTGCCGAGAATTTCCAGATTGCCACTGAGCGAACCACGGCGACCGATTTTGACAACATCGCCGAGTTGTTCGGTACTACTTGGTTCGCCGACGAGGCAGTAGTCAATCTGTACCCCGCGCTCCAGCAAGCAGCTCATTACTTTACGTGTGCCGTTGATCGCCACGCCTTCTTCGTCGCTGGTGATCAAAAAGCCGATGCGGCCGTTTAACTGACGCTTTGCCAACAGGCGTTCACAGGCTGTGACCATGGCGGCGAGACTGGATTTCATGTCGGCAGCGCCGCGGCCGTAAAGAAAACCGTCGCGCTCCTGCGGCGCAAAAGGTTCACTCTGCCAGTCAGTCAAAGGGCCCGCTGGCACGACATCGGTATGTCCGGCAAAGACAAACAGCGGGCCGTTGTCGCCGTACTCTGCCCATAAATTTTCGACGTCGCCAAAGGGCATCGCCTCAATGCGAAAGCCTATGGCCTCGAGTCGCGCGGCAATGATGGACTGACAACCTTCATCACTGGGCGTCACCGAGGGACGGGCAATCAGTTGCCGGGCTAATTCAACAGTGGCAGACATGGGCGGTCCTAGTTGTGGCTGTGAAGTTCTTCGTTCAGGCTGACCTGGCTTTTCAGCGGCACACATTCCACGGCGCCAGAGATCGAGTTACGCCGATAGAG
>CAZQFA010000001.1:0-20830 GCA_964592245.1 uncultured Pseudohongiella sp. | reverse complement strand
AACTTGTCGACACACTGCACATCCAGCAGCTCGTTGTTCAGGCGCGCCTGTAATTGGCGGGCGGGGAGTTCATCCAGATCTATCGGTCCGACATTGGTCCAGGCCAGATTCTTGAGAATGCCGAACATGCCATCCAGCTTCAGCGTCTGTGGTTTGGCCAGCCGGTGCGACAGTAAATGCAGCTTCAGGAACACCTCGGCGACGCTGCCCGGAGCGATGTCAGCGCTGAGTATGCAGATCACGACCGTTTTTGCCGTATCCGCGAGTGCTCCCAGTAACGTGGCTGTGGCGTCGTCGTGTCCTTGCAACGCTTGCTGCAGACTGGATCGGGCATTGCTGTCGAGCTCTTGCGTGATACAAGCATCACTGGTCACGGAAAATTGGTTGCCCAGGATCTCGCTCACCTCGGCAGTCGGATGCATGACCGGCTGCGGATAGAAAACCTCAATGATTTCCTGTTGACTGTTAGTGGTAGCGATGCCGATACCGTAGCTGAAAAGTGTTGCTGAACTCATGTCCGTATCCATTCGGTGTGTTATTGATTGATCAGGCGCTGCATGCGGTCAGTATCATAGCCTAATAGCCAGTTGTTGTTGATGCATAACAGGGGGCGCTTGATGAGGGAGGGGTGCTGCTGCATTAATGCGCTGGCCTTGTTGCCATCCAGCGCCTGTTTGTCACTCTCTGGCAGCTTGCGCCAGGTGGTGCCACGTTTATTGATCAATTCGTCGGCACTGAACCGGGCAAGCAAGGTTTTCGCCAGCTCGCCTGAACAACCCGCTTTCTTGTAATCGTGAAACTGATAGTCGACATTGTGCTCAGCGAGCCAATTGCGTGTTTTGCGGATGGTATCGCAATTGGCGATACCGTAGAGAATAATCATGGGCTTGTCCTGCAGTGAGGGCGAATCAGGCTGCTAATCCGCCAGTCTTTCTTCCAGCTCCGATTTTATGTCAGCCAGGAGGGCATCAATACGTGTCTGATCGCTGAGCGGTTTCCCTTTCTGATCGGTAATGAAGAACAAGTCTTCCACCCGTTCTCCCAGCGTCGTAATGCGCGCATCTTTCAGGTTGATGTCGTGCTCGGCAAATACCTTACCGACACAGGCGAGAATGCCTGGCTGGTCGGAACAGTTCACTTCCAATGCCGAATAATTCTTGCCGGCCGGGTTGCTGAATGTTGCCTCAATCGGCTTGCTGAAGTACCGGTCCTTGCGCGTGCGACGTATACGTGCTGGAGTCATCGGCTTGTTGCCGTCGGCCAGATTCTTCAGCAGGCGCTCCCTGATATCGCGCAGTCGCGCAGGATTGTCACCGACCGGGCTGCCATCGTCTTCCAGTACTGCATAGGTATCCATGCAATAGTCATCGG
The DNA here is from genome assembly GCA_964592245.1 of uncultured Pseudohongiella sp. Lineage (GTDB taxonomy): Bacteria > Pseudomonadota > Gammaproteobacteria > Pseudomonadales > Pseudohongiellaceae > UBA9145. The sequence goes on along the minus strand of CAZQFA010000001.1, from coordinate 19,459 downwards.
CCGACGTGAAAATGCGCGCGCCATGGATGTTCAGATTCAGTTGCTCGAAGGCGGCGGTACTGTTGGCAAACAGATAATCAGCGTTAGGCGCATAGATGAATACCTGGGTTGCACCACCATCGCCCTGAGTGGTCTGGAATTCGGAAATGGCAATCAACGGCGCGTCACCCTTGTGCGCAGCAATCTCTTCAGTGTGCCAGGCAATATTGGCAGCCGACTCGCGGACAAAATATTCGTCATCAGCCTGCGCCCAGATTTTACTGATGACATCATCTTCAAATCCTTTGGCTCGCAACATGACCAGCGCAGAGTCTTTCTTGTCGGCGATGCGGTCTTCGCGATCGATGGTGTTATCCAGGCCCTGGCGCAGGGCGCGTCGCGTATTGAAGTACAACTGGCGCATCAGTGAGGCGCGCCAGCTGTTCCACAATTCGGGGTTGGTGGCGCAGATGTCGGCGACGGTCATGGTGTAGAGATAATCCAGATGCAGTTTGTCGCCAACGGTTTCGGCAAACTCGCGAATCACTTCCGGATCAGCAATATCCTTGCGTTGCGCTGTCATCGACATCAGTAGATGTTTTTCCACCAGCCAGGTAACCAGTTTCATGTCCCAGGTACTGAGGCGGTGCCGTTCGCAGAAGGCAATGGCATCGGCTTTACCCAACTCGGAGTGATCGCCACCACGACCCTTGGCAATGTCGTGATACAAACCGGCAATATAGAGCAGTTCGGGCTTCGGCAGATGCCTGGCCAATTGCGCCGCCACGGGGAATTTCTCTTCCGCTTCCGGTAGCAGAAAACGGCGCATGTTTTCCACCACTTGCAGGGTGTGTGCATCGACTGTGTAAATGTGGAACAGGTCGTGTTGCATCTGCCCGGTGATCTGGCCGAACTCCGGCAGGTAGCGGGCCAGCACGCCATAGCGAGACATGCGCCGCAGTTGCAGAGTCATCTGGTGCGGCGAACGCAACAGCTCCATAAACAGGGTGACGTTGCGAATGTCGGAGCGGTACTCCTCATCAATCAGGCGCCGGCTCTCGCGGATCAGGCGAATGGTGGAGGCGCGCATACCCTGAATTTTCGGGTTCTGCGCCATCAATACAAAGACTTCCAGCAGGGCAAACGGGAAGCGTTGAAATACTTCCGGGTAGATAGCCTCGATGTAGTCGTTATGAATCTGGAAGCGGTTGTTCAGCGGCTCGATGCGCGTCTTCTCATCGGCACGCAAAATCGCCTCGTCCATGTGCTGTAGCAACACATCATTGAGTTCGCGCAGATTGGCGACACAGCGGTAGTACTGCTGCATCAGTTTCTCCACGCCCAGGCTCTTGTCGTCGTCTTCATAGCCGAACAGAAGTGCCAACTCCCGTTGCTTGTCAAACAGCAGGCGGTCTTCGCAGCGACCTTCAAGCAAATGCAGCCCGTAGCGCAGCTTCCACAGGAATTGCTGGCCCTTGTTGATCATGGTTTCTTCAGAGGGTTTCAGGAAACCCAGTTCCACCAGATCGCGAAAGGAGCTGGCGCCAAAATTGCGCTTGGCCACCCAGGCAATGGTCTGGATATCGCGCAGGCCACCGGGTGAGGTCTTGACGTTGGGTTCCAGCGCGTAGTCCACGTCATGGTATTTGCGATGTCGCTCGGCCTGCTCTTCCAGCTTGGCGCGCACGAACTCTTTCACTGGCCAGACACGCTTGCTGCTGATGGCCGTCATCATGTCCGCGTGCAATTCCTCAGGGCCGATGAGAGTGCGTGATTCGATCAGGGCGGTGACCACCGTAATGTCTTTGGCCGCCTCCTGTTTACACTGTTTGATGGAGCGCACACTCTGGCCAATTTCGAGGCCGATATCCCAAAGCATCGTCAGAAAGCTGGAGATGGTATCGCTGTACTTGCGATGATTGTCTTTGCGCGTCAGGATCAGCAGATCGATGTCCGAATGGGGTAATAGCTCGCCCCGACCATAGCCGCCGACGGCTACCAGACTGATCTTGTCAGCATCGCGCCAGTCCTGTTGCTGCCAGGCGAGGCGCAGGACTTCATCAATGACGGACGAGCGGCCGCGAACGATGTGATTGATGTTGGCGTTTTGCTTGTAGCGGTTGTCGAGGGTCTGGTCTGCCTGGGCCACTGCCTCACGCAAGACCGGAATCGGATTGCTGGCTTCGCGCACACGATCGCGTAGCGCTTGTAAGTCAATCAGTTCGCGATCGGGTAAATACTCGGCCTGAACTTCCAGTTCGGTAATGGAAAAGCTGTCGATAGTCACAGGGTTTCGTCACTGCGCCGTGTCAGAATCTCACATCCATCAGCGGTGACTGCCAGCGTGTGCTCCCACTGCGCCGATAAACGGCGATCTTTGGTGGTCACCGTCCAGCCATCCTTCTTGGAGAGCTTGGTGTAGCGACTGCCGGCATTGAGCATGGGCTCAATGGTGAAAGTCATGCCTTCCACCAGCTTGAGGCCGGTATTAGGACGTCCGTAGTGCAATACCTGCGGTTCTTCATGGAAGATACGGCCAATGCCATGGCCGCAATACTCGCGGACAATGGCATAGTTGTTAGCCTCGCCGTGTTGCTGAATGATGTGGCCAATGTCACCGAGTGTGGTGCCGGGTTTGACGATGGCAATGGCCTTGTACAGGCATTCCTGGGTAATGCGAATCAGCCGCTTGGCGTGATCGGGGACTTCGCCCACGCAAAACATCTTGCTGGTATCACCGTGGTAGCCGTCCTTGATGACGGTGACATCGATATTGATGATGTCGCCAGACTTCAAGGCCTTGCCGTCACTGGGGATGCCGTGGCAAATGACATGGTTGACCGAAGTGCAGATGGACTTCGGGAATCCGTTGTAATTCAGCGGGGCGGGGATCGCCTGCTGCTCCTCGACAATGTATTTGTGGCAGATGCGGTCCAGCTCGCCGGTAGTCACTCCCGGCACGACGTGCTCGCCGATCATTTCCAGTACTTCAGCAGCCAGTTTGCCGGCCACCCGCATTTTGGCGAGTTCTTCAGGCGTTTTGATGTGAATCGTCATTACTTCCCGGTTTGCAGTGCAGCACAGGGGTCGGATGCCCACTGCGCCGTAGGATAAAAGCCGGTTATTGTAAAACAGACGCCATACTCGTAGATAGTGCAGGGCGCAATGGCCGGCGAGGCGAGGGTTTATAGGCGTTACAGAACCGGCGGCAGAGCGCAAATTGCTTTCCGATGCTGGCTAATTGTGGTATAAAGCGCCGCGCTGGAACGGCTGTCCGTCAGGAAAGTCGCGATTTCAGCGAAAATTTATTTAATTAACGTCGCACATACACCGTCACATGTGATCTGGGTGCCTGAAACGGCTAGATGGTTTCGGGTTGATTCATGGGGTGTATGGAGGCTTAACCCGATAAAGGAAGCAAAATGAGCGTAAGCATGAAAGAAATGCTCCGTGCTGGAGTGCATTTCGGTCACCAGTGCCGCTACTGGAACCCCAAAATGGAGCCATACATCTTTGGCGCCAGAAACAAAATTCATATCATCAATCTTGAGCACACCGTCCCGGCCATGAGCGCCGCGCTGGAGCAGGCTGCTGATCTGGCGGAAAAGAAGAAGAAAATTCTTTTCGTCGGCACCAAGCGTGCAGCTGGCAAGATTATCCGCGAGCAAGCGGAGCGTGCAGGGATGCCTTACGTCAACCATCGCTGGTTGGGTGGCATGCTCACTAACTACAAGACCATTCGTGGTTCCATCAAGCGTCTGAAAGAGCTGGAAACCCAGGAAGCGGATGGCACTTTCAATCGCCTGACCAAGAAAGAAGCATTGATGCTGCGTCGAGCCAAAGACAAGCTGGAACGCAGTATCGGTGGTATCAAGGATATGGGTGGGCTGCCTGATGCACTATTCGTGATCGACGTGGATCATGAGCGCATCGCCATCACAGAAGCCAACAGCCTGCGTATTCCGGTAATCGGCGTTGTCGATACCAACAGCGATCCGGATGGTGTTGATTATGTGATTCCGGGCAATGATGACGCGATTCGTGCCATCCAGCTGTACGCCTCGGCGGTTGCTGACGCCTGTGTTACTGGTCAGAAGCGCAGTGGTCCGGGCTCTGTTGATAGCGAGTTCATCGAAATCGACGATGACGAGCCAGAAGCACCGAAGGAAGAAGCCAAGGCTGCTGAAGCCAAAGCTGAGCCGGCAGAAGAAGTAGCGGCGGCTGAGGAAGCCCCGGCTGCAGACGCCGAAGCAGAAAGCAAAGATGCCGCTGCCGACAAAGCCGAGCAGAAGGCGCCGGCCAAAAAGAAAGCTGCAGCCAAGAAGACTGCAGTGAAGAAGAAAGCCCCTGCCAAGAAGAAAGCGCCTGCCAAGAAAAAGGCAGCTGCTGACGACGAGTCCTAGCAGGCGGTCCGGAGCCGGATCAGGGAACCGATTCGGCTCGAACCAACTCATCTATTTGTCTGGAAAAGGGGCGAGAGCCCCTTTTTTATAAATGTTTTTGCATCGTCCCGATGGCGGTGCACGTTTCAAAGTGAGGCATAACAATGGCTAACATCACAGCAAGTATGGTTAAGGAACTCCGTGAGCGTACCGGCCTTGGCATGATGGATTGCAAAAAAGCACTGTCCGAAGCTGACGGTGATATGGAAAAGGCAATTGAGGACCTGCGCAAGGCAAGTGGTCTGAAAGCTGCCAAGAAAGCCAGCCGCGTGGCTGCTGAAGGTACTGTACTGACCCGAATTGCTGAAGACGGCAACTACGGCGTCATTATCGAAGTGAACAGCGAAACTGACTTCGTTGCTCGCGATGACAACTTCCTGGCGTTCTCCGAACAGGCGCTGGACGCTGCGTTCACCAATAAGGAAGCCGATGTAGCGGCTTTGCTGGAAGGTGGCATTGAAGAGGCACGTTCGGCACTGGTACAAAAGATTGGTGAGAACATCAATCTGCGCCGCGTTGACCGTCTGGCGTTCGAAGATGCCAACGACGGTATCGTTGAGAGCTATGTTCACGGCAACAACCAGATCGCTGTACTGGTGGCACTGAAGGGTGGTGACGAGTCACTGGCTCGCGACGTGGCCATGCATATTGCTGCGGTTAATCCGATGTGCGTGCGTGCTGAAGACGTACCGGAAGATGTGCTCGCCAAGGAATCTGAAATATACTCTGCCCAGGCACGCGAGAGTGGCAAGCCGGAAGAGATTATCCAGAAGATGATCGAAGGTCGTCTGCGCAAGTTCATTGCCGAGATCAGCCTGATGGAGCAGCCTTTCGTCAAGGATCCGGACACCAAGATCGCTGACTTGCTGAAAGAAGCAGGTGCCGATATTGTCAGCTTTGTACGTTACGAAGTAGGGGAAGGTATTGAGAAAGAAGAGGAGGACTTCGCTGCCGAAGTAGCTGCTCAGCTCAATTAATCCCACCTAAAAGGATCAATCGACATGCCAAAAAAGGAACGCAAGTACAATCGCATCCTGCTTAAACTCAGCGGTGAAGCGCTGACTGGTGAGGCCGATTTTGGCATTGATCCGAAAGTCCTGGACCGCATGGCTGTCGAAGTCGGGCAGCTGGTCGGTCTGGGTGTTGAAGTCGGCATGGTTATCGGTGGTGGCAACCTGTTTCGCGGGGCGCTGCTCCATGCCGCGGGCATGGAACGTGTAACCGGCGACCATATGGGCATGCTGGCCACGGTGATGAATGCGCTGGCCATGCGCGACGCTCTGGAGCGGGCCAATATCCCCACTCGTGTCATGTCGGCCATTCAAATGAGTGGCGTGGTCGAACACTATGATCGACGCAACGCGATCCGCCATCTCAACTCTGGCGATGTCGTAATCTTTTCTGCCGGCACCGGCAATCCCTTCTTCACTACCGATTCGGCCGCCTGTTTGCGCGGTATCGAGATCGATGCGGACTTGATTCTCAAGGCAACCAAGGTGGACGGCGTCTATTCCGATGACCCGGCCAAGAATCCTGATGCAGTCAAATTCGATCACCTGAGTTACGATGATGTGATCGACAAGAAACTTGGTGTGATGGATTTGACCGCTATTTGCTTGAGCCGCGACCACCACATACCGATAAAAGTGTTCAACATGAATCGCCCCGGCGCACTGCTGGAAAACGTCATGGGCCAACAAGACGGTACGTTGATTGATTAAAAATGTGCAGCTTGCTGAAGAATAACCGGCTGTACAGACAAGTAAGGAACCAGGAGAGCAAGAATGATTAATGAGATTATCAAGGACGCTGAAGACAGAATGAAAAAGAGCCTGTCTTCCCTTGAAGATGCTTTCAAGCGAATTCGTACGGGGCGGGCGCATCCCAGTTTGCTTGATTCGGTAATGGTTTCTTACTACGGTGCTGACACACCACTGAACCAACTGGCAAACGTCAATGTGGAAGAGGGCCGTTCACTGATTATCTCGCCCTGGGAGAAACCCATGATTGGCGAAATCGAAAAAGCCATCATGAAATCGGATCTTGGCCTGAACCCTTCCAACAATGGCGACACCATCCGGGTTCCCATGCCGCCACTGACAGAAGAAACACGTCGTGAATACACCAAGCAGGCGAAGAACGAGGCTGAAAATGCCCGCATCGCCATTCGCAATATTCGCCGCGATGCCAACTCGGATTTCAAAGATCTCGAGAAAGAGAAAGAAATCAGTGAAGATGAGCAGCGTCGTGCAGAAGACCAGGTGCAAAAGCTGACCGATAAATACATCGCTGCCGTTGAAGAAGCTTATCAGGTAAAGGAAGCAGACCTGTTAAGTATCTAGAAGAGATGATTGCGATTCATCAATTCTCCCAAGGCATCCTCAGGTTGTCTGTGTAACGATGGCAAAGTTAAAGAATGACACCTGATTCGAATTCACATCTACCGGAACATGTTGCCATTATCATGGATGGCAACAACCGCTGGGCAAAGGCCCGTGGCTTACCTACCAAATCGGGGCATCGTCATGGCGCCGAAGCCGCACGCACCATCGTCAATTCCTGCGTTCGCCGTAATATCAAATACCTGACCCTGTTCGCCTTCAGTAGTGAAAACTGGTTGCGTCCGACTACCGAGGTTCAGGGACTGATGGCACTTTTCCTGTCGGTGCTGAAGCGACATGAGATCATGCAGATGCATCGCAATAATGTGAAACTGCAATTCATCGGTAACCGCACGGATTTCTCGAAGAAGCTGTTGGCGAACATGGAAGAAGTTGAAAAGCTGACTGCAAACAATACGGGTACTACAGTCATTGTCGCTGCCGATTATGGCGGCCGTTGGGATATCAGCATGGCAGCTCGCCAGTTGGCTGAGCAAGTAGCTGCCGGCCAACTCAGCGCCGATGAGATCGATGCTGAAACGCTACACCGTCATACTTCTTTGCCTGACTATCCCGATCCGGATTTATGTATACGCACCGGGGGGGAGCGGCGCATCAGTAACTTCCTGCTCTGGCAATTTGCCTACACCGAACTGTACTTCACTGATTGTTACTGGCCTGATTTTGATGACCAGCAATTTCAGTTAGCTCTGGACGACTATGCCAGTCGTCAGCGTCGCTTCGGTGGTCACGATAGCGGCGATGCATCAGATGAGTAGCGCCCTCAAGCAACGCGTCATTACCGCATTGATTTTGATGTGTGGTCTTGTGCTGGCCACCACCATGCTATCGCCTTTTGCATTCGCTGTATTTATCGCCGTGATCGTTCTGCTTGCCGCCTGGGAATGGGCCGGGTTTATCGGCGTACACAGAAAGCGCTCGAAGACCGGGTTCATGCTGACCATCAGTACCATGGTGGTCGGTCTGTTCTTTCTGCTGGATGTATTGCCCGGTTCGCAGTCCATGGATAACTTGCGCACTGCTTTCATTCTCAGCCTCGGCCTGCTGTTCTGGATTCTCGCTTTTTTTATCCTCTGGGGTTATCCCGCCAACGCCGGTAAATGGAACAATCAGTCGAAGATTGCGCTGATGGGGTTATGTGCATTGCTCCCCACCTGGGTTGGCCTCGTGCAATTGAAGTTCCTGCTGCCAAACGGTTATCTGGTCATCGGCATGATCGTTATGGTGGCCGCTGTGGACATTGGTGCCTATTTCTTCGGCATGGCTCTTGGGCATACCAAACTGGCACCGAAACTTAGCCCTAACAAATCATGGGAAGGAGTCTGGGGCGGCCTGCTCACCTGTTTTACGCTCGGCGTGTTGCTGGTCTGGGCGTTGAATGAGTACGTTTTCGCCCTGCAACAAGGGCAGCGCATCGCCCTGATCTTGCTGAGTCTGACAGTGACGTTTTTCGGTGTAACCGGCGATCTGGTTGAAAGCATGCTCAAGCGTAATTGCCAGATAAAGGACAGTGGCAGTATCTTGCCTGGCCATGGCGGCTTGCTGGACAGGGTCGATGGTCTGATGGCGGTGACGCCGGCCTTTGTCCTGACGGTGCTGGTAACACTGACGGATATCTGATCGATGACAGCGAAAACACAACTGACAATCCTCGGGTCTACCGGTTCAGTAGGGCAAAACACCCTCGATGTGGTGAGCAACAGCGACCAGTTTGAGGTCTACGCCCTCAGCGCACACCAAAATCTGGAGTTACTGCTGCAGCAAACACTGAAATTCAAACCGGCAGTCGTGGTGGTAAGCGACCCGGACAAGGCCGCCACCATGCAGCAATTGCTTGACGACAATCACTGCGAAACAGAACTGCTCAGTGGTGCCGAGGCGCTGTGCACAGTGGCGGCAGCCGAGCCGGTCGATGTTGTGATGGCAGCCATTGTTGGCGCTGCCGGTCTGCCGTCGTCCATGGCAGCTGTCGCGGCCGGCAAACGTATTTTGCTGGCCAACAAGGAAGCGTTGGTAATGGCCGGTGCCTTGTTCATGGAGACAGCGGCGGCTAACGAGGCGGAGATCATTCCGATCGACAGCGAACACAATGCGGTGTTCCAGTGTCTGCCCAGAACGAGGGGTGGGCAAGCCGGCTCTGATTTGCAGGCGGTGGACAAGATTGTCCTGACAGCCTCGGGCGGCCCGTTTCTCAATACGCCTGTTGGCCAACTGCTGGGTGTCACCCCGGAGCAGGCCTGTCAGCATCCGAAGTGGAGCATGGGGCGCAAGATATCCGTGGATTCAGCCACCATGATGAACAAAGGGCTGGAGTTTATTGAAGCCTGTTTCCTGTTTACCGTGCCGGCCGACCGGGTGGAAGTGCTGATCCACCCACAGAGTATCGTCCATTCCATGGTGCACTATTGCGATGGCTCGGTATTGGCGCAACTGGGTAACCCGGATATGCGCATTCCCATCGCCTACGGCCTGTCTTACCCGGCCCGAATGCCTTCCGGTGCCAGTTTGCTGGAACTGGCGCGCGAGGAGGCGCTGGAATTCATGGAACCGGATCTGGAGCGCTTTCCCTGTCTGCAACTGGGGATGCAGGCAGCCCGCACTGGCGGCACCGCGCCGGTGATCCTCAATGCCGCCAATGAAGTGGCAGTAGAGGCCTTTTTAAGCAAGCAGCTCGGATTTACCCGCATTCCCGCAATAATAGCCGACGTGCTGTCGAAAATACCTTGTGAACCGGCGGTAAGTCTCGCTATTATTCAGGACTGCGATAGCCGCGCAAGAAATCTCGCTAAAGAACTGATTATCAAGGAGTTTCACTAGCTGGCCGAGCCTCGTCAGGCGCTTCGGTTGTACGCCATCTGACATGCTGGAAATCATCATCAGTATAGCTGCCCTGATCGTCACCCTGGGCATCCTCGTGACCATCCACGAATTCGGCCACTTCTGGGTAGCCCGGCGTTGTGGCGTCAAGGTATTGCGCTTCTCCATCGGTTTCGGCAAAGCTGCAAAAACCTGGGTAGGCAAAGACGGCGTCGAATACGTCATCGCGCCCATTCCCTTGGGCGGCTATGTGAAAATGCTGGGCCAGGAAGACACCAATGTCGATGCCCCCAGCGAAGTCCCGGCCAGCCAGCGTCATCTCTCCTTTGCCTATAAACCGCTGTGGCAACGCATGGCCATTGTCGCGGCCGGTCCTGTCGCCAACTTTTTATTGGCGATTTTCGTTTTCTGGGTCATTAATGTGTCCTATGGCATCAGCGGCATTGCGCCGGTGATCGGTGGTGTGATGAATGAATCACCGGCGGCCACGGCAGGGTTGCGAGAAGGGGACGAGATCGTTGCCGTCGATGGCGTAGAAACCATCATCTGGCAACAGGTAACCCTGCGCATGTTGGCCAGAATGGGCGAGACAGGCGATCTTACCCTGACTGTCGATCCGGCCAATGCCAGTGCCTTGCGCGATGTGCGCATTCCCCTGAGTGGCTGGATGCGCGGCGAAACGGAGCCCAACCCGGTATCCGACCTCGGCATCATCCAGATTCAGATTCCAGCGCGCATCGCTGAAGTCTTCCCGGATCAGCCCGCTGCGGCATCCGGCATGCAAGCCAATGACCTGATTTTGAGTGTTGCGGGAGAACGCGTCCTCGGCTGGAGTCATTGGGTTGATATCATTCGTTCCAGCCCGGAACTCTCACTGCCGGTGGTTGTCCAACGGGGGGACGATCAGGTTGCCCTGACAGTGCGGCCACGTGCAGTAAGCGTGGGGGATGGCAACACGATTGGCAGTATTGGTGCCTCGGTACAGCCGGCCAGTTACAGTGAACTGGTGCCAGCTGAACGGCAGCGGGAAATCCGCTTCGGACCGTTGGCGGCCATCGGTCCGGCAATCAGCGAGACCTGGGACAAGTCGGTCTTCGTGCTGGACTCTGTGAAGAAGATGATTGTGGGCCTGATCTCGGTGAAAAACATCAATGGCCCGATAACAATCGCCCAGGTAGCGGGGGAAACCGCCAGCTACGGACTGGATGTCTATCTGGGCTTTTTGGCGCTGCTCAGTATCTCGCTTGGGGTACTGAACCTGATGCCGATACCAGTACTCGATGGTGGTCATTTGCTGTACTACATCATCGAAGGGGTAACAAGAAGACCTGTGCCAGAACGTGTACAAGCCTGGGGATTGCAGTTGGGCTTGTTGATTATTTCCGGGATCATGGTCCTGGCCATTTATAACGATGTAAGCCGGTTATTGTAATTCGACTCAAATTAAACCCGCCGCTTAAGAAAACAAGACTTAATCGAGTATTCATAATCACATGAAGAAATTGGTATTTTCTTTACTGCTCGCGTTCGGCCTGAGCGGCACCGCGCAAGCACAGACGTTTACGATCGCCGATATCATCGTCGATGGTTATCAGCGTATCTCGCCCGGTATTATCTATAACCTGTTGCCGGTCGGTATCGGGGACACGGTCACTGCTACCACGCCTGCGGAAATTATTCGTGCTTTGTCCGAGTCGGCTTACTTTGACGAGATCGAAGTGGCGCGAGAGGGCAACATCCTCGTCATCACAGTATTGGAACGTCCCTCGGTGGCGGAAATCACTATCGAAGGCAATAGCGTGCTGGAGACCGAGGACATCATCGACAACATGGCCTCGGCCGACATTGCTGAAGGCCAGATATTTACCCGCGCCGCGCTGGAAGCGATTCAGCAGGGTATTCAGGATGTGTATTCATCACGCGGACGCTATGGTGCTTCGGTCGATGTCGAAGTCGAAGAGCTGCCGCGCAACCGGGTAGCGATCAGCCTCGATATTAACGAAGGCGAAGAGTCCCGCATTCGCAATATCAACATCGTTGGCAATACAGCCTTCCCGGAAGACGAGTTGCTTGGTTTGTTTGAGCTGGGCACCAAGCCCTGGTATCTGTTCCTTAGCCGTCGCGACCGTTATTCGCGCGAACAATTCTCCGGCGACCTTGAGCGTCTTGAGTCTTACTACCTCGACAATGGCTATGTTGAGTTCAGTATTGATTCCACGCCGATTTCCATTACCCCGGATCGCCGTGAAGTGTATATCACGATTAACGTCAATGAGGGCGATCAATACGTCGTCAATGAAGTCGATCTGGCGGGCGATCTGGTCGATGCGGAAAACCTGTTGCGCGCTGCTATTTTCGTGCAACCGGGTCAGATCTATTCACAAGGGCTGGTTACTGGTACCGAAGAGATCATGGTGCAGTTCCTCGGCAATCTGGGTTATGCCTTCGCCGAAGCCACTGGCGTGCCGGAAGTGAATGACGAAGACCAGACTGTGGACGTCACTTTCTTTATCGAGCCGGGTAATCGTACCTACGTCAATCGCATCAGTTTCACCGGCAATCTCGCCACCGCCGATGACGTACTGCGCCGGGAAATGCGCCAACTCGAATCGGCGCCGGCATCCAGTCTGCAAATAGAACAATCGAAGGTGCGCCTGGAACGGCTTGGTTATTTCGAGACGGTGGAAGTGGAAACCGAAGAAGTCCCCGGTACTGAAGACCAGATAGATGTTAACTACTCGGTGGCCGAACAAAATTTCGGCGCTGTGAATTTTCAGGTGGGTACTGGCGGTGGCGGCAACTTCTTCATCAGCTCCAGTCTGCAGGCGCAAAACTTTCTCGGTACCGGGCGCACGATTGCTATCGGTGTAAACAAGAGCCGTTTCCAGAAAGGCCTTAATTTCCGCTACGTAGATCCGTACTTTACGCCTGACGGCGTAAGTCGTGGCTTCAATGTCTTTGCCCAGGAAATCGATTCGCCGTTTAACGTCTCCAACTTCAACACGACGACTTACGGTGGCTCACTCAGTTTCAGCTATCCGCTAAGTGAAGTGCAGTCTCTTGGTTTCGATCTGGGATTCACCCATACAGAATTGAGCGCGGGCCTGGGCTCGGTGCAGGAAATTATCTCCAGCCCCTTTTTCTTCCAGGGCATTGACAAGTATGTTATTGAACCGCCCAATGCCAATCCGTTCAACGGGCCGGTGCGTGATTCCGTACTTGGCAATGTGGCCGATTTGGAACAGGAATTCCTGAATCAGAATGCAGATCCTGGCTTTGTGGATCGCTATGGCGATACCTTCGATAATTTTACAATTACCGGTAACTGGACGCATTACACGTTGAATCGTGGTCAATTGGCCAACGACGGTATGTTGCATCAAATTGGGCTGGAAGTGACCTTGCCGGGCAGTGACCTCGAATACGCCCGCTTGAACTACTCCAACCAGATATACTGGCCTATCACCGCGAACAGAGACTGGGTAATCGCATTACGCACCAACCTGGGCTACGGTCTGGGCTATGGTGACACGGGAGAATTGCCGTTCTTCAATAACTTCTTCGCTGGCGGCCTGATTTCCGGTGGCGGTCAGATTCGTGGGTTTGACGAGAACAGCCTTGGTCCAAGCAGCACAGCAGGCGGCCGCTATCTGACCCAGGGCAATATCAGTCTGCAACGCGACGAGAACGGTGAAATCATTCGCCGCGAAGACGGGTCTGCACTGTTTACCAACGAAGTGGGTTATGAAACCGCCCCGGTCCTGGACGCCGATGGCAATCAGGTCATCGGTGCTGATGGCAACCCGCAAGTGCAGCTGGCGGTGCAAAATTTCTTCCTGGACGAGGATTTTGACAGCTTTGGTGGTAACATATTGACAACTGCTACGTTGGAGTTACTGTTCCCGATTCCGTTCATCGATGACAGGAGTCGAGTCAGATCGGCCTTTTTCATCGACGCCGGCAATGTCTTCTCAGACAGCTGTACGGAGCGTCAGGTAGCTCTCAACAAATGTAGCGATTTCGATTTCAAAGAAATCAGATACTCAGCAGGTGTCAGTGTGACTTACCTGTCTCCATTCGGTCCGCTTACTTTCTATGTTGCGCAACCTTTTGGTAAAGACGGCGACGACACCAAACAGTTCGATTTCACTGTGGGCACAGGTTTCTAAACGAGCCTGGTCACGACTAACAGAGCAGTGCAGTGCGTCAGGCATAAAAGCATGATGACCGCACTCTAGCGATTAACTGGAGATTTACTGTGAACAAGATGAAGTTATTGCTCGTATGCTTCGGCCTCGTATTTGCGACGCAGTCGGTACATGCACAAGGCACAAAAATTGGCGTTCTTAATGCGCTACAAGCACTGTTCAATTCCGACGCCGCGCGTGTGGTACAGGAAGAGCTTGAGCAGGAATTTGCTGAAGATGAAACGCGGGCGACAGAACTGACGCAACAGCTACAAGCCTTACAGCAGGAATTTCGCCAGAATGAAGCGGTGATGACGCAAGAGCAGATTCGTCGTATGAATTCCAATGCCCAGGATCTGCAAGTTCAACTGCAGCTGATTCAGGAGCGCGTACAAACTGCACTGCAAGAAAAGAATCAGCAATTCCTGCAAAGCATGCAGGAAGAACTGGCGGCGGCCGTCAGTGACGTTGTGGCGGAAGGTGGTTATGACCTGATTCTCAATGCCGATGCCACGCCGTACTTTGCGCCGGTGCTTGATATTACCGCGCAAGTCACAGCCAAGCTGAACGAAAATGCCCAGGCGCAGGGCAGCAACTAAAACCACGCAACACTTCATTATGGTGTCAGGTGACACATGAAAAGCTATACCCTTGGTGAGATAGCTAAGCATCTTGAATTGGAGTTGGTTGGTGATGCAACTTGTGTCGTAAGCGGGCTGGGTACTCTGAACAATGCCCGCCCCGACCAGATCGGCTTTCTAAGCAACCCTTCTTACGTAGACCAGCTCGCCGCCTGCCAGGCGGCGGCTGTCATTCTGACTGCCAATTTTGTCGACAACTGTCCGGTAAGCTCGCTGGTATCTGAATCGCCTTATGTCAGCTTCGCCAAGGCGAGCGCTCTGTTTTACGAGCGCGCGTTCAGCAAGCAAGGCGTGCATCCGACCGCTGTAGTTGAGGAGGGCGCAACTGTCTCTCCCACCGCCAGTATAGGCGCCAACGTTTATGTGGCTTCCGGTGCTCGTATCGGTGATCGTACAGTCATTGAGCCGGGTTGTTCGATCGGGGCCAATGTGCAAATTGGCGCCGACTGTCATTTGCATGGCAATGTGACGCTCTACCATGACGTGCAGCTGGCTGATCGGGTCGCTATTCATGGTGGTTCGGTAATTGGTGCGGACGGCTTCGGCTTTGCGTTCGACGGTCGCAAGTCTGTCAAGATTTACCAGTTAGGCAGTGTGCGTATTGGCGAGGACGTTGAGATCGGAGCAGGCACGACTATTGATCGTGGCGCTATCGAAGACACTGTAATAGAACGTGGGGTCAAGATAGATAATCAGGTGCAGATCGCGCACAACTGTCATATTGGTGAGAACTCAATCATCTGCGGTTGTACCGCGCTGGCAGGCAGTGTAACGCTTGGCAAGAATTGCATTATGGGTGGCGCCAGTGGAGCGGTTGGTCATATCACCATCGCCGATGGTGTGCAGGTGAGCGCGATGTCACTGGTTAGCAAGTCAATTCTGGAGCCGGGTCGCTATTCCTCCGGTACCGGGCAGATGCGCACATCAGAGTGGAAGCGCAATATTGTCAGATTCCAGCAACTGGACAGCATCGCAAGAAGACTCAAAGAAATCGAAAAACAGTCCGATAAGGATTAATTAGAGTGAAGTCCCGGGTAGCCCGCGGAATAAAGAATAGAGAAATTTTATGTTATTGAATGTCGAAGAGATCAAAGAGTACCTGCCGCAGCGCTACCCTTTTCTGCTGGTAGATCGTGTCGTTGAGATGGAGCTTGGCAAATCGATCGTTGCCTACAAAAACGTCACTGTGAACGAGCCCTTCTTTGAAGGCCATTTTCCCGATCAACCCATCATGCCCGGTGTTTTGATTATCGAAGCGCTGGCTCAGGCGGCTGGTGTGCTGGGCTTCAAGAGCCAGGAAAAGAAACCGGCTGACGGTTATCTGTATTACTTCGTAGGCGCCGATGATGTGCGCTTGCGCCGGCCAGTGGTACCCGGTGATCGCCTCATGCTGGAGGCGGAAGTCATCACCAATCGCCGCGGCATCTACAAGTTTGCCGCCAAGGCATCTGTTGGCGACGAGTTGGTCGGTACCATGACAATCATGTGTGCAGAGAGGCAGGTTAATGTCGATCGATGAATCAGCCCGCATCGATGCGAGTGCCAACATAGCCGACGATGCCACTATAGGCCCCTGGTGTGTCATTGGTCCGGAAGTGACCATTGGCAGCGGTACCGTGATCGATTCTCATGTTGTCATTCGCAGTCACACCAAGATTGGCAAGAACAATCGAATCTTTCAGTTCAGCTCAGTGGGGGAAGACCCGGCAGATAAAAAGTTTGAAGGGGAAGAAACCTGGCTGGAAATCGGCGATGACAATGTCTTTCGTGAAGGGGTAACCCTGCATCGGGGTACCGGCGTTGCCGGCGGTGTCACGCGTATTGGTAATGACAATCTGATGATGCCGTATGTGCATATCGCCCATGACTGCATTGTTGGCAGCCATACGGTATTTGCCAACAACGTCGGAATTTCCGGTCACGTGCAAGTCGATGACTGGGCCATTCTCGGTGGTTATGCCGGTGTGAACCAGTTTCTGAAAATCGGCGCCCACGCCATGATCGGTGGTATGACCCATATCTCCAATGATGTGCCAGCCTACATGATCGTCAGTGGCCGGCCTGCAACCGTGCGCAGCATCAACGCCATCGGACTGGAACGGCGCGGCTACTCCAAAGAAGCGATTGCCGAAATTCGTGAAGCCTTCAAGATTATCTACAAGCGTAACTTCAGTTTGCAGGAAGCCATTGATCAGCTGAAGGTGATGGCGGAGAGTTGTCCGGAACTGGAGATACTGGTGAATTCACTGGAGTCCTCGGAAAAGGGCATCCACCGCTAGGCAGCTGTTGCTCGCGGCACGCTGCGCTCACTCACTCATCATACAGCGGAATAGAGACCATGGCCTCTGAACCAGCGACTTCAAAGCCAGCTGACGAGGCCGTGCAATCCGTGCCACGTCAGCGCATCGCCATTCTTGCTGGTGAGAAATCCGGTGATATCCTTGGCGCCAGCCTCATTGCTGCATTGAAAAAACACTTCCCTGATGCCGAGTTTATCGGTATCGGCGGTCCCTTGATGATTGCCGCTGGCTGCCACTCGCTGGCTCCCATGGAGCGCTTGTCCGTCATGGGTTTTGTCGAGCCGCTGGGGCGCTTGCCAGAGCTGCTGCGCATCAAACGCAAGGTTGAAGAAACGCTACTCGCCGACCCGCCGGCGGTGTTCATTGGTATTGATTCGCCCGATTTTAATTTGCGTATAGAAAAGCGGCTGCGGGCGGCGGGAATCAAGACAGTTCACTATGTCAGCCCCAGCGTGTGGGCATATCGGGAAAAACGCATACACGGTATCAAGCAAGCAGTAGACCTGATGCTGACCTTGTTCCCGTTCGAGACGGCTGTCTACGAGCAGCATGGTATCGCCGTGCGCTGCGTGGGCCATCCGCTGGCCGACAGCATCGCTCTGGAGAATGATCGCGCCAGTTTCCGTCAACAGTTGGGTTTGCCCTCGGATGCGCAAGTACTGACCTTGATGCCAGGGAGTCGCAGCGGGGAGATCAAGCGCCTGGGGCCGACGTTCATCGGCGCCGCTCTGGAGGCGCAGCAGCACTGCCCGGCACTGCGCTTCGTCATCCCCTGTGCCGGTCCGGAAGCACGTCAGCAAATTGCGAATCAGCTGTCCGCTGCCAATGTGTTCAGCGCCAATCATTTCCAGCTGGTTGATGATTCCCAGGCGGCAATAGCAGCAGCGGATCTGGTGCTTCTGGCATCCGGCACCGCTACACTGGAAACCATGTTGCTGCGACGGCCGATGGTGGTGTGTTACAAGCTGGCAACACTCACGTATTTTCTAGCCTCACGTATGGTGAAGATTCCCTGGGTCGCGTTACCCAATCTGTTGGCGCAGAAACAACTGGTGCCTGAGTACTTGCAATCGGCTGTCACTGTGGGGGTGCTGCGTGATGAGATTGTCGAATTCTTTGCCGGCAAAAAAAACGAAGACGAGATGCTGGCCGAGTTTGATCGCCTGCATCGCTTGTTACGCCGTGATGCTTCGAGCGAAGCCGCGGCGGCCATCGCCAAACTGATCACCAACCCTGCCGGCATTACAGAGTGATGGCTAGTTCGTCGCAATTGAGTTTTGAAGTGGCGGCGGATATTCCTCTGTTGCGCGCGGGCACTGATGAAGTAGGGCGAGGGCCATTGGCCGGCGATGTGGTGGCGGCAGCCGTTGTGCTGGATCCGGAAATAGCGATTGCCGAACTCAATGACTCCAAGAAGCTGACCGAGCGTGCCCGGCAACGCTGCTGCGAACAGATCAAACTGCATGCCAGAGCCTGGGCTGTTGGCCGGGCGTCGGTGCAGGAGATTGACGAGTTGAACATTCTGCAAGCCAGCATGCTGGCCATGCAGCGGGCAGTGGGAGCGCTGGCATTGCAACCCGAGTTTGTCTTTGTCGATGGCAATCGCTGTCCTGTCTGGGGCTACCGCAGTCAGGCTGTAGTCGGTGGCGACGCTCTGGTGCCGGAGATTGCCGCCGCCTCGATCATTGCCAAGGTGACGCGGGACGAAGAGATGCTGGCCATGGAGTTGCGTTATCCGGGCTACGGCTTTGCCAAACACAAGGGCTATCCCACGGCAGTACATATACAAGCATTGCAGAAACTGGGGCCGTGCCCCATTCACCGGCGCTCATTCGGGCCGGTGGCGCGGACGCTGGCGGCGGCGGAGCGCGGTTAACACGCTATACTTTGGCGACCCGCAACTGCGCATTCCTCGGCGCAGAGAAAAGAACCACAATTCGGCCTTGAGCCTGTACGCGCAAACCATAATAATTAGACCATGCCTGACGCCCCGCCGACGCAACCCTTCGCCCACCTTCGATTACATACCGAATACTCCATCCATGACGGTCTGGTGACCATCGGACCATTGATTTCGCGCTTGCGCGAGCTGCAGATGCCGGCAGTGGCATTGACCGATCAGGCCAACATGTTCGCGCTGATCAAGTTCTACAGTGCCGCCATGTGGGCAGGGATCAAGCCGGTGTCCGGTTGTGATGTGCTGGTGGAAAGCGCCGATGGCGTGCAAACCCAGCTGGTACTGCTCGTGCAAAATGAGACGGGCTATCTCAATCTGACCAATCTTATTTCCGAGCTCTACACGCGCGCCGGCGGCCACGCCGAACCAATCCTCAACATGGACTGGCTGGATGGGCGCACCGATGGGCTTATCGCCTTGTCCGGTGCCCAGCACAGTGATATCGGTAAAGCCCTGCTGGCCAATGAGACGGAAACAGCGGGGCGCTTGCTGCAACAATGGCAGGCACTGTTCCCGGATCGTTTCTATCTCGAGCTTCAGCGCATCGGCAAGGAAGACGAGGAATTTTATATCGCGGCGGCGGTGCGCCTGGCGCTGGAACACGAATGCCCGGTGGTAGCGACCAATAATGTGCGCTTCATTGCCGAAGAAGATTTCGATGCCCATGAAGTGCGCGTCTGTATCAATGACCGGCGTACTCTGGATGACCCGCGTCGTTCGCGTAACTACACCGA